>JBEKMN010000099.1:0-22541 GCA_050008495.1 Terriglobia bacterium | reverse complement strand
GAATCTGGAGATCGAGTTGATCACGCCGATCGCCATGGAGAAAGGTCTGCGGTTCGCCATCCGGGAAGGCGGCCACACGGTGGGCGCCGGAAGCGTGACGGAGATTATCCAGTAGCTGAAAGCTGAGGGCTGAGAGCTGGGTTTATGCGCGAGATTATTACATTGCAGTGCGGTGACTGCAAAAACCGCAATTACACGACGACGAAGAACAAAAAGAAACAGCAGGACCGGCTGGAGCTGAAGAAGTTCTGCCGCACTTGCCGGCACCATACGGTCCATAAAGAAGTGAAGTGACGAGTGACAAGTGACGAGTGACGAGCGAGACCAAAGCGGTCGGTCTTGCTTGTCACTTGTCACTCATCACTTGTCACTGCTTTTTGCAGGGGCGTCAGATTAACGGCTAATCTGCCGGTCTCCAAAACCGGTCATGGGGGTTCAAATCCCTCCGCCCCTGCCAGAGTTCTCGGCCGAAGCTGGTTTTCTTGGAAGGCAAAGGGAATTATGGGCGAGCCGGTCAGCATTGAGAAGAGCACCTGGGTGCAGATTCGTGACTATTTCTCCGATGTGCGCACGGAGATGAAACGCGTAACCTGGCCGAACAAGCAGGAAATCTACGGCACCACGGTCATGGTGCTGATCACGACGTTTCTTTTCGGGTTTTATTTCTGGGTTTGCGACCAGGCATTCATGGCTTCTATTTCCAGGATATTGCGGCACTTCCTGCATGGCGGGTAGGGGTTCCACAGTTACGGCATTCGACATCGAAGGGTCGCGCTCGGGCTGGCGGGAAGCGGCGGAGAGCGGGCCGCAGGTGATTTCTTAGAGTGAATTGAACAGGCATGGACAAGAACTGGTACATCATTCACACCTATTCGGGTTTTGAAAAGAAAGTGGCGGAAACCCTGAAAAGCCGCATTGAGGCCGCCGGGCTGGTCGGGCAGTTCGGGGAGATCATGGTTCCTACCGAGGATATCCTCGAAACGCGGCAGGGCAAGAAGGTGGTGACGCCCAAGCTCTTCTTTCCTGGCTATGTGCTGGTGGAGATGGAGATGAACGACGACACTTGGCACATGGTGCGCGAAACGCCCCGAGTCACCGGATTCGTCGGCTCCGGACAGAGGCCCAGCCCCCTGTCACCCGAGGAAGTGGACCGGATCGTTCACAAGGTTGAGGTGGCTGCGGAGCACCCGAAACCCAGGCTTAAGTACGACAAGGGCGAGAACGTGAAGATCACCGACGGCCCCTTCAAGGACTTCAATGGCGTAGTCGATGAGATCCATGAGGAGCGTTCCACGCTTCGAGTCATGGTCACGATCTTCGGCCGTTCGACGCCGGTGGAGTTGGATTTTTATCAAGTGGAGAAAATCTGACGGGGTTGTCCGTAGTCCGTCGTCCGTGGTCAGTTGCTGGCAACTGACCACGGACGACGGACTACGGACAGAGCGCGCAGGCCAGAGATCTGTGAGGAGGCAAAAGGATGGCGAAGAAAGTTCAGGCGATGGTGAAGCTGCAACTTCCGGCGGGGAAAGCTACTCCTGCTCCTCCTGCAGGCCCGGCGTTGGGACAGCACGGCGTGAACATCATGGAGTTCTGTAAGGCGTTTAACGCGAGGACGTCCGGGCGCGACCAGGAAGGACTCATCATCCCCGTGGTCATCACTGTCTACAGCGACCGAAGCTTCACCTTCGTAACCAAGACGCCACCGGCCTCAATTCTGCTAAAACGGGCTGCCGGGATCGCTAAGGGCTCGGGTGAGCCCAACCGCAACAAAGTAGGCAAGGTAACGGAGAAACAGGTGGAAGAGATCGCCAAGCTGAAGATGCCGGATCTTAATGCCCGCGAGATTGCGGCCGCCGTTGAGACGGTGAAGGGAACTGCGCGCAGCATGGGAATTGAGGTTGTTGCGTAAAGAACGAAATTCGAAATTCGAAAATCGAAACTGGAAAATGGAAACTGGAAGTTGACTGGGTCGCAAATTTCGAGTTTGACTTTTAAATTTCGAGTTTCGCTTTGCGAATTTCGACAGGAGTTACCGATGGCAAAGGCAGGAAAGAAGTTCACGGCGGCCGTTAAACTGGTGACAAAACCGGCTTACACCGTGGCGGAGGCGATGCCGATTGTGAAGCAGGCGGCTTTCGCCAAGTTTGACGAAACCGTGGAAGTGGCGATGTGCCTGGGGGTAGATCCGAAGCACGCGGACCAGATGGTCCGAGGCACGGTCGTTCTTCCGCACGGTCTTGGGAAGAGCAAGCGGGTGATCGCGATCGCCTCAGGGGATAAGGTCCGTGAGGCGCGCGAGGCGGGCGCCGACGAAGTGGGCGGCGACGATATCGTGCAAAGGATTCAGGGTGGATGGGTTGATTTCGACGCCGTCATTGCCACGCCCGACATGATGAAGTCGGTGGGCCGCCTGGGCAAGATTTTGGGCCCGCGCGGCTTGATGCCCAATCCCAAGACCGGAACCGTCACGATGGATGTGGAGAAGGCGGTAAGAGAAGTGAAGGCCGGAAAGGTGGAATTCCGGGTAGACAAGACGGGCATCATTCATTGCCCGGTCGGTAAGGTCTCCTTTGACGCTCAGAAGCTGGCCGATAACGCCAGCGCCCTGATTTCGAGCGTCATCAAGGCAAAGCCCGCTACAGCCAAAGGGAAATACGTGCGGAGCATCGCCATCTCGTCCACGATGGGACCTGGCCTGAACATCGATCTGGCGTCGGTGGAAGCAGCTTAGGGTCGTAGCGCCGACCTTCAGGTCAGCACTTCGTATGCCGACCTCAAGGTCGGCGCTACGAGCTGTTTGCGAGGAAATCGGATGAAAAAAGACGAGAAGAAACAGAAAGCTGACGCATTGCATCAGGAACTGGAAAAGTCGCACACGGTTATTCTCTCGGGTTTTGAGGGGATTACCGTGGCCCAGGATTTCGAGCTTCGGCGCAGGATTACGCAGGTTGGCGCAAAGTACAAGGTCGTCAAGAACAGCCTCATCGAGAGGGCATCTCAAGGCACACCGCTGGAGCCGGCGGCCAAGGCCCTGAAGGGCACCACATCTGTGGCCTACACTGAACTGGACGCTGTGGCCTTGGCCAAGGCCTTGACTGCCTATGCCAAAGAAAACCCTGTGCTTAAGTTTAAGTCGGGGGTCGTGGAGGGCCGAGTGGTCCCCATGGCCGACCTCGGCATGGTCGCTAACTTGCCCGCCAAGGAGGAGTTGCTCTCCAAGGCGCTCTACCTGATGAAGGCCCCGGCCCGCAACGTGGCGGTGGCACTCGCCGGAGTGGGCCGCAAGTTGGCGGTCGTGATTCAGCAGGCCGTCAAGGAGAACAAGTTCAGAGAGGCGTAGCGGAGACCCGCGTTTTGGGTTTCTGCCTGTCAGTTAAACCGCCTGCGCTACAGGCAGCGGCGGAGCGGGATTCTAGAGGAGGATACAAGCAAATGTCGGAACGGATCGATAAAATTGTGGAAGAGATCAAAGGGCTATCATTGCTGGAAGCTTCCGAACTCGTCAAGAAGCTGGAAGAGGTGCTGGGAGTTTCTGCCGCAGCGGCGGCGCCTGTAATGGTGGCAGCCGCAGGCGCGGTTCCGGCCGGAGGCGCAGCACCTGTCGAGGAACAGACCGAATTCTCAGTCATCCTCACGACGGTGGGCGCGAACAAGATCAACGTCATTAAGGCTGTCCGTGAAGTCACCAGCCTGGGTCTCAAAGAAGCGAAGGATCTTGTGGATGGCGCGCCCAAGCCCATCAAGGAGGGCATCACGAAAGACGAGGCCGAAGCCCTCAAGAAAAAGTTCACCGAAGCCGGCGCCACCGTCGAAGTAAAGTAGGAGCCTCTCATCAGGGGCCGGCAGGTCTTCTTCCGTCTCTCGAGCGGCGGTTCGGGAGACGACGTCCTCGCGTTTAGGAAACAGGAACCGCCCAGTGGAGCGTTGGGTCGTGCGCAAAACAGCGCGGCATCCCCAAGCCCTCTTCGTGCATCACTCTGATAAGGGTGTTGTGTCAACATTGTCCGGCAGGGTCTTGAAATCTCAGGCAAGGAGCAACGCGAATGCTTAACGGCGGCAATGGCGCTGTCCGCCAGCGCATCAATTTCTCCAAAATACCGACAGTCATAAAGATCCCGAATCTCATTGAGGTTCAGCGGCGATCCTACGAGCGATTTCTGCAGATGAATCTGCTTCCCTCGGAACGGGAGGACGCGGGACTGCAAGCCGTCTTCAATTCCGTCTTTCCGATTACGGATTTTCGCGGCATCGCGCAGTTGGATTTCGTCGACTATTCGATCGGCAACTGGGAATGCAAGTGCGGCAGCCTCAAGGGACTTCACCACTTACGCAGCACCTGCCGGAATTGCGGCCATACGGTCATCACCGATCCCTTCAAAGTGGGAGACGTGCTCTGCACGCGTTGCGGAACATTCAATAAGAACGTGGTGACCTTCTGCAACAAGTGCGGCGACCCCGTCGCTCTGCAGCTCAAGTATGACGTCACCGAGTGCCAAGAGCGCGGCATGACTTTCGCTGCGCCCCTCAAGGTCACTATCCGTCTCACCCTCTACGACAAGGATAGCGACACCGGCCACAAGAGCATTCGGGACATCAAGGAACAAGAGGTCTATTTCGGCGAAATCCCCTTGATGACCGAAAACGGCACCTTCATCATCAACGGCACGGAACGCGTCATTGTGAGCCAGCTTCATCGTTCGCCCGGGGTGTTCTTTGAGGCCACGCCTCAGCGCACGTATTTCCTCGGCAAGGTAATTCCGTACCGCGGCTCTTGGGTAGAGTTCGAGTATGACACCAAGAACATCTTATACGTCCGCATCGACCGGAAGCGGAAGTTCCTGGCCACGATTTTCCTGCGCGCCTTGGGCTTGAAGAACGATTCCGAAATCATCAAGGCGTTCTACTCGTCGGAAAAGCTTTTGCTGAAGGACCGGAAACTCTTCCTGGAAGTCTCTCCGGGCCTGATGGGAATAAAACTCTCCAAGAATGTCGAGCATCCGCGAACCCACGAGACGGTGGTCAATGCCGGCAGAAAGGTGACGGAGTCGGTTTACAAGGAAATTCAGAAGGCTCGCATCACACAAGTCGAAGTCGTGGGCCAGGATTTGGAAGCCGCCTTCGCTGCCGCTGACGTTGTGAATCCGGCGACCGGGGAAGTGATGCTCGAGGCGAACAACGAGCTTACCTCCAGCGCCCTGAACTCCATTCAGGAGTCCGGCCTCACGGAAATCCAGGTGTTCTTCCCGGAGCGCGATGAAACCGGAGTGGTGATCAGCCAGACCTTGCGGCGAGATGCCTTGAAAACTCCCCAGGAAGCGCTCATCGAGATGTATCGCAAGATGCGTCCGGGAGATCCCCCCACCTTGGATACCGCCACCGCGCTCTTCAACGGCATGTTTTTCGACCCGCGCAAATACGATTTCTCACGCGTGGGCCGTTTGAAGTTCAACATTAAACTGGGCTACTTCACCAAACTCAAGAACCGCATTAGCGACAAGGCTACCGAACTGGAGCTCGAAGACGCCCGCAGCTTCCCCTCCGCCAATTTTTACGCGGTCGTCGACCAGGAGAAGATGTTCGTGGGGAAGCGCGAAGAGCAGATCTGTTCGGAGGTCGTCCGGGCCTGCGAAGGCACGATGGCGACGGAGCACTCCGAGCATACTCCCATTCAACTTCCGCTCGACAAGCGTACCCTCGAGCCGGAGGATTTCTACGCAGTCATCCGTTATTTGCTCAAACTGCACAAGAATGTGGGCGGCAGTTTCACGGTGGATGACATCGATCACCTGGGGAACCGCCGCGTCCGTGCGGTGGGTGAATTGCTCGAGAACCAGTTCCGCTTGGGCCTGGTTCGAATGGAGCGAGCGATCAAAGAGAAGATGTCGGTTTATCAGGAAATGTCCACCGCCATGCCCCACGACTTGATCAACGCCAAGCCGGTCATGGCGGCCATCCGGGAGTTCTTCGGTTCGTCCCAGCTCTCCCAGTTCATGGACCAGACGAACCCGCTTTCGGAAATCACTCACAAGCGGCGCCTTTCGGCTCTGGGACCGGGCGGCCTCTCGCGCGAACGGGCGGGATTCGAAGTTCGCGACGTCCATCCCACGCACTATGGCCGCATCTGCCCCATCGAGACGCCGGAAGGCCCCAACATCGGCCTCATTTCCTCACTCTCCTGCTACGCGCGCATCAACGAGCACGGCTTCATTGAGAGCCCCTACCGCAAAGTCCGCGGCGGCCGAATCGTTGATTATGTGACCATCACGCACTCGGGCGATAGTTCCTGGCGCGTGGGCGAGCACATCGAGGTGGGCGAGGTCGAGAAGGCCAACCAGGAGTTGGCGGAGCGAAAGCGCAAGGCCGTGGAGTACGAGCCTTTTTCGTTTTATCTCTCCGCTTGGGAAGAGGACCAGCACATCATCGCGCAGGCCAACGTTCCGGTCGATGAAAAAGGGCGCATTGTTCAGGAACTGGTCAATGCCCGGCAGGCGGGCAACTTTGTGTTGAAGCGGCGTGACGAAGTTGATTACATCGACGTCAGCCCCAAGCAACTGGTGAGCGTTGCCGCCTCGCTCATTCCTTTCCTCGAGAACGACGACGCGAACCGCGCCCTTATGGGTTCCAACATGCAACGCCAGTCCGTTCCGCTGCTGCGCGCACAGGCGCCTTTGATCGGCACGGGGATGGAGGAAGTTACCGCCCGCGATTCCGGCGCGGTGGTGATTTGCAAGCGCAATGGCACGGTGGACAGCGTGGATAGCGAGCGCATCATCGTCCGCGTCGAAGGCGACGGGCACAGCGGCCAGTTCTCCCGCGAAGTCGGTGCGGACATTTACCAGCTGACCAAGTTCCGCCGCTCCAACCAAAACACCTGCATTAACCAGAAGCCGGCGGTTTCTAAAGGCCAGCACGTGCTGGCGGGGCAGGTGCTGGCCGACGGCCCCTGCACGGACCACGGCGAGTTGGCCCTGGGCCGCAACGTCCTGGTTGCCTTCATGCCCTGGCGCGGCTACAACTTTGAAGACGCCATCCTGGTCAGCGAGAAGCTGGTGAAAGAGGACTCCTACACTTCCATCCACATCGAGGAGTTTGAAATCGAGTCCCGCGACACCAAGCTGGGGCCGGAAGAAATCACCCGCGACATTCCGAATGTCTCGGAATCCCTGCTGAAGGACCTTGACGAGAGCGGCATCATCCGCATCGGTGCCTACGTCAAGCCCGGCGATATTCTGGTCGGCAAAGTAACTCCTAAGGGTGAAACTCAGCTCACGCCGGAGGAAAAACTGCTGCGCGCCATCTTCGGCGAAAAGGCTGGGGACGTACGCGACGCTTCGCTGACGTGTCCTCCGGGAATCGAAGGCATCGTGGTGGACGTCAAAATCTTCTCGCGCAAGGGCGCGGAGAAGGACGAGCGGGCTCGAACCATCGAAGCTGCCCAGGTGGCTCGTCTTGAGAAGAACCTCAACGACGAAATCCGCATCCTTCAGGACGAGCGCCTGAAGCGCCTTTGCGCCTTGCTCCAGGGGGAGAAGCTGTTGGCAGACCTGCACGACGAAAAGACCAACAAGCGGCTCCTGGTCAAAGGAACAGAGCTTGATCGGGACGTTCTGGCGCGCCTCTCAACACACAACTTGAAGCGCATCAGGATCGCCAAGAAAGACCCGACCCTCATGGAGAGGATCGACGAAGTCGAGGAGATGACCTCGCGGCAGATCGACATCCTGAGGAAGATTACGGATGAAAGAATCCAGAAACTCAAGAAGGGCGATGAACTTCCTCCGGGGGTCATCAAGCTGGTGAAAGTCTTCATCGCCATGAAGCGCAAACTTTCGGTCGGCGATAAGATGGCCGGACGCCACGGAAACAAGGGCGTGATTGCACGCATCCTTCCTGAAGAAGACATGCCCTATATGCCCGACGGCACGCCCGTGGAAGTGGTGTTAAATCCTCTTGGCGTCCCCTCCCGAATGAACGTGGGCCAAATTCTTGAAACCCACCTGGGGTGGGCCGCCAAAGAATTGGGGACCAAGGTGCGCCAGTTGGTCTCGACAGAATCGAACGCGGAGGTGGTTCGCAAAGAGCTCAAAGGCATGTTCCGCAACAACACCGCCGCGAAGGTCGTGGACGGCCTCGACGACGAACAGGTGTTCGCCTTCGGCCGTTCCTTTGCGGAAGGCGTTCCGTTCTCGACTCCGGTCTTTGACGGGGCTACGGAAAAGGAAATCAAGGGATACCTGGAAAAGGCCGGGCTGCCAACTTCCGGAAAGATCAAGCTCTATGATGGGATGACGGGCGAGCCGTTCGAACAACCGGTCACGGTCGGCTACATCTACATGCTGAAGCTCTCGCACCTGGTGGACGACAAGATCCATGCCCGCTCCATCGGCCCCTACTCGCTGATCACGCAGCAACCTCTGGGCGGGAAGGCGCAGTTCGGAGGGCAGCGCTTTGGCGAAATGGAAGTTTGGGCGCTCGAAGCTTACGGTGCGGCTCACATCCTTCAAGAGTTGCTTACCGCCAAGTCCGACGATGTGTACGGTCGCGCCAAGATCTATGAAGCCATTGTTAAGGGAGAGGCGGCCATCGAGCCTGGCATCCCGGAATCGTTCAACGTGCTGGTCCGGGAGCTTCAAAGCCTCTGCCTGGATGTGGAGTTGATCAAGAAGCCGAAAGAACTCGCGACGCTGCCGGTCCACGTGGAGTAATACCGAAAATCGAAATTCGAAAACCGAAATTCGGAAGGAGCCTGGCAGAGAATAAGTAATGGCGGAATCTATTTGCGTTCGACTTTGGCGCTGAAGAGAGCGGCACAGCTTATGTAACGTTTAGTTCATTCTGAGTTCGGTCGATGCCGGCGGAAGAGCGCTGGCCACTTGTTCAATCGCTGGCGCAACGTCCGGTTTCGAATTTCGAGTTTCGATCGCCGAACTGGACGGCAAAGGAGGCAACATTGTTCCGAAGCAGCCCTTATGATCGAGTTAGTTTAATCGGAGAGTTCGACGCCATTCGCATAAGCTTGGCTTCGCCCGAGAAGATTCGTTCCTGGTCTCACGGCGAGGTGACCAAGCCTGAGACAATAAACTACCGGACCTTCAAACCGGAACGCGACGGACTCTTCTGCGCCAAAATTTTCGGCCCCGTCACTGACTGGGAGTGCCTGTGCGGGAAGTACAAGCGCATGAAGCACCGCGGGGTGATTTGCGACAAGTGCGGCGTGGAAGTAACGCTTTCCAAGGTACGGCGCGAACGGATGGGACACATTGAGCTGGCGGCTCCATGTTCCCACGTGTGGTTCTTCAAAGGTCTGCCCAGCCGTATCGGACACCTGCTCGACATCTCTCTCCGGGATTTGGAAGCAATTCTGTATTTCGAGAAGTACGTCGTGGTCGACCCCGGGGAAGCCCCTCTCACCGAAAAGGAGTTGCTGACCGAGGAGCGCTATAGGCAGCTTCAGCAGGAGTTTCCGGGCAAATTCCGCGCCGGAATGGGCGCGGAAGCCATCAAGGAGCTTTTGAAGCGAGTGGATATTGAGGCGCTCACGGAGGAATTGCGCGAGCGCATGAAGAACGACCCCTCTCAGCAGAAACGCGTGAAGTACGCCAAGCGGCTGAAGGTCCTCGAGGCGTTCCGCAAGTCCGGCAACAAGCCGGAGTGGATGATCCTGGATGTGATTCCGGTGATCCCGCCGGAACTGCGCCCCCTGGTGCCCTTGGATGGCGGTCGATTCGCCACTTCCGATCTCAATGACCTCTACCGCCGCGTGATCAACCGCAACAACCGCCTGAAGAAGTTGATGGAACTGCATGCCCCTGACGTGATCGTGCGCAACGAAAAGCGCATGCTCCAGGAGGCGGTGGATGCGCTGTTCGACAATGGCCGGCGTGGCCGCGTGCTGCGCGGCGCCAACAACCGCCCGCTGAAGTCGCTTTCCGACACACTGAAAGGCAAGCAAGGCCGCTTCCGCCAAAACCTGCTGGGCAAGCGAGTCGACTATTCCGGCCGCTCCGTCATTGTGGTCGGTCCGGAACAAAAACTGCACCAGTGTGGTCTTCCCAAGAAGATGGCGCTCGAGCTGTTCAAGCCTTTCATCTATCACCGGCTCGAGCAATCCGGGCACTGCACCACCATTAAGGCTGCCAAGGAAATGGTCGAGCGGCAGGAACCGGTGGTGTGGGACATCCTCGAGGAAGTGATTAAGGACCACCCCGTCCTGCTCAACCGCGCTCCCACGCTTCACCGCCTGGGCATTCAGGCCTTCTCGCCCCTCCTGGTGGAGGGCAAGGCCATCAAGATCCATCCCCTGGTTTGCACGGCGTTCAACGCGGACTTCGACGGCGATCAGATGGCCGTTCACATTCCGCTCTCGCCTGAAGCGCAAATCGAGGCTTCGGTACTCATGCTGTCTTCGTACAACATCCTCTCTCCAGCCAACGGCCAGCCGCTGGCGGTTCCTACGCAGGATATTGTTCTGGGCATCTATTACCTGACGAAAGAGAAGCGCGGCGCTAAAGGTGAGGACCGTGCTTTTGCCAATTCTGACGAGGTCGTGCTGGCCCTGGAAGCGGGGGAAGTGGAGAGCCTCACGCCCATCCGCCTGCGTTTCACCGGGCGCGTGATAGACCTCACCACCGCCTATGACGATCAGGACGTGCTCCATGCCGAGCCCATCACGGTGAAAAGCCAATTCATCAACACCACCGTGGGCCGGGTGATCTTCAACGACCATCTGCCCAGCGGCATGCCCTTCGTCAACGGCCTGCTCCGCAAGAAAGGCCTGGGCGCGCTGGTCAATTACTGCTACCTGCGCTTCGGCCTCGAGACCACCGTGCAGATGCTGGACGAAGTTAAGACTCTCGGCTTCCTCTACGCCACCAAGGCGGGGATTTCAATCGGCATCGACGACCTCGTGGTGCCGATGAGCAAGGCCAAGCTGGTGAGCGACGCCGAGCAGGAAGTGATCGATGTTGAGAAACAGTACCAGGAAGGCGCCATCACTCACGGTGAACGCTACAACAAGGTGATCGCCATCTGGTCCAACGTCACCGACCACGTTGCGGACGAAATGTTCCAGACCATGGAAGCCCAGGATAAGTCCGGCGAGATGAACCCGATTTTCATCATGGCGGACTCCGGGGCGCGCGGTTCGAAGCAGCAGATTCGCCAGCTTTCCGGAATGCGCGGCTTGATGGCCAAGCCTTCCGGCGAGATCATTGAGACGCCGATTACCGCCAACTTCCGCGAAGGCCTCAACGTGTTGCAATACTTTATCTCGACCCACGGCGCGCGCAAGGGCCTGGCGGACACGGCGCTCAAGACCGCCGACTCCGGCTACCTCACGCGGCGCCTGGTGGACGTGGCGCAAGACGTTATCATTTCCGAGTTCGACTGCGGCACTCTCGACGGCATTTACGTAGAACCCATCGTGGAGGCCGGCGAAGTGGTCGAACCGCTGCGCGACCGTATCGTGGGCCGTGTAGTGCTCGAGCAGATTAAGGACTACGAAGGTAATGTGATCGTTGATGTCAACCAGGAGATTAACGAAGACCTGGCGGCTTCCATCCAGGCCGCCGGCATCGAGCGGGTGAAAATCCGCTCCGTGCTCACCTGCGAGTCGCGACGCGGCGTCTGCGTCCGCTGTTACGGGCGCAACCTGGCCACCGGCAAGGTGGTGGAGATGGGCGAGGCGGTGGGAGTCATCGCCGCGCAGTCCATCGGCGAACCCGGCACGCAGCTCACCATGCGGACCTTCCACATCGGCGGAACCGCCAGCCGTATCAGCGAGCAGACCACTCTCGAGGCCAAGAACAACGGCTTCCTGAAGTTTGTGAATCTCCAGACTGTTACCAACCGCGAGGGCAACCATGTGGCCATGAATCGCAATGGCGCGGTGGTGGTGGTGGACGACAAGGGGCACGAACGCGAGCGCTACTCGGTGGTCTACGGGGCCCGGATCAAGTTTGCGGACGGCGCGCCGGTTAAGCAGGGCAACATCTTGGTGGAGTGGGATCCTTACACCTTCTCGATTCTGACGGAAGTTGCCGGAACAGTTCAGTTCAAAGATCTCGAGGCCGGAATGACTCTCCAAGAACAAGTCGACGAAGTCACCGGTTTGTCTCAGTGGGTGGTGACGGAAGCGCCGGACGAGCAATATCAACCGCGCCTTGTGATCAAGGATGAGAAGAGCGGCAGCAAGGGATCGAAGAAATACCTCATGCCGTCGCGCGCTCACTTGATGGTTGAGGACGGCGCTGAAGTCAGCGCCGGCGATGTACTGGCGAAGATCCCGCGTGAAACCACCAAGACCAAAGATATCACCGGCGGTTTGCCCCGCGTCGTGGAGTTGTTCGAAGCCCGCAAACCCCATGAGCCCGCCGTCATTACGGAGGTCGATGGAGTGGTGAAGTACGGCGATGTCGTCAAAGGCCAGCGCAAGATCGTGGTTTCGCCCGATCGCGGAGAGCCCAAAGAGTACTTGCTGCCGCGCGGCGTCCACGTCTCCGTTCAGGAGGGCGAGCGGGTGAAGGCCGGCGAGCCCCTCATGGACGGCCCACGTAATCCGCACGATATCCTGGCGGTGCTCGGTGAAAAAGAACTGCAGAAGTATCTTGTCGACGAGATCCAGGAAGTCTATCGTTTGCAGGGCGTCAACATTAACGACAAGCACATCGAAGTCATCGTCCGGCAGATGATGCGCTGGGTGAAAGTCGAGGATGTCGGCGATACGGAATTCCTCCTCGACGAGCAGGTGGATAAGTTCAGGTTCAGGGAAGAAAATGACCGGGCCAAGACGGGGAGCAGCAAGCCCGCAACCGGCAGGCCCTTGCTGCTTGGCATCACCAAGGCTTCACTGGCCACCGAGTCCTTCATCTCAGCGGCTTCCTTCCAGGAAACCACCCGCGTGCTCACCGAAGCTTCCATTCGCGGCGCCGTGGACCACCTGCGGGGTCTGAAAGAGAACGTCATCATGGGCCGCTTGATCCCGGCTGGCACCGGCCTCGAGTTCTACCGCAACTTCCGGCTGCTGAGCGAGGCCGCGCCGCCTCGGCCGGAAGAGGAAGCGCCAACCGAAGCGACTATTCCACCCGCGCCGGGAGCACCTGCAACGGGCGTGGCCCTCGACCTTCTTGACGAGGATGCAGCACGAACCGTGTAATCGACGATTTAATGGTCGATTGACGATTGTCGGTTGATCTTGAGTCTGAGATTTCGAATCTCAAATTCTCCACGGGGTGGCGCACACCTGCGCCACCCCCAAATCCCTCCACGCTTTCCCCAGATGTGAAGGCTGCGCACTTCCCCACCGAAGATGACCCTGTCCTCTTGCTGTTAAGAGATGGCTAATCATAAGTTCTGGCTCAGGTGATGTGGAATTCTGCCGATGTAAGTGAGGGCAGGGAATTCGTGGCCGTCTTTTCGAACCGAGTTTCGCCCGTCGACCCACCGGCCAAGAGTGATTTGGTGGGCCCGAGGAACTCATTGTTAGCAGGGACTTCGAATGTCCCTCGACGTTATTTTGGCAGAAGACAACCCTGCGGACGTTTGCCCGAGCGCTGAGGCGATCGGCGATGGCAAAATGAAAAGCCACTTCGCCGTTGAGCCTCAAGCCTTTCGTGCATGCGATCCGGCCAATCGAGGATTTCTGCTTTTCCGTAGCGAGACTCCCGGGGAGGACCGCGTATGGCTGTGAGTTCAATTAGAACACTACTCATCGAGGATAATCCGGTGGATGCCAAGCTCATTCAAGGGGTGTTGTCCCAGGCACCGGAAGCGGCCTTCGAACTTGAATGGGTGGACGGGCTTGCCAAGGGTCTGAAGGAACTCAATGCAGGGGTGGTGGATTTGGTGCTCTTGGATCTTCATCTTCCGGAGAGCCGCGGCGTGGATACCTTTAATACCACTCGTGCCTGCGCCCCCGCCGTCCCCATCGTGGTCTTGACCGGCTTGGACGATCACGAACTGGCCCTTAAGGTTGTTCGTAACGGAGCTCAGGATTATCTGGTGAAGGGGCAAATCGACCGCCACACCCTGCTGCGCTCGATGCAGTACGCCCTGGTCCGGCACCGCTTGCAGCATGAAGAGGAAAGCCCGGCTTGGAGGGATAGCCTTACGAATCTATACAACCGGCAGGGTTTCTTCGTTTTGGGTGAACAACTCCTGCGCCTTGCGGACAAATACCAATACCGGGTGACCCTGTACTATGCCGACTTGGTGGAGCTCGAAACGATCAACGAGATTTACGGAAAAGAGTCGGGTGACGCTGCGTTGCAAACGGTGGCGGACGCCGTGTGCGAGACGGTGCGGGAAGCCGAGTTTGGAGCGCGGGTCGGAGGGCATCAATTCGTCTTTATGTGTTACAGTCTCTTTGCTCCCCTCGAGCGAGACGTGCCAGCGAGGTTCGTGGAAGCCTTGCGAGCCAATTCGCGCCGTGGACAGTGCCCCTATCTCCTCAATGTGAATTGGGGAGTCTCGGTCTATGACCCGGCAACGCCTGCGGCGCTGTCTTCGTTGATGCTACGCGCCGAGGCGCAGGCCTGTCCCGTTTCTCGAACCGGTGGAAACGTGAGAGGGGGCTAATCCTTGATCGCCGCATACGCCAGCCTGATGACCCTGGTGTTAACGTTGATGTCGCCGGTCGGATGAAGCTGGGCCATCACTACGGCAACCAAATCTTCCTTGGGATCGATCACGAAGTCGGTGTAGTAGAAACCGCCCCAGTAAAACCCGCCGACTGAACCGAGTTCCGTCAAATACCTGGGCTCGCTATTGACACCGAAGCCCAAGCCGTAACCCATGCCGTCGACTTTTCCCTGCACGTGGTCGATCGTCATCAGCTCCACCGACTTGCGGCTCAGCACTTGCACTTCATCGAACTTGCCGTTGTTCAGCATCATCTGGCAGAAGCGATAATAATCCTCCGCCGTCGAGCACAGCCCGCCGCCGCCCGAGAAATAAGTGCGCGGCCCGCGATAGGGATAATCGGACGAATAGGAAAACTCGCCGTCTTTCATCACTTTCCCTTCCGGGATCACCTGAAGCCCTTTATCAGGATAATAGGCATAAGCGGCGGCGAGGCGCGAGATCTTATCGGCCGGCAAGAAGAAGTAAGTATCCTTCATGCCCAGCGGTTTGAAAACTCGCTCCTCCAGGAACTTGTCGAACGGCATCCCAGAAACTCTCTCCACAAGATAACCCAGCACATCATCTGACAAGCTGTATTCCCACTGGTCGCCGGGCTGAAACAGCAGTGGAAGCGACGCAAGCTTCTTGATTGAATCGCCCGTCGACCCCTCCTGCTGGAGTAGCCCCGTTCCGATCCCTAGGGCGTTGTAGGACTTGCCCAGCCGCCCGTTCCAAGGATAAGTGAGGCCGGAAGTGTGCGTCAGCAAATCGAAGATGGTGATGGGGCGCTTGGCGTCCACCAAGGCGCCCGGTGGAGAAGTCTTGTCCTGGGGAACTGGTGGGTCCAGGACTTTCAGGTTCTTGAATTCCGGAATGAAGTCGGAGACCGGCTCATTCAGCAGGAAGCGTCCTTCCTCGTAGAGGATCATCACGGCCACGCTGGTAATCGGCTTGCTCATTGAGCAGATGCGGAAGATGTTGTCGGTGCGCATGGACTTCTGCGCCTCGCGGTCCGCCATGCCAAACGCCTTGAAATACGCGATTTTGCCGTGCCGCGCCACAAGCGCCACCGCACCCGCGATGCGCCCGTCGTTGATGCTTTGCTCGATGGCGCCGTCAATGCGCTCCAGGCGCGCCGAGGAAAGACCCACATCGTCGGGAGAGGCGGTGCCGCCCGATCGCTGAAAAGCACTTGCGCTCCCTGTCGCGGAGGACCCGTTCGCTGTCATCCTGAGCGCAGCGATGGATCTCGCGGTGAGGGTTTCGCTTGGAGAAGATGTGACCAGCGGGACTATCGGTGGATTCGATGGCGCCTGCGAAGGGGAGATGACAAGCCAAGACCCTGCCAAAAACGCGACGACGTACAACCCGCACCGGACTCTCCTCATTTTGCCTCCTGTTGCGGCGAGTTTGCCTCGCCACCCGGGTGTTGCATTGCAATGCACAGCCACCAGTCTCCCCTTCGGAAAACGCGACCGTCAACCTCTAATGGGCATGAATCTCGATATAGTCGAGAGGGGCCTGTTCCGCTCCGTCGGGAATTCCCTCGATGCGGATCTCGTCGCCGGGCCGGAGCGCTAGGCCAGTGATGCGGCGCCGAGTGGAAGAGTCGCCGCCCGGCTTCGTCGCCGGCAAGTGGTCGTCGGCGACCCATTCATCCACTTGCTGCTCGCCGATGAAAACCCGGAACTTGGACTCGCCATTGTTCTGATCGAAATACTGGACATCCAGATCGTACCATCCTGCCGGGCGGTCGAAATGGAACGTGGCTTGGCATGGTTGCGCCTGCCCTTCGCACACGATGGCTTTGCCTCCGGAAGCGTTTTCCTCTGGAGTGACGTCTATAGGCGTGTAGCCCTGGAGGCGCATCGCCTCAGTCTCGATGCGATCCGGGTGATGTCCGACGCGTCCGCGCGCATCGGCTATGCCCGAAACGCGGGAGAACCAATTGCAGACGGCGTCCCGCCAGACGACGGCATGCCCGGCCTGGTACTCGAGCCGCGCCAACACTTGCGTATAACGCTCCTCATCCACTTGGCCCTTGAGCGAACTCCACAGCCGCACCACGGCTTCCGCTTGCTCTGCGCCATCGTAGTGCGAGTCATAGATGTGCTGAATCACCGTCTTTCCGGAACGGAGCGTGTAAGTGTAGGGCACGTGGTGGAAAAACAAAAGCAACTCGTCGGGAGTAGTCTCCGCGGACTCGTAGAGCTTTGCCACGGGGGCGGGGTACTGCGAAACAAAACCAGTGCCCGTGGCCGCGCTGCGATCCATGCCGATGCCTTCGTGATCGGCCCGGTGCCACTGGCCCCAGCCATTTCGCTCCGACGACTCGATCCCGGGCCCGTAGTGGCTTCCCAGAATGTCGGTCAGTGTTCCTGCACCTAGCGGCCCGGTATAGCTTTCGTAGAGAGGCCAGGAACCCAGCAGCAGTTCCGTGATATTGAAAACGACAGTCGAATTGTTGCCGAAGGTGAGCCTTGTCCATTCCTGCGCGATATCGCGCTCACTTAGATTGGGATTCCAGGCGAGCCGGCCGAACCCGTAAAGATTAGCCATGGCGAGCGGGTGGCCGAGCCAATTCGTATCCATGCCTACATTCGCCACGCCCACGAAGCCGC
This sequence comes from Terriglobia bacterium, assembly GCA_050008495.1. Lineage (GTDB taxonomy): Bacteria > Acidobacteriota > Terriglobia > UBA7540 > UBA7540 > CAVROP01. The sequence continues at coordinate 5,301 of JBEKMN010000099.1, read as the reverse complement.
CGGTAGGGCGATGAAAAGCTCGGCCCGCCACCAAGTCTTTAGCGGGCGTGCTTCCTCCGCCGGCATGCAGGTCGAAATCCAGCACCTCTTTCCACATGGGCGGGAGAAAACAAAGATGGCGCTGCTGGCCCGTATATTCCTGCGTGATCTGCAACTCGATGGCCTCGTTCGTGCGGCGCAATCCCGCGAACAGCGGGGAAGCCGGTTCCCGCACCTGGAAGTCGATCGGGCCATTCTTGATTTGAACGATGGCGTTGTCGTCGAATTCTCCATCCAGCGGGTGGAAGTTGTCGTAGGCCGCCTTGGCGCGGTCGTTGTTCGGATCGCGCCAATCAAGATGATGGTTATAGACGAACGCCCGGTAGAAGACCACGCCGCCATGCGGTATGAGCGCGCGCGCGATCACGTTGGTTGCGTCAGCATGCGTCCGTCCGTAGCTCGATGGGCCGAGGCGGCCTTCGGAATCCGCCTTGACGACGAATCCGCCGAAATCAGGGATCTGCCGGTAAATCTCGTCGACCTTGGTTTGCCACCATGCTCCCACGCGGGCATCCAGGGGATCAAACGTCTTGAGACCTCCGATCACCTTAGGGCTACTCAAATCGACCGAAATCGAAAGGGCGACTCCCCATGGGCGAAACGCCTCGGCAACGCGAGCCAGTTGAGAGAGAAAATCGGATTCGAGAATCCTCGGATCGGCGTTCACATTGTTGATGGTGCACCCGTTGATGCCGACGGAAGCGAGCAGCCGCGCGTAGTCGGCGGCGCGCGCCAAATCTGCACGGACGGCACCATTCTCAAAAAAGATGGAACGGCCTGCGTAGCCCCTTTCAATCGAACCATTGAGATTGTCCCACTGGTTTACCCAGCGTATGGGTGCGTAAGGCTCCTGGACTTCATTGAGGTTGATGACGCTGTCGTGGCGCGCAATCCTGCTGAGCAACGCGAACACGCCATACAGAACGCCGCGGTCGTTGGGCGCTGCAATGAGGAGGCAGGGGAAGCCATTCAACGTCACTGCCTTGAGCACGAAACCGTCTTGTTTGAGGTGGCCCGGAAATTCGGACGCTGGCACGACAGGCTTGAGGGGAGCGAAGGTGCCGAGAACGATCGAGCTCTCGTTCGGAAGGCTCGACTCCGCTCGCAAAGTCCTGCCCAACATGCCACGCACGCCGCGAATCAGTTCCGCCTGCGCCGTTTTGATGACCAGGGAATCGCCGAGCGCCACCGCATGGGCAGGCAGCGCGTCGTAGCGCGTGCGAACCACGGCGTCGATTGGGGCGTACCGCAGCCACGCATCGTACCCGGTCTCCCCCGCCAACGGAGCAGCCAGCGCGAGCACACCGAGGAACAAAAGCCAATACCTCATTTAGCGAACCACGCTTTAACCGAGACGATTTCGTACGGATGAACCGTCAGCGTAGCTTCCTTGCCGCCGCCCGACAGAGTGAGCGGTGCATCGTGCTGCTCCATCAGATTAACTTGCGCGGCCTGGCTGGCAGCTTTCGGGAAATGGAGGTGTACCGTTCTTGGCTTCCCCTCGAATTCGAAGAACCGGAATACCAGTGCGTCATCGTCTTCAGCCTTCTTCACGGCTGTCAGAATCACGTTGCCGGGATCGATCTCAACCAGGGAATGGGAAGCGGGGAGCATGCCGGCATGCACATTGGCGGCCACTGGTATAAGAGGATAGTTAAGCTCGATGCCGCGCCGCTCGGTTTCAGCGGCTTTCCAGTTGCCCGCGTGCGGATAAAGGGCATAAGTGAATTCGTGGAAGCCGCGATCGGCATGCGGGTCGGGAGCCGAATCCGGATCGGCGGGGGAGCGCAGCAAGGAGAGGCGGATGACGTTTCCCTTGGTGTCATACCCGTATTTGCTCGCGTTTAACAAGCTGAACCCATGGCTTGTGTCGGAGAGGTCGCCCCAGCGAAGCGCCGGCACTTCGAACATGGCCTTTTCTTCGGGAGTGTTCCTGGTGGTCGGCCGCTGGATCGACCCGTATGGGATTTCGTAGGTAGCGTAATTGCTTTGCACGCTCACCGGGAATGCGACCTTCAGCAGAATATGATCTTCGTGCCAGTCGGCTTGCATGTTGACGTCGACGCGCGGAACACCCGGGTACATGCAGATGTCCTGGACGAAGGTCGAGTTCTGGAATTTCTTTCTGACGCGAATCACCGCGCGCACCGGCGTGTTCTCGACCAACTTCACTTCCTCCGCTTCGTTCAGGTCCCACTTGTGGTCCTCGAAATTGGCGTCGATGTTCCAGGCGTCGTATTCCTTGGGCTTGTCCACGAAGGTCTGGAGCAGATTGCCACAGGCACCGGGCGCCAGAGCTTCCCGGCCGCTGCGCTTTTCTACCAAGCTGGTGATGCATCCGGTCTTGAGGTCCACTTTCAGGCTGACAAATTCATTCTCCATCCCCTCCGCGCTGGCTTTCAGAGCTCCGCTGGCGGAAGTTGATGTCGAGACGGGCACGAGATGGTATACCGCATATCCCATGGCCGGCACGTCCCTGGCCACGAACCTTATCCTCACGGTGTGGATTGAATCGTCGCGCGAGATGATGGAGGAGGGAAGTGCGGTTCCGGATGAGTCACGCACTTCGATTCCACTTTGCGGGGCAAGTTCTGAAGGGAACTGCGCTTCCAGTTCGGTGACGTCTGTCCGGCGCCAACTGAGTGGATTAAAGAGAATAACGGGAACGCCTTCGCCCTCAGTACTGACGCGTGCCGCCAGCGTCTTCAAAGAGTCGGAAAGGATTTTGTTGCCGGATAATTTCACTACGCCGAGATCGCGCGCCGCGTCAACATAATTGATGGCGATCCCCGAGCCCGGCATGATGTCATGAAACTGGTCGAAGAGGACCTTCTTCCAATCGTCATTCAATTCTTCCTGCGGATAAGGCAGCCCATCGAGCATGGCCAGAGACGAGAACTTCTCGGCGTTGAGCAGGAGTTCTTCGCTCTGCCGGATGCGTTTCTTGGTCTCGGACTGGGTCGTCAAGACGCCGCGATGGTACTGTAAGTAGAGTTCGTTGTTCCACACTGGAACATTAAGGTTGGGCAGGTTCTTCTCGACGTCATCAAAGAACGACTGGGCAGTGCTGAAGGTCAGCTTGGGAAAAGAATTGGGACGATCCTGCCAGCGGCGGGCAGAGTCGAGCATGGCGCGTGTAGGGCCGCCGCCGTGGTCGCCGATGCCGTAAAGGTGCAAAATCTCGTGCATGCCGGTCTTGGGGGCGTATTCCGCCACGTCTTCCGAGATCCGCACAGGATCGATGTCATTCACGTAATCGTGCGGGAAGTAAGTCAGGACACGGCTTCCGTCGGGGGCTTCCCACCAGAAGAGCTTGTAGGGGAACTTGGTAGTATCGTTCCAGGAGATCTTTTGGGTAACAAAGTAATCGAGGCCCGAGCGTTTGTAGATTTGCGGGAGTTGCCAATTGTAGCCAAAGGAATCGGGATTCCAGCCAATTCTCACATCCACGCCGAACTTCTGCTTAAAGTAGCGGGTGCCGACCAGGAGTTGCCGCACCAGGGACTCTCCGCTCGGCATGTTGAGGTCAGGCTCGACCCACATGCCTCCCACAACTTCCCACCGGCCTTCCTTCACGCGCTGTTGAATCTCTTTGAACAGGTCGGGGTATTTCTCCTCCATCCAGACGTAGTCCTGCGCCGCCGACTGCGCGTAAATGAAGTCCGGATATTGCCGCATCAACTGCAGGACTGTGCCGAAGGTGTTGCGCACTACCTCGACGGTTTCGGTCCAAGGCCACAGCCAGGCCATGTCGATGTGGGAGTTGGCCACGGCGCGCACCGTGTACTGTTTTACCGCCTCCGCGAAGGGCTGGAGCTTGTCCTGCGCTGCCCGGAGAGAATTCTCAAACGACTGCTGGTCACCATGGTCCAGCGCAGCGAAGTTAATGGCGTGAACGACATCATCGAGTTGGCGAGATTCCACCGAAGGACCTCGAAAGATCCCCGAGACGATGGCTTGGGCCGACTGAATCTCTTCGTAAAGCAGGGCTGGGTCAGGCCGTCCGGCCGGGTAGTCAACCAGCAGTTGGGCGTTTTGGAGTTGTACAGAACCGGTGGCGCCGGGAACATCGATGGCCACCAGGATCTTGGCGCCCGGCTCGGCCTTCCCGGTCAGCAGAATAGGTTGCTGAGTGTCCCCGTCGGCCATCTCCGCGAGTGAGCCGTTAAAGAAGACACGAAACTGCGAGGGGCCATCTGCGCTGACGCTCAAATCCAGCCGAACCCGAGCGCCCCGGATGCTGTACTTTCCCATCGTCTGCGGTATCTCAACCATGCGCCGGAACCACATCGGGCCGTTACCCGCTTTTTCCGAGATGCGAACGGGCGACCAGTCGGCATCGTTCAAAGCCGGGTCCTCGCCATGCGCAAGGTTATCCACATGCGCCTTCCAGTCGGCCAGGGGTTGCGCGAACATCGCATGCAGCCGCGACAATTCGTCCTGGTACGGGTTTTTCTTTTGACCTTGTTCCTGTGCCTGGAGAAGGGGAAGACACGATAGCAGGGCGCACAGCGCAAATCCGAGCGCTCGGAGTCCGACAGAACGAGTTTCCGTCATGAGAATCAGTCCTTTCCGCCTCGCGGTTATGGGGCGGCAGAGATTATACACCACGGGGAGGAGTAGTCAGGTTTTGGCGGGACCACGAGCCATTACACCTTGAGATCATCTTCGTGGGGGTGACGCGGCTCTTGTGTAGCCGACTGCATGTCACTCCGCTGGCCTCGCCTTGCACTCCGGAGCCTGACTTCGTTTTCGCAAAACGTGGCTTTTTTGCTCCTATTCAGGTCAAATTGCTGTCAATTCGCGCGCAAAACTCTCAGAATCTCCAGTCTTCAATGAAGTGATGCGCTTTGTTTTCAACAACTTCTCAGCTTTGCGTGCACTGTTCTTCAATAACTCCCTTGTTTTCAAGTACTTCTTAGCTTCGTTCCGACAGCGCCCCTTTGTTTCCAATAACATAGTGGCTTCGTTCGTACTATTTTTTGTGTTTTTTCGTGCTCCCACTCCCCGGCTCGTCGGGGCCCATTCGCCTTCCCTCGCGCTTCGGCGGGCCGAAGCGCTCGCCTACGACAATGTGTCCACACGAAGACAACCTCTATAGGCTATCACAGGTCCCTGAATTTGTCAAGCGGAAAATGCAAACTGTCAAAGCTCTTTAGAAATGTCCCCTTTCTTATCTCGTTAGAAATGTCCCCTTTTCGAACTTATTGCTGTGAGGTTGTTCTGGCTTTGGTCTTTCGCCGGCCTCGCCCGTAGCGGAGC
>JBEKMN010000098.1:0-21394 GCA_050008495.1 Terriglobia bacterium | reverse complement strand
AACATCTTTGTCACGATACGTGGCCAGGCGAAGGTCCTGGACTTTGGCTTGGCCAAACTGGCACCAAGGGCCAGGCGGGCGGCGGAAGCCGTGGGAGCCTCTGCGCTGCCCACCGCATCTGTCGAGCCGGAGCATCTCACCAGCCCCGGCGAGGTGATGGGCACAGTCGCCTACATGTCGCCAGAGCAGGCGCGAGGCGAGGAGACCGACGCGAGAACTGACTTGTTCAGTTTTGGCGTGGTCCTGTACGAGATGGCGACAGGCCACCCCGCTTTCTCGGGGGTAACTTCCGTGCTCATTCTTGATGCGATCCTGCACAAAGCCCCTACATCGCCGGTTCGACTGAATCCCGACTGCCCGGCGGAGTTGGAACGCATCATCAACAAGGCGCTGGAGAAAGACCGGGAGACGCGCTATCAGACGGCCTCTGACCTGCGGGCCGACCTGAAGCGCCTGAAGCGCGATACGGACTCAGGGCGTGTAGGGGCGAGCGGCGCTCGCCCGGCCGAACGCCGTTCGGCCCTACGAAAACTTTGGAAGGTCCTTGTTCCCGCAGCCCTGATTCTTGTTGCGGCTGCCATCGGGGGGACGCTCTATTTCCGCTCGCGCCAAGCCAGGACGGGCCTGACCGACAAGGACACCATCGTCCTCTCCGATTTCGACAACAAGACCGGTGACAGCGTATTCGATGACACGCTGAAGCAGGGGCTCTCGGTGCAGCTTGAGCAATCGCCCTTTCTCGCCCTGGTTTCCGACCGCAAGGTGAACGAGACATTGAAGCTGATGGGACGTCAGGCCGGTGACCGGCTGACGCCAGAGGTCGCACACGAGGTCTGCCTGCGCACGGGCAGCAAGGCGATGCTGACCGGCTCGATTGCGGGGTTGGGAAGCCAGTACGTGATTGGACTGAAGGCGGTGAGCTGCGACACTGGGGACGTGCTGGCGGAGGCGCAGGAGCAGGCGGCGGGCAAGGAAGCGGTGCTCAAGGCTCTGGATGCGGCTGCGGCCAGCTTGCGCGGCAAGCTGGGCGAGTCGCTCAGCTCGGTGCAGAAATACGCCACGCCAGTAGAGGAAGCGACCACCCCATCCTTGGAGGCGCTGAAAGCCTACAACCTGGGACTAAAGACGTGGAATGCCGAAGGAAACACGGCCGCGCTGCCCTTCTTCAAACGGGCGGTGGAACTCGACCCGAATTTTGCCATGGCCTACTCCTGGATTGCCGTATTTTACTTCGACCTCAACGAAGTGGTGCGGGGGGCCGAATATTCACGCAAGGCTTACGAGCTGCGGAATAAGATAAGCGAACGGGAGCGGTTCACCATCGAGACGATCTACTACTCCAACGCGACGGGAGAGCTGGAGAAGGCGGCGCAGACCTACGAGCTGTGGCTGCAAACCTACCCCGGAGAGGAGAGGGCTTACAGACGCTTGGCATCCGTTTCCTACACCCTGGGAAACTGGGAAAAGGCATTGGAGGAATTGCGAGAGGCGCTGCGCCTGGAGCCAAATATTGCGCTCAACTATTTCAACCTCGGCTGGGTCTACATGGCCCTCAACCGGCTGGATGAAGCGGAGGCGATGTACAAGCAGGCGGAGGAGCGCAAGCTGGAGACAGAGGACCTGCTCCTGTACCGCTACTGGTTGGCATTTGTGAAGGGCGATGCGGCGCAGATGGCGCACATGGTCTCAGGCGCCATGGGAAAGCCGGGCACCGAAGACCACTGGTTCCTGGCCATGCAAGCGGACACGGAAGGCTGGTACGGCAGGCTGAAGAACGCGCACGAGCTGACCGGGCGTGCGATGGATTCAGCCCAGCACAACGACGCCAAAGAGACGGCCGCAGCCTATCAGGCAGCGGCAGCGCTGCGCGAGGTGGAAGCGGGAAACCGGGAGCAGGCACGTGCCGAGGCCAATGGGGCGCTCAAGCTGGCCCCGAACCGCGATGTGCGGGCGATGGCGGCGCTGGCCTTGACGCGGGCAGGCGAGACGGCAGGGGCCGAGAAGTTGGCGGCCGAACTCGACAAGACCTTCCCGCTGGACACGCGGGTCCAGAGGTATTGGCTCCCCACCATCCGGGCGGGAGTGGCCCTGGAAAACAAAGACCCGAACCGGGCAATCGAGCTATTGAAGGCGGCGAGCACGATCGAACTTGGCGTACCAACGCAATTCACGATATATCTGTGCCCCGTTTATGTGCGTGGGGAAGCCTATCTCATGCTCCACGACGGCAACGCAGCGGCAGCGGAATTTCAGAAATTCATCGACCACCGAGGACTAGTGGAGAACTTTCCATGGGGAGCGCTGGCCCGCCTCGGACTGGCGCGCGCTTACGCCATGCAGGGCGACATGGCAAAAGCTCGCTCCGCTTATCAGGATTTCCTCACCCTCTGGAAAGACGCCGACCCCGACATCCCCATCCTGAAGGAAGCAAAGACGGAATACGCAAAGCTGCAATAATCCACGCGCTCGATTCCTGCTTGCAAGGCCTCCTGCGCCGCATGAACTACCCGCTGTAGCAGAACCATGACTTTCCCCGGATTGGGAATGAAAAACGCCCTTCAACGCCCGAATCCCGTTTGCCCCATGTCTGCCGAGGCCAACCGCGGGCACTGGGTGATCGACAACGGTTGCCAGTACATTCTGGATTGGACCTTTGATGAAGACCGCAGCCGCATCCGTACCGGCGACGGCCCGAGAACATGACCCGGCTTCGTCGCTTCGCCATCGGAGTGATCAAGTCGAAAGGAGGAGAGAGTGTGCCGCAGAAGATGCGCCAACTCACACGCCACGTGCGCATGGTCTTCGACTACCTGCGCATGACCGAAAACTCAGGCGCCGCCCGCCGTCGCAGTTAGGCGGCAATATAAAATACGCCTAAGATCTGGGCCGGTTCTGCGCCCACGACCCCAGCTCCGCCCTGCGCGGGACCTGTGCCGCGATTCACAGACTGAATGCCCGGGGACGCCAGGCCTAGCCCCAAAAAGTAGACGTGCCTTCGTGGCCGCCCTTTAGAACAAATCCGCCGTGCTGTGGATTAACGTCGCGGCGGCTCAGATCTAGGTGTACCTTTAAGGTTGCGGCTCTGAACAAGATCAGGAGCGGCCAATATGAGTTGCTCAAATCAGATGAGCTTGCCCAGCTCCGGAAGGATGCCGAGGTTGGGAGAAGCGTCGGACGCTACCAGATGCACCAGATAGGGTTTCGCACCTGGAGGCTGGCCACCGCGACGGGCAACTCTTGCTTGCTACTTGCGCTTGACTCCGACTGGAAGAAGCCTGATGTTGCTGTTCAAGCCTGCCGACAATAGGGGGTCAGGCTCCTCCCCCCGTCGCTTCGCTCCGAAAACGACCGGCTTCACTTCGGAAGCAACGACCGGGATCAATCCGGAGTCACTGAAGACGTGAACTCGTTAGAGGGATTTCCAGTTTCATCAGGGGTGCAATATGAAGGACGTTGCGTTCGCTTTCTTGCTGATCGGGCTTTTCACAGGATGCAGCAAGAAGCCCGTACCTGCTTCTGCCCCCGATCTCCAAGGCTGGTTCATTGAGTCTTACGAGAATGGGGTGATCACAGTCCAGCACGAAGGGAACACGTACAAGGCCACATGCGACAGTACGAGGTTTGTCAACGACGGGGCTTATGGCGGCGAGCAGAAGCAGAATTACGAGTGCGACCTAGCAGTTGAGCTAGTGGGGAGTAATGTCCAGCCATTTGAGGGCAAGCAGAAAGACGCTAATGGCAGGATTATCAAGATGTGGAATTCCGGAAGCACGCTGGAGTTGCGAAGCTGGCTCGACGAGCATACTCCTTCTTCTTGGAGAGAGGACGAGTTCAAAATCACGTCCGTGACAGACAAGCGGTGAAGATATGCGTCCGCGCACAATTAAAGGGACATTAGTAGGTCTTGTATGGCATACTTCTCCCAGGAGGAGTGGCCATGCTTCCTCGCTTGCTGCAGTTGCATCCCCAGACGTATCGTCGGTTGATCCGGTTGAGTAAGGAGGCAGGGCACGATGGTGCGTACCGCGTGGCGAAACGTCTGCAAGCGGTAGTTCTGAATTCCGAAGGCCGAACCAGCGGCGATCTGGCAGAAATTCTCAAGGCGCCACGCTCCAAGGTGTCCGCGTGGCTGGCACGATATCAGGCCCAGGGCGTCGAGGGTTTGCTGGAAGGTTACCGGTCTGGACGGCCGCGGCGGTTGACCGAAGCGCAGCACCGCCGGGTCGGCGACATTCTCGACAGCGGCCCCGTGGCTTATGGGCTGGACACCGGAATCTGGACCTCGCCGATGATCGCCTGGGTGATTGAAGAGGAGTTCGGCGTCGTCTATCATCCCGGTCACGTGCGTAAGTTGCTTCATGATCTGGGTTTCTCCGTGCAGCGGCCCCGCCGGGTGCTGGCTCGTGCCGAGCCCCGCGAGCAGGACCGCTGGCGCCGCTACACCTATCCCAACCTTAAAAAAAAGCTCAAACCGAGAACCGGGCGCTGATCTTCACCGATGAAGCCAGTTTTCGCCAGGACTTGACGCTGCACGCCACCTGGAGCCGCATCGGCCATCCGCCGGAGATCCCCGTCACCGGAGAACATAAGAGTGTCAAAATCCCGGGCGCGGTCGAACTTTGGCAGGCCCGCTTCCACTACCAACAGGATACCGTCTTCAACGCTTCCACCTACCTGGCCTTCCTCCACCACCTCGCCCCTCACTATCGCCGCCCAGGATCAGGCAGGTTACCGCGCCGAGGAAAGAAGCTCTCGGTCAGCGAGGAGTGCCGGCAAGGGCTGACACCATTAGTTCAGTTGCCGCCCGAAGCTTCGGAGTATCGGCCTCCGTCATGCGACCAATATCGCTGTAGTTGAAGGTGCCTCCACTGGCCCACTCAACCACTTCAGCGATTGCTTGCTTTCTGGTTGTGGCAACGCGCCGTGCCGCCGTCAGGAGCTCGTTGCAGAGTTCGTTGAACCCCAAACCTGAAGTCGACCCTAATGGATTGAAAGTTCTAGCCGAACGTATGGAACCAAACCCTACGCCGTTAGGGAGGACCTATTCGGCAATTGTCTGTGGGAAGGGCTGTGCTCGCTAGCTATAACGCGGTGGAAGAACAAACTTGTCACTATCCAGGATGCCGACTTATCATTCCCAATCCATTCTGTGTGTCCAGCATCCATAAGTCTCACTGCGACTCTTAGGGAAGTTCTGATTTGTTGCCAGGGTGATTTCGTGGTCGATCCGGCACGGCGCGATATTGCTCCAGACGGCACTCCTGGGAACTGTTCCGCTACTTGAACTGTCCCGGATGGTCCTATTGCGTTGACTTGGCTGCAAGCGCAGCCTAAGATGGTCACCAAAGGCGGAACCCTCGCATGATTGGCAAGACCGTCTCCCACTACCGCATCCTGGAGAAGTTGGGTGGCGGCGGCATGGGCGTGGTGTACACGGCCGAGGACACCAGGCTCAAGCGCACCGTCGCCTTGAAGTTCCTGCCTGAAGAACTCTCTAAGGACCGGCAAGCGTTGGAGCGATTCCAGCGTGAGGCCCAGGCGGCGTCTGCGCTCGACCACCCCAACATCTGCACGATTTACGACATCGGCGAGCACGAGGGCCAGCGCTTCATCGTGATGCAGTACCTGGAGGGTCAGACCCTCAAGGGTCGCATTGAGGGCAAGCCTCTGAAGGTCGAGGAGGCGCTGCAACTGGGGATCGAGATTGCCGATGCGCTGGACGCCGCACACTCGAAAGGGATCATCCACCGCGACATCAAGCCCGCGAACATCTTCGTTACCGAACGCGGCCAGGCGAAGATCCTGGACTTCGGCTTGGCGAAGCTGGCGCCGCCAGGGCCGGTGCCTAAGGCTGGGGAGTTGGGGCTGGCGGAAACCGCCGCGGCCACGCTAGGAGAGCAATCGCTGACCAGCACGGGGATGGCGGTGGGGACGGTCGACTACATGTCGCCCGAGCAAGTGCGGGCCGAGGCGGTGGACCAGCGCACCGACCTGTTCAGCTTTGGCCTGGTGCTGTATGAGATGGCTACGCGGCGGCGGGCGTTTGCGGGCGACTCGCCGGGAACCATCTTCGAGGCGATCCTCAATCGTGCACCTATCCCGGCGTTGCGCCTCAATCCCGAACTGCCGCCGGAGCTGGAACACATCATCAACAAGGCGCTCGAGAAGGATCGCAAGCTGCGCTATCAGAACGCCTCTGACATGCGAACAGACCTGGTTCGACTCAAGCGCGATACGGAATCAGGGAGATCGGCGGCTGTAGCGCCGGTCTATGACCGGCGAAAAGAGACGGCGCTCATAGAACGCCGCTACAGCAAGCGCTGGGCGGCAATTGCCCTCGCCGGCGTCGCCGCGCTAGTGGCCGGAAGCGTGGTGCTTTGGCTCTTGCTCCGCACTCCGTCCGCGCCAAAGGTTTTGGGGATTCACCAAATCACCCACACGGGCCACGAAAAGTACATGGGTGTCACGGATGGAGCGAGAGTTTACTTCGCAGAGCTGGTTGGTGGCCACCCCACTCCCATGGCTGTCGCAGCGGCGGGCGGCGATGCGGTTCCGATTCCCATGCCGCTCAAGGATGCCTGGGTTGGGGGCATTTCGCCAGAGAACAGTGAACTGACTGTTGCAAGCCCCACTCCGGATGGGCAGCACGGTACGATTTGGCGCGTCCCGGTCCTGGGCGGCTCGGCTCGCCGCGTGGGTGATTTGGTGGTGGACGACGCGGCCGATACTCCCGATGGCCGCGGCGTGATCTATTCGAAGGGTCCGGATGTCTATTTCGCCAATGCTGATGGCACCGGCTCTCGGAAGCTCTTCAGCGCGCCGGACCTCCCGCACTCCTTCTGCTACTCTCCAGACGAGAGCCACCTCCGCTTCACTGTTTGGGACAACAAGCAGGGTCGGCCTTCGATTTGGGAGGCTTCGCCCGACGGCTCGAACTTGCACCGCTTCCTCCCAGCTTGGAACCCCGGCGGAAGCGAGTGTTGCGGCACCTGGACGCCCGACGGGAAATACTACGTCTTTCAGGCGACGGTGGCAGGAAGCACCAACATCTGGGTGCATCGAGAAGGCCGCCTCTTCGGCAAGAGTGGCCGCCGGCCCATGCAGTTGACGACCGGGCCGATGCAGCATGCCGACCCGGTCGTCAGTAAGGACGGCAAGAAGATCTTCTTCGTAGGCACCCAGACCCACGCTGAGCTTTCGGTTTATGATTCCAGGCTCCGCGAGTTCGTGCCGTATCTCGGTGGCATCTCAGCCGAGGGCGTGAGCTTTTCGAAAGACGGGCAGTGGGTGGCTTACGTCCGGCTGCCGGAAGGCACGCTGTGGCGGATGAAGATGGACGGAAGCGACCAGCTCCAGCTTACCTTCCCTCCCATGAAGGTCTTCCTGCCGCGCTGGTCGCCGGATGGCAAGCGCCTCGCGTTCTGTGACGTGCCTGCGGACGGCCATTCGAAAATCTATACGATCTCGGCCGATAGCGGGGCTCCCGAGGCAGTGACTTCGGGAGAGCACAACGAAGGCGACCCTACGTGGTCTCCCGATGGGAATTCGCTGGTACTCGCGTATGGTGGCAACTTGCCCGATTCCAGCATCCATGTGCTGAACCTGAATACCCACAGAGTCACAGAGCTGCCCGGCTCAAAAGGGATTTATTCTCCCCGTTGGTCGCCGGACGGCCGCTACGTGGCCGCGCTAACCTCCGGAGACAACAAGCTGATGCTTTTCGACTTCAAGACCCAAAAGTGGGAGAAGTTAAGCGAGCCGGGAGCGGTCTTCCCGAACTGGTCGAAAGACGGCAAGTACGTGTTCTTCGATGTGGCAACTGTGGGGCCACCGGTTTTCTATCGGGTCGACGTTGCCACGCGCAAGACCGAGGAGGTTGTGAGATTGGGAAACGCCCACCTGGCAGAGGGCGTTCCGGGCTTTCCTTGGCGCAGTGTGACCCCCGACGGCTCGCCGCTCATCGCGCGCGAAGCAGGCACGCAGGAAATCTATGCCCTCGACATGGACTTCCAGTAGCGGATAGCCTCCGACAGCCGCACTCCGACCCGCGCCTTCAGGACCTCGCGCGGCGCATGAACTTCCCGTCACGGGCACCTCTGCCCGGCAGCGGCAGATTCGCTGCCACGAGCGAAGTGAGCTCGATCTCGACGCCGCAGGTCGACCCGTGTGGCGTGGGATTTAGCTCCGTGCTAGTTGCGTAGCGGCTACAACCCCCTCGGCGCCCGCAGGTCGATCCGTGTGGCGTGGATATTGCCCTTCTCGTCGAATGTGCCGAGGCAAATCACATCCGACCCTATTTTGAATTCTTTCATTTCTGTAACCTTCGTTCCTTGGGTCCACTTGGTCGAGCTGTCGTAGTAGACTGTCTTTGTGATCTTCTGCCTGCGAACGTCCAGGGAGGACGTTTTCTCGTTGATATTGACGATCATCCCATGCCAGCGCGCCTGCTTTGCAGCGGCGGCCACTTTCGCTGGTTCCTGCTCTTGCGCTATAGCCACCTGGGTCATAAGCCCTGCTGCCGCGAATATGGCAACCAGAATAAAGAACATTGCTTTTCTCATTTCATCCTCCTTTGACGTTACGTGCGATTGACACTTGTGTTGATTCTTTAGGAACCCGCTTTCGCCGAGGTAGCGTGGAGCCAACTCTCAAGGAATGAATGTGCCCTTTTGTTGCTGCCCGTCGCTAATAGGAAGCAGACGCGCGCAACTCTCATCCGGTGCGGAATCGAAAGGCGACCCGTCCCTTACGGCCCAGACGACATAGCGGGGCATCTCTCGGGCGTTGGCCGGCCACCACCTTGGCGCACCGGAGGAAATCTTCTTTTTGCTCATCCGTGAGATTGGGTTCACGATCTGGAGTTGGTTCCTGGGCCGCAATCACCAAGTTCGCGGTAGCCAGGTAAACGAATGCAACCAATACCGGCCGGCGACATCGGTAAATCACTAAGGCCTCCTTGCAGAGTACTCTAGCCAATCTTTAGTCGTCGACTATACACGCGTCGCGACAGCAAAGCAACGCCCCCTCCGCTCCAAGCCGGCAGTTTGCGACTCTAGCAGTCGAGCCGACCTTAACCACCAGTTCTCAAGACATTGCTGCTCGACCCCAATAAATTCGTGATTACCGACTTTTCATTCCCAGTCCAATGCGAAACCCACAGCGCCCGTCAGGTTTGCGGGAGGCTCAGGTTAGGGAAGCTCTACAGTGCTGCGGGCCCGCTTCGCGGTCCATCCCGCACGGAGAGGGGTTGTTGCAGACAACGCTTCAGCGATCCCCCGCCCCCTGGGACTCCTCCCGTTAGACCCGCCGCGTTGACGGGATAGGAGACAGAGCGATCCAAAAATGTACCCTCCTGCACTCCGCCCCGCGCTTCCCGGTCCTCCTGCGCCGCATGAACTTCCAGCCATGAGCACGCGATCCCTTGAGCGCCCGAGATCATGACTCAATAGGTAGGCGACTTCCCAGGCCAAATCCTCAGTGCGATCCCAACTGTCCAACCTGTTGCGATTTGCAACCAATCGGGCCAGACGTCGAGGTCCGCAGGGAATTGGATGATAGCCAGGAAGCTTGACTTGGTCGTCTCTCCGGATCACTGATCCTTCAAGCGTGCGGTCCAGTCGGTGATCAGTGTGACTGGGGAGGAAGTGCCGGAAGGGAATGAGTTGATCAGGAAGCGACCATCGGGAGCGACATCATATTGAAATGTTGCGAAATTAGGTGCGACGATGCGCGTCTGAAAAAGAACGCGCGGCACGCCGACCGACCCCTTCTGTGGATCGAAGCTCACCGCCACCAGCTTGCGGTCGGGTGAGATGTAAAAGATCTGCCTGCCATCACGACTCCAGCGTGGCTGGGCACCGGGGCCGCTGGAAATCTGGATGCGTCCGCCAGGGCGGGCAAAGGGCTCGACCAAAACGCCACGAGATGCGGTGTAAGCGATCCACTTGCCGTCGGGGGAGAACTGGGCCTCCGCGCCTTCGGCGAATTCTGTAACTCGCCGGTCGATAGCAGAGTAGACATCCACGTGAGGATGGCCCTTGGCGAAATCCATGAACAGAAGATGGCCGTCCGGTGACCAGTCGTTGGGGATCATCATGGCTCCGCCCTTGATCAAGACCCTCGGCTGTCCCGAACCGTCGGCCGCGGTCTCATACATCGTGAAGCTGTTACCGGTACTGCTGACGTAGGTGATCCATTTGCCATCGTGCGACCAGATGGGCGTTTCATCGATTACCGCTTCACTAACCCGAGCGCTGATGCCACGCCCGAGGTCGGAGACGCGGATAAAGTATTTGCCATTGTGCTCATCGTCGGAGGCGACCGCAAGGAAGCGTCCATCAATTGAGAGCCGTGGATCCTTGTAACCAGCATCAGAAAGGCGGCCAAGCTCTTTGCCGCTCGAATCAAACCACACCATCCGCGATGGCGCATCGCCTGCGGACTGGAACACCACCACTCCGTTCTCGGAAACAGAGAAACCTGACTGCGAAAAGCCCGTGTCCTTTTGCAATTCCTGCTCGGCGATCGACACGGGAGGTCCTGTCGTCTCAAGGCGATCGAGATCGAACGGTTGTGCCATCAGGGTGCGGTCGCGGACGTAGAGCAGGGTCCCGGAGGCGAAAAGCACATTCCCCACCAACTCCGAGGAGACCAGTTTCGCATCAGGCGAATCCAGCGAGCCCACGTAGATGCCGTTACCTCGGCCATCAGCGGGGGCGCTCCAGTCTATGAAGTAGAGGAAATGCCTGCCGTCGGGCAGAAAAGAGGGCCAGCGATGGGCCTGTCCGCTACCCGGACGCGGAATTCTGCTGACGGGTGTGGCTGATCCGCCAAGGGCCGAGACGCGGTCCAGCGGCCCGGCGATGAAAGGCGCAAAAACGATCGTGCCATCGCTGTTCCATGTACCCCCGCGGCCCATGGGGGCCTCGCACAGGATCTCGACCCTGGCGCCTGTAATGTCTGTAGTTTTGAGCTTGCCCTCAGCGAAAAAGCCGATGTGGCGGCTGTCAGGCGACCAGAAGGGAAAACTCGCGCCATCGGTGCCGTTGAGCTGCTGAGCAATGGAGGCATAAAGCGCGCGCACCCAGAGAGTGTCTTTGCCGTCCGCGCCCACGGCCACAAACGCCAGACGAGTACTATCCGGAGAGAGGGCGAAATTGTAAGGAAGGAAGGACGCGTTAGGCGGTGGCAACAAAGAAGAACGTACTAGATTTGGCTGCGGACTCGGGCGATGGTAATAGCCCAAGGCTAGAAGTAACGCGGCGAGTAGGGCCGCGACCGCCCACCCAAGATGTTCCCGCGTTCTCCGGCGGACAGTGACCGGCGCCGGAACGCCCGCCCTCGTGCCACCCTCCAGGAGCCACTGTAGTTGAAGCTTCACGTCGTGTACTGCCTGCCAGCGCTCGTCGGGGTCCTTGGCGAGACACATCTTCACCAGCCGCTCGAGGGCCGTCGGCGCCAGTGGCTGAACCGCCGTGAGCGGTTGCGGTTCTCGTTCCAGTACGGCGGCCATCACGCCCACTGGGGCCGTCCCCTCGAAAGCTCTTTGCCCTGCGGACATTTCGTAGAGGACCGCACCCAGGGCGAAGATGTCTGAGCGCGCGTCGGCATCCCTGCCCCCCAGTTGCTCGGGCGACATGTACGGGAAAGTGCCAATCAGGGTCCCCTCTTCCGTCAGTGGATTACTCGCGGTTGGCAGGTTTTGGTGGGATGCCTGGCCCTCCCGCATAAGCCCAAAGGACGGCTGTGGGTGTACGGCCTTCGCTAGGCCGAAATCGAGCAGTTTCGCCCCCGACTCGGTCAGCATGATATTACCGGGCTTGAGATCGCGGTGAACGACGCCTTGGCGGTGCGCTTTCTCGAGCGCGTCGGCGATCTGAATTCCATAGCGAAGCACTTGTTCGGTGGGCAGCGATCCGCGCTTGAGGCGTTCCGCCAGCGTCTGGCCCTCGAGGTACTCCAAAACCAAATAGTCAGTCTGATCCTGGCGGCCGATATCGTAGAGAGTGCAGATGTGCGGATGATTGAGGCTGGAAATCGTCCGGGCCTCGCGCTCAAGGCGCCGTCGGAAGTCAGGGTTGGCGGAAAGTTCGGTGGGCAGGACCTTGATGGCGACGGTACGATCCAAGCGTGTGTCGCGAGCGCGATACACCTCGCCCATACCGCCCGAACCGATCAGTGAAACCACCTCGTACGGTCCGAGTTTTGTGCCTGGTGTGAGTTGCATAGCTAGCCCTGATTATACCTGCAACCCCTGGGATCGAGTGAGGGAATCGGGGCCAAGAGTTAGGAAGTCGTGCCCTGCGAGACCGTTTGGCTTTCGGCATACCCGCTTCGACATCTCTTCAGCCTCCTGAATTCATAGTGCTTAGAAGTATGCCAAAGGCGTGCCGAAGAACATTGCAATGACCTTTCTTTGTCGCGCCGCCTCTCCCAAGTTAATTCAGTAGGCTACCAGGTAGCTCTTGAGAAAGCCCTTCGCGCGACCTCAACGGGATTTGTAATGAAAAACGCCCTTCCACACCCGAATCCAGCCCAAGAGGTGGCCCAGTCAATGGGAAGCCGACTTTTCAGGCCGAATCCCATGCAGGGCCTGCAACTGTGCCGCCAGCAGCAATAAATCAAGCCTTTCCGAGCATGGACAGCTTCTTGTGGTCGCGCCGATTCCGCTTTACTTGGCAACCTCTAGGAGTCTTGCATAACTCTGATCCTTGGTGGAGTCGGGATTTCTTATGACCCCGTCCCAGGCAACGTTGCAGCGACGATTTCAAGCAATCCGCCCTTCCGGTAATCTTGGCCCCAAAACTATTTTGGGGCGATCTACGCGGTACCGGTTGGCGCGTCCGTTTCAGCGAGTTCCTGCGGGGAGGGTGCGGCTATTCCTTCGGCGCCGAAGCCTTGCCAGCCCCCACAGTTCCTCCCAGATGGAAGCGCCAATCCCAATGCACGTTTCGTGCAGCCGGGCTGCGAGACGGGATTCAATGCCGGCAACCTGTCCGGCCCACCTGGGCCTTGCGGTGGCGCGACTGTCTCCTTTGCGCAAGGGCGCAACCGCTTCCGCGGACCGGGGTACTTCAACACCGACTTTGCCATGGATGCCTCACCCGCGCAGACAAAAGTAGCCGGCGAGCGTCCCGGCGTCGATGTGTTGACACCGCCGACGGCACATCCTAAGATGGCAGTATTGGGCTTCACGCGTGCCGCGGCGCGTCAATCTGTTTGCAGGAGGATCAAGCCGGTGCAGTGGCACTTTACGCAGATCGACCCTTCCGAGGAACTGGCTCAACTCCATTTCTTTGCGATGAAGAAGCGCCAACCGGATGGGGACGTGAATTTTCGGATCACGGTGAAAGAGTACGCCGCGGCTCCTGCGGGCCAGCGCCTGCGTTTCTTTGCCGAGGCCGATAAGCTGGTGAATCAGAAAACTGCTGCGTTGCTGCCCTCGGGCTGGGGTGATTCTGTTTGGGAAGCCCTGGATGGCTGCCTGCGGCTGATCCGCCGGTTCCCCTACGAGGGAGAGGAGCGGACTTGAAATAGCCGCGCCAGACGTGCGATGTTTGTTCCTGCTGAAGGCGGCACAATTCGCGAAGTGAGGCGCAAGAACCCATGAGACTCACCACGAAACAAATCCGGCCGGGCGTCGTGGTTTTCGAGATGACAGGCAGCATCCGCATGGGACCGATCTGCCAGCAGATCGAACAGGCAGTGGACGAGATCATTCAGCGCCACGAAACGTCGGCCATTTTCGACCTTTCTGGGGTATCCTACGTGGATAGCTCCGGCGTGGGCACCATCGTGAAATGCCTGACCAAACTGAAAAAGTTGGGTGGAACGTTGCGTCTGAGCGGAGTGACGGGCATGGTCGAAGGTGTACTGAAGCTGACTCAAATCGACAGAGTCATCGAGATCTACCCCACAGCGGCGGAGGCCTCACAAGACCTTCCTCCGGTTTCCAATCCCTGACCAATTAAAGGACCCCCAGTTTTGAGCGACAGATCTGAGGCAGAGCCCGCGCCTTCGCCGTGGCTCCGGCCGGTGCTGCCAAGGAGGATCTACGGTTGATCCTTGACCGCCTTGCAGGAGTAGCCCAGACATTATAGAAGGTCGGCGGCATCAGTTTAGGACTGCCACCGACAGTGCCCACATTTGAGCGACGCCGCATATCTCCTGCCGCGATTTAACATTGGAACGTTTGCCTTCGCTGTGCGTGCTATACTAGTTTCCACTGGGGCGTAATTAGCAACCACACATAGCCATTCACCGATGATCGGTCAGACGATTTCCCACTATCGCATTCTGGAGAAGCTCGGGGCCGGAGGGATGGGTGTGGTCTACAAGGCCGAGGACACTCGCCTCCATCGGTTTGTCGCACTCAAATTCCTGCCGGAAGCCGTCGCCAAGGATTCCCAGGCGGTGGCGCGTTTCCAGCGCGAAGCGCAATCTGCCTCCGCCCTGAATCATCCCAACATCTGCACGATTTACGACATCGGCGAATACGAGGGTCAGGCATTCATCGCCATGGAGTACCTGGATGGCATGACGCTGAAGCACCAGATTCAGGGCCGCCCCATTGAGCTGGAACGACTGCTGGAGATCGCCATCGAGGTCACGGATGCCCTTGATGCGGCGCACAGCCAGGGCATCATCCATCGGGACATCAAGCCGGCGAACATTTTCGTGACCAGCCGGGGGGTGGCGAAGATTCTGGATTTTGGCTTGGCCAAGCTGACGCCAAAGGCCAGGGGGATGGCGGAAGCGGTGGGCGCTTCGGCTCTGCCAACCGCGTCCATCGAACCGGAGCAGCTCACCAGTCCCGGCGAGGTGATGGGGACGGTGTCTTACATGTCCCCGGAGCAGGCGCGGGGAGAAGAACTCGACGCACGGACGGACCTGTTCAGCTTCGGCGCGGTGCTTTATGAGATGGTGACGGGCCACCCCGCCTTTTCCGGGACAACTTCCGTGCTCATCTTTGACGCGATTCTCCACAAAGCGCCTACGGCACCAGTGCGGCTGAATCCCGACTGCCCGGTGGATTTGGAACGCATTATCAACAAGGCGCTAGAGAAAGACCGCGATTTGCGCTACCAGAGTGCGTCCGACATTCGCGCCGACCTGAAGCGCCTGAAGCGCGACACGGAATCAGGGGGGGGCGTGGCGGCGCTCCATGAGCCCCGACCTCCGACGGCAGTCACAGACCGCCGCTACCGTAGGCGTTGGCTTGTCGTGGCGAGCGGCGGCGCGGTTGTAGCCGTGGTGGCGGTGCTTCTCGCCCTCAACGTCACCGGGCTGCGCGACCGGATTCTGCGCCGTGCGGCCCCAACGCAGCCTGCGTCGCCGCCCCTCAGGGCTGTTCCGTTCACCAGCTTTCCCGGCGAAGAAGACGACCCGTCCTTTTCGCCGGACGGCAATCAGATCGCCTTTGCGTGGAATGGAGGGAAGGGGGACAACTGGGGCATCTACGTGAAGGTGATCGGTACCGAAAGCGTCCTGCGCCTCACGACAAATCCGGCGGTTGATCGCGCGCCCGCTTGGTCCCGCGACGGCCGCTACATTGCCTTTCTCCGTCACACCGAGACGGAGGATGGCATCTTCCTCGTCCCCGCTCTTGGCGGTCCCGAGCGCAAGCTTTACTCGCCACGTCTGGGAGGCTATTGGCGGACTGAAAGCCTCGGTTGGTCGCCGGATGGAAAGTTTCTGGCCTTCGTGGAGGAGGTCCCGGGCCAAGACTTGGTGAGGATCTCTGTCCTCTCGGTCGAGAGCTTAGACAAGCGTGCGGTGACTTCTCCGCCGTCAATATACTGGGGGGATTATAATCCTTGTTTCTCTCCCGACGGACTAACTCTCGCCTTCCTCCGTTTATCCAAGCCCGCCGCGGGGTGTGTGTGTCTTGTTTCTGCTGCGGGCGGGGAGCCGAAGCGGCTGACGGACGACAACTTCGACATGGGGAAGCCTGCCTGGGCCCCCGACGGCGCGCATCTCATCTTTTCATCGAACAGAGGAGGCACTTGGGGGCTATGGAAGATCTCCGTGTCGGGAGGCGAGGCTGAGCAGCTCCTCGTGGGAAGAGAGAATGCCTACGAGCCCACGCTCTCTCGCGATGGGCGACGTCTCGCCTACGTGCACGGGCATTTCAATACAAATATCTGGCGGTTTGAAGTACCCGGAGGACCGGGCCGCGCCAAGCCACCCACCAAGCTTATTGCCTCGACAGAAGACGAAATGGGCCCACAGTTCTCCCCGGACGGGAAGAGGATTGTGTTCACGTCGTCACGCTCGGGCAACTGCTGCGAGGTCTGGGTCTCCGACAGCGACGGGTCTAAGCTCGTCCAGTTAACCAACTTCGCTGGCCCGATGGCGGGCACACCCCGCTGGTCTCCCGATGGGCGGCAGGTGGTCTTCGACTGTAATGCGAAAGGTAACGAGGGCATCTATGTGGTGGGCGTGGAAGGCGGCCCGCCACGGCGCTTGACTAGCGAGAAGTGGCAAGAAACAGTGCCAAGCTGGTCAAGAGATGGCCGATGGATCTACTTTGCTTCCGACCGTACAGGCAACTGGCAAGTGTGGAAGAGGCCAGCCGAAGGCGGCAGGGCCGTTCAGGTGACGATTGGAGGCGGCTTCGCTGCTTTCGAATCTTACGACGGCAAAGCCCTTTACTACGCGAAAGGCCTCACCGTACCTGGGCTGTGGAAGGTGTCCGTGGAAGGCGGTGGGGAAACCCTCGTCTTTGACCAACTTGGGGCCAGTCTATGGGGGTATTGGGGTCTGAGTCAGGACGGCATCTACTACTACAATGCCAGAACGTACGACATTGAGTCCTTCAGTTTCGCCACGCGCCATGTGACCAAGGTCGCCACGCCCGAGAGAGTGCCCCGCTTCGAGTACCCTGGGTTCAGCGTCTCCCCGGATGGCCGCTGGATCCTATACGCCCAGCGCGACATCGCCGCTAGCAACATCATGCTGGTGGAGAATTTCCGCTGGTGAAAACAAGCCAACAGTGTACAGTTAACAGCGAACAGTTTGCCTCCTGCTTCCAGGACCTCCTGTGCCGGATGAACTTCCCGCCGCAAGGTCGCCCCACGGCTTTTTGCTCCCGCAATTCTTGCGTGCGCCTCCGCTGCGATTCCGTTCCGCAAATGCTCAGTCGCGGAATCGACTGGCATGCATGGCCACAAGGGAGAACGACCCTTCCGGCCGCCCAAGCCGGATTGCTCCTGGGAGACGAGCTTCTCGGAAGAGAGGGCGACTGCGCTTTGAAAGTAGACCAGACTCCTATCGCCTTGCATCAGTAACGAGTAGTCGCCAAGGGTAGACTTATCCGCCGTCAATGGATTACTCGCCATTACGCCGTGAGGAGTTATCGGGGAACATTTCGCCATTGGATCAATTAGAACCTATCGGGTGGGCTTCATCCGTTCCCAAACGAGCTCTTGCGTGACTCGCTCGCCTCCCTTTAGCAGAGGGGGGACCCGCAGAATCAAGCGGTCGCGATCAACCTTCGTGATGAAGCGTACGAAGTCCGTGTTCACAAAGTTTTGCACCGACGCGGCTTCAACATGGTGAATCACTTTGTCACCGGAGAAAGTGTAACTCCCCGCATATGCGAGGCTTGTGGCAAATGCTTCCGCCCGTTCCTCGGCTGGAGACGAGATCCAGTCGGGAACGGAAAGTGGCTTGCGCCCATCATTGGTAATTATCACCATCATTCGGCCGTCAGCCGTGTATGTGAGGAAGCCTGTGGGATTCCGGCCATATGAGTCTCTCACTTCACCCTTCTCGGTCATATCCTTGGAAGATATAAGCTTCCAGGTGCCGACCAGAGCGTCTTTCGATTGCGCTATCGCGGTCGACTGGAGCGCCGAAACGATCAAGGCCGCCGTGAGAATCCATTTCGTCATATTTGCCTCCTGACGTGGCTTACACCATAACAACTGTTCAGCCCATGAGCAAGTGAGCGGTAAAGCTGTGAGTGGTAAAGCTGGCCCTAATGTCAGGAAGTCTCGGTTCGTGCCGGGCGCTGCGCCCGAGTCACGGGAACCCGGAAGTTGCACCCCGCAGCGCGAGCGCTGGCGCATGGCCCAGACCGGAAAACGATAGCTGTCGATAACAGCCCTTCCCAACACTTAAGCCGGATTCGGCCTGGGAAACGCCCTTCCCGGAAAATGGGATCACTGCACTTTGAAAGCGCCCCAGATTCCCATGCGCTTTTGGCATCACGAACAAGAGTCGCCTTGTGTTATGCAACGGCCCCTCCCTCGACTGTGAAGCCTGTGGCCAGTCGCGACAGCTCGGCCGGTCTGTCCGAGTCCGGTTGGACACACAAGGTCTTGATGGGAGCGACTGCCCCCACATGCGGGCACTGCTGCCAGGATTGCCGCCAGCGCGGGGTCGATCGACACGTCGCGGACCTGGTACCACTTGGGCGTGAAAGAGTACTCGGGTCGCTCCGCGACCCTCAGGCAGGGCGCCGGTCCGGCGAGCACGCAGTCCTGCCTCCGCAGGGTGGCGAGCTCCTGCTCGCGGAGGCCCGCTCTGAGAAACGTTTGGAACACCACCTCATCCCTGGGGCCGCAGGCGGAGAAGAACTTGGCAAGCTCGTCCTCTGTGTAGGTCTCTACGGGCGGCTCGACGTACCTCGGGGCGTCCTTCATCCCGAGCGGCCGCGCAGACCTGCCAACGCCGACCATGGGGACCGCGCCGGCGTGCTTCAGGAACTGGAGGATGAGCAGGAACTTGTTTGCGGCGGTCCTGGCGCTCCTCGTGCGGCTGTGCCCGACGCACCAGGGCATGTGCGCGGCGACCGCCTTGGCGGTGACCTGGCTGAGGAGCCTGAGGCCGCTCTTGTCGGCGAACTCGTTCAACGCGACGCGGGACGCTGCGAGCGTCTTCGGCTGGCGCGACTTCCCGGCGACCTTGACCTCCAGCTCGCCGAGATAGGCGTCGATGGCGTCCCTGAGGAGCTCGCCCTTCTGTTCCGGCTCGGGCAGCTTCTCGCCCGTCTGCCTCTCGTACTGCTGCCTCGCGAGCCGGTTCCTCTGCGCCTGCTGAGCCTCTGCGGCGGTATCTCCCGCCCGCACCCACTTCCCGCCGACGTTCAGGACGTAGTAGCCCTCACGGTGCGCCTCCTCCTTTCCGGCTACCATTACAACATTAGGCTTCAGCTTCCCGTTCGCCGCGCAGGCTGGCCGGCAGTACCTCCAGCCCCTGGCCGTCCTGCAGTACTTGTAGACCGTGTACCTGGTCAGTCCCATGCCTTCCCCCTTCAGGGCTTAATACCCGGAAAATTGGGAAAGACCTTGGGCCTCCACTGCGACTATCTTAGGAAGGCACGAGGGCGGGCAAATGGACGTGGCTGGTCGCGCCGCCATGTACCGGGGGGCGTCGCACCCGCAGCGCTCCCTGGCACGCACTGCGGGGCAGAGGTTCATGGCCTTTGTGGCGCTGCAGATTGGAACGTGCCGTGCTTCCGCTTCCACTCGCTCTGGGTATGTTAAGAAGAGTGGGAATGGATACTGGCGCTATCTCCACCCTAGCGGGCAGGTGGCCCCAAACGACTTCGGTTTTCTGATGCCAAATCCACCCGCCATGCTTTGCTGGAGTCGGCACGCCGTTGGCCAGTGTGTGGCCGACCAAATACTGAAACGGTTTTTTTCGGGCGCCCGGACCGACGCGCGGCCAGCGAAGGCAGCGGAGTTCGCTTATCATTTCAGGGAGTGAGGAAGGGGAGCTTTACGGCCGAACCGGACGGAGTTGAGGCTCCGACGCGCTGCGTGGCACCCGGCTGCGCCTAATGGCGAAATGCCTTCGCCTTTTTTCCGCGGTCGCTCCCGTGCACCGGCAGTTGCGTTGACCACCGCGTCGGCGGGCGGGCCGCCGCAGTGCACTGCTCAATGGCGATTTCCATCCATGGCTTGCTCCCGGCCGGAACCATCCCAATGCTTCGACCTCGACCAGAGCCCCGATTAGCGCATGGCCGGCAATGCTCGAGCCGCCGAGCTCAGGGGGCCGACCTTACTTCCGGAAGCTGAACCAGAGACCTGAAATTGGACTACAGCGCTCCGGACGTCGATCGATGCGGGCTCTATTCCGCTGCCCCGTTTTTTTGACATGAGAAATTCCCGCCGGAAATCGGCGGCGTGGCATAGGTAAACACGCCGTCACAGGGAATCTACCCTACTTAGAAGGTGACACGGCCGCAAGTTATCCAGCGCCTGGGACCGAGCATCGCTGGCCCCATGCCCGGCCTTCGCGGAATGAAACGGCCGGCACGATGCCGTGGGACTCGAAGACTGCGGGGCCGGTCGACGAGGCCGATAAGCGCCAGCGTATCTGTCACATAAGACCAATCCAGGATTTACGGTAAGGCCGCGCGC
The DNA here is from genome assembly GCA_050008495.1 of Terriglobia bacterium. Taxonomy (GTDB): domain Bacteria; phylum Acidobacteriota; class Terriglobia; order UBA7540; family UBA7540; genus CAVROP01. The sequence goes on along the minus strand of JBEKMN010000098.1, from coordinate 1,025 downwards.
GGCAGCAAAAAGTTTGCGAGAAGGAGCGGCGCCGCGACGTCCTCTTCCTCTTCAAGGGACGACTCGAACATTCGCGTCAAGGGACTCGTCCAACGGGCCAACTTCTTGCGCCTCTTGGCAAGAGCGGCGAAGCGGAAGGGCGAGTGAGATTCCAGGTGCGTAAGATACTCGCCGGTAAAGTGCCTGGCGGAATCACCCGCGGACCAGACCGGCAGCAATGAACAACTCATGCGGATCATCTCTTTCAAACGTCGGTGATTGAGGGCTGTGCCGGGGAGAGACGGGCGATTCGTGGGCATGCGCTCAATCTGCCGCATGACCCGGTTGCCAAAATGCAGCATGCGCGTCGTGAGTTCGTCCAGTGAAGCGCTGCTCCCCACACAAGAGCGCGCGTCCACAACGGCCTGCGTGAAGATCGTGCGGTTGCCTTCGCGTAGATCCTGCTGTAGATCCTGTAGGTCGTCCTCCAACTGCAACAGCGCTCCCCAACCAAAAGCGACCCGAGCCTCCTCGGACGACAGCGAGCCTGCAACCAAGCAGGCGTCCGCCGCCACGGATGTGCCCCCCTTTTCAAAACTCAGTCTGAGAATGTCGACATCCTCCGGTGAGGAGCCGAAACGCAGCATGCGAACGCTGTTTTCTTGCGCCTCGTGAATCGCCAGCAGCCTGGCATAGACTTCTGGCCAGGCATTGCGGGGATACTCCTCTTCAATGATCTCGACAAGGCGCCAAATGGTGGCTTCCTGCTCATTGAGCGCGGGGATCGAGTGTCCTTCGAGGCGCTGGCGAAAGCGGCCACTGAACGCGAGCTTGGCCGCCAGAGAGGTCGACGGGTCGTCGAGATAATTGTCGGTGTATGGGTAAAGCATGCTGTAAGCGAAAATCGACGGCGTGAGGCGCATCGGATGTCCCATGAGAGCTTGCAGAGCACACGCGGTCCACGCGTTTCGGCAGGCCTGAAAAATGTCCGCGGCGCTTATGGCGCGATCCAGATGGCGTGCTTCCCGGGCAAGTTGCGTTGCAAC
>JBEKMN010000097.1:0-34002 GCA_050008495.1 Terriglobia bacterium | reverse complement strand
GGAGCAACGTGGCGCGCCTCTACATGCACAGCTTCGAACAAGCTCGCCTCCAGGGCGCCTCGTTGTCCCGGAAGTTGTTCGCGACGAAGACTCTCGACCAGCAACCGCGGGAGTTGCCGCAGCTAAGACTGGACCATCTTTCTCGGATGACCGACTCGACCGGCATTTTCCAACACGCGATTCTGACCGTGCCGAATTTTTCCGAGGGATACTGCACGGACGACAACGCCCGGGCCTTCATTCTTTCGACCCTGCTCGATGAGCTGAAAGAGGAACCAACACGTGTACAATCGCTTTCCACCACTTACGCCGCTTTCTTGAACTACGCCTTTGATGACAAAATGAAACGGTTCCATAATTTCCTGAGCTTTGACCGCCGCTGGCTTGATGAACAAGGATCTGAGGATTGTCATGCCCGCGCGCTGTGGGCGCTGGGTGTGGGCGTAGGACGCTCCCCGCATCGAGGTTTTCAGATTATGGCCGGACAACTCTTCGCGCGGGCATTGCCGGCGGTCGCAACGTTCACTTCACCGCGCGCATGGGCATTCTGCCTCATCGGCATCCATGAATATTTGCGCCGTCTGAGCGGCGACCGCTTGGTCACTCAACTCCGCGAAGGGCTGAGGGCGCGGTTGATGGATATTTTCGACAGGGCCTCCCATCCGGATTGGCCCTGGTTTGAAGAGGAGTTGAGTTACGACAATGCCAAGCTCGCGCACGCTCTGATTCTCAGCGGGCGTGTTAACGGATATAAAAAAGCGTTCGACCGGGGCTTGGATGCTTTGCGGTGGCTGGTGAAGGTGCAAACCTCCGAGAGTGGGTGCTTCCGGCCCATCGGCAGCAACGGATTTTATCGGCGCGGGGGAATACGCCCGGCCTTCGACCAGCAGCCGATCGAGGCTCAAGCGATGGTGTCGGCGTGTCTTGAGGCCTACCGGGCAACCTCGGACTCGTGGTGGTACGAACAAGCCCATCGCGCCTTCGACTGGTTCTTGGGCTGGAACGATCTCGGGTTGGAACTTCACTCCGTCCATTCCGGCGGCTGTTGCGACGCATTGCACGTGGATCGAGTTAACATGAACCAGGGAGCCGAATCGACGCTGGCATTCCTGCTCTCGCTGGCGGAAATGAAGCTCATGCAAAATGCGGTCACGGTGTTCAGTGAGCCCGCTTCGTAGCCCCGATCATCCTCTGAAAACCATCCTGCCTATCCAGGAAGTTTCGGCCATCATTTTAGAGATTCAAGGGAAACTCACACGACCGAGATTCGGTCGAATATGCACCTCTGCGGCTTCGAAGGCCCAATCGACATCACAAACCCCGAAACGAATATCCACCCCTTAGGCACCTCGCGGCGACAATCCTCTGATTTTTGTCCCTAAGTCCCTTGTTTTGAAGGGCTGTTGATTTCGCGTCGTATGGGTGCGAAGGTCGTGAAAACCGTTGTTCAAGAAACAGCTAAGTCATTTAGAATGTTATGCCTGGAGGGATTCGAACCCCCGACCCACGGTTTAGGAAACACTCGAACCGCGGATGGTCTGACTAGGCATTTGAATATCTTGGGGAAGCATCCGTCTGATATTATGGACCGCCGCCCCCAGTGCCAGGAAGTGCAAGGCATTAGCCGCCGGGACGCGGCGATCTGCGAGTCCGAATTGAACGAATTCCCAAATTAGTCGAGACCGAGGCCACACATGCAAGCTACTCTCACGAATTGCCACACGGCGAGAATACCAGCCGCCGTCTTCGGATTGTTCGCAACGTTCGTTGCGAGTTCTCAACTGCTGGCTGCCCCTCCGCAGGCTGCCGGAGGCAGCGCGGCGGTTTACCCAGTGAAGGTCAGCTCGAACGGCCGCTATCTGGTCGACCAGAAAAATGTTCCCTTCCTGATCATTGGTGATACGCCGCAAGGATTAATGGGACGCTTAACTGAACCCCAGGCCGAATTCTACTTTGCCAATCGGCAGGCGCACGGATTTAATGCGATGGGGTGGATTGACGTGGCCTGCGCCGGCTCGGACTATCGCGACAACAAAGAAGGAAGCACGCCTGATGGCATTCGGCCTTTCACCGGATTCGTTTCCGGCGGGAGCGATTTCGCGCATTACGATTTGACCAAGCCCAACGAGGCCTACTTCGCCCGGCTCGACCGCGTGGTCACGCTTGCGGCGAAGCACGGCCTGCTGGTCTTCATCGATCCCATCGAGACGATCGCGTGGCTTCCCACGCTGCGCAACAACGGGCTTGCCTCCGCCCACTCCTACGGACAGTATCTCGGCCGGCGCTACAAGCGTTTTACGAACGTCGCCTGGTTGAACGGCAATGACTTCAATAGCTGGAAGGATCCCAAGGATGACGCTTTGGTTCAGGCCGTCGCCAAAGGAATCAAATCCGAAGACCCGGCACACCTTCAAACCGCCGAGCTCAACGTGTGCACAAGCTCTACCTTGGACGACCCGACCTGGGCGCCGATTATTTCCCTGAACGCGACGTACACCTACTCGCCCACTTATATGCAAATGCTCCACAGCTACAACCAATCGCCGGTCGTGCCGACCTTCCTGGTTGAGGCGCACTACGATTGGGAGGACGTGGGCAAGCCGCCGGATTTTGGGACGCCCTCGGTACTCAGGCGCGAAGAATATTGGACCATGCTGACCGGCGGAAAAGGGCAATTCTACGGCAACAAGTACACCTGGAGTTTCCCTCCCGGTTGGGAGTCCCATATCGATACGGTGGGGGTGACCCAGCTTACGATCTGGAAGAAGTTCTTCTCTTCGCTGCCCTGGCAGGACCTGGTCCCGGACCAGGACCACACGGTGGTGACCAGCGGTCTGGGAACGTACGGCACTCTCGACACGCGGGTCAGCCAGAGCGATTATTGCACGGCCGCCAAGACTCCCGGCGGATCCTACCTAATCGTCTACATGCCCACGGCGCGAACCATCACGGCGAATATGGCAAGATTGAAGGCGCCTGCCCATGGTGCGTGGTTCGACCCTACGAATGGGGCGTATACAAAGATTCCCGGAGGGCCGATTTCGAGCGCTGGGACTCGGCAATTCACGCCTCCCGGCAAGAATCACGAGGGAACCGACGACTGGGTCCTGCTGTTGGATGCTTCGGGCTCGTCCCGCTATTAGGTCTGGCACTTCAGGAACGCGGAGTTAAGCAGCGTTGCCGAATGGACACGAAGCAGAGGCTGGAAATTAGAAAATAGAAACTGGAAATTGGAAACTGGGGAACGAAATTCGAGTTCGGCATTCCATTTTCAACCTTCTATTTTCCAGTTTCCATTTTCCATTTTCCATTTTCCGCGTTCGCTCCCCGCGATGCCCACGCTTCCCCTTGCCGCCGCAGTTCATCGAGAGCAGCCTGCACTTGCTGGAGCTTGGAGGCCTGGTCCTCCTCGCCGGCCTGCGGCGCAACCACGATGGGCGGCGCGATAAATACCGCCGCTTGCGAAAAGGGATAAGGGAACTGCGTCAAGTCCCAGGTGCGGCGAAAGACGTAGGCTCGACGCAGGGCGACATGAAAACAGAGAATGGCGGCGCCGCTCGCCTTGGAAAGCATCACCGAGCCGCGTTTGGCAACCCATCGCGGCCCGCGTGGTCCGTCGATGGTGAAAGCCGCATCTCGTCCCTTCTGTAAGCACTCGATCATTTCCGTCAGGGCCTGCGACGCTCCCCGAGTGCTGGAGCCGCGCGCCGCTCCGTAGCCGTGCTTCTGGATAATCCTGGCGATGTACTCACCGTCAAAGTTCCGGCTAGTCATCACCACAATTCCGCGTTTTCTCCAGAACCAGCAAGCGGAAAAAATCTCGCGATGCCAGAAGGTGTAAATAAGTCCTCTGCCCAGCTTCCTGGCGGCTTCCCAGTTTTCCCAACCGTAAACTTCCCAGCGCAGGCTGCGCCCGACGAGCAGTACGGCAAGATAACCTGCCCAACTGGCCAGGAGAATCTGAACACGCTGCCAGAAACCAAACGCCCGCGGGTTCGTGCGCAGGCGAACTTCACGCCGCACCGAGGGATCGGTCTCGCTCATGGCGCCGGCGGCAGGGGTTTTCAACGTTGGATCGGACATAGCGGCGACGTTGCCGTTCTAGCTGGATTGGAATGGTCACACCGATGTGTCTTTGAGGACGGGCGTTGCGACCGTTCGGCGGAATGGCGTCTGCCCGCGGCTATTGCCCGCCGCCGCCCTGCGGCAGGTCCGCCATCTCTTCCCTCAGGATTTGCGCCACGGCGGGTTCCGAGCCGAATTCCTTCCGGATTTGATCGTAAAGCTGCCGCGCCCGCGCCGGCTGGGAACTCTTCATGGAATCCGCCAACGCCATCAGCGCTGTCGCCCTGGACACCGTCAAAGTGGGATGGTCGGCAAGGTTCTGAAAGATTCTGTCTGCTTCTTGCGTCTTGCCGGTCTTGAGAAACTCGTCGGCCAGAGCCAACTGAGCCAATGAGGCGATGTCGCGGTCTCCATCCCGGCTGGCCTCTTGCAGGGTATTAATGGCCACGGTGGTGTTTCCAAGGCGGGATTCGCAGAGTCCCGAGTGATAAAGCGCAATACCCACGGCTTTCGGCCGGGGGAACATGCGGTATTTGGCTGTAATGGCGTTGAATTTCAACAGCGCCGCCTTGTACCTGTCGGCGGTGGTCGGATAGCTTTCCGTACCGGGGGGCATGCTTCCCGGCGCGACGGTCCCCACATAGGCCTGGAAAGTCCTCAGGGAGGTGGCAAGATCGAGATTCGCATTGGCTTCCTGCTCGCTGAGGTAGTACTTCATGCCGACCGCCGAGCCCACCACGACAATCGCCAGAATCACCACCGTCACGATTTCCCTTAAATGCGCCGTCATATACTGCTCGAGTTGGTCCAGCGATTCCTTGAATTCGTCCTGCTTCAATTCGTGGCGGGTCAAACGGTCCATAAGAGACTCTCCTCAATACCGCGAAATCAACCCATCTTAACAACCTCGCGGGAACGCGTCAATGCTCAAAGACGACTCACTTTGGCCAAGAAATGCCACACCCCCGGCGTTTCCCGTGGATCGAAGGCCGAAGCTGCTGGAAACTCACGGACATCGGCGGCCATGCCGTGGCCCGCTGTTTCTTGCCAAAAAGGTCCTGCCGAGGATGCCGCGGCGGCGGGGTCCGGACACGGTGATGGAGTCGCCCAACCCACTCCAGGGGCAGCCACCAAAGCTCGCGGCGCAGGGTCGGGACATCCCAGTGTTGCAGTTCCGGCGGCAGGCAAAGCTCCGGGAACGCCCGAACCGACTCCCCAGCCGCGACCGAGCAGTGGGCGGCCCCCGACCGCACTTTCTTCCCCCGCGGGGAGCTGGGCAAGAGTGGGCGCCGGACGCCAGCTACCAGCGGCCACAATGAGCGCCAGCCCGGTGAGGAATAATCTGGCACGCAGCATCTGCCTGCCTGCCGATGCCGTCCTCCCTGTGGCCCAAGCAAGCCATCGGACGGCCGATCGCCATACGCCAGCACCAAAATCGATCGCTTCTCCTCTGACCATGTTTTACCCTCCTTCCCATGTGTACGCAGCCTGTACCCTCGCAGCTCGCATCTCTTGCTCCATGATAGTAGCCTACCACGTGGAAATGAGAAGGTGGGAAACGGTGCAAAAAACGATAAGATTTTTCCTATCTGCTTGTATCTAAATGCAATAAAGTTTTGCAAGACTTTCACAATGTGAAAAAAGGCCCTTCCTCTGTCCCTCTTTGACACACATATGCAGAAATCTGCATATACCGGCCCTCAAGTACTTTTAGCTGGTTCGCTCAAGCCTACGGATTCCGCCTGTGAAACGCCCTTCCATTCCGGAATCCAGCCGGCCGAAACCGGTGACCAGTTGACGGGCATGCAACGAGCACACCGGGACATACCGGGCGGACTGATCCCCGTCTTCTTACCGCATTTGGGCACTGGTCCAAAAAGTTAAAATCTGCCACGTTGGGCTGTAGCTGCATGTTGCTGATTTAGCGGGGATAAGAAATCTCGAGAAGATGGCGGAAGCGGAATTTCGGGTGGTCGCCAGACTACAGTCTATCAACCAGCGGGGTACCCTTCAAGTAGTCGGTGGGCCTTGGTCGGGGGCCCGAAGGAGTTCGATAGCTCACATTAGTAGGCTACTTTATCAATCCGGCCATAGCTCTCATCACCAATCAATTTCTACCCGCACGTTGCCGAGTTCGCGGAGGGTTTACTGCCGACGATTGGCAGCCCGTTCTAATTGCATTTTGTGCTACCGCGTGCTACACCTGAACGCGTGAAGGCCTCGGTACAAAGAATCGTCGCAGTCAGCATGCTTCTTCTAGGGGCAACGCTGACGGCGATAGCGCAGAGCGCGGCGCCGCCCCAGAATCCTTCCCCGGTTTCGCAGACTGACCCCACCTCAGCGCTGGAGTTCCTGGGCTCCTACACGGCCCCCAGCGCGGTCCTGACCACGGAGACCAGCCACGCCAGCGCGCGTCCCCCTTCCACTCCGGCGGACACTCGTCTGCGACGGATCGAGGGCGCTTTCGCGATGCTTCCGCCCTGGCCCGTGGATTTCGCTTGGAGTCTTGAATCGGCAGAGCGGGCCTGCGTGCAGCATGCTGAGGCGGATGCGCCACCCCGAGTTTCAGATTTCCAAGCCCAGTGGGCGGCTGCCGAGCGAGCGCTCGGTCAGGAGCGATTCGAGCAGGCGTCCGAGATCTACGAGCAGGTCGCCCAAACTCAAGGGGAGTGCCAGCCAGCCCTCTGGAACCATGCGCTGGCGCTGGCGTACTCGCATCCGGGTGGCTCGGCCGGCGGGATTGCAGACGCACTTCTGGCCGCGCCATCAGGCGCCGCCGGGCGCCTGCTGCTCGCGGCCGCGCGGATTCTGAATGGGGACTCGAGGGGTGCGGAAGCTGATCTCGAGGCGGCGGATGCTGACCTGAAGGTTAGCGTTGCGGCTACGAAGCCGCGCGATGTCCTCTGGGCCCGGGCCATGGTGTCCTGGGGCGCAGGTGAATCGCATCCCGCGCGCATATCGCTGGCCCGCCTCGCTGAACTGCAGCCTGAGTCGGCAGCCGTCTGGTTCGAGTTGGGCGGCGTCGCCTTGGATGAAGCCCGTGCCTGCTCCCGCCGCTTGTCGGATGTCGCTTCCGACAGCGTTTGGAACCGGCGCCTGCAAGCGGAAGCCATCCAGACACGCTATCCGGGGCTGGCGCAAACCCTTCGCGAAGGCAGGCCGGGCGCCTCAGAGGAGAGTGCGGAACGCCAACGGCGTGACGATTCCCTCAACGGCGCAAACGAGTCTCCGCAGGGGCTTTACCTCCAAACGCGCGAAGCCTTACGCGTCAGCGAGTCGGCCTACCGCCGGGCATCGACCTCACCGCGTTTTCAAGCTTACCTCCATGCGATGAAGGCGCTTGCTGCCGAGCAGGAAGACGATGAGCCCGCCGCGATGCGGGAATACGGCCTTGGACTCGCCCAGGACCCCAAGTGCCCCCTCTTACATGCCGGCCTTGGTCATGTCTATCGCCGGCGAATGGATCTGCCGGCGGCAGAGCGCGAATTGAAGCAGGCCTGGCGACTGGATCCTACCGACCCTCTGGTCGCCTTCGAATTGGGCGACACGGAACAGCGATTGGGGAAAACGCAGCCGGCGCTCGAGCTGTTGAATCAGGCCCTCGAGCTCGACGCCGGTCTTCTAGTGGCTCGCTGGAGCCGCGCCAAAGCTTATCTCACTTTGGGCGACAACGAGCGCGCTCTCGCAGACTTGGAAGCGGCGGCCCCCACCGATTCATCCGGGGAACTGCAGTGGCAACTCGCTCGACTCTATCGTAGACTTGGCCGCGCGGATTTGGCGGCGCAGGCCGAGAAGCGTTCGGAACAACAGAGGGCAGAGGCGGCTCGCAAACTGGAGACGACCAGCAAGGAGAACTGACCTCGGAGAAAACTGAGCGAAAAACTTGACTCACAAACGCACCAAAACCCCAAGGAAGTTTCAGTGGACAGAGTTCTTTTCCGCCCTAAGCGTCTCTGCGCTCGAGCGGTGAGCGGTCTTCGAGGTCAAAATCCTAAAGCCGACCACTAACATCCAGAACCTCTCGCGCCGCCGCTTTCTGCGTTCAGGCGCCGGACTCGTCGCGGCTTCCTGGGCCGCGGGTGGGCGCGGGCTGTGGAGTGCGGGGGGCGCCTCGGCTCCGCCTGCCTTTCTCATCGCTACTTCCGATCCTGCCGAGCAGACCCGCCAAACCCGCAAAGCTTGGACTCCTGTTAATCAGGCGCTGGCTCGGTTTTCGGCCCACCGCTTTGCTTGCGAGCAAAACTTCCAAGCCATTTCGAATTCCCTCGAGGCGTTGCGCTCCGCCCTGCTCGCCGGTGGCGCCGGGCTGGAGAATTGTCTGTCACCCCGCTACCGCAGCATCTCCCTGGCTCCCGAGCGAGAAACCGTCCTGCGCAACGACGCCTGTTTTATCGTGCGCCGCGCCGAATGGACCGATAGCGATCCAAGGGCGCCCAGCCTGGACCGCGACGAATTCGCCGCTGATGCTCGGCGCTGGCTGCAAGGGCACGCCCCAATCACTCTCGCCCAACTGGACTGCACGGAAGTCCGCTCGAGGGGTGAACAGGCCTCGGAGGGTAAGGCAAACCCGGCCCATAGAACCAACCTCGTGGCGCGCTTTCGATTTCAATTGAGCGGCGCCTCAGGCAGTGCCGGGACACGTTCAACCTCCCCGTTGCCCCGTTGGCAAATGTCGGGAGAATGGGAAATCGAGTGGGAGCCGCAGGGCAAGAGCGGCAGCCAGGCTGAACAGGAATGGAGAATCGCCGGCTGGCGTCCTCTCCAGGCCGTGAGTGTTTTTGCCCCTGAACTCATCTTCGCCGACGTCACGAGCGCGGCCTTCGGCCAGGACCCCAGTTACGCGACACACCTCCTCCGCGACACGAATTACTGGCGCGCGGTGCTGGACGAGGCAAGCGGCGTCGATATCTTTGGCAATTACGGCATCAGCGTTGGTGATGCGGACGGGGACGGGCACGATGAGATCTACGTGTGCCAGCCTCAAGGTTTGCCGAACCGGCTGTACCGGCAATCGAAGCCGGGCGTTTTTGAAGACATCGCTCCACAAGCAGGCGTCGACTTGCTCGACGCGACGGCCATGGCGCTTTTCGCCGATCTGCTCAACCGGGGGCGCCAGGACCTCATCCTCATCACCCAGTCCGCGCCCTTGCTCTTCCTCAACGACGGGCGCGGGAAATTCACCCTGGCGCACAATGGATTCCCGCCCTCCGCGGAGCAAGCCTCGCTGACGGCCGCGGCGCTTGGCGATTACGATCGCGATGGTTTCCTCGATCTCTATGTCTGCTCGTACGGCTACTTCCAGGGCCAGGGAGCGGTGCCCATACCCACACCTTATTACGACGCACAGAACGGCCCTCCCAATCACCTCTACCGAAACCGCGGCGACGGCACCTTTGTGGACGTAACCACCGCCAGCGGGCTCGACCACGGCAACAACCGTTACAGTTTCTCCTGCGTCTGGGCCGACATCGACGATGACGGCTGGCCGGACCTTTGCGTTGTGAACGATTTTGGCCGCAACAACTTGTATCACAATCGCCGCGACGGCACTTTCGAGGAAATCGCGGACGGCCTGCCGGGATACGGCGCCGGCATGAGCGCCGCCTTTGCGGACGTGGACGGCGACGGGCTCGGCGAAGTTTATGCCGCCGGCATGTGGCAACCCGTCGGCGAACGTGTGACCGCCGACCCTGACTTTCAGCAGCGCTTCGCCGACGTTGGCGTGGGGCCGGTCCGGAGTTTTGCCATGGGGAGCAGCCTGTACCATGCCGCTTCCGCCGCAGGGACGGTTCGCGAGCCGCGCCTACAAGTGGAGCCTAGGATGCTGGCTCTACCCGACGCCGCCGGGGCCCGCTGGGCATTCTGGAACTGGTGCTCGGATATCTTCGACCTCGAAAACGACGGCTGGCCGGATATCTACTGCCTCAACGGCTATCTTTCATCTCCAACCCCTGACCTGGCTCCGCTCGACGCTTACTTTTGGGAGGAGATCATCGCCCTTTCACCCCATGCCATGACTCCCAGCATCGAGTATCGAGCCGCATGGGCCGCCGCCTTCGATCTGGCACACCGGGGACACGCCTGGGACGGCTTCCAGCGCAATGCGTTCTTTCTCAACTGCGGGGCAGGCCGATTTGTGGATGCCTCCGCGGCGACCGGACTGAACTTCATCGACGACGGCCGCTCTTTCGCCATCTTTGATTACGATGGCGACGGAGACGCGGACCTCATTATTCGCAACCGCACCGGGCCGCAAGTGCGCTTGCTCCGCAATGAGATCGGCCACAGAAACCCGTCGCTGGCCATTCGACTGACGGCAACGCACGGCAACCGGGACGCCATCGGAGCACGGGTTGAAGTCGAAACTCCCTCGGGTAAGCGGGTCCGTTTCTTGGGCTGCGGGTCGGGGTTTCTGGCCCAGCACAGCAAGGAACTCATTTTTGGGCTGGGCAGCGGCATGCAAAGCGTCAAGGTGAATGTGCGGTGGCCAAGCGGCAGCGTCAGCGAGTTCGCCGACCTCAGAGCAGGGAACCGGCATTACCTGGTCGAAGGCCAAGCCCATCCGCGCAGCGAGCCGCTTGCCACGTCAACTTCCGCGGGCGCCGCCACTCCACCGGCAACTCTGCCGCTGCCCGAGCCGATTCCCGCGCGTTTCTCAACCGTGCTGGTGGACCCACTGCCCATGCCCTCGCCGGCCGCGATGCGCCTCTTTGCCGAACCCGCAGAGCAGGAGCCTTCGTCCCACCTTCAGCCCGGCAAGAATCGCGGTTCGCACCCGTACGCCCTGCTCTGGCTTTGGGATGGTGCGCCGGCGTCACCGGATGACGGGCTGCAAGCTTTGATGGCGGTTCAAGGCAAGATACCTAGTCGCTTGGTGGCTTGGGGGGAAGGCCCGGTTCCGCCCGCTGCCCAACGGCTCGAGGTTCCGGCTTGGCGCGCGAGTGAGCCTTTCCGCCTCTTCTGCTCCACCCTGATGGCCTACCTGTTCGATTACCGCCGCGATCTGGTGCTTCCTACCGGGTTGCTTTTCGAGACGGGGCCCGGCGCTGCCCACGATCCCGCCGGCCTCGGATCTTTTCGCAAGCTGGTGAAAGTGTATTGGGGCGGCGCGGACGCAGAGGAAATCCTGGAGGACGCCCGCCGGGGAGTCCAGCCGGGGGCAGGCGCACTGCCCTTCCCGGGACGCGCGCTCCTCTGCTCGTTTCGACGCGATTTCAGGTGGCTGGGCGCCGCCCTGGTCGAGGCGGGTTGCCCCGAAGCGGCGGAAACCTACCTAGCCCAGCTTGTCGAAGGCAATCCGCGCGATCCCGAGGCGCAGTATAACCTCGCTCTCCTGCGGAGTAACACGGGCAGGCAGGCGCTGGCTCTTTCCGGAGCCCGCGCCGCCTTGGCGGCACGGCCCGTCTTTCCCGAGGCTGAGAACCTGCTGGCCGTGCTGCTGATGCGTTCGGGGCAGTTCGCGGAGGCCCGCAGCCAACTGGAAAAGGCCACTCGACAGGCGCCGGACTTTGCCGAGGCCTGGAACAATCTAGGCTATGCCCTTCTCCAGCAGGGCGAGCTTCCCGCCGCCGGCCAGGCTCTGGAAAGGGCTCTCGAACTGGCGCCCGATTTTCCTGACGCTCTCGACAACCTCGGCATTGTCATGGCGCGGCAGCGAAACCCCGCCAAAGCCGGCGAGTTGTTTCGCCGCGCCCTCGAATTGCAGCCGGAGAACGAGCAGGCCGCCAACAACCTGGGAGTTCTTTACGCCCAACAAGGCAGAACGCAGGATGCCTTGGACACTTTCCGCTCGATGCTCCACCGCAACCCCGAAGCGTCTTCCGCGCTCTATAACCTGGCAAAGCTGGAAATATCGCTGGGCCACGCTTCGGAAGCAAGCGCCTTGCTCGAGTCCTGGCTTGTCAAGCACCCCGCCGATGACACCGCGCGCAAACTCCTCCAGAGGGCAGTAGGCAGTAGGCAGTAGGCAGTCGGCAGTAGGCAGTGGGCAGTGGGCAGTAGGCAGTGGGCAGTGGGCAATGGGCAGTAGGCAGTGGGCAGTAGGCAGTCGGCAGTGGGCAGTAGGCAGTGGGCAGTCGAAATTCGGCCCTCGCCCCCTTGGGGGAGAGGGTGGCCCGCAGCCGGCGTCTTCATCAGCCGGGGCGGGCCGGGCGAGGGGGTCGTCGGCGTCCGAGGAACCGCGCTGTCTCGTCGTGAGACTACTATTGAGCTGCTCTGAAAATCGTGGCGCGGGCGAAAATCGTGGCGCGGGCGTCCCGCCCGCGGTCGCGGGAGCGTCCCGCTCCCGCGCACGGGCAGGATGCCCGTGCCACAGCGGGCGAGACGCCCGCACCACATCCGTCCACCGTCGGGTGATTTTCATTGTTTCTGGGTGCCCGTCAGCCGACGGGCATGAGCGACTGCTTTGAACCGACGGGGAAAGTGCAGGGGCGGTTCGTGGAACCGCCCCTGCGAGGTAGGCACGTCCAGCTAGAAGGTCATCCGGAGGGACAAGGCGATCATGCGGACGGAGTTGTCGCCGCCCAGGCCCGAACCGAGTAAGCCGGTGGGTTCGAGTTGGGTGTGGTTAATCGTGAAGGCGTCGATCTGGGTTCCGGCTATCCCCGGAACGCCTGCACCGGTGCCGGGCTGTGCAGGGTTCATGTGGTTGAACAGATTGTAGGCCTGCACGTCGAACCGAAGGTTGAACTTCTCCCCGAGCTTGAAGATCTTGCTCAGGAAGAGATCGGTGTTGGCGAATCCGGGGCCGACCACGTTGTTGCGCCCATTATCCGTGTACTGGCAGGTCTGGGCGGTGTCACCAAGGCCGTTGGCCTCGCCGGCCGCGCATGCGCCCGTGGTGCTGTCCACAACTGTCGTGAAGGCGTTGGGATTGAGCCACTGGACTTCGGCTTTGCCCGGGGTCTGGGTCGAGAGGCCCGTCTTCCACTTTGCGTATACTGGTTGGCCGGTAGGCGCGGCCAAAAACATGCCCGGCGCGCCGCCTTGGAATACGCCGTTGCCGTTGGCGCCGTAGCCTGGCCCGGTCACCGAGAACGGATAGCCGGAGTGAACGAACAGGTCACCTGATACCTGCCATCCATTGAGGGCCCCACCCAGAATCTTGTTGCCATGAATCGGCGACGGAAATTGGTAAATGTAACTGCCGTTCAAAGAGTGGCGGACGTCGTAGTCGCAGTTCCCGCGCAGGGCATAGAGCTGGCCTGGGACTGTGTTGTCTATCGACGTGTTCGGGTTAAAGCCGCCCGTAAGGGCACCTTCATTGGAAAGATCATCGATGCAGTGGCTCCAGGTATAGTTGAACTCGTACGTCAGTCCGTGGCTGGCACGCTTCTGGAAAGTCGTCTGGAAGGCGTTGTACGAACTGCTGGAACCGTAGAGGTATTGAGTGACGCTCCCAAACCGCGGATCAGGAGCGGTGCCGGAAGCGCTGTAAATGTAAGGAGAGAAGCAGCCAGGACATGCATTTTGGTAGGCGTTGGGGGCTTCGTCGTAAGGCATATCGCTGGCATGAGTTCCTACGTACGACACTTTCACCATCCAGTTGGTGGCGAATTGCTGTTCCACGCCCGCGCTCCACTCATAGAACAACGGGTACTTGAACTCGCCGTCCGGCACGGTCGTAAAGGAGGCGGCCGGAATGCAATTGGCGGGCGCATTGGTGGCTGCGCAGGAGAGCACGCCGCTGGAGAAGCCTGCCAGCATGGCCCGTTGGGCATTGGCCAAGTTCCCGAGCGCGTCGTTGTTGACCGAGCCCGCGGTACCATTGCCGGAGCCGGGAATGGCAAAATTTGACTGAATGGGGTAATTGAAGGCAGTGGCGAAACCATTGTCATTGGGAAAGTTGGTCAGCAGGTGGTCCGCCAGCGATCCCGGAAAGATATCGCTAAATACACCTCCGCCGACCCGGAGCACTGTCGAGGGCCGCACCGCGTAGGCAACGGAAAGGCGCGGCTGCCAATCGATGAGCGGGGTCTTGTAGGCCAGAAGGCTGGTGTGCGGACTGATGATCTGGCTGACCGGCGTATTGGGGTCATGCGTGATACTGAAAAAGCTTCCCGAGGTGAGCTTGGAGAAGTTGGCGTGCTGCTCGAGTGGGTCGGAGTTCCAGGTGGCGCGCACCCCGAAGTTGAAGGTCAGTTTCGACTTCACCTTCCAGGTGTCCATGGCGTACAGATCCAGGGACGCGATGCCGACAGGCTCCGACTGGCTGGTGGGGAAGGCGACCTGCGAGTAGCTGGCGACGTCGAAGGCGTACTGGTAAGGATCGCCGGCGGAAATGTAGGGGATGCTGCCGCTTCCCGGGTCATGATCGCTTACCAGGGTGCGGCGCAGGTTTCCTCCGAACTTGAGCACGTGCGCTCCGCGACTCCAGGTGAGATTGTCCAGGATTTGCCAGTTGGTCACATTGCGCCCCTCGGGCCAGCAGCAATTACCGGCGCCGAAGATGTCATTGAAGCCCAATCCCGCAAATTCGAAAGGCGACGCCGCCAACGCAGCCTTCATGTTGGTGGGCTCGAAAATCGCCGAGTACCAGTAGTAGCCGGGGTTGAAGTCATTGACCAGGGCAGGGCTGAAAACGTGCGTCCAACCTACGGAAGCGCCGTTCTGGGGCTGCGTGGAGTAGGCGTTGAATACCGTATTCACTGGGTCGGTGTAGGTGGCCTGCACGCCCTTCTCCCACGAGAACGAGTACCAGACCTTGTTGGCGGCGCTGATCTCATGGTCCACGCGGGCCTTCCAGAAGAGATCGTGCGTCTGGTTGGAGAATCCGAAGGTTCGGGTCAGCTCGCAGCCATCGCCGTTCGGTGTGCCGTTGCCAAGCGGGCAACCGGTCACGGGCACCGGTATTTCGCCCGCCGGACTACCGTAAAGCTTAAAGACATTCTGGTAATACGCTGTAGCCGCCTGCGGGTTCGGAGGTGGGGCGTAGGTGACACCGTTCAGCGGATCGGTACCACCCTTGGGGATCGAATCGATAACGTAACTCTCGTACGCCTGGCTGGGATTGTTCTCACTCAGGGTGGTCGGGATGACGATGCGTATCCCTTCGATGTCGAAGAAGTAAAAGAGCTTGTCGTGCAGGATGGGTCCGCCGATCGATCCGCCAAACTGGTTGACGTTCGAACGCGGACGGTGAGCCGTCTCGCCCGTGGGTTGCGCGTTAACAAACCAGTCCACGCTGTTCATTAGCGCTCCGTTCCAGGTCTCGAACAGGTTGCCGTGAATGTGGTTGCTGCCGGACTTGGAAACGAAGTTTATCTGCGCCGCACCCTGCCGGCCCTGGTCAACTGAGTAAGAGAGCGTGTTGACGCTGGCTTCTTCCATGCTGTTCAAGCCAAGCTGCAGGTTGGTGGCCCCGGAATTGTTGAGATTCAGGAAGGGGTCATTCGCGTCCATCCCGTCGATGCTGAAGTTGGCGGAGGTGGCAGGCAAGCCGTTGAATTCGGCGTTGCCATAACCGCCGGTGGTATTCATTACCGCGCCAGCGGAAACCTGCGCCACGTAGCTGAGATCGTTGCCGGGATTGGGAAGCGTGGCGAGCGCGTTTTCGTTGACCGTGGTGGTGGTATTGGGGTTCTCGGTTTGAATTAGCTGCGCGTTGGCCGAGACTTCCACAGTCTGGGTGGAACTCCCGACCTCGAGCGTGAGGTTTAGACGCGAGGTTTGCGAGACCGTAACCGTGATCGGCCCTTGTTCTGCTTTCTTGAACCCCGACACTTCCGCCCTCACCAAGTAGTTTCCGGGGTCGAGCAAAGTAATCTCGTAAGTCCCGACGCTGCTCGTCTTTGTGGTTCGTGGTGGGCCGTGCCTTTCTATATTCGTCGCTGTAACGGTGACGTTGGGGATTACGCCCCCGCTCTGGTCGGCCACCGTGCCGGAAATCGCGCCGGTCGTAAGTGATTGTGCAAAGGCGGGGGTTGAGTAAGTTAAGACGACAAACAATACCGTAGCCACTATGAAGAACGTCGACAGTGCTCGAATGCGCAGGGTCTTTCGCATGAGTCATTTCCTCCTTTTCTCAAATTCTGGGAATCCCCAGCGCTTGTAAGCTGTCCGAAGAACCACGCGGCGTGCCGCCCCACGTCCGCATGACTTCAGACTCGGCTGAAAGGACCCAGTCTTGCCCAATCCGGCTTGTTCGCCTGAAGACATTACAATTAGTACGAACAAGTATGAAATAATGCTGCCCGTCCTCCGAACCTAACTGGAATCGGAGGGGAACATCGCCAAGTGCCGGCACGTTCAATGCTTCGCTTTCTTTGCGTATCGTGGATTTCGATTGCCTCAAGGCTCAGTACAGGACAGCGGCTAGGTTTACCGCGAGAGACAAATTACCTCGCACCACCAACGTAAGTGCGTGCAATTGCTTATCCAAAACCCGGAAGTTGTCGAAGCCGATTGAAATCATTGGGATAGCTTCCAACCTAGTGATCAACTCGAAGCAACGAAATTCCAAAAACGGAAACTCACTCCCAAAAAGCGTGAAAAGCCTATAAGCAGATCCTGAGGCTAGAGTAATTATCCTCAGGCAAAGCCGGAGGCTTTAGGCTTTGAGCCGCTCAAAGCGGCTCGGGGTCGCTAACGCGGCCCCGTAAAACCAAGCGGGAGTGATAGCGCAAGGTTTCGAAGTGCGTTTGGTCAACTCACCGAGACGTTCTCCGCCCTGCATCGTTGGACATGGTTTTTGATCCCCGTGGTGGACAAGCGTCGGTTTCGACTTGCGCCAACCCATTCGAGAATGCAGGTCACGATCAAACTCCCAACAACTACGATCCGCACTTCGATGGCACGGTCGATTCAGCGCGGAGAGGGGTTGCCACAGACAGCACCCGTGGGAACTATTCCGCTACTTGAACTGTCCCGGATAATCCTATTGCGTTGACTCGCCGATGCACGCGGCGTATGCTCACGCCATTGGAAGTTCGCCTCATCTTGCTGTGAGGTAATCGCCTCGTGGTCGGCCAGATCGTTTCCCACTATCGCATCCTGGAGAAGCTGGGTGGCGGGGGCATGGGCGTCGTCTATAAGGCCCAAGACACCAAGCTCAAGCGCACCGTCGCCTTGAAGTTCCTGCCTGAAGAACCCTCCAAGGACCGGCAAGCCCTGGAACGGTTCCAGCGGGAGGCGAACCGGAACATGGTTCAGTCGGAGATTGAAGGTGGAGTACTTCCCGCCGTAAGCACCGAGCGCGGTGCTGCCGTCTTCCAAATTCGACTATGGACACGAGCTTTCAGTAGCGACCTTCGCCTCGGCTGAACTTCCCAAAAATTGCCCAAGAATTGCTTTACTTTCCTGATTGACGATTCTATACTTCACCCGTACCGCTAGTATCAACCGGAAACTCACCAGATCAAAAGCGCGCCAATTGGAGGCGTAATCAAGGGGGATCACCATGAGAAAAGTGATGGTCATTTTGCTGTTCGCCGCAATTGCGGTGGCAGGACTTGCGTCCCACAACGCGGTGGTCAACGGGCAGGAGAAACCGGCTGCAGCCGCAAAATCGGTCCGTTGGGACGGTCACATCGTGAGGATCGACAACGACAATATGTATATGGACGTTCGCGACAAGGACGGCCAAACGAAGAGAATCCACTGGAATAGCTCGACGTTGTGGACAAAAGTCAACAAGAAAGTTGCCGACCACAACGACTTCAAAGAGGAGGAGCGTGTAATCTGTCTAGGCACGGTGGACAAAAAAGGCGAGTACACCGCCAGCCGAATTGATCTGCGAGTTCATCTTAATCCGTAGAGCGTAGCCACAAATACTCCGGTCGGGCTCGCGCTGCGGTGTCGCTTTGTCGCCGCTCGGGGTTAGCGTCGTATCGAGGCGAGCGAAGCCTCACGGTGGCGGATAATTGCCAGACCAACTAAGCGCGCCATCTGGACGCGCAATCAAACAAGGAGGATACCATGAGGAAAGTTGTAGTCATGCTGCTTTTCGCGGCCTTTGCGGTGGTAGGGCTTGCCCAACTCAAGACCTTTGCCAATGGGCAGGAGGCTGCAGCTAAGACCACAAAGGAAAGCCGTTGGCACGGCCAGATCGTCAGAATCGATAAGGATGCCTCCACAATGGACGTGCGCAAGGGGACTATCGAAAAAAAGATCCACTTCGACAGTTCGACAAAGTGGACAGAAGGCACGAAGGTCGTCGACATGAGCGAATTCAAGGAGGGCTCGGACGTGATCTGCCTCGGCACTTACCCCAGTGGCAGTGTCGTGATGAATGCCACGCGAATTGATCTGCGAAGACGATAAGGTATCGAGGGAGGTTGCTTTATGCCGCAAAAAACTCGGTTGTGGGTTTGGACGGCGTTAGTGTGCCTGTGCCTCTGGGGCGGCATTTACGCCTTCGGGCAATCCGGTCTTAAAGATGAGCCCAACCTCACGGACGAGCAGAAGAAAGATTTTCTGCTCCATGCCAAGGTAATTGCCGGCAAGGGATCCAAGAAGGGCCTCACGCATCCCTGGACGTTAACCCTGACCGACGGAACCATTACCCATAACGCTTCCTTCCAGCCGGTGGACGAACACAAGTCCGTGATGTCCTCCTCCGACGGTCGAACTGAATTAAACTTCGTCGATTCCTACCACTACAATATTGCAGGCTACGAGCTGGCTCGAATGCTCGGGATGGACAACATGGTTCCGCCCTATGTCGAGCGGAGGTGGAATGGCCAGATTGGCTCCTTAAGCTGGTGGATTCCGTGGAAGTGGGATGAGGTCATGCGACACGAACAGGGTCTGCAGCCGCCGGACCTGGACGCGTGGAATAAACAGATGTACAAAATCCGAGTGTTCGACCAGCTTATTTATGACACCGATGCAAACCAAACGAACGTGCTTATCACTGAAGATTGGAAGATCTGGCGGATCGACTTCACCCGCGCGTTTCGACTGTATAACACTTTACTCGACCCCAAGGATCTGGTGATGTGCGACCGGCAATTGCTGGAGAAACTCAAGGAGCTGAGATTTGATGAGGTCTACGCGAGGACCCGGCCACATCTGAACAAGGGAGAAGTCAAAGCGTTGATGGCGCGACGGAATAAAATCGTCGAGAGTTTCCAAAGGCTCGTCGCCCAAGAGGGCGAGGGTGCGGTGCTATACTAGTCCTGTTCCAACTTAATGAGCCGGTGCTCGGACCCTTGCTCTCAAAGCCCACCGTTGTCCACAGGCAACGGAAGCCGCCCAAGAGGGCATCGCTTCGTTCGGCGCCAGTTCTGCACGGTGTCGATAAGGAGGAATCCCCAGGGTACGAATGCGCCGAGAGCCATTCCGGGCTATGCCGACGCACAATCAAAGGAGGATGCTATGAACAAAGTGATCGTCGTACTGCTGGCTGCGGTGTTTGCGGCAGCCGGACTCACTAGCCAGAAAGCCACGGCCCAGGAGAAGCAAGAGAAGACGGCGCCCGCTGCGAAGCGAGCCCGTTGGCACGGCCGCATCGTCAGGATAAACAAGGATCAGTCCACTTTGGACGTCCGCAGGCAAGGCATCGAGAAGAAGATCTACTATGACAGTTCGACCAAGTGGACCCAGGGAGGGAACGATGTGAAAATGAGCAGATTCAAAGAGGAGGAAGACGTGATTTGCCTGGGCACTTACGATGAGATGGGCAAGTTCCACGCCACGCAAATCGATCTGCAGCTTCCATAGCGGGCTCACTTCCCCCGTGGCAGTACTTGCAGGGAGGGAAAGCGGCCGGGTGCGCTGTCAGAGGAAAGAAGAGCACTGCGGTTCCCAGCAGAGTGGAAAGTCGCTGCTGGCATAAACGAAGGGGTGCGGCAGCTACCTGAAGCTGCGGGGGAGGGTACGTTTATGAGTGCTCCGACCGTACAGGCCGACATTTCCCATTCGGCCTCCTTGCCGTGACAAGTGGCCTGCCTGCACTGCGCATCTTCTTCCCTTGGGGGGGCTGGCCCTGGCATACATTAGCGTTCCAGAATATCCTTGAAAGCGTTGAGGGCGACCTTCTTGGGCTCGCGGTCCAGAATAAAGTCGACCTTGCGGGTGGAATTCCCGATCACTGCGACCTGGCCCAACCGCATCATGCCATTGCCAAAGTCGGCGAAGACCGGCACGAACATGGCGAAGTTGCTGTCCACCTCGCTTTGTGTAATCTCCGCTGCCACGCGGATTCCTCCTCCGCTCTGGCGCTGCACGTCATATTTGAACCGATAGCGCGGGATCTCGGTACCGTAGACCCATTCGCGGAAGAACCAGTCGAGGCGGCCGTTCTGTTGAAGATCCAGCCGCTTCGGCATGTGTTTGTTGACGATGGCTTCGAAGGATTCCGTGGAGGCCGGCGCGTCGCGGTGACTCTCCACATAGTCGTGCATCATGTCGATGAAATCCTGGTCGCGATTGCCCGTGCCCCGATCGGCGTACAGCAGTGACCGTAGCATCAGCAGAATGTACGCCCCTTTGGCGTAGGTGTCACCCTGATAAGCGGAGAGCGAACGCGGAGAAATGAGCCGCATTCCCAGCCACAGAGGACCGGCGTCGTTCGGCGACACGCCGAAATTGTTCCGGTCCAGGATGCGTTTCCGCTGGCGCTCCCAGAATTCCAGGTAATCCTTTTGCCATTTCGGCCCCATGGCTTGTTGCAGGAACAATCCAGCCGCAAACTCCGCGAAGCCTTCCGAAAGCCACTGATCGTGGTAGGATGCCCAGCCGACGGCATGGCCGAACCATTGGTGCGCCACCTCGTGGGGAGTCACTTCCTCGACGAAGCCGCTGAAGTTCGTATCAATGTGGCCGAACAGCAACCAACGCTGGGTGGAATCAATGTAAGCAGAAATGGGCAGATACACCAGGCTGGGCCATGATTGTCCAAAGTTGAAGTCTGGCTGTTCGGTAATGGCCACATTATCGTGGGGTGATCTGCCGAAGTAAAACGTGCAGAGCTGCATCTGGGCGCGCGCCTGGTCCAACGCGTACTTGGTCATCGAGACTGGCGCCATGCCGCTCAGTGCGCCCCGTCGGAACGGCTCGAGGCTCTCCGGCAGTTCGGTCAAGTAGAACCCTGAGATGTCGTAGTGGGTGATGGTGTCGGGCCACTCCATCGTTTTGTACTGGCCGTAATTGAATCCTGCCACGGCCACCGGCACCGGCGTAACCCAGTGGGACACGGCATATTCATCTCCAGTGGATTCCCCTTGCAGTTTGCCTACGCTGATCACGACGTTCTTGCGCGGGACCTTGAAGGTCAGGTCGTAAAGCGCCTTTTCCCCAAAACCGTTCAGGTTCGGATACCAGGACGTGCGCGCGCGAAAGTAGTAGCTTCCGTTGCCCGCATTGAACAGAACCTTATCGCCCGCGTACTCGACGGTGATGGAATGTTCCTGCCCCACCTCGATCGCTACGTCCAGAATGGCATAGAACGAACCGTCCTGTTTTCTGTCTTCCTGGATAAAGTACAGGTCGTGGCCGTCCTGATCGATAACGCGCGAAACGCGCAGAGAAGGGAGAAGCCCGAATTTCATCGCGCGCTCGCCAGGCACCAGCGGTGCAAAGGTAATGTTGGCGCGGCTGAAGAGGTGGCCGTTGTTGGCGATGTCGGTCTCGATGTTATAGCGATGGGTGGCAAACAACCGCCGGTCCTCGCGCGAATTCGCGGTATGGGCGTTCAACTCCGTGACCAGGTGCTGGGAATACCAAATGCCGTCGTCCATCTCGCCGCTATTGCAATTGATCAGCGCCACCTCCTCAGGAGAATCGAGTTGCGGTATTGCGCCGACGCGCTCGCGCACGAAAAAGCGCAGGTCCTTGTGGGGTGTTCCGCGCATGTAGGCGTTGAAGAACGTCGGATGGCGGACATTGTAAACGGCGGCCAGAACGTCAGCATCCACGTTATCAATCGACTCGTTTTCAAGGATGGACTGGGTGAGTCCCTCGGGAACGTCGTGGCGGCGCCGGACCTTTTCCTGCCACGCGCGATAGGCGGAGGCCGCTTCCCTGGGCGTGTCGGTCTCACCCGCCAGGCCCTGAGCCAATGCCGGATACGAGCTGGGACTGAAGCGAAGGACCGCGAGGGTAAAATCTTCCTCGACGGTGGCATCTCCGGCGCGCCGTTTCAACTCACTACGGTCGAGCGCGAGGACCGGCTTGAGCGTAAAATGCCCCGTGCCGATGAAAACGGCTCCCGTGATGAATCGGTTCACTGGGTTGAGCAGGGTCATGGTGCCAGAGTTGAACGTGAACGAACCCGCATCCACATTCATCGTGAATTTCTCACACCGGTACGTGAGGCCTAATCCGATGTCGCGAAGTTGGCGGTACACCGGGTCGGAATTGGCCAGTTCCCGCCCTTTTCCGCTGACCCTGACGTTGGTCTGCTGCGGAGCGATCTTCAGAGTAAGTTGGAGGTCGGCCGCTCCGTGCAAATCCACCGAGGTTACCCGATCCTCGAATCCAGCCTTGATGACGCGAATCGAGTACTGACCTGGGTCTAGATGCAGAGCAGTAAACCGCCCGGTGTTGTCCGAAGCAAGCACTATCGGCTGGGTCAGCGCGCCACCCGTGATTTCCACTCGTGCGTCAGCCACAAGTCCGCCGGAAGGGTCTTTGACGGTGCCCGAAATCGTGTCCGCGCGCAGCGGCCGGGCAAGCACTAGGCAAAGCAGGACCAACCTCGCCACACGTCGCATCAAAACCGGTCGACGACGCGGCAACCCGTAGGGTAGCCGCACGGTGGGAATAAGTCTGCACGGGCTCATAGCGCGCCTAGAGTACCGCTGCGCGAATCGTCGTACAAGAGGTTTGTTGTCGCTTTGGAGCAGTAAGTGCGATTGGCGAGAGTGGGGTTGACCCTGGGAGCGGCTAGCGTTCTGCCGAGGGCCAGCAATGGAGGTGCGGCTAGCTGGCGAAGGCAGGCCTCGTATTAAACTAACCCGATGCGCGGGCGTTTGAAACGTCTCACGAGACTCTGAGCAGCCCAGTGGTTCGGTGGACTGGTCTACAAACGATTCAATCGGCTCCCGAGGGGTATAACCGCCGACGGGCTTCGGCCCCATTACTACACCACCAAAACGCTTTTCTCAGATCCCTGGCTTTCCTTTTTTTGCTAGGGTCTCATCCAGGCCACAGCCCGACCGATGGTGCGGACGGAAACGCCCAAAATCGCCGCGCACTCGGTCTGACTTTTCCCACTGGCCAGCAGTTTCCGCAGCCGGGCAAGGGCTTTGCGGTCCAGCTTTCCAGGCCGTCCGCCATGCTTGCGCCAGGCCCGAAAAACAGCCCCCCTACCCTACGGCGTTCGCGATCTATCCCGGCGATTGTTATGCCACCACAAACTTCCTCGATCAGGATTTCGGCACCACCAGGGATTCTAGTTGGCGGTTCATGCCAAGGTGCGATGCTCATTTGACGGGAAGCCGACTTTTCATTCCCAATCCATTCTGTGTCCATTGAGCACCCAGGATGCTCACAGGAGCCCTTCAGCAATTCTTGGTCTGCTGCCGGGACCGCTTCACGGTTGATCCAGCACGGAGAGGTATTGCCGCAGACAGCACTCCTGGAAACTGTCCCGCTAACTTATCTGTCCCGGATAGTCCTATCGCGTTGACTTAGCAGCACGTGCAGTCCATAATAGTTTGCACTGGGGCGAGATTGCCAATTATACATAACCATTCACCCATGATCGGCCAAGTGGTTTCCCATTACTGCATACTCGAAAAGCTCGGCAGCGGTGGCATGGGCGTGGTGTACAAGGCCGAGGACACGCAGCTCGGCCGCAGCGTGGCGCTCAAATTCCTCCCTGAAAAACTGGCCCAGGACCGCAAGTCCCTGGAACGCTTCCGGCGCGAGGCGCGGGCAGCGTCTGCGCTCAACCATCCTAACATCTGCACTATTCACGCTATTGAGGAGCACGAGGGCCAGCCCTTCATCGCCATGGAGTGTCTGGAAGGCCAGACGCTGCGTCAGCGGCTCGCTGCCGGAGGGCTGAAGACGGAAGAAGTGCTGGAGTTGGGGATTCAGATCGCGGACGGGCTGGAAGCGGCGCACGCCAAGAGCATCGTGCACCGCGACATCAAGCCAGCGAATATCTTCGTGACCACGCGGGGTCAGGCGAAGATTTTGGACTTCGGCCTGGCGCAAGTAGCTGCGCCGTCTTGGGGGGCTGCGGGTGGCGGCCAGAGGTCGGCGCTAGAAACTGCCGCCGAAGAATCGCTGACCAGCATGGGGATGGCGGTGGGCACGTTCGAGTACATGTCGCCGGAGCAGGTGCGGGCCGAGGAGATGGACGCGCGCACGGACCTGTTCAGCTTCGGCTTGGTACTCTACGAAATGGCGACAGGTCACCCCGCCTTTTCCGGGACAACTGCCGCGCTCATCTTTGACGCGGTTCTCAACAAGGTGCCGACGTCACCGGTGTGGTTGAATCCCGAATGTCCCGCGGAACTGGAGCGCATCATCGGCAAATGCCTGGAAAAAGACCGTAACCTGCGCTATCAACATGCGTCCGAAGTTCGGGCGGATCTGAAGCGCCTGCAACGCGACATCGAAGCCGGAGGAATGGCAGGGCGCCTCAAACCTGCAACCGAAAACTCGGGCGCGCCGGCGGCACCGCGGAAACTGCGAGTGGGACTCCACTACGCGGTTCCAAGCGCGATACTAATCGCGATGTTTTTTGCTTTTGGAGCATGGCTGTACCGCCAGTCCCAGCAGCGGCAGTGGGCGCGCGAGCAAGCGATCCCGCAGATCGCGGAACTCCAGGACGATCATGTGTCGCTGGCGGCATTTCTGCTGATGAAAAAGGCCCAGCAATACTTACCGGGTGACGCGCGGCTCCGGCAGATTGCGGAGCAAAACACCGAGCCCGTGACGATTACGTCGTCTCCTCCCGGGGCAACCGTCGAAATAAAAGACTACCTTTCGCCCAATAGCGCCTGGTTTCGGCTGGGGATCACTCCGCTGAACAACGTACGAATTCCCAGCGGGTACTTCCGGTGGAAAGTGTCGAAGCAGGGCGTTGGAGAGTACGAGGCAGCTCCTTTCACGGTGCCGAAGATGAACTTTGCTCTGGACGCCGAGATAGCCGCGCCGGTGGGGATGTCCTGGGTGAGCGGCGGCCCATGGACGGACTTCATCGAATTTGTCGGTCTAGTTGGCCCGTACCGTCTTCCACCTTATTTCATCGACCGTTACGAAGTGACGAACCGCGAATACCAGAAGTTTGTGGACGCGAGAGGATACGAAAAGCGCGAATACTGGACGAAGACGTTCGTGCGCGACGGCCGCGAGATGACTTGGGAGGACGCGATGGCGCTCTTCCGAGACAGCACAGCGCGCCCAGGGCCCGCAGCGTGGGAGGGCGGGCACTACCCGCAGGGCCAAGGCGACTACCCGGTATCCGGCGTGAGCTGGTATGAGGCGTCGGCGTACGCTGCGTTCGAGGGAAAGAGCCTGCCCGCCTTCGCGCAATGGTACGCTGCTGCATCATCTGATGAGACCGACTACATCGTTCGGACCAGCAATATTTCGCTTTCCAAACTCGCGCCCGTCGGGACGTTCCAAGGGCTAGGGCCTTACGGCACGTATGACATGGCCGGCAATGTGCGCGAATGGGTTGAGAACGATACTGGCAACGGGACAAAGTTCATTCTTGGCGGTGCGTGGAATTCTCAGACCTATCTGTATGCCGATCCCCAAGCCCTCTCGCCGTTCGATCGCTCGCCCGAGAATGGATTCCGCTGCGTGCGGAACACGGTGCCGCTGCCAGCGGAAGTCCTTCGGCCCATCAAAGCTCTCGAACGGGATTTTTCCAAGTACAAACCCGTGCCCGATGATGTGTTCCGCGCCTACCTTACTCTGTACTCGTACGATAAGACGCCGCTGCACGCGGAGGACGATGGAATCGTCGGCGAGACTGAAGACTGGCACGTGGAGAAAGTTGGTTACGATGCGGCGTACAACAACGAGCGAATGGCCGCGTACCTCTTCCTGCCAAAGCGCGTGCGTCCGCCATATCAGACCGTAGTTTTCGCGCCGAGCGCGAGAGTATTGGATCTTCAGAACAGCAGGACGCTCGGCGATATCAACTTTTTCGACTACATCGTTCAGAGCGGCCGCGCGGTTCTTTATCCCGTCTTCTACGGAACGTATGAACGACAGGGGAAAACCGTGTACGTGGGGGCAGCACAGACGCTCACGTACTTCGCGAATCGTTCGAAAGATCTTGGCCGGTCGCTCGACTATCTCGACACTCGCCCGGACATCGACACGCAAAAAATCGCATATCTCGGCGTGAGCATGGGCTCAGCAGAGGGAGTCATTTACACCACGATCGCGCAGAGCAGGCTAAGGACGGCAATCTTCCTTGATGGCGGCTACTTTCTTGACAAGCCGCCTGCCGGCGGTGACCAGGCTGATTTCGCGCCGCGACTCAGAATTCCGGTGCTGATGGTGAATGGCCGATACGATTACGTGTTCTCGGTGGAGAAGTCGCAAAACCCATTTTTCCGAATGCTGGGGACGCCGGAGTCTGAGAAACGGCACGTCGTGTTGGACACGCCTCACGATGTGACCGGACAGCGGACACGGCTTGTGAATGCCGTCCTAGAGTGGCTGGACAAGTATCTCGGAAGAGTCAAGTGAGCGCGGATCGTAATCTGGATTGGGCGATGCGTAGCGCGCGGCGTTGACACAAGCCAGATTTACGTTAAGAGCTGCTTTATCTCAGTTCAGAATGGGTCCTTTGTGCAACACTTTTTGCGAGGGTCGGCGCGCCTCGTCAGGGGCCGAGATTCTCTACGGTTCGGACCTTCCCGCTGCCGTGACGTTAAGGATTGCCCATCGGGCCCGCCAGCGTCCACATTCCCCGAGGTCCCATCGCTCGACCGCCCCGGCCCGCACTTCCAGGGCCGCCTTCGCCGCATGAACTTCCAGCCGCAAGTGGTGCGCGGACCCGTTTGAAAACCCTGGGATTTCGGTGTGTTGCCAAAACAACGGTTTGGCAAAGCTGATCATTTCGCCGCCTCCAGCTTTAGCGCGCTCCGGCGCGCGTTGACTTTGCCAGGGCTAGGGCCTAACATGGCGGCAGCAGTTTGAGTTCTCAGTCATACCGGTCGGAGTTGGTCCTGCCATCGCTGGCCGGAGAGCATCCTGCTGTCGAATTGTGGAAAAGCTCCCTGAAATGCCCAACACCGTTACAGCATCGCAACGCCGGTCCGGGCACAAGCCCACCGAGATTGCGGTGACCTTCTGCAAAGCGGGAGACGAGGCCGACCACCTCGCTGATCTCGTTGCCCCATGTGTTGTCGGCGTCGGAGCTGCCTTTGCGGTTAGGAATCTCATTTGTGGGGAATTATCATGACTACCCGTGCCTCAAGTCGGCAACGCTTCCTCTTCGTTATCGTCTCGGCCGTCCTGCTGGCTTGCGCCGGCGGTAGGGCGGACCGCATCGTTGCCGCGCCTGCCAGCGACTCGCGGCTGCTGGCCGCCACGCCGCCCATGGGTTGGAACGACTGGGCCCACTACCAGTGCAATTACACCGCCCAGGACATTCTCGCCAACGCCCAAGCATTGGTGAATACAGGACTCGCCGCGCGCGGGTACGACACAGTGACGATCGACGATTGCTGGATGCAGAAAGATCGTGATCCGCAGGGTGATCTTCAGGCCGATCCGCGACGCTTTCCGGATGGAATCGAGCCGATTGCCCGTGCTGTCCACGCCCTGGGCCTGAAGTTTGGCATCTACGAAGACGCAGGGTATGCGACCTGCGGCGGCTTCGCCGGCAGCGGCGAGCCAAAAGGCGGCGGCCCGGATCACTTCCTCCAAGACGCCAAGTTATTCGCTTCTTGGGGCGTGGATTACTTGAAGCTGGATGGCTGCAATCTCTATGTACCCAAAGACAGCAGCGAGAACGAAGTCTACCGCAAAGCTTACGCGGCCGAGAGTGCAGCGTTGAAAACCGTGGGGCGGACGATTGTCTTCTCCGAATCGGCTCCGGCGTATTTCCAGGGCACCCCGGTGTGGTACGACGTGCTGAGCTGGATCGGGGGCTACGGCCAGCTTTGGCGTGAAGGTGACGACATGGCGAACTATCATGCCAAACGGCCCGGAAATCCGCGCTTCCGTAGCGTACTTTGGAACTACGCCTACAACCTCCCGCTGGGCCGTTTCCAGAAACCCGGCAATTGGAACGATCCCGATTTCGTCATCGGCGGGGACGACGGCCTGAGCGTGGCAGAAACTCGCAGCCAACTCGCCTTGTGGTCAATGATGTCGGCACCGTTGATCCTTAGTTCCGACGTTGCCCGGCTCAGCCCGGAGGCGGTTGCGATTCTCGGAAATAAAGCGATCATTGCGGTCGATCAGGATGCGCTGGGCAGCATGGCCACCTTGGTGCAGCGTAGTCCGTCCACGGACATCCTGTTCAAACCTCTCGAGGGCGGCGATTATGCGGTTGCGGTGCTGAACAGGGGCACCGAGCCCGTCCGGATCGAACGGCATCCAGCCGATTTCGGCTTCGCGCTGAACCCAGAATGCCGCCTGGATACGCAGGATCTTTGGAGCGGGACGAAGCAATCCGCGGCAACCGCGCTCGAAGCCGATATCGCCAGTCACGAAACTGCGATCTGGCGTCTCCATCCCGCACCCTCCTGCGGCAGGCCGACACGCACTGGCACGATCACGATGGTGGCCACGGGACGGCAGCGCGACATCGCAAGCTACAGCCTTTGTTTAGTGGCGCCTGGGCATGTCGAAAACTGTGCCGGCACTCCTGAAGAGACCTGGACGGTCACCGCCAGCGGCGCTTTGAAGTCCGCAGAGGGACGCTGTCTTGCTGTAGTTGACGGCAAGCCGGAGATGCAACCGTGCGCACCGACGAACGCCCAGGCCTGGGATTTCACTCTCGCAGGCAACTTGGTCGACCGCGAGGATCATGAATGCCTCAGCGCCGGCGGCACCGGCACCGAGCCGGACGGCTTGAGTGTGAAGGCCTGTGGACACAATCAACCGAATCAGATTTGGTCGTTGCCGAACTAGGAGCGACGTAAGGCGGGCAGCACAGAGTTCCGCCTTCCAGGAACTCCGAGGTCCCATATTTCCAGAAAAGTCCTGCGTGCCTTGTTATGGGGAGGAAGTTTCCCGCTCGTAGTCCTTGACATTCTTCGTGGCTCTGCCTTATGAATGGGGTCCATGCAGATAAGCCGTCGAGCGGCGTTTCATCGATTGCTGCTGGGACTGCCTTTCGCAAGTGCAGCGACAAACGTCCTTGCGCACAGGCAGGCCGACAACCTCGGAGCGAAGAGGGCGGCCTCCCTGGCACCCATCCGCTTCCGCAATGTTGGCAATTCGGCCGGCCTGAATTTCCAAGTGGAGAACAGTCCCACCTCGCTCAAGCATCTCATTGAAACCATGACAGGCGGGGTGGCGGCCTTTGATTACGACGGCGACGGTCTCGCCGACATCTTCTTCGCTAATGGCGCCGCTTTACCTTCGCTCCGGAAGGAATCGCCGAAGTATTGGAACAGACTGTTTCGCAATGAAGGCGGAATGCGATTCAAAGACGTCACCGAAGAGGCCGGTGTGGCGGGCGAGGGTTACTCGATGGGCGCCGCTGCTGCGGACTATGATAACGACGGCCACGTGGATTTGTTTGTTGCGGGCGTCAATCGCAATATCCTCTATCACAACCTCGGCAATGGCCGTTTCGAGGACGTCACGGAGAAGGCGGGAATCAAGAGCGGCAAGTGGGCAGTGGCCGGCGGTTGGTTCGATTACAACAACGACGGCCTGCTGGACCTCTTCGTGGTGAATTACGCTCAATGGTCGATTGACAGCAACCGCTTCTGCGGCGACCCGTCCCGCAACCTGCGTGTATACTGCCACCCCGAATACTTCCTGGGCCTCACCAATACGCTCTATCGCAATCGAGGCGACGGCACCTTCGAGGACGTCACCGAAAAATCAGGGATTGGTAAACACCAAGGACGGGGCATGGGCATAGCCTTTGCCGACTACGACGATGACGGCTTCATGGACGTTTACGTCACCAACGACAATCAGGCGAACTTTCTCTTCCACAACCGCGGCGACGGTACCTTTGAAGAAGTCGGGCTGCAGGCCGGCGTCGCGCTCATGAACTCAGGGCAGACCGTTTCAAATATGGGCGCGGACTTTCGCGACTACGATAACGACGGGCTTCCGGACATCTTTGTTACCGACTTGAACAGTGAAACGTTTCCCCTCTTTCACAATTTGGGCGGCGGCATGTTCGAGGACGCATCCTTCACCAGCCGCTTGTCCGTCTTGTCTTCCGCGCGAGGGGGTTGGAGTGCGGGAATCGTCGATTTGAACAATGATGGCTGGAAAGACCTCGTCAGCACAAATTCCCACGCCGACGACAACGTCGAGGAGTTTGCTGCCTATCACTACCGCCAGCCGAATAGTATCTTCGCCAACCTGGGTGACGGGACTTTCTGGGACGTGTCGCCGGAAGTGGGAAGCGACTTTCAGGTTCCCCGCGCGCACCGGGGGTGCGCGTTTGCCGATTTCAATCACGACGGCAAAATCGACATGGTCGTATCATCACTGCGAGACTCGGCGGAGCTTTGGCAGAATGTCGGCCCCGGCGACAATCATTGGATCACCCTCAAACTGGTGGGGACCAAGAGCAACCGCGACGGCATTGGGGCGCGCGTGCGCATCGGCAAGCAGGTCAACCACATGACGACCGCCCTTGCCTACGCATCCTCCAGCCACGACGGAGTGCATTTCGGACTGGGTAAGACCGCGACGATTGACAAGATAGAGATTCGCTGGCCAAGCGGCATTTTGCAGACACTCCACAATGTTAAAGCTGACCAGCGACTGGAAGTGCGTGAGCCGGAGCACTCCGACTAGCGCCGTGGAACGAACATTGTCTCGATGATTCAGGCCGAGAAGCGAGCGTAAGTGAGTAGCTTACGGCGTAAGCCGCATCAACGTTAAACTAAGGACGCGAGGGCTGCTCGAGCCGCGGAGCGGCGCCAGAAAGTAGCCCACGGCGTAAGAAGCTGTGAAAAAATCGCCGGCGCAACAGGTGCCTGTCATCCTGAGCGAAGCAAAGGATCCCGGCAGTTTCTTATGGTTCAGCGGCTTACGAACAACTGCAGAGATCCTTCGCTGCGCTCTGCATGACATAAACGGCTAAGTCGTTTATGTCATGCAACTTATGGGTGGCCTGACTTTCGGCCATAGACGCTCAGGATGACACGTTCCGAATTTCTTCACACCTTCTTACGCCGTGGGCTACTCTCTGTCGGCCCTCCGGGCCTCTGAGACCGCCCTGCGTCTCCACGAGATTACCGGCGGGACGCCGGCACTACGGCGAAGGCGGTGTGATCGCGACGTTCTTCTCCACATCCTTTTTACTTTCCTGATCCTTAGTTTGCATCTCCTGGTAGGCCTTTAACATGTCCCGTGCCAGGTCCCGGTCTCCGTGCGCCTGGTAAGCGCGACCCAACTGGTAGTGCAAGGTTCCATCCTCATCGATTGGCAAGGCCGCCCGAAGGTGCGGAATGGCGTTCGCCGGCTGCCCAGCTTGCAGGTAGGCAAGCCCCAGAGCGCTCTGAGCGGTGAGTAGTTTTGGATCGGTGCCGACAGCTTTCTGCAAGTACACGATGGCTTCCTGCGGCTTTTGCGCGTTCCTCATCACGTCGCCCAGAAGATAGTTCAACGGCGCCGAACCTGGGTATTGTTGAAGAAGCTCACGAAAGAGTCTCTCCGCTTCCTGAAGGTCGCCGGACTGGGCAAGCGCCATGGCTAATCCTCGCTTGAACGCAGGATTCCCGGGCACAAGTTGAAGCGCTTCTCGCCAGTCCTTGGCTGCCTGGGCGTACTGCCGGCGTTTGGATTCAATGCGGGCGCGCAGTTCGTAAGTTTCCGCCGAGGGCGGCAGCCTTCCCAATCGCTCGTAGGCGGAGAGAGCAAGCTGGTTATACGCGCGGGTTCGCCAGTAGAGCGTCTTCAGGTCTTTCCGCTCATGCTCGACAACCGCCAGGAAGTTCCCAGCGTCGAAATCGCACTCCAGTTTTTCCGAGGCGCAATCCGGATGGGGAAGCTCCTTTTCCTTTTGTTCTTCCACGGCCGCCCAGTCCGCATGATCAGTCTGCTTGTAAATCCCGGCAATGGCCGAGTGAACTCCGCGTAAGGATGGCATGGCGGCCAGCGCCTGCTTATAGAAATAGAACGCGCTGTAGGATTGGTCGTTGGCATAACGCGATTCCGCCACCAGGTAGAACCAGTAAGCTGAATTGGGCGCCACGGCGGCGAGATCATTAAAAGTCTTTTGCGCCAGGCCTTCGTAACACGCTCCGAGACCGTACCACACCTTGGGGTTCGATGGTTCCCGCTGAGAAAGTTTCTCAAATCTCGCCGCCGCTGTCGCGAAGCGCTCGAGCGCCAACTCCGCGTCCGCCAGGGTCGCTTGCGCGTCCTGATTTTCGGGCTGGAGCTTCAGGGATTCCTCGAGCGGAACTATCGCCTCGGACGGCTGGCCGAGATCCAGATATGCCGTTCCCATCAGCAAGCGCGCCGGAAAGGATTGCGGATCGAGCTTCAAAACCGCTTGATATTCTCGAATCGCCGCCCGCTTGTCACCCGACATGTCCAGCGCCAAGCCCAGGTTGAGGGCCAAGCCGGGATTGTCCGGCATCGCCCGGACAAGTTCGCGATAAATGGGGACCGCTTCGCCGGCGCGCCCCGCCGCCATCAATTGCTTGGCGAGTTGGGCCATTTCGGCCGGGGTCTGCTGCGCCCCCGCCGGGCAGACGAGAGTCAAAATCGCGAATGCAGAGGTCAGGAGCTTCATGCGTTAACGGTCAATAGTCAATGCCTGCCCCAGCGCCTTCAGAACTTGAGCAGATACGCCAGCTTCACAAAGAACTGGTGTCCATCCTGGTATAGGCCCGGCGTCCGCAGAATTGCGTTGCCTCCCATCGATTGCAGCAACTGAAGGTTATCCATATTACCATTGTAGCCGACATAGAGCGCCGTAAAGGGATTCACCAGATAAGTGAAAAGAAAATCTCCGTTGAAATTCTTCGTGGTGCTCAGGGAGCTGAATGCCGGATTCGCCAGGACCGCAGTGTACTGAGGAATGACGCGGATTGAGTACCTCTGGTTGAACTGGTACACCCATTCCGAGTAGATGATGTGATTGTTGAAGACGCTCGCGCCCGTGGCCCGATCGGTGAGCCGCTCCAGCAGGTAAGTGTTCTGGATGCGCAAATGCTTTCCGGGGCGCAGCACGAGGCCCACACTGGCCAGGTTCACGTTGGAAAGCAACGGCAATTGGCCGGCGGGTGGATTGATGTTGATCAGGGCTCCCTGGGAATAGTCGGCCTTGAAAGAGACCTGGCTGATGAGGCTCGTCTCGAAATAAAGTCCGTCGCGGTGGTGCGAATAAACCGCGTTTTGCGGAAGGCCCTGGAAGTCCTGTGGTCGCAGCATCTCCTCGTCCTGCTGCCAATAGGTTTCAAATGCGGTTTGGCCCTTGAACTCCCAGCTCATGGTGTAGTCCTGATACATGTCCAAACGGTTACCGCTATGGTCCCACAGGGGGTTGACAAAAACCGTCGGACCCCACGACACCAGGTATTTGTGCTCGGGCCGAAACCGGTACATGGCCACTTCACTCACGCCGCGCATGTTGATACGCAACGGCGGCTGCGTAATCGTCCGCCCGACGTAAACCGGGCGGTCCACAGCATCGGTCTCAATGTATCCCGCGAGCGTATTAAAGCCGGGGCTCAGATCATTGAATTGCATATTTGAGTAGAAGGTCCTGCTGTCATAGCGGAGTTGCGCGTTGTATGCGGGTCCGGCGGTGCGCGGGCTGCCGGGGATCGTGGTCTCACTGGTAACCGCTTCCCCCGTCAACCACCAGTTTTTCCGCAGCTTGAGGTGCGCGTCGATTCCGCCGACGCGATTATAGGTCCC
>JBEKMN010000096.1:0-22034 GCA_050008495.1 Terriglobia bacterium | reverse complement strand
GTATGGCAACTGGTACAAACCGCCGTGACGATCAGGCCACGGCGGAACAAGCCCTCGCCGTGCATACTTTCGGTATAGTTTTCCAGGATCTTGTCCTGAGGGATGTTGTGAGTAAGCTGGACGGGAGAGCCTTCATGGTGACAGCGGCCGCACAAGAAGGGGATCTGGGTGATCGTGGTGGGAGACGCGGGATCGGAAGGCCGCAGGATGTTGTGAGTTCCGTGACAATCCGTGCAACGAGGGGCCAGCGGGTCTCCGCGCCTCGCCGCCTTTCCGTGCAAGCTTTCCGCATACTGCTTTGTTTCATCGGCATGGCACGTGCCGCAGTCAACCGGCTGGAGCTTTTCTGGGTGGGGAAATTCTTTCCTGCCCTCCAGATCAGCGTGGCAATTGGTGCACTCAAGTGCAGAGTGCGGCGAGGCCCGCAGGGCAGCCGCGTTGAAGGGGGGAGGCATTCCCGGCTGCCGCTTGCCTGTGCGGGGTCCGGTTTCGTGGCAAGCCAAGCACGGCTCGCTTCCCGGCAAGGGCTTGGGTTGCTGGGCACGTAGGGGCGAAGCAAGGAAAAGAGGAGCGAGGCCGGCGGTACCGAAAATGACAAAAAGACGCTTTAACGCTCCAAATGTCATACCATTTGTCCGGGCCTCTGCCAAATTGTGGTGGAATGTCGCAGCACCTCTGGAGTTCTGCAATTCCGTTGCCAGCCAAATCCCCACTCCAATCACGTATTAGTGTCGTTTGTGTGATATAGGCGCCAAATTGATCCGGCTCAGGCCTTCTCACCACAAGGAAATTCCCCCGCAACGGGGGTACAATACAAGCATCCCGGAGAGGGGAGGTCTCTCCGATGCCGGATGGGAGAGTTCGTCCTGGAAATGGTGGCGCGCCCGGGCGTCTTCGCAGGGCTGCCGCCGTTTGCTGGCTGCTTCTCTTCGTCCTGTCGTCCGCTTCTGCCGTTGCAGGGTGGCAGAATTCCCAGCAACCTGACTCACAGGATTTTCAGGTCTCGGTTTTAGACGAGAACGGCGTGGCGGTTCCTTCAGCCCGGCTGACGCTCACCGATCGCTCGAATTCCTTCTTCCAAAAGGCCGAAACTGATTACGCGGGCCGCTATCAATTCTCAGCCCTTGCAACGGGAGTCTATGCCCTGCGCGTGGAAAAAGACGGTTTCTTCGTGTTCAACTCCAACGATGTTCGGGTGGCCGAGGGGAGCAACCTCGAGGTCACGCTGAATCACACCCAGGAATACACGGAGTCGGTCAAGGTGGTCTACTCGCCCCCGGCCATCGATCCCCAAAAGACCTCGGTCAGCGCCTCCCTATCCAACCAGGACATCATCAATCTCCCTTTTACGGTGGGCCGCGATATCCGCTACGCCCTGCCCTTGCTGCCCGGCGTTCTTCAAGACGCCGACGGGCAGCTTCATGTCTCCGGGGCGAGCACGTACCAGATCGCTGATCAGCTCGATGGGTTTAATGTTTCCGATCCCGCCACGGGGCTGTTCAACGTCCGCACAAGTGTAGATAGCCTTCAGTCAGCTCAAGTCGAGACCGGCCGTTACTCCGCCGAGTACGGGAAGGGCTCCGGGGGGGTGGCGAGCCTTAGAACGCTCATGGGAGACGACCATTTTCGCTTCTTAGCCACGGATTTTATTCCCGCAATTCAACAATTGGGAGGTTTCCACTTCAAGACCTGGACGCCCCGCGTGACTTTCTCCGGCCCGATCAAGAAAAACAAGGCCTGGTTCATGAATGCCGCCGACGGTGAGTACGATTTGAACCTTATCAGGGACCTTCCCCCCGGGGCGAACCAAGGTTCGGCGTGGCGTGTCAGCAACCTCTCGAAGGCCCAGGTGAACTTGACCCCTTCAAATATCTTCACGGCGAGCCTCCTGGTGAACGACTATCGCTCCGACCATCTCGGCTTGTCCGTGTTTACGCCTTTAGCTACGACTCTCGACGAGAGGAATTCTGCCGAACTGTTGATGCTCAAGGATCAGCATCTTTTCCCCGGCGGAACTCTGCTTGAGGTGGGCGGCGCGTGGGGCGAGTATCACAACGCGCTCTTTCCCCTGGGATCGAGCCCCTACGTCAACCGCGCGGGCCAATACAGCGGCAACTACTTCGAAACCACCAACGGACGAGCCAGTCGC
Organism: Terriglobia bacterium; assembly: GCA_050008495.1. Classification (GTDB taxonomy): domain Bacteria; phylum Acidobacteriota; class Terriglobia; order UBA7540; family UBA7540; genus CAVROP01. The sequence continues at coordinate 19,885 of JBEKMN010000096.1, read as the reverse complement.
ACGCAGGGCATCGCCAACCTCTTCCTTGCACCCAGAACCTGGCAAGGCCGGCACGAGTTCAAAGTCGGGTTGGACCTGGACGGCATCGCGGACCGGCAGTCTTACCGGCGGGGGCAGATCCAAATCCAACGCCCGAATGGCACACTCTCCCAGGAGGTCACCTTCCAGGGCGGCGTGCCGTTCACCCAGGAGAACTTCGAGTCGGGCGGATATGTGCAGGACCGCTGGTCGCCGACTGGACGCTTGCTGGTCGAGCCAGGAATACGCTTTGACTGGGACGATGTGGTCAGGGACTTCCTTGTCTCCCCGCGCCTTGCCTCGACTTACCTCCTAAGCCGCAGTGGCGACACCAAGCTTTCCGGCGGAGTTGGCGTCTATGGCGACGCGACGAATCTCGACCTGATTACTCGCTCCCTGGATGGGCAGCGTACGGATCTTTTCTACGGGTCGACCGGCCAAACGCTTACGCAACCGCCGTTGGTGGCTTCGTTCCTGGTCGATCAGCGGATGCTCAAGTTCCCTCGTTTCACCAACTGGAGCCTGGGCGTTGAGAGGAAGATGCCGCGTGCCATCTACCTTCAACTTCAGTTCCTCGACAAACGGGGGCGCGACGGCTGGGCCTTTCTTAACCAAGGGGGCGTGTTCGGCGGCAACTACCAGTTGGGAAGTGTAGAGCGGGACCACTACGATTCGGTGGAGATTTCCACGCGCCACGCTTTTCGGGGTGGTCACATGCTCTTCGCTTCCTACACGCGCTCCAAGGCCGACTCCAACGCCGTCCTGGATTTCAGCATTGACAACGTGCTTTTCAGCCCGCAGGCAGGCGGCCCACTTCCCTGGGACACGCCCAACCGATTTCTCTCCTCCGGCTACATGCCCTTGCCTCGAAACTTCACCATCGCCTATTCTCTCGATTGGCGCGACGGCTTTCCGTTCAGCCTGGTGGACGAAAACCAGCAACTGTTCGGCGCACCCGGCTCCATGCGCTACCCCCGGTACTTCTCTCTGGACGTGCAGGTCGAGCGGCGCATTCACTTGTTCGGATTCCTGTGGGCACTGCGCGCCGGATGCAACGACATCACCAATCGGCCAAATCCGTCCGGGGTGAACAACAACGTGGATTCTCCGGAGTTCCTCACCTACGGCGGCATTCAGGGCCGCGCCTTGACCGCCAGGGTCCGCCTTCTGGGCCGAAAGTAGTGCCGCCGCCTCCGAGTTTCCCTTTCGCGCACGTTTACAGAATGCCCGAAGGAAGCAAACCGTTGTATACTCAGGCTAGAAGCGCCGAGTGCCGGGTGGCTCGACAGGGCTTCCGGGCGCTGCTCGACGCCAGGGCAAGGCGTAGCGCTGACCTTCAGGTCAGCACTTGGCGTTACCCTTGGACACCGTCTGCGGGCGGAAGACAAACCTCATGGAACTCTTCGAGCTCACCAAGGCGCTCATCAACATCGAATCTGTGACTGGCCACGAGCGCGCTTGCGCAGAGTACTTGGGGGCGTACCTCGCCGGGCGAAACTTCGAAGTTGTACTCCAGCCGGTCTCGCGGGACCGTTCCAATGTATTCGCAAAAGTTGGAAAGCCTGACGTGGTCTTGAGCACGCACATCGACACTGTTCCTCCGTTCATTCCCGCCCGCGAGGACGCGGAGCTGATTTACGGGCGGGGAGCGTGTGATGCCAAGGGCATCATCGCCGCACAGATTGCGGCGGCGGAACGCCTGTTGAGCGAGAACGTGACGGACTTCGGCCTGCTCTTGCTGGTTGGGGAGGAAACCACCAGCGACGGCGCGCGCGAAGCGAACCTGCACCCCCCGGGCTCGCGCTACATGATTAATGGCGAGCCCACCGAGAATAAACTGGTGCTGGGTTCGAAAGGCAACCTGCGACTGGAAATTCGAGCTCATGGCAAGATGGCGCACTCGGCTTATCCGCAGCTCGGCGAATCGGCAATCGAGAAGCTGGTCGACGTGCTGGTTGACTTGCGGAAGGTTCCGATGCCCCGGGATCCGTTGTTGGGCGCAGCCACGCTGAACGTTGGGGTGATCTCCGGCGGCCGGGCGCCCAACGTTGTCCCGGACTACGCCTCGGCCCAGATCGTGATTCGCACGGTAGACAGCTCGGACGAGATGCGCCGCCACATCACGGAAGTGGTGGGCGGGCGGTGTGAGTGCGAGTTCATTCGAGATACTCCGCCCCTGCACATGGAGAAACTGGACGGGTATGAGACCGACGTCGTGGCCTTCACCACCGATCTGCCATCGTTAAGCCGCTGGGGCCGGCCCGTGTTGCTGGGGCCGGGGTCGATCAGCGTGGCGCACACGGAGCGTGAGTGCGTGTCCAAAGCTGAGCTGCTCAAGGCCGTGGAGCTGTATTGCCGGTTGGTGCGTGAGCTAAAAGGGACAGCCGAGAGTTGAAAGTCCGAGTTGTAGGGGCGGCCCTTGTGGCCGCCCTCGGGCAACCACAAGGGTTGCCCCTACGGCGGGTGACTCTCGACTAGTTGGGGGCAGAAAGGCAATTGGTAATTTCACTATGAACAAAATGGAAGTTGGCATTCTGGGCGCGACCGGCATGGTGGGGCAGCGCTTCGTGAGCTTGCTCGAGCACCATCCCTGGTTTGAAGTCCGATGGCTTGCGGCCTCGGATCGGTCTGCCGGAAAAACTTATGGAGAGGCCTGCAACTGGCGGGTGCGTGACCCGATGCCCAAGCCCGCCCGGGAACTTACCGTGCACGAGTGCAAGCCGGACCACGCGCCGCAACTGCTCTTCTCTTCGTTGGATTCCAAGGTGGCCGGCGAGGTCGAACGGGAATTCGCGCAGGCTGGCCACGTGGTGGTCTCGAATTCCAGCAACCACCGCATGGAGCCGGACGTGCCGTTGTTGATTCCGGAAGTCAACCCGGACCATTTGGCCCTGGTACGAATCCAGCGGAAGCGTCGCGGATGGAAGGGGATGATCGTCACCAATCCCAACTGCACCACCGTCGGCCTGGCAATGTCGTTGGCGCCGCTCGAGAAGCAATTCGGGGTCGAGAAGGTGATGATGACCAGCATGCAGGCGGTTTCCGGGGCGGGCTATCCAGGCATTCCTACGCTGGATATTCTCGGCAACGTCGTCCCTTTCATTTCGGGCGAAGAGGAAAAGGTGGAACGCGAGACCCAAAAGCTGCTGGGGAAATTCCTCGATGAGTCGGTCAAGCCCGGAGACTTCGCGGTGAGCGCCCACTGCAACCGCGTGCCGGTCGAGGACGGCCATACCGAGTCGATCTCGGTTTCCTTGAAGACTCAGGCTTCCATCGAGGATTTGATTGAGGCGTGGCGGAAGTTTCGCTCGCTTCCCCAGGAGCGAAATCTGCCGTTTGCCCCCAAGCATCCCATCATCGTTCGAGAGGAGCGCGACCGCCCTCAGCCCAAATTCGACCTGGCGGCCGAGCACGGGATGGCCACGGTCGTGGGTCGCGTGCGTCCCTGCCCGGTGCTTCAGTTCAAGTACACGGCGCTAAGTCATAACACCATACGGGGTGCGGCGGGTGCGGCGCTGCTCAACGCGGAGTTGATGAAGTCGGAGGGGTATCTGGATTAGGGAACAGGGAATAGGGAACAGGGAATAGGGGACAGGAGATAGGGAACAAGTGAGAGGGACCGAGTCACGGAAAACAGGTGACAGGGAACAACCTTCCTGTCTAACTTTCTCTGTTCCCTATTCCCTATTTCCTGTTCCCTGCGTGGTGGACATTGAGTAACGCGATAACGCTCGCCCTACTCGGTTACGGGAAGATGGGCAAAGCTATCGCCGCGCTTGCCCCGCAGCGCGGCTTCGAAGTGCGCCTGGTCATGGATGTCGATGTGAACGCAGAGGGCCAGGGCATTACCCGTGAGAACTTCGCAGGCGTGGACGTGTGCATCGACTTCACCACTCCCGACGCGGCGGTCGAGAACATTCGCCGCGTGGCGACACTGGGTGTGAATCTGGTGGTCGGCACAACCGGTTGGCACAGCCGGCTGGAGGAGGTGCGGAAGATCATCGACAACGCGGGTGTGGGTATGGTTTACGCGCCGAACTTTTCGATCGGCGTCAACCTGTTTTACCGCCTGGTCCGCGCCGCAGCGGAGATATTTACGCCCTTCGCGATGTACGATCCTTACGTGGTTGAAGCTCATCACAAGTTCAAGAAAGACGCGCCCTCCGGGACGGCTCTCGAAGTCAAACGCCAAATTCAACCTGCGCTTGGAAAACGCGAGGTGCCCGTCACCAGCGTGCGCGCGGGTTACATTCCCGGCACCCACGAGTTGGGCTTCGACTCCGAAGCCGATACAATTGTGCTTCGGCATACGGCGCGCGGCCGCCAGGGGTTTGCGGAAGGCGCCTTGCACGCGGCGCGCTGGGTCGTGGGCAAGAAAGGGCTGTTCAGCTTCGCAGAGGTCCTGGAATCACCTCGGTGAGGGCGAGGCAAGGGGCCGGCGCTCTCAGAAAGGATTTGGGCATGAGAACCTTCTCCGCATACGTGGAATGGGATCCTGAGTCGAAGCTCTACGTTGGAATTATCCCCGGCATTCCGGGTGCACATACTCAAGCGGCAAGCCTGGATGAGTTGCGCATTAACCTCAAAGAGGTTCTCGAACTGTGCCTGGAGGAGCTTTCATGAGCTTGGACATTCGTGGTTGCGGCACAGCGCTCGTCACGCCATTCAGGAAAGACTGCACCCTGGACCTCGATGCCCTGCGGCGATTAGTGCAGTTCCAGCTTCGCGCCGGCATCGACTTCCTGGTCCCCTGCGGCACCACGGGGGAAACTCCCACGCTTGAGCACGCCGAATACCTGGCTGTGGTGCGTACCGTCGTGCAGGAGGCGGGGGGCAAGGTTCCCGTAATCGCGGGAGTAGGTGGCAATAACACGCGCAAATTGATCGCTCTTGCGGCTGAGGTGAGCGGGTTGGGCATCCAGGGAATTCTCTCTGTCGCCCCTTATTACAACAAGCCGACCCAAGAAGGCCTTTACCAGCACTTTCGGGCCATCGCAGAATCCACCGACCTGCCGATGATTCTCTACAACGTCCCGGGGCGCACCGCATCGAACCTTGAGCCTGCCACGGTAGCGCGTCTTTCGAAGATCGCAAACATAATCGGCATCAAGGAAGCGTCGGGCAGCATCGTGCAGCAGATGGAAGTCCTTGCCGCCGTCCCGCCGACCTTCCGCGTGCTTTCCGGCGACGACGCGTTCACGTTCCCGCTCATGGCGCTGGGTGGGGTCGGCATCATCTCGGTGGTCTCGAACGAAATCCCGGCTGAGATGACCAGGCTGGCGCACCTGCTGCTGGAAGGGAAACTCGAGGCGGCCCGCCTACTCCACTTCAATCTCTTGCCGCTCATGCAGGTGAACTTCATCGAGACGAATCCCATCCCCGTCAAAGCCGCGCTTGCCATGATGGGCATGATCGAGGAGGTCTACCGCCTGCCCATGGTCCCCATGAAAGCCGAAAACCGCACTAAGCTTGAGAAGGTCCTGGCCGCGCAGGGACTGCTGAAATCGCAAAAGGCCTAACCCCGACGAGGTGGGGTATGGTACCCTAACCGCCCACATGTTGCAGGGGAGGCCCGTGCGGCCGCCCGAGGGCAACCACAAGGGTTGCCCCACAAGGAGAGGAACCGATGGCTGACTTTTCACGTCGTGCACTGATCAAGATGGCAGGTGCGGGCCTTCCCGCCGCCGCGTTGGTGGGGCGCTCGCAGGGATTCTCCGAAACGAAGGGATCTGGTGGAATGGACGATGCAATGCAAGGCGACCCAGGCCGCTCGCCCTACCATCGTGACCCGGTGACCTTCTATGTGCATCGCTTGGGCACGGATCACGCCGAGGGCATCGCCGCCATCGACATGAACGGCGACGGCCTCCTGGACATCACCAGCGGAGCTTACTGGTACGAGAACCCGGGCCCTGCCGGAGGCGAATGGAAACGGCACAAGTTCCGGCAAATCGCGCCCGAGCTGCGTTCCGGGGCTTCGGCTGCGGAGAATAAGGCTTTCTGGGACGAATTCGTGGCCGACAACGGCGAGTTCGCGGTGGACGTCAATCACGATGGCGCCATCGACCTGGTAACCTCCTCCTGGCAGAACGACGGCATCTGGTGGTTCGAGAACCCCAAGAAGGTGGGCGAGATGTGGAAACCCCACTTCATCTGCCACTCGAAGGAAACCGAGGGATTCGCCTTCGATGATCTGGACGGCGACGGCCACCCGGAGCTGCTTGCCGCCCACTACGGCCGCCAGGGCATGCTTTGGATCAACTTCGCCGGACCCGAACCGGCCGTGCACAATATTGGCGGCCATGATGAGGACGGCCACGGCTGCGGCGTCGCGGACATCGACGGGGATGGCAAGCCGGACGTGATCTCGATTCACGGCTGGTTTCAGAACATTGATGCCGCCCACGACAAGTGGGTGTGGCATCCTGAGTGGGACTTAGGCGACTGCGGTTTCCCCATACTCGGGTTTGACGTCAACAATGATGGAAAGATGGACCTGATCTATGGGCATGGCCACAGTTACGGCCTCTATTGGCTGGAGCAGACCACTCAGAACGGAAAACGCGCCTGGAACCCCCACTTGATTGACGACTCGTTCTCGCAGATCCACGTCCTGGCCCTGGCCGACCTTGACGGCGACGGCGAACTGGAACTCCTCGCCGGCAAGCGTTACCGCGGGCACAACGGCCACGACCCCGGTTCCTATGAGCCTTTAGCCATCTACTACTACAAGATCGATCGCCGCAATGCCACCTTCACCCGCTACACCGCCAGCTACAACGGCACGGCGGGCGCTGGGACGCAGTTCGTCGTAACCGACATCGATGGCGACGGGGACCTCGACGTCCTGGTGGCCGGCAAGACCGGCGTTCACTGGCTGGAGAACTTGAAAGTGAATAAGCGCTCCCGCGAGGCGAGGGAGAAAGAGTTGCTCCTTAACACGGACTGGCCTTTCCCAGACGAGAATCAGTAATCGAGAGGGTGCGCTGCCCCCCGGTCTCTAAAACGTCGAACTGAGAACTGTAACGGACCGAGCGTCAGAGTCCCAAGTAAGGACAATGTGTCTAGGGGACTCCGCGTCCCTTGCGTTTTCTCCCCAGTTCGATAACAATTGAGACCCAACCCACGGAATTGAAGCAGAGGAACTGTCGTGCAGCTCATCCCACGTGATGGGAAATTCTACGATCTCTTCAACGAGCAGGCCCAGAATATCTACGAGGCGGCTCAGGTATTAGTCATCCTCTTCCGAGACTTTAAGGAGGTTGACAAGCGAGTTGCAGAGATCAAGGTCGCCGAGCACAAGGGCGATCAGCTCACGCGTTCCGTAATGACCAAGCTGAACCAGACGTTCATCACACCCTTTGACCGGGAGGATATCCATGCTCTCAGTTCGGCGCTTGACGACGTGATGGATCTGGTGGATGCGGCAGCGAGCCGGCTCATCACCTACAAGGTGAAATTCGTAACACCCGGAGCTTTGCAACTGGCCGATGTCATCCTTCGCGGAGCGGAGATACTGGTCAAGGCCATTTCAGAGCTGAAAAGGCCTCAGAATATTCTGAAATACTGCGAGCAGCTCAACCAGATCGAAGAAGAGAGCGACCGGATCAAAGGCGAATGCATCGCCAGGTTATTCGAGGACTCGACGCTGCCGATCGAGATCATCAAATGGAAAGAGATCTACGAAGTACTGGAAGCTGCCACGGATAAGTGCGAGGACGTTTCGGACGTTCTGGCGGCGGTCGCTCTGAAAAGCGCTTAGTTCTCTCGAAGCCTTAGCCGCAAGCCATTAAGACGATCCTACACGCCACGAATTATGTTCTGGTTTGCCATCTTTCTTACCTTAGTTGCTCTCACCTTCGATTTCCTGAACGGGTTCCACGATGCCGCCAACTCTATAGCCACCGTCGTCTCAACCCGCGTATTGTCTCCGCGGATTGCGGTGATCTGGGCAGCCTTCTTCAACTTCGTCGCCGCCTTCACGTTTGGCACAGCGGTGGCCCGAACGATGGGGCACGGGATGATCCGCCTGGAGTTCGTCAACCTGTACGTCATTCTCGCCGGACTGATCGGGGCTATCGTTTGGGACATTCTCACTTGGTACTACGGCCTGCCCATTAGTTCCTCGCACGCGCTAATCGGCGGCTACGCCGGCGCCGCCGTGGCCAAGGCGGGATGGAAAGTCATCATCGTGAGCGGCTGGACCAAGACTCTGCTCTTTATCGGCCTCTCCCCGATCATCGGTTTGGTTCTGGGCGGCGCGCTGATGATCGCGGTGTACTGGTTGTTCCGTAACTCTTCGCCTGCTCGCGTCGACCGCCTCTTCCGCAAACTGCAATTGATTTCCGCTGCCGCCTACAGCTTCGGCCACGGTACGAATGATGCCCAAAAAACGATGGGGATCGTTGCTGGAGTTCTCTTTACGGCCAAGATTCTTGATCACTTCTATATCCCGTTCTGGATTGTCCTGATGGCCCACACCGCCATCGCGCTGGGAACCTTGGCCGGCGGGTGGCGGATCGTCCGGACTATGGGCATGAGGATCACACGCCTAAAGCCGGTCGGGGGGTTCTGCGCCGAGACCGCAGCGGCAATCAGTCTGTTGGGAGCGGCGTCCGCGGGCATTCCGGTTTCGACCACGCACACCATCGCGGGCGCCATCATGGGTGTGGGCAGCGTCCAGCGCTTGACCGCTGTGCACTGGGGCGTGGCTAGGAAAATCATCTGGGCTTGGGTATTGACGATCCCCGCCTCTGCCCTCGTCTCCGCGGCGTGCTTCCTATTGCTGCACCACTTCATGCCCGCAGCTTAGCCTTTATTTATTGTTCATTCTGCAAGGCTCATTAAATTGGCTCCCACGGTCTTTGTGTTTTCGGAACTCTTCTCCCTCCTCAAGCGGACGTGGGGCGCCGCCTCTCAGGGTCCAGACGGTCTCGTCCCCTGAGAAGTCCGTTGACCTAGCCTAATCACGCGGTGGCGACCCCGTCGAGGCCGTTGCAGCGAGCTTTCGCGTGCATGCTGCGGGCAGCCGGCATCTTCATTAAGCAGGCGCTGGCAGTGATACAATGAGATTACAGACGGTAGCTAGCGGGGAACGAACCTACATTTCGGCTGCGAGCGTGGGAAAGGAGAAGAGGATGGACTGTCGCCACCTTTTTGCCGTAATCGGGCTGCCTGGCCTATTCGTCGCATTCCTGCTCAGTGGAGACGCCTGTGCTCCAGCGCTTGCGGCGCCGCAATCGTCCTATCCCGCGGTTGCGATATCCACCAAGCCTCCGCTGGTTGTGGCGAATCCGGGATATCGCCTGCTGGTTGATTCGGAGAGAGGAACGATCGTCTCGTTCCGGTCGACCTTTGGCGTAGCGCGGGAGTTACTTATTCCGGACCATGACCAGTTGCCGTTGCTCAAAATCGAATTGATGAGCGACCGATACGAGTTCAGAACCATCACCTCATCAGATGCAAAAGAGGTCAAGGTTGGCAAAGCCGGAGGTGTGGACGGTTCGACGATTAGCATCGAATTCAAGGAGATGGGGCAATTGCCGGTGGATGCACGAGTGACGGTGCGTTGTCCGGGGAACGAGACACTCACCTACTGGAATCTGGAGGTCAACAACCGGACGACGTGGTGGATCGGGCACATCCAGTTCCCTGTGGTCGAGGTACCGTTTGACGACCCCGCGAGCAAGCAATCCAGCCACATCCTCTGGTCATTTGGCGATGGCGCCGTTTCCGGACCGGTGGGGCCGCTGATGAACGTGGGGGCGTGGGATTGGAAGCTCGACGGACCGTGGTATGGAAGAGCTTATGACACGCCCGAAGTCTGGCGCTACAGCAACTATCCCGGGGAGTGGACGACCACGCAGCTCATGGCCTACTACGACAACGTGGGCGGGCTCTACGTGGCCCTTGACGATCCCAACGGATTGCCCAAGTTTATCGATCCGCTGATGGAGCGCGAGGGAGTGTTGATGGGCCTGGGGCATTACCCCGGGACACGCGGGCCGGGTGTGACCCGACTGCCCTACAACGTGGTGCTCGGCACGTTTCACGGCGACTGGTACGCAGCGGCGGAAATCTACCGGAACTGGGCTTCCAAGCAGCCTTTCTGTTCGACCAAGCTGGCGGACCGGACCGACATCCCCAAGTGGATCAGCGACTCGGGTCCGGCCATAGCGTTCCCTATGCGAGGCCAGGCGGATTGGGACGCGCCGCCCGCGGAGAATCCCGAATACATGCCCGCCACAAACGCCTTGCCGTACCTCGAGAAGCTGGCCGCGGCGCTCGAAAGTCCGCTGATGCCGATTATCTACAACTGGGAGCACCCCGGCCCTTGGGTGCAGCCGGACGCATTTCCGCCCCTGGGAGGCAACGCGACTTTTCGCGAGTTCATGGAGAAGGCTAAATCCAAGGGCTGGCATCCCACGCTCTACGGCGATGGCTTGTGTTGGGTGACCTGGCAGAAGAACAGCAACTACGACGGCATGCCCTATTTCCGCGCGCACGACGGTGAATCCGCGGTGGCGCGCAGGTGGGACGGAACGCTACTCGAAGACGTTTGGCCTTGGAGAAAGAACTACTTTGTCTGTGTCGGCTCTGAGAAGGGCCGGCAGATGGTTTTGGAGATGACGCGCCGGCTGGCGGAGTTCGGGCCCGAAGTTGTCCAACAGTTTGACCAGGGACCGGGACCGTTTGCCTGCTACGCCCCGAACCACGGCCACCCGCCCGTCCCCGGGCCATGGATGACGGAAGGCTTTAGCCGCCTGGTGAAGGACGACGCCGCAGTCGCGCGCCGGGTCAATCCGCATGTGATGATGTCCAGCGAAGGCGCGCCGCCCGAGATCTATCTTCAGGATTTCCAAACCTGGGATGGCCGCACCACAGACTGTCCTCTCTACTCGTTCCTCTATCACGAATACGCCAACGGGTTTGGCGGATGTTTCACCAACCGGGTTAATGACGAGACGCTGCGGCTTTCGGCCGCCCGCGCGTTGGTGAACGGGTACATCGTGAATTACACTTTGCGTGACAAGGGCCAGATCGAATACGACTGGGACCAGTCGTGGACCCGCGCCGTGCCCGACCAAGCGGGGATCATTGATTGGACGAAGAGGGTGATGAAGTTCCGAGCCGGAATCGCGCGCGATTACGTGGTTTACGGGCGGATGCTGCGGCCGTGGCCGGTGAGCGGCGTTACCGAACACGACTCGGGATGGGGGCGAGAGCCGCTGGTGCAATCGGCCACTTGGCAAGCCCAGGACGGGCGCATCGGCATTGTGCTGGCCAACTATGGCAACTTGCCGGAATCACCGCGCGTGGAACTGGAAGGGCGGGGAACGAAGAAGTTGACGATGGACCTCGACGACCACAAGACCGAGCGCAACGAGGAACTGCCCAGCGCCGTCGATGTTCAAATGCCCCCGCGGTCGCTCTGCCTCATCGAACTGAAATGACGGTATCGTCGGGGCGGCCCTTGCTGCCTCCCTCGAGTTGTTCCTCGGCCTTTGCTGAGTTGCGCGTAGCGCCGACGTTCAGGCCGGCAAATGCTGACCTAGAGGGCAGCGCTACGACTCAAACTAGGACGCTGTTTTGAGGCGAGGGAAAATTGACTGTTCGGAATAGACTAGTTTAGACTGGTTTAAGGTGACATATGGGAATTGTAGGGGCATTCGACGCGAAGACCCACCTGTCGGCCCTCCTCGATCGGGTGGCACGGGGTGAAAGTATTACTATTACCAGACACGGCGTCCCCGCAGCAATGCTGGTCCCGGTTGGCGACACAGGCCGTAAATTGACGCATGAGCAGATTGTCGAAGGCATGCGGGCGTTGCGGAAACGTGTAAAGGCCGGTGCGATGAGCGTGCGCGAAATGATCGAGGAAGGGCGAAGATATTGAGTGGAATAGTTGTGGACGCATCGGTGGCGCTGGCCTGGTGTTTTCCTGATGAATCCAGCGAATATGCAGATAGGGTCCTCGTGGCCCTGAAGGGGCAGACTATCGTTGTTCCAGCCGTATGGAGTCTCGAAATCACCAACGCTCTGCTGGTCGGTGAGCGTCGCAAACGATTGAGGCAGCCGGAAATCCTGCGTTTCGTGGCTCTCCTGGAAGGACTTTCAATTCTCCAGGACGGCCCGGCGGTCAGCGACCACGTAAGCAACGTTCTGCCGCTGGCGCGCGTTTATGATCTTTCGGCGTACGATGCGGCCTACCTCGAACTAGCCATCCGGCACAACGCGCCCCTGGTAACTCTCGACGGCGATATGCGGAAAGCTGCGAAAAAAGCGGGCGTCCGCAATTTTCTATAGTAGGTTTGCGGCTCTTGTGGCCGCGCTCTTCCGAGTCTTAGGGCAACCACGAGGGTTACCCCTACGATATCCAGGCTAAATCTTCTTCTCCTTCCACCGTCCGCGCCGGAACAGCAGGACCATGGCCACAGCAATCGCCGATTCGGATACCGTGATGGCCCAGAAAACGCCGTGGGAGCGCATGCCCAGTGGCAGGGCGAGCGTGTAGGCAAAGGGAATCTCGAAAACCAGGAAGCCGAACGCGTTGACGATCGTCGGCGTAAGAGTGTCTCCCGCGCCGTTAAAGGCTTGCATCATGACCATTTCATAGGAGTAGCCGATGTTGCCGATGCTCACGATGCGCAGGCAAGCAGTAGCGAGGGAGGCGATCGCCGGGTCGTGAGTGAACAAGCCCACGACAGGACCAGGGAACAGAATGAAGAACACCCCCACGCAGCCCATGACCAGCATGTTATAGAAGCCGGTCTTCCACACGGCTTGCTCGGCGCGCTCGGGCTGCCCGGCGCCGAGACTTTGGCCAACCAGCGTAGCGGCCGCCCCGCTCAATCCCCAGGCGGGCAGGATAAAGAAAACGATGATCCGGATGCTGATGGTATAGGCGGCCAGAGCGGAACTGCCGAACACGCTCACAATGCGCATCAGGCTGATCCAGGCGATATGCGGAATCAGCATCTGCGCGATTCCGGTCACGGAGACCCTGATCAGCCTCGCCATGATTTGCAGGTTGAGCCGAATCTGCCGCGCCAGAATCCGGATGTGCTCCCCGCCGCGCGAGAGCCGGTAGAATTGATAGGCCACTCCAATCGTGCGCCCGCTGAGCGTAGCCACGGCGGCGCCGGTCACGCCCAGGCGGGGAAACGGTCCGATGCCGAAGATCAGGCAGGGGTCGATCACCAAGTTGATGGAATTCGAGAGCCAGAGTACGCGCATAGCGATGGCAGCGTCGCCTGCGCCGCGAAACACCGCGTTGTTCAGCATTAACAACACCACGACGCAGCATCCCCCCAGAGTGATGCGGGCGTAGCGCGTGCCGACCGCAACGACGGCCGGCGACGCTCCCATCAGGCGCAGCAAGTGGGGCGCGAAAAAGAAGCCGGAAGCCCCCATCACCAGACTGGCCGCCAGCCCAAGAGCGATGGCCTGTACGCCGGCCACCGCCGCTCCCTCGCGATCCTTCTCGCCGATTCGCCGCGCCACCATGGCCGTGGCCGACAGGCCCAGCCCCATGCCGGTAGCGTAGATGATCGTGAGCATCGCCTCGACGAGTCCCACAGTGGCAATCGAGTCTGCTCCCAGGCGGGCCACCCAGAAGACGTCCACGATGGCGAAGAGCGATTCCATCAACATCTCGAGGACCATGGGCACCGCGAGAAGGAAGATCGCCTGCGTCAGGCTGCCCGTGGTGTAGTCCTGGTGCGAGCCACGCAAAGCTTCGCGCAGAGAGGCCCAAAACGAAGACGTGTCGCTAGTGGTGACGGCGGTTGCCATAGCTAAGACCTAGTAGAATTGGTTTCAGAGTTCGACCCGGACCGGGGTCACGCGGATTCAGAACGACGCGAGTTCGGAACTAGCGAGGCACAGTTTTCATAATGTTTTGATCTTGCCACGGAACGTTGGTGGCAGGCAAGCGGAATCTCGGCTGCTTCGGGGAGTGGCGCAGAATCCCTGCTTCTGGGACTCTGCGGTTCGTCGTGGCAATTCCGGTTCAGCCCTGCAGGGTCTCAAAAAGACGAGACACCTCCTCAGGATGGCAGATCCTGCGTTTTTTCGGCAGTCTGATGAAGGCCGGCGCTCCGCGCGGACCGGGGGATGGTAGGCGCGAGACTAGGCTCCGGCTTACGTACCCGGTTTAACCTCCACCCGGAAGAGCATGTAATGAGAGTAGCGGTGGGTGTTCCGAACCTTGGTGCCAAGAAAATCCAGCAAGACCGTTACGTCTCTGGGGAGCCAAAGGTCTCTCTCGGACCCGCTCAGACGGACGGAGTAGAAGTCAACCGTGGAAGTCTGGGCAGTGACGCCGATATCCTTCCGGGACGCAAGCAGCCAAGACGTGACTCTCAGAATCTGGAAACTTTCGCAATCGATCCAGGCCAGTCCTTGGGATAAGAAGCCGAAAGTTACTCCGGAGGCGTGGAATCTGTCGATTCGGCGCGCCCTCTCCGGCGCTTGCGCAAATCCCACGACGTGGCAGGTCCGATCTCGAAGCGTCTGGGTTCCGAAGTAACAATAGCGGTTGTCGTGCTGGTCGGCCGGACTGAAGTACATGTACGTTGACGCGTACTTGGCGCTGATCATGGTGAGATCGCTCAGGCTCGAGGCATCCAGAGGCTTCCCGTTGAGGTCGGTGCGGTACTCTTCGAATGCCGGGAGATCCCCTTCCGGCCAGGGGATGACGATGTAACGCAACTTCCTCGCTACTGTGACCTCGGAGGCCCTGGACATCGGAGTTCCCCCCATTAGTTCTACACTTTGCACAGGATGCGTTTCAGAGATCTCCTCGTCGCAGGCGACCTTGGGAAAGTCATGGAACTGGTCGGTAACCGCTTTGCCGACGCGCTCGAGAATCATCGGCAGTTGGTCCTGGCTTGCGGCCGACTTGAGCTTGCGAAGATAAGGGCAGTGCTGAATCTGGCGCGGGGGCCAATCGATCAGCGTCTTAGCGTTCTTATAGATTTCGATTTCCGCCGGGGTGAGGGACAAGCCAGATTCAGGCGCCTGGGGAGTTGCGGTGAGATGGAGCAGCCCTCCGCTCAGCGCTCCGATGCAGGCGGCCACTCGTAGAGACGAATTCACCATCGCCCGCACTTTCACAGGGGAAGTATTCTCCCGTGAATTGGCGAAGTCAAGGCGGAAAGTTGAAAATGTCTGTTTCGTGTGCCTTGGAGTGCGCGGTGGCTGCAGCGGTCAACTCCCGTCGTTGACTCGATCCGGCAGAAATTATCGTCGGGGTCAGCCTCTGAATCCCAGGTTACGACGCAGCAGGCACCGCCTCGCTCAGGCGCGAGGCGTCTTCCAATTCCGGATCGTAGTTGAGAACGGGACGGAGCCAGCGCTCCACCTGACGGAGGTCCATGCCTTTGCGGCGGTGGTAGTCCTCCACCTGGTCGCGGTCGATCTTGCCGACGGCAAAATACTGCGCTTCGGGGTGGGCAAAATACAAACCGCACACCGATGCGGCCGGCGACATGGCGAAGTTCTCGGTGAGCCGGATGCCGGTGTTCTTCTCCGCCTGCAAGAGGTCGAACAGCTCGCGCTTCTCGGAATGGTCGGGGCAGGCCGGATAGCCTGGCGCGGGTCGAATGCCGCGGTAGCGCTCCAGGATCAGGTCTTCTGGCGCCATGTTTTCATTCTTGCCATAACCCCAATAATTACGAACCTTTTTGTGCATTAACTCAGCTAGGGCCTCCGCCAGCCGGTCGGCAAGAGCTTTGGCCATGATGGAATTGTAGTCGTCGTGGTCTTGGTGGAAGCGGGCGAGGAGCGGATCGAGGTTCATGCCCGCCGTCACTGCAAAAGCGCCCAGATAATCTTCCAGGCCGGTTGACTTGGGGGCGATGAAATCCGCCAGCGCCCGGTTGTGGTGCCCCGCCGCCTTCTCCATTTGCTGCCGCAAAGTGTGGAGAGTCGTGAGGAGCCCGGAGCGAGACGCGTCACGATACACCTCGATGTCGTCTCCCACGCTCGCGGCCGGGAAGAAACCAACAACGGCGTTGGCGGTGAGGGATTTCTCCTTCACGATGCGCGCCAGCAGTTTTTGCGCATCGCACAACAATTCGCGGGCCTTGCCGCCCACCGTTGCATCTTCCAGGATCTTCGGATAAGTTCCGCGCAACTCCCACACCTGGAAGAGTGGTGTCCAGTCGATGTAAGGAACAATCTCCTCTAAGGGCACGGCGGGAAAAGCGCGAATCCCCGTGAACTCGGGACGCGGAATGTCCGTCCGGCTCCAGTCGAGGGGAGGCTTGCGCCGGCGGGCCTCCTCGAGCCGCAAAAGTTTCTGCGCGGCGGGCTTGCGCGCGGCGCGGAGCTTTTCCTGCTGGCGGCGGTTTTCTTCCTCGAAGGCCGGGCGCGAATCGGGATTCTTGAGTTGACTCACCACCCCCACGGCTCGCGACGCGTCCAGAACGTGAACGACCGGCTGGCGGAAATGAGGCGCAATCTTCACCGCCGTATGGACGCGGCTGGTGGTGGCGCCGCCGATGAGCAGTGGAATGGTGAATCCCTCGCGTTCCATCTCCTTGGCCACGTGCACCATTTCATCGAGCGAGGGAGTGATGAGCCCGCTCAGGCCGATCATGTCCGCGTGGGTCGCCCGCGCGGTTTCGAGAATCTTCTCGCACGGAACCATCACGCCCAGATCGATCACCTCATAGTTGTTGCAGCCCAGCACCACGCCCACGATGTTCTTGCCGATGTCGTGCACGTCGCCCTTCACGGTGGCCGTCACGATCTTGCCTACCGCGCGAGCTTTGCCGCCCGCTTCCTTCTCCGATTCCATAAAGGGGAGCAGATAGGCGACGGCCTTCTTCATGACGCGGGCGCTTTTGACAACCTGGGGCAGAAACATCTTGCCGGAGCCGAACAGGTCGCCCACCGCGCTCATGCCGGCCATCAGCGGGCCTTCGATCACGGCGAGCGGCCTACCGAGTTTTTGTCGGGCCTCCTCGGTGTCCGCCTCGATGTGATCGGCGACGCCTTTTACCAGCGCGTGCAGCAGGCGCTCCTCGACCGTGCCCTGGCGCCAGGCGCCTTCCTGCACCTCCGCCGGGCCGCGCTGCTTGACCGACTCCGAGAACGCCAGCAGCCTTTCTGTGGCGTCGGGCCGTCGGTTCAGGAGGACGTCCTCAACCAACTCGAGCAGGTCGCGCGGCAGTTCCTCGTACACGGCCAATTGCCCGGCGTTCACAATGGCCATGTCCAATCCCGCCCTTATGGCGTGGTACAGGAAGGCTGAGTGCATAGCTTCGCGGATGACGTTGCTGCCGCGAAACGAGAACGAGATGTTGCTGATTCCGCCGCTCACCTTGCAGCCGGGAAGCGCGGCCTTGACCTGGCGGGTGCTTTCGATGAAGCTCACCGCGTAGCCGCGGTGCTCCTCGATTCCCGTCGCCACGGTGAGGACGTTAGGGTCAAAGATAATGTCGCAGGGATCCACGCCTACTTCTTCCGTGAGAATCCGGTAGCTGCGCGCGCAGATCTCCACGCGCCGCTCCGTCGAGGCCGCCTGGCCCGCCTCGTCGAAGGCCATCACCACCATGGCGGCGCCGTAGCGCTTGATCAGGCGGGCGCGCTCGATGAAAACCTCTTCGCCCTCTTTGAGGCTGATGGAATTGACGATGCCTTTGCCCTGGATACACTTCAGCCCCGCCTCGATGACGCTCCACTTGGAGCTGTCGATCATGATGGGGACACGGGCGATGTCAGGCTCGGAGGCGACGTAATTCAGGAAGGTGGTCATGGCCTGTTCGGAGTCCAGCATGGCCTCATCCAGGTTGACGTCGATGATCTGCGCGCCGCCTTCCACCTGCTGCTTGGCGACGCTCAAGGCCTCCTCGAATTGGCCGCCCAGGATCAGCTTGGAGAATTTGGGCGAGCCGGTCACGTTCGTGCGTTCGCCGATGTTGACGAAACCGGTTTCGGGGCGGATCACCAGCGGTTCGAGGCCGCTGAATTGGGTATGGCGCTCGGCCTGGGTCGGCACTCGCGGCGGGAACTCGCGGACCGCCTCGCGGATGGCGCGAATGTGCGCGGGCGTTGACCCGCAGCAGCCGCCCACCATGTTCACCCAGCCATTTGCGGCAAACTCGCGCAAGTCCGCCGACATGCTCTCGGGAGTTTCGTCGAATCCCCCGAAGGCGTTGGGAAGGCCGGCGTTCGGATAGCAGCTTGTGAAGATGGGCGCGATCCTCGAGAGTTCTTCGATGTGCGCGCGCATCTGTTTTGCGCCCAGCGCGCAGTTGATCCCCACGCTCAGCAGCGGCGCCTGCGAGACTGAAATCCAGAAGGCTTCGACCGTTTGGCCCGTCAGCGTGCGCCCGCTCAGGTCCACGATGGTCACGGAAGCCGCGAGCGGCAGGCGCTTGCCCGTGTTCTCGAAATACTGTTGGGCGGCGAAGAGCGCTGCTTTGCCGTTCAGCGTGTCGAAGATGGTCTCGACCAGCAGCAAGTCAACGCCGCCCTCCGCCAGACCCCGGATCTGCTCGTAGTAGGCGTCCCTTAACTGATCGAAGGTGACGGCGCGCGCCGCGGGGCTCGAAATGTCCTGCGATGCAGAGGCCGTGCGGCTGGTGGGGCCAATGGAACCCGCCACCCAGCAGGAGCGCTCGGGGTTCTCACTAGTGAACCGGGCCACGGCTCGGCGCGCTGCTTGCGCTCCGGCCTTGTTGAGGTCGTAAACGTGATCTTGGAGGCGATATTCGGCCATCGAGATCGCGTTGGCGTTAAAGGTGTTGGTCTCAATGATATCCGCGCCGGCCTCGAGGTATTGGAGGTGGATGTCCTCAATAATCGCCGGTTGGGTGATGTTCAAAATGTCGTTGCAAAGGCGCAGGTCCCGCGCGTGGCGGGCGAACTCCTTGCCGCGATAGTCCGCCTCTTCCAGCTTGTGGGCCTGGATCATCGTGCCCATGGCACCGTCAATGATGACAATTCGGCGCTTCAGCGTTTCTATGAGCAAATCCGTGTTGGACATGGCATCTTTCATCTTAATTCGAGTTCGTTTTGTTCAAAAAACAGTTCGTTTTGTGTACACAAAAAACGTTAAGTCGTTTATTTACAATAGATCGATGAGTTCGTTCCCCCGAAAAAACATCTTTCTTCTGCCCACCTCCACGTTAACAGACAACCCGGTTTCACGCCAAGGCGCCAAGAACGCAAAGATCGCAAAGTCTCGTCGATTCTCACAGCGATCCTTTGTTTTCATAGACATTCTCGCTTTGTTCCGGCAATTTTGGAGTGCGGAAGCGAAGTTGCCGGCTTCCGTTGCCGGTACCGACCGCGCACGACCAAGCCAAAAACGCCCTCTCCCCTCGTGAGAGGGCTGTTGATTCGTGGGGCGGTCCTCGGTAGCCGACTATACGTCACTTCCCCGGCCTCGCCTTGCGCCTCGAAAGCTTCGCTTCGTTTGTGCAAAATGCGCTGTTTTTACTCCTTTCAAGCACTGATTTGTGCTAATTTGCGCGCAAAACGCGCATAATTTGCAGCATTCAAAAAAGTGATGTGCTTTGTTTTCAGGTACTTCTCAGCTTCGTTCCCACTATTTCTCAATTCTTTGTAGCTCCCTGTTTTCTCCACACGCCGGGACCCTTTCGCCTTTCCGTGCGCCTGGGCTCGCCCCGGCGCCCGACTGCGACAATGTGTCCTCAACAAGACCATCTTAATAGGCTATCACAGGTCCGTGAGGTTGTCAAGCGGAAAATGCAACACCCGCGATCAAACGCGCGGGTGCTCTGCCGCGACAAACTTCCTCGCACGGGACTTTGCGTTGACTTAGCCGCAAGCGCAGCCTAACATGGTACGCAAGGGCTGGTTTCTCACATGATTGGCAAGACCGTTTCCCACT
>JBEKMN010000095.1:0-22669 GCA_050008495.1 Terriglobia bacterium | reverse complement strand
CTGTCGATGGTGGGAGTAGAAATCCCTTTGAAGTTTAGTTTGCGGTTTTCCCACTCCAAAGCCAGCAGTTCCGCGACATCCTTCCAGTCTCCCGTGAGAAGGGCCTCGCGCATCTGGTTGGCGATGGTGGTGATCTTGTCGAAATTTCGGCGCACCTGCTCGTCGCCGTCAATGTGCGATTTCATTACTTCCCAGTTGTTGATGGCGGAATCTCGGGGTTGGCCGGTGTAGCATAGGGCAAAGCGTTTTTCCAGGTCGGAAACAAATATCGGAAGCTTTTCGCGTCTCACGCCGCCGGGCTCGAGGCGGACAACGTTCGCCCCGCCGTAAAGGGCCGGGAAATAGTCCTGCCAGCCGGTGGGAACTCGAATCGCAATGGCCTCGACATTCTTGGCGATTTCGAGGATTTGGGTACGCGTCACCCGCTTGCCGGTGACGCGCGCCAAGCCTCCGCAAAGCGCAATGTTAAGGGCTGATGAGCCGCCCAGTCCGGCCCCGGCAGGGACCTGTGAGCTGGTCTCGATGTTGAGCCCTCGTTTGGGAGTCTTCAAAAGTCTCTTTAATCTCCTGGTCCTTGGACGCCAGAACGATTTGCCGGTCCGGCCGCGTCTCGATCACACAGGAGGCGTAACAGCGGATAGCGATATTGACGGTCAGGGCCCCTGGATGAAAAAGATAGAGCGGCCAGATGTCTACTGTGCCGCCTGCCAGATCTGCTCTTGCCGGTGCTCGCGCTTGAACTCGCATGGGAACCTCGTGGAAGAACAGTTGTCGGTCATCAGTTGTCAGTCGTCAGTCGGGCTGTCGTTCCGAGCGTAGCGAGGAATCTTGCCCTGGTCGGTCGGCGAACGACTGAGATTCCTCGCTGCGCTTGGAATGACAGCGTTTCGCCGCCACTTGCTACTCTCGGTGCACCGCCCTTTGGCCACTGCCTACTGTCCACTGCCTACTGCCTACTGCCTACTGCTGTGCCTCTTCCATCGTCTCATCAATCCACAGTGTGGGCCAGCCTTGCTTGTCGGCCGCGGAAGGGGCCGCGGTAATCTTGAAATGCTGGCCGTCGTTGACCTCGGCGGTGTAGTTGAAGCCGCGACGATCAGTGCCCGAAAAGGCGATCGCTCCCTCTTGCTCGAGCTCCGCGAGGCTGGCGTAGGAACCGTGCACGGCCAGGTAAAGGCGCTCGGCCTTCCCGAGCACCGCCAGATCCGTTTTGACGCCCACCACGTCGATCAACTGTTTAGGCGGGGCGCTGCCCGCCGGACCGTGGGTAAGCTGCGGCTTGATCACAACCCAGACTATGGCTGCCACAATGACCAGACCCAACAAACTCCCTGCTACCTTCATGCTGCACCCCGTCGATGACACACTCGCCTGGCTGCTAGAGCATACTGCAAATGGCAATAAGTTGGTAGCGCGCGGGCGGTTTCGTGCGTGGTTGGGGTAATCCGTGTCGCTCTTTCAGGGCGGCTGCCAGGGCTGCCCCTACACCTACTATTTAGGCGTGCTGAAGTCCACTTTGGGAGCCTCGCGCGCGGCGCCGGACGCTGCGAAGTAATCGTTGTTTCGTTGGAAGCCTGCCCATCCGGCAAAGATGTTGTTGGGGAACAGGCCGATGTAGGTGTTGTAATCCTGGATGGACTCATTGTACCGCCGGCGCTCGACGGCGATACGGTTTTCGGTTCCCGCCAGTTCGTCCTGGAGGGCCAGGAAATTCTGGTTGGATTTCAGAGTGGGGTAGTTCTCGGCAATGGCCAGCAGCCTGCCGAGGGCACCGTCCAACTGGCCATTGGCGGCGATTTTCGCTGCGGGTGTCCGGGCGTTCAGTAAACCGGCGCGAGCATTGGCGATGTCTCCAAACACCTTCTGCTCCTGCTGGGCATAGCCTTTTACGGTCGCCACGAGGTTGGGAATCAGGTCCGCGCGCCTCTCGAGCACGACGTCCACCTGCGACCAGGTTTGCTTGACGGTTTCGTTCTTACGCACCATTTCGTTCCGGCTGCTGATGTAACTTCCTCCCACGATGAGCACGAGCAGCAACGGGATCCCCACCACGAGCAGTAGTACCTTCATATTGATCCTCCTGAAGCCAGCCGGCGGTCGACCTCCTCGGTGGCCTTGACGACCGCGTGCAGGTATTTGTCGAACGTGGTTTGAACGTCCACCTCATTCCTGCGCTTGCGCCCTTCACGAATGTCGAGCAGGGTATGAAACGGAGAAGGGTCGAATCCCAGCGTCGAGCCGGCGCGGTCGAGCGTCGCCCGCTTGGTGGCCGGCGGTGCCTCTCCCAGCGCCAGCAAGGCGTGCCGGAAGAGCGCCGCAAACGTGGAAATGGAGGAGAGCATCAGTTGCAGGGTTTTGCGGGAATCCGCCCCAAGCATGACATAGTGCTGCCTCAAGCGGAGGGTGTTGTTTCGGAACTCCCGTTCCACCTGCATCCGGTGACGGTCCGTGGGGACGTCGAGCGAAGCAATAACATCCTCGCCATAGAGAATCCGGCGCGCCGCTTTGATGTCCAGCAGTTCGATCGCAAAAATATCCGCGGAATGGCGAAGTTCCTCCGGCGTGAAGCACAGCGGCGCCGGGTGTCCCTTTTTGGTCCACCAGGCGGATGCGGCGCCCAGTTTAGTGAGTTCGCTGCTGCTAAGGTCACGCAAAATGCAGAGCACATTCAAGTCGGAGTGCTCGGGGTGGAACTCGTCCGTGGCCGCGGAGCCGTAAAGTATTACGGAGAGAAGATTCCCTTCCGCTGCCTTTTTCAATTTGGTTACTAACTGCGCCAACTGCTCTTCTGTCTTCATGGTTCTAGCTCCGTTCAGAACAAGGCCAAAACTTCACCACAGAGGCCACCGCGCCGCAAAGCCGCGACCGAATCCAGATTCTTCGCTTCGCTCAGAATGACACGTCATCCTGAGCTCGTTCGCTTCGCTCAGGGAAAACTGCGCGAAGGATCTGCTTTTCTTCGCACGTCGCGGAGATCCTCACCAGCCTCCGCCCGCTCCCCCTCCACCCGAGGAACCTCCACCAAAACCCCCGAAGCCTCCGCCGCCTCCTCCGCCAAATCCACCCCCACTCCAACCGCCCCATCCTCCGCGTCCGGACCCTCCCGTCAAAATCGACAAAAGCAAGAACGGGCCCAGGAACCTGAGCAGGATGGGCGCCACAATGATCAGCACGATGATAAGGAGGAGAATCTGTCCTCCCGTCAGGTGCACTTGCGGGCCCCCGCTCGGGCGAGTGGCGGGAACGGTACGGGATAGGTCCAAGCTCTCCAAGGAGACATGACTGTCCTGCGCAATCACCAAGGCGATCTGACTCACCATTTGCTGCAGGGCGCTGCTGTAGTTGCCCTGGCGGAGCAGCGGAAGCATATCGCGTCCGAAACCACCCACCTTGCCGTCAGGAAGAATGGGCTCCAGCCCGTATCCGACCTCCGTCCAGTACTTGTGGTCACTCACCGCAATCAGGACCATCACCCCGCGATCGGTTCCTTTGTATCCGACGCCCCACTTTTGAAAAAGGTGATTGGCGAAATCCTCCGCCGGGTCGCCCTCCAGGGATCGGATCGTGACCACAGCGATCTGCGCCTTGGCCTTTTGATCCACTTCCGTACACAGCCGAGTAAGGCTTTGCGTCGTCGCCGGGTTGAGGACGCCGGCGAAGTCGTTGACGAATCCCTGAACGTTCAGTTTTTGCCACTGCTCCGCATGGGCCGGCGCAAGGGCGCCGAGGGTGAGCAGCAAGAGGAGGCCGGTATGCGATGTAATGAGAGTGAACCAGCGTCGCATTACATCAATTCTACAAGAAACCGGCCACACTTGCATCTTTCTGTAGCGCTGCCAATTACTTTGATGTGGCACGGCCATCTTGGCCGTGATCGTGCACGGGCAGGATGCCTGTGCTACCGGGAATTGAGTCACTGCCCACCGCAGGGCAGCCTTGACAGATTTTGGGGTGGATGGCACCATTAAAGCCTGCGCTTGGGCTGCTGTGGCATGGCCATAGTAGCTCTCCTGATCGAAGGCGTGCCGAAGTGGCGGAATTGGCAGACGCGCTACATTCAGGGTGTAGTGCCCGTCAGGGCGTGGAGGTTCGAGTCCTCTCTTCGGCACCAGACGTGAAGGATTCCCGACAAAAGTATCTAAACGGTTATGCTATCCCGCAGATTATTTCTCGCAATGACCGCAGGCGCATTAACCCTGCCTGCCACTTCCTGGGGCGGCGCTAACGTGCCCATCGTACTCGATCACATTCTTCTCGGCTCGAGCGATCTCGAGGCAGGCATCGCGTTCATCAAGAAACATACCGGGGTCACTGCCGCATTCGGCGGCATTCATCCCGGACGGGGCACGCGCAACGCCCTGCTCTCCCTCGGTGACAGGCACTATCTCGAAATCATCGCGCCAGACCCCGCACAGACCGGCGCACTCGACCACTATGATTTGAAGAAACTTACAGCGCCGCGCCTGGTTGGCTGGGCGGCGCATCCCGGCGACCTCAACGCATTCGCGGCACGTCTCCGCAGCGCCAACCTTGCTTTCGATGGACCCACGCCCGGCTCGCGCAAGCGCCCCGACGGCCGCCTTCTCGAATGGAAGACCCTC
The DNA here is from genome assembly GCA_050008495.1 of Terriglobia bacterium. Classification (GTDB taxonomy): domain Bacteria; phylum Acidobacteriota; class Terriglobia; order UBA7540; family UBA7540; genus CAVROP01. The sequence continues at coordinate 18,068 of JBEKMN010000095.1, read as the reverse complement.
AATCTTCAAGACACTCGATCCGGGCTTCTTCCCTTTTTCATCGAGTGGAACGCTGACACCGTCCATCCCTCTGTCGACGCGCCCGCAGGCTGCAAAATCCTCCGCTTCGAAATCTCCGTACCTGCCGGCGCCGAATTGCAGCGTATTTCGACGCTTCTCGCCCTCGACATTCCCATCACGCACGGCGATAAGCCCCAACTCCATGCCAGCATCGCCAGTCCCGGCGGCAGAACCGTGTCACTCACGTCGTAGTTCTTAGCCGGTTGCGGTGCGGTGAGTTCTCGTAGGGGCGGCCCTTGTGGCTGCCCACGGAGTGCCACTAGGACCGCCCCTACAACGAGATTCTTCGAGCTTTCATGCACTAATATCGCGAATACCACAATAAGCGGTCGGACCACGCGTATGAGACACAATGCCCGTTCCATCGGCCGGTACCTTCGTGCCATAGACTCCGGTCGAGGGTAATGGGACTTTAGCGTCGGCCGCGTGGCATCGAAATTGCTCCGGAACGTCGAAGGGTAGAAATCCACTCGAGGCTGGCGCCACACTGGCCGGGAAGTCACGTGGTATGCAAGCGAGGCCCCTTCATTCTGTCCACGCGAAGGAAGCGATTCTCGGCGTCGTCTGCCTAGCCGCCTTATGCTGTATCTCCTGTGGTGGCGCCGGAGGACATTCCGAAGTCACCGCAACTCCGGGTTTCTCCTTGACTTCCACGAGCATTGAATTCGCCAATCAGGGTGTAGGAAGTACCAGCGCGCCTCAATCCGCAACGTTGACTAACGTTGGCAACGCGAATCTGACTATTTCGAGTATCGAAGTTACCGGGTCTAACGCCGCCGACTTCACTTTGACCAACAATTGCGGCTCGTCACTGGCGCCTGCCGATCAGTGCACACTAACGGTCACTTTCAAGCCCAGTTCCGCCGGAACTCGCACCGCGTCGCTCATGTTCGCGGACAATGCCGCCGGCAGCCCCCAGACGGTGAACCTCGCCGGGACGGGCATCGCGTCGACTGTCAGCCTTTCCACCAGCACCCTTTCCTTTGGGACTCAGGCTGTCGCCACATCCAGCGCGGCCCAGACTGTCACCCTGACCAACACCGGTACCGCAGCCCTGGTCGTCACCAACCTCGCGGTCGTGGGAGCCAACGTCGGGGATTTCGCAGAGATCGCAAACACCTGCCGCGGTTCGGTTGCAGCAGGAGGCACTTGTACCATCGGGGTAACTTTCACGCCGAGTGCCGGCGGGGAACGCACGGCAGCCCTCAGCATCGCGGACAATGCTCCGACAAGCCCGCAGACGGTGAGCCTTTCGGGCGCCGGAAGCCATGACGTGATTCTCTCCTGGACCGCCAGCGAGGCGATTGGGACCGTCAGCTATAACGTCTACCGGGGAACCACTTCCGGCGGTGAGAGTTCGACCCCGCTGAATGCATCGCCGATTAACGGCACCACCTATGTGGACGAGAGTGTTGCGCCCGGAGCAACGTACTACTACGTGGTCACGGCTGTAGGCTCAAATGGCAAACAAAGTGCGGCCTCCGGCGAAACTGAAGCTACTGTGCCGGTGAGTTAACCGCGCATGCGTCCGGGGTGACACCTCGACTTAATCTCCCCCTGCAGTGCCCAGTCCAGAAAAAGTAATCCGCGCGTGATAGTTCCGTGCAGTCCTTTGCGCCTACGGGCTCTATGCCATCTTCAATTGCCTTTAAGGCTGACCCCGTTTCGTTCGACGGAACGCCGCTGGTCCGTGGTAGAATTATCCCAGATTCTCGTGGAGGAAAAACCATGCTGCGACCCCGCCACTTACTTGCGTGTGTTGCCCTGTTCGCCTTGACGACCGCCTGCTCGAGGAACGTCCCTAGCTCGCAGAACGCGGATGTCGCGGCGGTGAGAAGCGTCGAGGCTGCCTGGGTCAAGGACATTGCCACGAAAGATGTGGACAAGTACGTGAGTTACTTTTCCGACGATGCCTCCTTCTTGATGCCCAACGAAATGTTGATCACCGGCAAAGACAACATCAAGGCAGCCTTCAAGCCCATGCTGGCCGACCCCAACTTTGCCCTGACTTTCCAGTCCACGCGCGGAGAGGCGTCGAAAAGCGGCGACTTCGTCTACGTGATCGGCACTTACTCGGTGACCACCTCGAGTCCCAGGGACCAGAAGCCGGTTACCGATCAGGGCAAGTACCTGACCGTCTTTAAGAAGCAGGCAGACGGAAGCTGGAAAGCTGTAGCTGACATGGTAAATTCCGACCTGCCCGCTCCGAGCGCACATCCTCAAGCCGCACCGCAACCCAAGAAACACAAAACGCACAGCGCCACCCGGGCCCACAAGCGTCGCCGTGCCTGAATTTTGCCCGGCCGGGTGGTGACTCAGACTTCCTGTCTCTCGACCAGCGCCCAACGATAGGCTAGAGTGCTATGTTGGCGGTGCCGCCGCCCGCACCTGCAAGTTCTGCGGGTGCGGCGGCTGATTGACCGCCTCGGACTTCGTGTCCGACCGCACACAGGACCTTCTGGATCGAGGGGTGGCGCTCGTGGCCAACCTGGGGCAACCACGAGGGTTGCCCTTCCACAGGCGGGGGTGGACCCGGCGGACGGCTGACAGCCGACCACGGACGGCTGTGTTTCAACGAACGATCCGGGAATGTGTATGAAAACAAAGGGTGAGCGTAGAGAATGTCCACCATGGCCTCAAAAAAGCATACGGATCGGGGGGGAGTGTGAGATCACGCATTCGGGGAGGCTAAGGTGCCGTTGATGGATCGGCGAGGGTTCATTTCGAGTGGTCTTCTGGGAGCAGTGGCAGTGGGCGCAGGAGCGCTGGGCGCCCGGGCGGGTGATGATGACAATAAGTCCACCGCGCAGCCAAAAATCCTCAACTTCGACCCTGCTATGAAGTACCGCCCCATGGGCAATACCGGCATCCTGGTGTCGGAGATCAGCTTGGGCGGACTGGTCATGGCGGAGTCGGTGCATCGCTACGCCATCGAGCACGGCGTGAACCTGGTGCACGTCGCCTGGGACTACCTGGGCGGACAATCGATCAAGACACTGGGCGCAGGGCTAAGGTCCCTGCGCGACAGGTTCTACCTGGCCCTGAAGGATGACTACCCCAGCATTGACGAAGCCTTGAATGTCCTCAATACCGACCATGTGGATTTCCTGATGTTCAACCGCCACTTCCCCTTTACGGCCTCCGACGCAAAAATCGCCGAGACTTTCGAGAAGCTGAAGAACCAGGGGAAAGTCAGGTTCGCCGGTCTGACGAGCCACGCCATGGTAAAGAGCACAACCGCGGCGGGCCTTCAGTCCGGCTATTACAACGTCGTCATGCCGGTGCTGAATCAGCCTAACCTGGAAGCCATGACGGAAGAACTTCGCCTGGCCCAGCAGCGGGGTGTCGGCGTGATGGCCATGAAGACGATGAAGGGGCTCAAAGGCCTCGACTCGGAAGTCGCCTACTTGAAGAAGCTTCTGAGCAATCCGGCGGTGACGACGGTGACCAAGGGCATTGGCTCCTTCGATATGTTCGATGCCTATTTGGCGGCGCTCAAGGAGCCGCTGACCGCCGCGGAGGACCGAGCCCTGTACCGCTACGCGCAGGCGAACCGCTCCAATAATTGCATGATGTGCGATGAGTGCAAGCGGGCCTGCCCGCTCGGGGTCGAAGTCTCTACCGTGTTGCGCTGCAAGGACTACTACTACGACCAAATGAGAGACCCGCAGACGGCGTTGCGTACTTATCGCGAGCTCCCGGCGGAGAAAACCGGCAGCGAAGCGTGCCGCCTCTGCAAGCAGTGCGAGCCTGCATGCCCCAATGGGATTGCCATTGTCGAGCGGCTCCTGGCGGCCAGCGAAGTGTTTTCGAGTCTTGCGTGAGGGGGTTGTCAGGGTGTAACGACCAGGGGAGTGAGATGCGAATCGTTTGGCGTTATTTGCTGCTAATTCTCGCCTTACCCGTGATCCTGATTGCGCAGGAGGAAGGGGGCCAGGACGCGGCGCCCGCAGTGATTCCTGGCGCGGCGAAGGCCAGGTTGGCGCAATTGCTGCCGGACCCTTCGGAAGTCGGTGCGGCGCGGGGCGGCGAGCCGAAGTTCTACAGCTCTGACCTTTATCAATACAGCGATGGCGGGGCGGATGTTTACCTTGACTATGGCTTGGTGGCAATGGTTCACCAGGAATACAAATCCCCGAGCACCGACTTCACGCTCGATATTTACAACCTGGGCACGCCGGCCAATGCCTTCGGGATTTACGCCGCCGAAAGCTCGCCAGACTACCATTTCCTTCCCATCGGCGCGGAAGGTTACGGCACCAATGAAATCCTGAACTTCCTGCAGGATGAGTTTTACGTGAAACTCTCGGCCTTCAGCGACAAAGAGAAAACCGCGCTGCTGCTGGAGCGCTTTGCCCTGGCCGTATCGCGAAGGATTGGCCCCTCCACATCCATGCCGGCATTTCTTTCTCTTTTTCCCTCGCAAGCCTTGGCGAGCCACTCCTGCAGGTATGTGAAGAAAGCCCCCTTGGGACATGAATTCCTGGCGCCCGCGATTCTGGCGTCTTACACGTTGGGAGAAAAACACACAACCCTGGTCATCTCAAAGGCGGCTGACGCAGCAGGGGCGGGAACTAAGGTAGGGAAGTTGCAGGAATACTTCGGGCGCTCGGGCAAGACGATCCCCTTGCCGGGACTGGCTCCCACGGCCTTCTCGGGTTCGAACCAATTCGAGGGTCAGGCCGTATTCTTTGCGGCGGGCTCCTACGCGATCCTCTGTTTGAACCCTCCGCCACAAGCTGAATCGTTCTTGAAGACAGTCAAGGATCGCATTGAAGAAAAAGGAGCCGGCTTGTCGTTTTGATGTCGTAGGGGCGGCCCTTGTGGCCGCCCTGGACAACCACCAGTGTTGCCCCCAACTGGTCGTACGCTGGAGGAGTTAATCCATGGCACATATTGATCGACGAAATTTCCTGAAAGCAGGCGTAACGGCAGGCGCTGGGTTCGGGGTAGGTTTGCTCGGACCTCAGTCCCTGATCCCTAGTCCCCAGCCGCCGGCCCTGAGCATCGCCCATTACAAGAGTTCCCCGGCGGACCCCGACGGCATTGCCGAGGAGGCAAAGCGGCTCACTCGCCAGGCCGTCGACGCCTTGGGTGGAATGGGCCGTTTTGTTTCGAAAGGGAACGTTGTCTGGATAAAGCCTGACATCGGCTGGGACCGCCGGCCGGAACAGGCCGCTACCACCAATCCTGATGTCGTCGCAACGTTGGTCGAGATGTGCTACCAGGCAGGAGCAAAGAAAGTGCTGGTCAGCGACAACCCCTGCAACCCTGCCCGGCTCTCTTATCCGCGCAGCGGAATTCAGCCGGCGGCGGAAAAAGCGGGCGCGGAGGTGCCCTTCCTGGACGAAAGAAAATTCCGAAGGATGTCCCTCAACGGCAAAGTCTTGAAGGAATGGGAAGTCTACCAGGACATCGTTGAAGCGGACCGACTGATCAACGTCCCCATCGCCAAGAACCACAATCTGTGCTTGGCGACCTTGGGAATGAAAAATCTTATGGGAGTCATTGGCGGGGCACGCAACCGGCTTCACCAGGACTTGGGTGGGACGCTGGCGGACCTGGCGGCTTTTCTGAAGCCGCGACTGGTGGTGCTGGACGCCATTCGCGTGCTGACGGCGAACGGCCCTGTGGGCGGCAATCTCGCAGATGTCAAGCGAAAGGACACGCTGGTGGCGGGCGTTGACCAGGTCGCGGTGGACGCCGTCGGTGCGACCTTACTCGGTTACAAGCCTGATTCGATTGGCTACATTGTGCAGGGAAGCGCCAGAGGTCTGGGCGCCATGGATTTCAAGTCGCTTTCGCCCAGGCAAATAGAAGTGTAATCACCCATGGCCAAGAAGCAGAAAACCTCGTGGATCGTCTGGCTGCGCCGGCTGGCGCAAACGGGTTTCTTCCTCCTGTTCTGTTACCTCTTTTTGCAGACGGTCTATCACCCCATCAACCAGGCTGGCCGAGGCGTCACGTTTTTCTTTAATCTCGATCCGCTGGTGGCGCTCAATTCCTGGCTGGCTTCGCACGTGCTCGTGGGGGCGATGCTGCTTTCGTTGGTTACCTTGTTGGTGACGCTCGTGTGTGGGCGCTGGTTCTGCGGTTGGGTTTGTCCTTTTGGCGCGCTGCACAACTTCTTCACCAGCCTGCGCGGCGGGCCTGCCAAGCAAAAGCTCGAGGCGGGCGGCTACCACCCATGGCAGAAAGCAAAGTACTACCTGCTGGTGGCGTTTCTGGTCGCGGCCTTGTTGGGCGCCGACGTGGTTGGCTGGCTTGACCCGTTCTCCTTCTTCTTCCGCTCGCTCTCCACGTCCATCTACCCGGCCATCAATAAGGCCCTGGTGGCCGTGTTCACGTGGGTTTACGACGCCAATCCGGGCGTCGGACCCGTCCGGCTCACGCTGGTGACAGAGCCTGTTTATGGCTTCCTGCGCAAATACTTGCTGGCCGCCACACAACCGTATTACCTGGGCAGCTTGCTGATCGGGTCGCTGTTTGTCGCCGTCGTGGCGCTCAACTTCTGGCGCGCCCGCTTCTGGTGCCGTTACGTTTGTCCGCTGGGCGGGCTGCTGGGAGTGGTGGGGAAGAATCCCCTCGTCCGCTTAAACAAGCACCAGGAGAAGTGCAACAACTGCCGGCTTTGCCTGGTGGACTGCCAGGGCGGGGCCGCTCCCGACAGGGGTTGGAGACCCTCGGAATGCTTCTATTGCTGGAATTGCAAATCGGATTGCCCCGCCCAGGCGATCACCTTCAACGCTGGCGGTCGTCCTGATGCGCATTGATACGGTGCTGTAGGGGCGGCCCTTGTGGCCGCCCTGGGCAACCACAAGGGTTGCCCCTACGATGTGTGAGGCTGGAACGAAAACACGATGAACCATTTTTCCAAATGGATCGCTGACTTTCTTCATCCTCCCAAAGAAGCCCGGCTGGACCTGGGGCGGCGAGCCGTATTAGGGGCTGGCCTGGCTGGCGTGGGCGCCAAGCTCCTGTTTGGCGTCGCTCCCGAAGCCTCCAAGCGGACCTTCAATCCCGCCCTGATTCGTCCCCCCGGCGCGCTGGGTGAGGACGATTTCCTTGCCCGCTGCATTCGCTGTGGCGAGTGCATGAAGGTGTGTCCCACCAACGCCATTCATCCCGCTTCGCTGGAGGGCGGCTTCGGGGGCCTGTGGACGCCCCTCGTGGTGACGTCGCTCGGTTACTGCGACTACGAGTGCAATCTGTGTTCTCAGGTTTGCCCCACGCGCGCGATTCGCCAGATCGAGGTCGCCGAAAAACAGAAGATCAAGATCGGATTGGCGTACATCGATAGAAGCCGCTGCCTGCCCTGGGCCTATTCGAAGACCTGCATCGTCTGCGAAGAGCATTGCCCTACGCCCAAGAAAGCGATCTGGTTCGAAGAAGTGGAAGTGCGGAATATTCAGGGAGAAAAACTGACCGTGAAGCAGCCCCGCGTGGATGCGGAACTTTGCATCGGCTGCGGCATTTGCGAAGTCAAATGCCCCGTGAAGGCGCCGGCCGCCGTGCGCGTCACCAGCGTCGGCGAGAGCAGAAATCCTGAGAACCAGATGCTGTTATCGTCCGATAGCTACGGGGTTGGGTAGGATTCTAATTAAGTTAACACATCTACTTATATAATGCCCAGTATACGTCTTCCCATCTCGATAAAGTAGCCGTCTCCCCTGGGGAGCCTGTGTGAAAACGCTTCAAGGCTGTCATTCCGAGCGGAGCGAGGAATCTCGCTCTGAGGATTTTCAAGGCAGTGCGAGATTCCTCGTCGCCTGCGGCTCCTCGCAATGACAGAACGATCGAGTTATCTCACAGACGCCTGGGGAGCAATTGGCCCGCGACCGGCGGCCGGTAGGGGCGGCACTCGTGGCCGCGGTTGGGTAACCACACGGGTTGCCCCTACACACCCACAGGAGATAATAATGGCAAAAGTACTCTTAATAAGTGGAAGTCCTAAAGCGGATGGCAATACCGCGCAACTCATGAACGAATGCGCGCGCCTGATTCGTGAGCAAGGGGTCGAGGCGGAAGTCATCTCGTTCTCTGAAATGAAGATCGAATCGTGCACGGCGTGTGGCAAGTGTGGTGAATCGAAGAAGTGCAGTCTCGACGACGGCTTGAATGATATTATCGAGAAGCTCCGAGCCTCGCAGGGGTTCATTGTAGGCTCGCCGGTTTACTTCGGTACGGCGCGCGGGGACGTGATGGCGGCGCTGCAGCGCATCGGCCAGGTTTCCAAGAAGTCGGACCAATTCCTCTCGGGCATGGTGGGCGGCCCTGTGGCGGTGGCGCGCCGCGGCGGCCACACCTTCACCCTGCAAGAGATGCTCATGTTTTTCCTCATCAACGATATGATTGTGCCGGGATCGACCTACTGGAACATGGCTTTCGGCCGGCTCCCCGGCGAGGTCTGGCAGGACAAAGAAGGAATTGAGACCGCCCGGCACTTCGCGCTGAATGTAGCCAAATTGGTTAAGAAGTTACATGATAATAGTGACCCGCCGAAGTCGTAGGAGCGTTCCTCGCCGCGGGCGCTCTGTTCTGGTGCTGGCACGGGTTCTGGCAGCCGGCGGCGGAGAAACTGGGTCTTAGCATCGGTCAGCCGGGGAGTCAAATGCTGATGATGGTCTTCTCCTGCTACTACCCCAACCCAGGGTCAGTGGGAACCGGCCCTCAGGACCTAGCCAAGGTTCCCACCGCCACGGCGTTCATGGCTGAAGTGCTGATGACCATGGTGCTCCTGCTGGCCATAATGGCGCTCATTGACGAGTCGAATCCCCAGGCGCCGAAAAGCAATCTGGCGCCGTTGGTCATTGGCCTCACCGTCTCGGCCATGGTCATGCCCGGAGGACCGCTGACCATGGCCGCCCTGAATCCTGCGCGCGATTTTGGCCCGCGCCTCTTCGGCTATCTGGCCGGTTGGGGACGCATCGCCTCGCCCGGCCCGCGCGGCCACGAGTGGTGGGTTTACGTCCTCGCACCAAGCGTGGGCGGCTTGCTGGGCGGAGCGATCTATAGCGGACCAGTGCAGCGCTGCTTCCCGAAGTTCACGGTGGGGCGCGCGACGTAATGCGTAGCGCAGGCGTATCGCCTGCGGGCAGTCTTTGCTCGTCTTTGCGTACTTTGCGCCTTGGCGTGCAATCGCTTTGTCCGTCCACCGATGAATCCACAAGTTCTGAGGCCTGATAGAATGGGTTAGAGACATTGGGAGGAGTCTTAATGAAAGCAGCTTTCCTAACCGGCATAAGACAAATGGAGATTCGCGAGACTGCGCCTCCGCAGATCACCGATCCCCGCAGCGTCCTGCTGCGCGTCGGGGTGGTGGGGGTTTGCGGTTCGGACGTGCATTACTACACGACGGGGCGGATCGGCACCTTGGTGGTTAATTACCCGGAATGGACAGGTCACGAATGCGCCGGAAGCGTGGTGGCGGTTGGGGATCAGGCGAAGAAACTAAGCGTTGGCCAACGCGTGGCCGTGGACCCGCTGATCGCCTGCGGGCATTGCGATCAGTGCTTGTCGGGCCGGGAACACACGTGCCGAAACCAGAGCTTCCTGGCCTGCCCCGGCCAGGGGCCGGGAGCGCTTGCGGAATACCTGGTGATGCCGGAACGGTCCTGCTACGCAATTCCCGAGCGTATGACCATGGTGCAGGCCGCGGCGGTCGAGCCGCTCTCAATTGGGATTTACGCGCAGCGTCTGGCGCAGATGCGGCCGGGGGCCAAGATCGCCATCCTGGGTTCCGGACCCATCGGATTGTGCGTGCTGCTCGCCAGCCGCGCCGCCGGCGATTGCGCCGCGTATGTCACTGACCTGATCGGAGAGCGCCTCGAGATGGCCCGGCGCTGCGGAGCAACGTGGACCGGGAACCCGAAAGAAACCGACGTGGTTCGCGCTATCCGAGGGCTTGAGCCGCTGGGGGTGGATTGCGTTTTCGAATGCGCGGGGCAGCAGGAAACCCTCGACCAGGCGATTGAGCTGCTCAAGCCCGGCGGGAGCCTGCTGATGATCGGCATTCCGGAGGTCGACCGAGTCAGCTTCAGCATCCACACCCTACGGCGCAAGGAAATACAACTTCAGAGCGTCCGTCGGCAGAACCAGTGCGTGGCCCCTGCGATCGAACTGGTCGCCAACGGCGCCATCAACCTCGACCAGATTGTAACTCACCATTTCCCTCTTGCCGAAACCAAGCAGGCTTTCGACCTCGTCGCCGATTATCGCGACGGCGTGGTGAAGGCGATAGTCCACGTCGCGGAATAAGTCGGTAAGTGGTACGTCGCAGGCGGTAAGTGGGGGATTTTGATTCTCGCGTCATTCCCGCGCACGCGGGAATCCATTGCTACTTCAGGAATGGAATGTAGGCGGGAACGCGGCGCCGATATTCCAGAAACTCGTCGCCAAATTGCGCTGCGAGCAGCTTCTCTTCGATTCGCACACGAATTTCGGTGCCGATGACGAAGAATACGATTGACGGCAGTAGGAGCGTTAGAGGCGTCACCAACAGCAAACCCGTACCCAACAACATGCAAAGCATCGAAGTGTAGATGGGATGGCGGATCAGCCGGTACGGCCCGGACCGAACCAGTTCGTGGTCGGAATTAAGGCCGGCATCAAGCCGCCACTGTCGTCCCAGGGCGTGGGTACTCGTCCAAGAGAGAATGCTTGCGACTGCGAAAAGGAGAATACAAGTTGCGATCCGCAAAGGTCCGGGCGATCGCGTCCAGAAGTTGCCCTGCAACACAAGTGTAAAAGCCACCGCGATTATCGGCATGCCCCAGCGGGCACGGCGATCAACCTTCGCGGCGGGCGGAGTCTTTCGCTTGAATGAGACGAAGATAAATCGAATCATCCAAGCGAACCATCCCGCTGCCAGAATGATGTATGCGTAAGCCGGCATGCCAATCTCCCACCGTCAATCGAACATCGATCATCCGCTCAGGGCCATCTCTTAAACTGCTTGCTGAGCGCCAGACCTTGCATTTGGTAGGAAGAGCCTATTTGGACGCCGTAGATTTTTTCGGGTCGCGCGAGCATGGGGCTATAGATGAGCCTGCCCACGGTCTGCCCGTGTTCGATGAGGATGGGCACTTCATGTGCCCGGACTTCCAGCACCGCCAGCGTCCCTAGAACATCGCTCAGGCCGTATCCGAAGCCCGGATCGAAGAAGCCTGCGTAATGGACGCGAAACTCTCCGATCGACTGATCGTAAGGGACCATTTCCGCAGCGTAGTCCGGCGGCACGCGAACCTTCTCTTTGGACGCCAGCAAGTAAAAATCACCCGGGTCCAGGACGATGCCGCGTCCCGGCACGGAGTAGACGGCATCCCAGTACTCTCTTGGATCGTGGAAATCGCGTACGCCCAGGTCGACCACCGGGGCATGTTTCTTGGCTCGGAAAGCGACAAGATCAGTTTCGCGCTCCGCATTAAGTCTCACGGAAATGCGCAGACCCTTGTCGATTGTGGCCTTCACGGGGCCCTCGTCCTCTTCATATACCAGGTTTTCCTTCTCGTCCAATTCCGCCAAGGGGCCGTCGTGAGAAGGTGGATTGCCGCGGATGAAACGCAGTTGGTTCAGTTTCATTCCCGTCCGCGCCTGGATAGTAAACGTGCCTGAGACGATCTCAGCGTAAAGCTTGCCGCGATAACCGGGGCGGACGCGTTCGAATTCGACGCCGTAATCGGCGATCAGCCGGGTGAAAATGTCGAGCCGCCCCGTGGTGCTTTTGGGATTGGCCCTCGCCTCAACGTCTTTCGGCAGGCGCAACTCCTCCATCAAGGGCACGATATAGACGCACCCCGGCTCGAACACCGTGCCGCCTGTCAGATCAACCTTGGTGAGAGCGAGCGAAGAGATCTTATCCTGGACGGTGGATTCTGGACCAGGCAGGAAGCTGGCGCGCACGCGGTACGCGACCTCGCCCAGACGCAGGTCAATGCTGGCGGGCTGGATCTGTTCCTCCGTGACCTCGTTGCTCGCCACGACGCGCCCGCCGGCAATCAATTCCCGAATGGTCTGAGCGGGCAGGATTCCCGTGGTCCGCGCCGAAGTTGGCTCTGCGGTCAAGTTTGGAAAGAGGCTGTGGCTGGTTGCGCCCATTGTGACTCCTGCTACCTCCCCACGGTTTGATTCGACATCTGAATGAACGGGAAGCATTCCGGGATGTGGGTGTCGTAGACGGCGTGGCGGCTCAACACCCATGCGGGGTGCGGGTTCAGTTCGACGCCGCCCGGCATCAACTTCTCGAAGCGTCCGAAGAAGATCCTCCAGATATCGCCGTCTTTGGGCGGCAGGGAGCGGCCCGCCGCCAGGTACTTCATTCCTTTCCAGGGGAAGGCCAATTCCACAGTCCAGCCTTTGTCAGGTACGGAGTTGTCGTTGATTTTTCCGTCCACGTGCGAAGCATGAAGGAGGCCCGGGAACTGCCAGTTCAGAAATGCCCAGCGGAGCCCGCGGGGATGAGTTCCCACCCAGAAAGACTGGTCTGAGCGGTCGAAGTCGCCTCCAAAGGTCAGGGCGTTATTCTTGAAGATGTCGAACTCGGGCACGTCGAAAACACCGCCCTTCTGATATGCGTCGCGCCAAATGAAGAACACCTGGTAAGTCGTGCCCAGGGCATTTGTCTCGAACTCCGAATAGGCATCGCTGCCGTCGATGAACACCTCGGCGTCGTTTTCCTGGAAAATCAGCGAACCGGTTTTAGTCAAGTGGGCTTCCACGTAGGGCTCTTCCAGCCACAGGCCGACGTAAAGGTATTGGTCATCCCACAGAACCGCAACTCGCGTGTCGTAAAACCCTCCCTGTCCCGTAACCATGTCCACAAAACGCGGAGACTTTTCCGCCATCTGCCAGGAGGGTTCGTCCAGCCGGCCGTCAACCACGATGGGCCCCGCCGCCCGCCGCGCCACATAGTGCCCAATATCCTTCGCCGTGCAACCGTAACTTCCTGTGCCTTCCTTCATCCAGGATTGGCCGCCGGCAGCATCGGCCCCGCTTTCCGGGCCCTCCGCGGCGCTAAGGCGGAGCGCTACCGCATTCAGCGACGCGAGAAAAATGAACGCGCCCATCAGTTTCCATGCACTTTTCACGACGAGGTTCCTCCTCATGCAAATCCCGGGGCTTCCCAAACGGCTTCCCACTCCGCAATCTCCGCGGGGTCATCAGGGTGCTTCAAGTAACCCCTTCGGTCCAGAGCCTCCAGCTTCTGGGTCTCAAAACGCTTCAGATGCGCACGAACTGCGGTTCGGATCAGAGCGGAACGATCGATTCGAGCCCGTCTCGCAGCTGCATCCGTGGCCCGAAGCAAGGGCAAATCCAACTTTACTCGGATGATTTTCACAATTTGGAGCATACTCAACAATTCGACCAACAATCAAGCGCGACTTGCTATGGAAGGGTGTAGAATCCGCAAGGCGTTAACTCTTATTTCGGGTCCAATACATGCATCAGCGCAAATCGCAACAAGCTCTGCAACATGACGGCGGGTCGCAACCAATGCGATCTCTCGTTGCCCTCTGTGTCTCGAAAAGCCCAACACAGAGAGCACGAAGGTTCTCAGTGCCCTCTGTGTTTTATCTTTTCTCGTCGCGGAGGGCACAGAAAAACCATCGCGTCACTACGCTGCGCGATCTGGTTCTCCAGACGCTCGCCGCATTTGTCGTTCTCATCTGCCCTTGCTCATTTGCAGGGGCGGCGCAGGAAGCTGTCTGGCAGATCGGCAAGTTTGATCAATCCTCCGCTGAGTTCCATCAGGGCGAGATGAAAGTGCCCGTGGTTGCCGGCGCCCAGCGCGAGCGCGAAGTGCTTTACATCGTCGGGAAAAGCAACCCGGCAAACGACTGGCCGGCCTTTCAGCCGGGCTCGTCGAATGGCGGGGCGGGGTTTCGTCCTCATCCTTATACGATCCAGTTTGACCTGCCGGGCGCTCCGCAAGGTCTTTATACGCTGAAAGTGGCATTGCTGGTCGAAACCCCGCGCGTCTCGCGCCTGCAGGTGGGAATCAACGGGCACCGTGCGCTGCTTTTTCAGCACCCCACCCTGAACTATGCCGGGGGTGATGTGAGCAGTGTATTCGAGCCTGCGTATTCGGCCGACACCATCACGGTCGATCTGCCCACAGATTACCTGGCGGAGGGAGCCAACGAGCTTGTCCTCACGGCTGTGGATGAGCCCTCGGAGCGCGATGACGTCACCAACCCCGGAATCTTCTACGACGCTTTGGAACTCGAGCAAGACCCGGATGCGAAATTCCCCTCCGAGGACGTCACTGTCCAGGCGCAGCCGACCGTTTTTTACCGGCAGAGTGAAGGGAAGTTGGTGGAGTTGGTCGACGTCTTTATCCGCCATAACTCTCCGTCAGAAGGTGGTCAAGTGCAGTTGACCGTCGGCAAAGAGAAGTTCGCCGCGAAGCTGGACTCCGGCTGGGATTTCGGCGATCAACGGGTGGAGTTCGAAGTTCCGGAATTTGACGCCCATACCAAGAGCGAGGTTACCGTCAGCTTGGGCGGGCGCACGAAACGCTTTCCGGCGGCGCTGGACCCGGCAAAGAAGTGGAACCTGTTGATCGTGCCCCACACTCACCTGGACGTGGGTTACACGGATTACCAGGCCAAGGTGGCGGAAGCTCAAAGCCGCACGCTCGACGAAGCCATCCAGTTGATTCTCGACCATCCCGAGTTTCGTTTCAGCCCGGATGGGTTTTGGTGCGTGCGGCAGTTTCTCGAGGGACGCAGTGAAGAGGAGAAGCGGCGGTTTTTTCAGATGGTCGAGAGGAAGAAGATTTTCGTGCCCTCGGTGGAGGCGAGCCTTCTCACCGGCTTTCCCGGCCTGGAGACACTCTTGCGCTCGCTATACCCTGGCTTCCGGTTTAATCACGATCACGGGGGGGACGGCGATTATGCCAATATCACGGATGTCCCCTCCTATTCCTGGTCCTACGCCTCGGTGTTGGCGGCGGCAGGCCTGAAGTACTTCGCTGCCGGAAGCGACAACTATCGCGCTCCAGTTCTCCTTCAGGGACGCCTGCATGAGAAGTCGCCGTTCTGGTGGGAAGGCCCGGACGGCGGGAGAATCCTGATGTGGTACTCGCGGCACTACCATCAGGTCTTAACATTGTTCGGGATACCGCCTCAAATTGCCGGCGGGCGCGACTCCTTGCCACGTTTCCTTCAAATCTATTCGCATCCTGAATACAAATCCGACGCCGTAGTGGTTTACGGCACGCAGGTGGAGAATACGGATCTCTTCCCGCAGCAAGCGACGCTGGCCGCGGAGTGGAACAAGATTTTCGCCTACCCGCACCTGAGCTATTCGGGGTTTTCGGAAGCCCTCCGTTATATCGCCAACCAGTTCGGAGACGCCCTTCCGGTGGTGAGGGGAGACGGCGGGCCGTACTGGGAAGATGGAATTATTTCCACGGCGCATTCGGCGGCCCTCGAGCGGGAGACGGAACAGCGAGCCCTGGCAGCGGAAAAGTTCTCCACCATCAGCAGCCTGGTCAATCCCCGCCTTCAACCCGGGGACGAGGCGCTGAAGCGACTTTGGCACAACATGGTGCTCTACGATGAGCACACCTGGGGCGCGGCGGGTAGTGAATCGAATCCCGGCAGCCAGGAAACCCTCGGGCAATGGTCCGTCAAAGAAGGATTCGCCGCACAGGCCAAGAAGGACGTCGATTATGTGCTGCGGCGAGGCATGGCCGCTCTCGCGGACTACATCTACGATCCGCAAGGTACGCTGTTGGTTTTCAATCCTCTCAGTTGGCAGCGCTCCGGCCTGGTCGAACTGGATTTGGACAAAGGCCTCGAACTCGTTGACCAGTTCACCCGCCGCACCGTCCCTTACGAAGTCCTTTCCACCGGGTCGGCTTACCGGCGCGTTCGCTTCCTCGCTCAGAATGTGCCCTCGGTGGGCTACAAGGCCTACGCCCTGAAAGGAACCAAAGTCGAACCGGCGGCTCCGCAGGCGTTAATTGAAGGAACTTTCGAGAATCGGTACTACCGGGTGACGCTCGATCCCGACAGCGGTGCAGTGAAGAGCATCTACGACAAGGAACTAAACCAGGAACTTGTGAATGCCTCGAGTCCTTATGCGTTCGATCAGTACCTCTATGTCACGGGGGCGGATCAAACTCCCAACCGGCTGGTTCAGTACAGTCCCGCCTTTCCGGTCCCGGAGCTTACGGTGCACAACTCGGGGGAAGGGCGGCTGCTGTCCGTGACCAGGCAGCCCTTCGGGACCGTCGCGCACCTCGAGTCTTCCGCCGTGAATACGCCCCGCATCGAGACGGAGGTGATTCTGTTTAACGGGCAGAAGAAAATCGAGTTCATCAACCGCGTGCACAAAACCGAGGTTTTCACGAAGGAAGGCGTTTACTTTGCATTTCCCCTGGCCATGGACCATCCGCGATTTCGCTACGAGATTCAAAACGGAATCGTGGACCCCAGCCGTGATCAACTGCCCGGAGCCGGCAAGGAATGGTTTTCCGTGCAGCACTGGGTGGCGGCGGAGCAGGGCGGCGGGACGGCGGCGCTGGTTCCCGTCGATGCCCCGCTGGTGGCCTTGGGAGACATAGTGCGGGGGACATGGCCGCTCGAATTCGGGCAGCGCCCCGGCACGATCTTCTCCTATGTGATGGACAACTACTGGGACACAAACTATGCAGCAGGGCAGGGAGGCGGCTTCACCTTCCGCTACGTGTTTACCAGCGGCAATAATCTCGAGCCTGGCTACCTGAGCCGGCTGGGCCGGGAGGAAATGTCTCCTCTCGAAATCGACCAGATCACCTCCCAGGATAAAGCGATCAATTCAGCCCGGCCGCTGGATGCCTTCCAGGCAAGCTTCCTCGAAGTGAAGGATCCCGACGCCGTTCTTGTGACCTGGAAGAGGGCCGAAGACGGCCAGGGCACAATCCTGCGTTTTGTGGAAGTGGCGGGCAAGGAAAGCGTGATCGAGGTGCAAACTCCGCTATTCCAAGTGAAATCGGCGTGGTTGAACGACGCCCTGGAGAGGAAGCAAGGGCCTCTCCAGGTTCTTCCTTATGGCTTCAGATTCTCTATAAAGCCGTTTCAGATCGTGACGATTCGGCTGGAGGCATCTGCGAACTTAAAGTAACGCCCTGATGTACCACAGCCCTCTCCCCAAGGGAGAGGGCTGTTCTAGTCGTGGCGAGGTGCAGTGCTTTAAATTCCCACCTGGGCTCTTGGCCGCTGCTTCCGCACGTATTCGCTTTCGACGATCGGCTCGGACTCGCACTCCGCTTCGATCACGCTCACAGGCTGATCGGGCGCGTCGTGGGGCAACCCCGTGAACCTCACGGAAATGTCGTCCTGAACGAAATCCACCTTCTTCCCGGAGGCAAACAAGCGGGCCGACTTGACCTTGGTGCGAATCCCGCCAATGGCCACCACCGTGGGCGGTTTATAGTAATCGAGGGCTTTGGTGCCCGCCGTTTGCGCCGGCCAGAAGTGGATGTGCATGTAGAGGGTGTTGCCCTTGCGCGTGTAGCTCGCGTAAGTATGCCAGTCGGCTTTGCAGGGTTCCGCTTCATAAATCGTCGGCCCGTTCTTGCTCATCCACTTGCCGACTTCGGTGAGGACTTTGACGGATTGTTCAGGCACCGAGCCGTCCGGTTTCGGGCCGATGTTGAGCAGGTAGTTTCCGCCGCCATTCGCGCACTCAATCAGGTTCCGGACGATCGTCTTAGAGTCTTTCCAGGCATCGTCCGCCTCGGTGAATCCCCAGCTCTCATTCATGGTCATGCAGGATTCCCAGGAGCGGCCCGTCTTTTCGGCGCGGATTTCCTGCTCGGGCGTCGAGAAATCTCCGGGCAGGCCATTCCGGTTGTTGACGATGATGTCCGGCTGTAGCTTGAACACCATCTCGTTCATCTTTTTCGACTCCCACTGCTCGGCCGTGAGAGGCCAATCGACGTCGTACCAGAGAACGTCGATCTTCCCGTAATTGGTCAGCAGTTCGCGGATCAGGCCGTGCGTGTATTCGACAAAGCGTTG
>JBEKMN010000094.1:0-22722 GCA_050008495.1 Terriglobia bacterium | reverse complement strand
CTGTCCGGCACGGGGGCGAGCCCTGGAGTGGGTCTTTCACCCAGCAGCCTGAGCTTTGGGAATGAACCGGTGGGCGTCGTCAGTCCCTCCCAGACCATCACCCTGAGCAATACCGGCAAGGCCGCGCTCAGCATCACCGGCCTGGCACTGGCCGGCACGAATCCCAGCGACTTTGCGCAGAGCAACAACTGCGGGGCCAGCGTGGCAGCGGGCGGCAGTTGCACGATCAGCGTGACCTTCACGCCGGCCGCCAGTGGCCAGTGGTTCCTTCACAGCGGCGGTGAGTGTTGCGGACAATGCCAGCGGCAGCCCGCAGACGATGGCCCTGTCCGGCACGGGGGCGAGCCCTGGAGTGGGTCTTTCACCCAGCAGCCTGGCCTTTGGAAGTGTCCCCATCGACTCGGTCAGTTCCTTGCAAACCATCTCCTTGAGCAACACCGGCAACGCAGTGTTGAGCATCACCAGCCTGGCGATCGGGGGCGCCAATTCCAGCGATTTTGATGAGACGGCAGACACGTGCGGCAGTTCGGTTGTGGCGGGAGGGAAGTGCACGATCGGAATTACTTTCACGCCGTCGCTGGCCGGCGCTGAAACTGCGTCGATCAATGTCACCGACAATGCCGGCGGCAGCCCGCAGAGCGGAGCGCTTTCAGGCACGGGAGCTCACGACGTGATTCTCACCTGGACGGCGAGCACGACTTCCGGAGTGGCGGGCTATAACGTCTACCGCGGCACCATCAAAGGTGGGGAGAGCGCGACTCCTCTTAATCCCACGCCGATCGCCGGAACTACCCTTACCGACTCGAATGTTCTTGCCGGGCAGGCATACTACTATGTAGTAACCGCCGTGGCCGCTGAAGGCACCGAGCAGAGCCCTTGCTCAAGCGAGGCCTCAGCGACCGTGCCCTCGTCTTAAGTATCGCAGAGCGATAACGTAACGCTAAACGACGGTGACCTCAATCCCGGCTTCCTCCAGGGCTTTGGCGTCGGATTTCGGGATTCGGTTGTCGGTAATAATCTGTTGAATGCTCGACATCGGCGCAATCAAGGAGAGGCTGCGGCGGCCAAACTTGCTGGAATCGCAAACGAGCACGGTGCGGCGAGAGATCTCCACCATCACTCGATTCACTCTCGCTTCCAGCAAGTTTGGGGTCGTCAGGCCGAAGTGAACGTCAATCCCATCAACCGCTAGAAACAGGATATCGGCGCTCAAACTGCGTAGTGTCTCCTCGGCCAACGGGCCCACCAGCGAAAAAGACTTCTCTCTCAGAATCCCGCCTGTCAGGATCACTTCGATCGAGGTCCCCGCCAGTTCAGCGGCGATGTTAACGGCATTGGTGATAACGGTGAGCTGTTTTCGCTCCCGCAGCGCTCGGGCCACTGCCCTCGTCGTCGTCCCGGAATCGAGAACCACGGATTCGCCTTCCTTGATCAATGCGGCGGCCGCCTGGCCAATTCGCTCCTTCTCTTTCCGGTGCAGCTTTTCCTTCTCCTGAAGGCTGAAATCCAGGAGCGCCCCGCTCTGCAAAGGAAGCGCCCCCCCGTGCGTGCGGTGGACGACTCCGCGGTTGTGAAGAATCTCAAGGTCCTTGCGAATGGTGACATTCGAGGTTTTGAAATGGCGTGAGAGGTCTTTTACAATTCCTCGCCCCTCACGATTGATGATCTCCAGAATATTGCGACGTCTCTCTTCGTTGAGCATGATCACCCTAATATAACATGTAAATTTTTCTCTGTTCCGGTATGAGTAACGCGTGGTTCAAACTTCATGCCGGAGTCCGCCCCCCATCGAATCAAGATATTAGAAGCGCGTCCGGAGTTTGGCGCCACTCACTCCGCCCCGTAATCAATCTGCATGCGGCGGACTTGCAGGCTGGATAAGGTCAGGATGATCAGGCACAGGATCAGCAGTCCCAGGATAGCCGTTGCCGGCGCGGCAGGGGAGGGGTTGACAGCGATCAGGTCGAGGAGATTGTGCTTATCCGCGTTCAGCGATTCATGTACGGCGACCGGGCACAGCGACTTCAGATAGAAGATCACGCTGATCTGTTGCAGGAGCGCGGGCAGGAAGCCGTTCACAGCCTCCCATACCAGCACCACCACGGTGGGTATCAATGGGTTCCGAAAGAGCAGGCCCGCCGCGAGAAAAACGCTGCCGTATCCGATACAGGCCAACAGCGTGACGCCGAGGTATGCCGCCAAGTGCGCGAGGCCATGCTCGTGGAAAAGGTACTCCTGAATGGTGTTCGAGCTGAAGTAGCAATACAGGGCAATAAACTGAAGGAGGGCGCTGGAACAGAAGATGACCGTCGCCGCGAGCAGGCCGGAGAGGAATTTCCCAACCACCAGGACTTCTCGACGCAGGGGCGCCAGGAAGTAATAATGCAAGCTCTTCTCCAATACCTCCCCGCGAAAGAGATTGCCGAAAATCCCGACGCAGCCGAAGAAGATGGCCAGCCGGAGAAAGAAGAACTGGAATACGGTAGCAAAGATGTGGCTATCCTCGCCCAGGTCGCCGTGCACGCCATTCTTCAACTCGACGAAGGAGTGGACGGCGTAGAGCACTACAGGCGCGAACGCCAGGAAGTAAATCCATGCCCCGCGCCGGGTGAAGAAGGTCTTTTTCAATTCGAGGCGAAGGATGGCCGGAATCTGCGCTCGCCAGAGCGCCCAGGGCAGCCGCTGGAAGCTCATTTGGGTGGCTCCTCCGCGCCTATCAGATATTCATAGACGGAAAGGACGTCGTCGTCGGCAGGCGCTACCGACTCAATGCTGATGCCGCCTTGGGCGATGCGATTCAGCAACAGATAGAAGCGATCAGCGTCCCGCGTTTTCACCAGCAGACCCTGCCCGTCGGGGAGGATCCTGGCTTCCACGACATATTCCTGCTGGAATATCCGTGATGCAAAGTCGCTGGGCTTGTTGCAGCGAATAAGAATCTGCGTGGGGTGTTCGAGAATTTCTTCGCGCACGCCGTGAATCTGCCCCTCCGCCACTACGTAGCCGTTGCTGAGGAGGACGACCTGGTCCGAGAGCGCGTCCACTTCGTGCAGCACATGGCTGGAGATGATCACATACAGCCCTTCTTGAGCCAGGCTGCGGAACAGGGTGATGGTCTCGGCGCGAATCAATGGGTCCAGGCCGTTCAGCGGTTCGTCCAGCACGAGTACGGAGGGTTTGTGGCACATTGCCTGGGCCAGCTTGATGCGTTGACGCATGCCTTTGCTATACCCGGCGATCAGGCGGTGCGCCGCCTCAGTCAGGTTCACCCGTTCAATCGCCTGCTCGGCCAGCCTCGCCGCGGCGGCATGCGCATGTCCGAAAAGCCGCAAATAAGAGTAAACGAACTGGTAGCCGGTGAGCCCTTTGGGGAATGAGTCGAACTGCGTGCAGTAACCGACCTTGTGAAACAGACGTTCGGGTTCGTGGGGCGATATGCCCAGCACGGTGATGCGCCCTCGCGTCGGCTCAACCAGGCCAGTCATCAGGTTCATCAATGTGGTCTTCCCCGAACCGTTGGGGCCAACCAGGCTGGTGATGCCGGGCGGAATCGACAGGTTTACGCGGTTTACGCCCAGCACTTCTCCGTAGAACTTGGAGACGTTCTCGAAAACGATTCGTTGCTCCTGTGCTCCTCTCTTCATTTGAGGAGGGGCGGAGGGCTGGTGGGCCTCGTCTTCGCCTTGACGGGCAACCACCCCTGGCCCCTCCTTAGCAAGGAGGGGAGTGTCTGCGTCGTGTGCGTTCATCCCCGCACCACTTCGTAAGCCCTGACTTTCTTTTCCAACAGCAGCAGGCAGAAGGCGCCGATTGCCAGCAAAACTAACCATGCCCAGTCAGCAGGGACAGCCGCCGGCCGCCGTGCGTACTGGTGAAAGAGCTGGATCTCGATGCGGGCGATAAGACTTCCTAAGTCAATCAGGGATCCATTCTTGGTTCGTAGCACAGCATTGATAGCCTGCCCGAAGCCCGCGCCGAAAAAGAACACGCCCAGCAGCGCCGCGCCCGCCGCCGTCTTCCGTTTGATCCACGCCGAGAGGGCTAAGGCCAGGAGCGAGAAAACCAGGATCTCGATTGCCGAGCCGAGGAAAATGCTTGCCCCCACCCACAGGTTGCTCCACATCCAGCTTGCGCCCGCGAGGCTGGACTGAATCACAAACAGGGTCTCGCCCGGAATCCAGGTGACCAGCGAGAGCATCAACACCAGCACAAACAGCTTTCCTGAGACGTATTCGACCCGCGAAAAAGGCCGGCAGAAATAGAGCGGCAGGGCATGATTGGCGAGGTCGGGTGAGACAAGGCCAGGCCCCACCAAGGCGGTTAGTATAAAAGCCAGCACGCCCTGAACATTCATGAAGTGATAAAAGAACGTGGCATCAACGGAGAAGAAAGAACTCAAGTTGAATATTGCCAACAGGCGCTGGTTGTGGTTCATGTAGAGAGCCAGGGCGCAGCCGAGAGGATAAAAGAAGCAGATAGCAAAATAAGCAACAATAAACTTGGAAGAAAGCGCTCTCTGGTAAGCGTACCGGCTCACAACCAGGAAGCGAGACCACGCCGGGCTGAACTCTCCCGCATAGCTGTGATAGCTTCGCTTATGGACGGCCATTGGAGTTCTCCATAGCCTTCAGGAAAATGTCCTCGAGGCTGTCGCGCCGGTAATTCAGGCGGCGGATCTGAACGCCGTGCTCCTCGGCCAGCCGATAAAGGTCCTGAAGGGCAAAGTCCTGGCCTAGAACCATCTTGAACCGCCGGGGGCTGCGGTCGGTATGGCCCCCCGCCGTCGCGGTAAAGACCGAGCCGGTTATCGCGCACTCACAGTCCAGGCGCTCGACTGCCTCTGCGAAGGCGCCGTCGCCGCCCAGCGTCTCAAGCTCGAGGAATCGCCGGTTAGCTCGACGTTCCTCCTCCAGGTTGGCGTAATGAACCTGATGGCCATCCTTCAGGATCAGGACCTCTTCGCAGGTCTCTTCCACGTCGCGCAACAGATGAGAGCAGAGCAGGATGTGGAGGTCGCGGCTGTCACGCATCTCGCGAATCAGGCGGATCATGCGCTGGCGGGCAGGCGGATCGAGGCCATTGGTGGGCTCATCCAAAATCAGCAGGCGAGGACCATGGGCGATCGCCTGGGCGAGCTTGGCCAGTTGCTTCATGCCCAGCGAATAGGTTCCGAGGAAGCGGTACCGCGCTTCGCCCAGCCCGACGTAGAACAACGCCTCGTGAGCGCGCTCCAGCGCAGCCTCCGAGGGCAGGCCGGAAAGCTCCGCCATCAAGCGTACGAAGCTTACCGCAGTCATCTGGGCAATGAAACACTCGGACTCCGGCATGTACCCGGCAAGCGCTCGAATTTGCTTTATTTCAGTTCGAATGTTGCGCCCGAAGACCCGTGCCGTGCCCGCCGCCACCGGATAAAATCCCAACAGCGTGTTGATGAGAGTCGATTTGCCGGCCCCGTTGGGGCCCAGTAACCCGATCGCTCTGCCGGAGAGCGAACAGTTCAGACCTTCCAGGATCTTCCGCCCTCCCAGCGTGACGCCCAATCCCTCGAGTTCGATCATCGGTGGCATAGATCAGTGCCTAGTGCCTAGCGACTTTTGTTGCCCACCTGCCTACCTGCCCACCTGCCCACCTGCCTACCTGCCCACCTGCCCACCTGCCCACCTGCCGACCTGCCCATCTGCCCACCTGCCTACTGCCTACTGCCCTTCAGCAGCGGAAGCAGGTCCAGGACTCCTGCACCCTTAATCCCGAGCAACGGACCGAAACCCATCCCGAACATGTTCCCCGTATTTGCGACCACGATATCCTGCGACTCGCCGTAAGCGCAAGTCAAACTGGGGCCGCTGTTCTGTTTCAGGGACTCGATGGCCTGCCGTTCCGCGGGAGTGAGAATAGGGAGGTCCGCCACCGATCCGATCATGGCGCCCAGGTTTTGATAGACGAGCGCGGAACAGTTTGTGAATCCGTCGCGCGGCAAACGGCTGCTAAAATCGCTGGAGCGCGCGAGAGTGTATTGTGTGCTGCGGTTTTGGATCGAGCTGAGCAGCAATGCCCGGCTGGGCGCTGCTAAAAGATAGCCGTCCACGAACACATAATCGATCTCGGACGGAACGCCCGGCGCGGCCGAAGGCCGGCTGATCTGAAGGCTGTAATAGGTTCGGCCGTCCGCATTCTCTTTGGTCAGATTAAGAGTGCCTGCTTTCGAATCCGCATGGTGATTGTAGCTGGTCACCAGCTTTTCGATGGTCTCCTCGAGCCGTCCCGGATCGTTCACTTCCAGCGCCGCCTTCCAACTGGGCGTGGGCAGAATCGGACCATCAAGCGCAAATGTGACCTCGCCGCCCAGTTGGGCTGCCAAATCCTGCGACACATTCACTCCGGTTTCCGATTCGAAGTCCTCCAGGCCCTCGGTGAATCCCGGATCATGACTACCGGCCAGACTGAAGATTTCCTGCACGATTTCCTGCGGGTTCTCGACGACAAAGGAAATCGCAAGGCTGGCGGTGGGTGACACAAAATCCAAGGTCCCCATAGGGCTGGGGGAGCCCAGCAAAGCTGTCAGGCCGTGGCGCGCCTGGGCGAACGTCAGCGTCGCTCGGTTTTCAGTGCGGCCGCTTGCGTCCTTGCTTTCCATGATGAGATATCGCATGTCGGCGAGGCCGGTCCTCTCGTCCCGAATCAAATCCAAACTCCCTTTCTGATTTACGGAATGCGCAAGAATTTGTTCCATGTCAGCGCAAATAAGTAAGCCGGCGCCCGCTTGATATGCCTGACGGATGGCGCTGTAGAAAGGTGTGGAAGTGAAACCGCTGGGAGTTGCGTGCTCCATTCGGAGAGCCACTTTCTGCAACTGGCGCGCGTCCGCGGCCATCGCCATCAGGTTGTTTTGCAAGTAAACCAGCGTGGTGTTTTTGCCCGTGGCAGGCGGAAGCAACGATGGGTTATCCACGATCTGCACTTCGAGTTGCTTCCCGTCGCGTTTGATCTCGCCCAGTTGCTGCTGAAGAAAGGCTCGGAAGTCGGGGCGTCGCACCTCTGCCAGAACGATGGGCGAATGCTGATCGGCGGTCATGGCGACGACAATCTCGTCCCCGAGGTAGTCGCTGAAAGAGCGAAGCCGTTCAATCAACTCGGGTTCTTTACCCGCTCCTCCGGACGCCTGCTGGCGGGCCCACCAGGCTTGCAGGACTGCGCTTTGTTGGATGCGCTCCTGCAAAAGCCGATTCGCTTCCATCAGCGTCGAGCCCAGGTTCGGGATGGCAGCGTAGAATACAGTGTCATCCGGCACCAGATTCAGCAGGACTGAGTTGTAGCGGGGCGCGGGTCCCGGAAGAGCCTCCAACTGCTTGTGCAGGGCCGCAAACTCGCCCAGCAGCGCGAGGTATTCACCCCGGTTGCGGCTCCACGATACCGAGTAGCTCACGGGAACCGGCGCCACATCCGGCTCCGTCGAGACCTGCTCCCCCGGATGGAGCAGTTGTGTGTTGCGCCCCTGCTCGACTTCCACTTCTCCCTGAATAACGGAAACTCGCGCGCCCTTCATACCTTCGTCCACGGCAAAGATGGTGCCCTTGACGGAAACCAGGCAATCCCGTGTGGCAACGTTGAGCCGGCCTCGGCCCTGCTTGGCCGCGCGAACGATGATGTTGCCGTGCTGTAAGTGGAGCGTCGTGTCGCGCCAGCCTTTGGACACCCAGAATGAAGTGCGCTGGTCCATTTCAACTGTCGATCCATCCACCATCCGGATCACGGCGGAGGAAGCCTTGGCAGTGCGAATCTCTTCGTCTTCATGAATGGAACGGCCGGGAAGAACTGCTTCGCCGCCGCGTCCAGAATCAAGATAGAGAGTTCCTTCGGCGGAGAGCACGGCCGCTTCGGTTTCCGTATCACGAAGCATTCTGGCCCAGCGTCCGTCGCTCAGAAACACCACGAGGCCTATGATGATCACGCCTGTCGCGACGGCCCAAGGCATGATCCATCTGGTTCTGGTGCCGCGCGCGGCGGCAATCTCAGATTTTTGAGGGGCGACAGGTTGCATACCGTGGCGCGCTTCTCGCAGTGCATGGCGGCAGGCCACGCAGCCATGAAGATGGTCCTCGAGCAACGACGATCGCGCTTCGGAGAGGCTCCCGCCCAGGTAAGCAGGCAGCAGGGCCTGGAAATCCGCGCAGCCGCGAATCTTCTCCACGTCCGAAGCAGTTGCCGTCGCCGGGGCAGGGAAGCGCTCGCGCAGCCGAGCCCAGACGCGATCCGCCGCCCGCTCCACAGCCGGATCGGCAACATCGTCCCGGCGCAATTCGGTGATCAGTTCATCCAAGCTTGGGTCTCGTTGTTTTGATGGTTGGCTCATGATTTGCCTCCAATGTAGGAACGAATCTCCCTTTGCAGCCGCCGCCGGGTGCGGTGCACCGTCACCGCCACCCAGACCTGCGAAACGCCGAGCATGCGGGCGATTTCCGGATTGCTGTAGCCCTCCAGGAAACGCAGAGCGAAAATCTCGGCCGCCTGCGGACTCAAGCTCGCCAGAGAGCGCCGCAAGCATTCGCGCAATTCTCCCCGCTCCAACTCTCCGCGCGCGGGCAGCGAGTCCGGCAACGGCGCGCTCTCCGCCACTCGCCGGGCCCGCACCACGTCCAGCGCGGCATTGACCGCCGCACGGCGAAGATACCACTCGGAATTCTCCACTTGAGGGGCCGCGCCGTCGCGGCCGATGAGGCGCAAGAAGACGGTCTGGAGGACATCCTCGGCGTCGGTGCGATTGCCGGTGATCCGGTAGGCAGCACGTAGGACCAGAGCGTGGTGCGCGCGGAACAGTCGTTCAACTGCATCGCTGGGGCTGGGAATTGTGACCTCCGCGGTGGCCGATCGCACGGGCGCCTCCTGACGGCTGCCGTCAATCTGAGGACGAGCCACCATGCCGATTATTACAGTCAATTCAACAATATTTTGAAGGCATAGGCGAGGGCGGCGGGTTTGGCGATGGGCAGGCTTATCCTAAGGCCCACATCGCTATGTTCCCAGGATAGCTTGGCGCCGCTGCCCAGGAGAGTAACATCCGCAATCTCGCCCTTGGCGAGAAGCGCGTCGCGTGTGTTGAGTGGTTTGATCAGCAAGTCACGAGTGTTCCGGGGCAAATCGAAGGCGATGGTGTAGAGAGTTTTCCAGCGGCTGGTGAAGCGAACATCTTCTGCTCCGAGGTCCGGAATATGCTCCTCGCCGAACATGCCGCTTTGGACCTGGGTGGGACCTCCTCCAAAGATCTTCCAGGGCCGCGTGCCGTAAATCGCCTCGCCGTTCACCGACAGCCACTCGCCGATGGCGAGCAGGCGCTCGACGACCGGCCGGGGAAAGACTCCTTCGGCGGTGGGGGTGATGTCGAGCAGGAAGCTTCCGTTCTTGCTGACGATGTCGATGAGCTCACCGAGGATGCGATGCGCGGTTTTGTAGTTCGCGTTCTGGACGTGGCACCAGGAATTCCAGTCGATGGCGTCGTCGGTCAGCCACTTATAGTCGGCAAGATGGTCGAGCCTGCCGCGCTCGATATCGAGAATTCCAGCGCCTGAGGGCAAGTCTTTTTCCTTGTAGGTCACGCTGACTTCCTCATGCCAAAGCTCGCCTTGGTTGTAGTAATAGGAAATCACCTCGGCCAGGCGGCGCTCGTCAATGATGTTCAGGCGGCTGTCAAAGTAAATGAGGCTGGGGTGGTACCTGTCGATCACTTCTCGGACTTTCGCTTCCCAGGTTTCCTGAAAGGCAGGCGACGGTGGCGGCGTAGGCTTGTTGTAATCCCTGAACGGACTTTGGGGAGCCGGTGGGCCGTAAAGTCCGCTGTACTCGGGATTCGAAGCATCAACCGACTTGTCGATGGTCGGGTACCAGCCCCACAGCCACTGATGGTGGAACGTGGAAATGAATCTCAAGCCCTCCTTGCGAAGCGCTCTGCTCATTTCTCCCACCACGTCACGGCAAGGGCCCATGGCGGCCGCATTCCACTTGTTAACTTTCGAGTCCCACATGGAGAAGCCGTCGGCGTGCTCGGTGACCGGCCCGGCGAATTTCGCGCCCGCCTTGCGCAGCAAATCCGCCCACTCCTCCGGGTTGAACTTCTCCGCGCGAAACATGGGGATAAAGTCCTTGTAGCCGAATTTCGAGGGAGGGCCGTAGACGAGTTTGTGGTACGTGTTCGCCCGCTGGCCTTCGATGTACATGTTGCGGGAGTACCACTCGTTGTCGAAGGCCGGCACCGAGTAAGGCCCCCAGTGGAAGTAGATGCCGAATTTGGCGTCGTTAAACCATGCGGGAGCGGCGTGCTTCGTCAGCGAGTCCCACGAAGGCGCGAAAGCCTGCTGGGAGCGTAGGGCTCGAGGCGTCGCCAGCGCTGCGGCTGCCGCGCCTGTGGTTTTCAGGAAACTGCGTCGAGTAAGATGTTGGGTCATGACGCACCATCCTAACAAGCATGCATAACCGAAATCAACCGCGGCGCAGACCGGCGGTTTAGGTCTTCGGCCCGTCCATCGGGGCCCTCCTTAGAGCCTCTGCACGGGCCGCCCCGTATGACGCGGTGGTAGAATAGCGTCATGGACCGCAGAACATTTCTGTTTGCCGCAGCGGGGATTGCGGGTTTGGGTGCTACCCCCGGGGCCACCCCGATACCCATCATTGACACCCACATCCATCTCTTCGATCCCACGCGCCCGCAGGGTGTGCCTTGGCCCGAGAAGAGTGACGCAGTTCTGTACAAGCCTGCCTTGCCCGAGCGCTATATGCGGGTCACGAAGGGGCTAGGCATTGTTGGGGCGATCGAGGTCGAGGCGAGTCCCTGGCTCGAAGACAACCAATGGGTGCTGGATGTTGCTGCCAAGGACAAAATCATCGTGGGAACGGTCGGAGACCTCGAGCCAGGCAAGCCGGACTTCCGCAAAAACCTTGACCGATTTCACCGCAACCCGCTGTTTCGGGGCATTCGCTACGGAAACTTGTGGAACAGGAATCTTGGCGAACAGTTGTCGCGGCCGGATTTCATTTCCGACCTCAAGGCACTGGCGGATGCCAATCTGGCTTTGGACAGCGCAAACCCCGACCCAGGGTTGATTGAAGCCTTGGTGCGGCTCACCGACCGCGTTCCCGGCTTGCGAGTTGTGGTCGATCACCTGCCGCAGCTCGATCCGCCCACCGAAAAACGTGCCCGCGAGGCGTACCCGCACAATTTGCGCGAGTTGGGCAAACGGCCTCAAGTCTACGTCAAAGTCTCGGAAGTCCTGCGGCGCGTGGACGGGAGAGTGCCGACCGACCTGGATTTCTACAAGCCGCGCCTGGATGAGATCTGGGAGATTTTCGGCCGGGACCGGCTGCTGTATGGTAGCGACTGGCCCAACAGCGATAAGTGGGGTACGTACCCGCAGGTGCTGAGTATTGTGCGTGACTACTTCACCAGCAAGGGCAGAGCGGTGGCGGAGAAGTTCTTCTGGAAGAACTCCGTTAAAGCGTATCTTTGGGTGAAACGAGACCCAACGCAGCCATCGTCCTCGTCGTAGGGGCACCCCTTGTGGGTGCCTAGGGCGGCCACCAGGGCCGCCCCTACAAGTACCCCCTTACCGGACCCCCGACGGCTGATGAAAGCGCCGTCGTGGGCCACCCTCTCCCCCAAGGGGGAGTGGGTTACGTTTCTAACTTCTGACTCCTGAATCCTGAATCCTGACTCCTGACTCCTGCCTTCCCTACGTCCATCGGAACCAGCGTAGCGCCAGCAGATAGGAAATGCCGCCCCAGAGGACCATGACGAGCAGGCGCGACCCTTGAGTCGCCAGCGAACCGCCCTCGAGGATGGAGGAGCGGAGAGCGTCGTTGAGCGCGGTGAGAGGCAGGAGTTTAATCAGAGGCAGCAGTACAGTGGGAAAACGTTCGTAGGAGAAGAAGACGCCCGAAAAGAGCCACATCGGCATCATCACCAGGTTGATCAGTCCGCTGATGCTCTCGATTTTCTGGGCCCGGCTGGCGGTGAGCAGACCTAACCCGCCAAAACAAAGCGCGCCGATTCCACTGATCAGAATCACGGCCGCCCACGAACCCATCAGCCGCATGTGAAATGCCAGAATGCCGAAGCCGAGTAACAGCACCAGTTCGACCAGCATCAGAATCAAGCGGCTCGAGGCCAGCGCCAGAAGAAAATCGCCCCGGCGCATGGGCGTGGCCACGAATCGCTTCAGCTGTTTTCGTTGGCGCATGTCGACCAGGGCAAAGCCGACGCCCCACATGCCGGAGTTCATCAGGTTCATGCCGAGCAAGCCTGGGATCAGGAAGTCGATGTATCTCGCGCCCGGCTCCGTCGAGGCCTTCTCAGACGTGGCCAGGGGGTCTTTTCTCCCCGCCACCGCCTGCAAGGCGTCATTCACAATGGAGCGAGTCAACACGCTCTCCGGGCGCGCAGGATCGAATCGGTATTCGAAGCTGCTGCTTGACTGCGGGATCACCACCAAGTCGTATTTTCCGAGCCGAAATTGATTGAAGGCGCTCGACTCGGGAAGCACCTCCGCCTTTACCAACCCCTTTTGAGGAGACGCTTGCAGCATTTCGAGTGTGCGCGCCGCATCCTTCCCGGCCACGATGGCCATGCGGTGCACCTCGGCTGGCTTGTTTCGAAAGGCAATTCCCAGTCCTAGGGCCAATAATATCGGGAATCCAAATACCCAGAAGATGACCTCCGGCTCGCGCCACATCTCTTTCTCGCGCGCGATGAGCAGGTGCAAGTAACCTGCCCAACGGCCGTTGACCGGTGCGAGCGTAGAGGTTTTCGCCCCAGGGATGGGGGGAGCCGCCGTTTGGGATTGAGTGTTCATCGTGTTCAGCTACAAGCTTGGCAATTTCCCTCCTCCGGCGAAGAGGGGAGTCATTCTTTTGACGGCCGCTCAGTCCTCCCTCAGGTGCCGTCCGGTGAGATGTACGAAGACATCCTCGAGGCTGGCCTGGCGAGTCGTGAGGCGCAGCAACCGCGCACCTCGCTTCTGCAAGGCCGCCAGCAGGGGAGGGATCGTCTCATGGGTCTCGCGCACGCTCAGAATCACACAGCCGTTTTCCTCATGGACGGCCTCGACACTCGGAAGTGACCGCCACACTTCCTTGGCGCCGGGGTCGTTATCCGTGGCATCGAATTCCACCATCTGATGCCCGCCCAACTCCTCAATCAACTGGGCAGGCGTGCCGGAGGCAATGGCTTGGCCGTGGTCGATAATCGAGATTCGGTCGCAAAGCCGCTCGGCTTCGTCCATATAATGGGTGGTTAAAAGGATGGTTCCGCCGCGGCTCTGGAACTGGCGGATGATGTCCCAGAGTTGTCGGCGGCTTTGCGGATCCAATCCCGTCGTGGGTTCGTCGAGAAACAGGATTTTCGGATTGGCCACCAGCGCCGTCGCTACCGCCAGCCTCTGCCGCTGGCCTCCCGAGAGCTTGCCGACCCAGCTATTTGCCTTTTCAGTAAGTGCCATCTCTTCCATGACCTCATCCGTTGAACGCGGCTGCCGGTAAAAGCTGGCGAACAGCTCCAGTGTTTCCCGCACCGTCAGCTTCTCACTCAGGCGAGTTTCCTGAAGCGAGATCCCCAACACCTCGCGGAGTTCCCGGCTGTGGGCGTTCCAGGTCTTCCCGAGTATCTCGACCTCGCCGGAGGTTTGAGGCAGTAACCCCTCGAGGATCTCGATGGTGGTGGTTTTGCCCGCGCCATTCGGGCCGAGCAACCCAAAGCATTCGCCGCTCAGGATTTCGAGGTCGAGTCCGCGCACCGCTTCGACGCTGCCGTCATAAGTCTTGACCAGGTTGCGACACCGCACCGCCACGTCCATATCGTTATCATACAGAATGAAACCGCTTCAGGGAAATAATTGGGGGGAGCGGGAGGTGTTGTGAATTGCGCCGTAGCGCCCCGACCTGTCGGGGCGTTTGCCGACCCTTCGCTTCGCTCAGGGCAGGCTCTGAAGGTCGGCGCTACTTTCAAATAAGTACAGTCCGTTTGAGAATTGAGGCAGCCCCGGGCGTGCTTCACAGTCGCGGCAGCATCGGCAGCATTTGGGGTGGGACCCGTGGGCCGCGCGAATTGCCCGTCACCGCCGTCCGCTCTCCCGCCCACGCGGGGGAGGGGTTCCCGCGTGAGCGGGACGGGGCGAGGATCGTCCTACCCGGGCCCGGCGGCCTTGGGCCACTGACTACCGCCCCTGGAGTGGTCGAAACGTGAACCACCTGCCTGGCCATCGATCTTACGATAACCGCCAGGGATTGGGGTTGACATCTACGGGAGTCGGCAATGGCAGGCCAGTCACGCCGCACGTTTCAACTTGCGCAAGGCCCGAGGGCTTCCGCATGGGGCACAAGCTGCAATCACGACCGAGGAGCCTGGTGGCCAACTCCAGGCGGGACGTCACGCCAACTTTCTCGAAGATGGAACACAGATGGTTCTTGACTGTTTGAATTGAAATCTTCATGTCCCCGGCTATCTCGGCGTTCGAAAGTCCCAGGGCAACACGAGCCGCGACCGCCTTCTCGCGCGCTGTCAGCGTGCCGGCCGGTCGTCGGATTCTTCCGCGCATGGATAAAGTGCGTTGAAACGCTTCAGAGTTCAGGGCGCCATCCTCCTCGCAGCCTGCGCTGCTCCGCACTCTTTTAGGTATCGGCAGGACGCCACGAGGAGGTGAATAGTTTTTGCGCAATGAACGATACTGGGTTGGCTGTGCTGCTATCCGCTGTGTTTTCAGGTCGTGTTGGACCGCACCCGCGAGGATTGGAGACCCGGGGGATTGCCCGCCTCGCCCCGAGTCTCCTCGGCATTCGATCAGTGCGCATCTCCGGAGCGTATCGCAACTTCCTTGTTGGCGCTTTTGGGGGTACTGACGTAGCCTTTGACCTCGTTCTGGCTGACTGCGTTGACCACGAGCTCGTAGGGCCGCTTTGAGCCGTTGACATAGAAGAAGATTGGCTCATTGATGGTGCGATCTTTCTTCTCCACGCGGACGTCGTCGACGAGCATAGCCAGGTTGAATTGATGCCGCTTCACGTTGGTCTTGATCAGCGTCAACCCGACTCCCGCCGCCCGCGCCGGGGCCTTCTTGGTGGCCGTGAACTCGAAGTAGTCGCGTTCGCCCATTCTGCGAAGAGTCTCGACATCGTCGTGATTGCGGGCGATCAGCGTGCCCATTTCGCTGCGGGCCATTCCCAAGTCGGAGCGCACGGAATCGAGCGATTTCTTGGTGTTATCGAGGTCGCTGCGCTGCGCGGAAACGTCCTGGCCGAGCGCTCCCACCTGCTGCTGGTCGGCCTTCAGAGCCAATTGTTCCTGAAGCTGTGCGGACCGTGCTTGTTCGTCCTTCTGGAGCTGAGCCACCATCGCCCGTGAGCGTTTCAGTTCACCGCCCGTTGCTCCCAGGCGCTTTGCCGCAGAGTCTAACTCATCCTTCAGTGCATCGAATTGCTGCGCGTTGGCGTTTTCGATCGCGCTCAAACGGCTGGCCAGTTGATCCTGGAATTCGGCGGCCATTTGCTTGTGCGTCTGAGCCTGCTGCACCTCCAGCGCCTCGCGCGTTGAGTTGATTTTGTGGAAGGAATAGATCTCACCAGCGGCCAACGCCGCCAGTACAACTAAGATCAATAGAAACTTGCCTTGCGAACCAGAACGCTCCGGTTCGACGACGTGAACTTCCTTCTCAGGAACCTCATCAATCGCCATTTGGTTTTTCTCCTTCTCAGGGCCCGGTTACTCTCTTTTACCGGCTACCCGTCTTGTCCCTACGACTGGGTAGAGCACGCCGAATGCCACTCCTGCCTTTTGCTATCCTGCTGAAACAAAACCGTTAAGCAGCGGCTCGGGCCGCCAAGCGGTGTCTCGCCAAGGCAATTCTTACGCTCGGAATGCAAAAACTTCAAGCGGAATCTGCAGGTAGGGGCGCGAGAAACCGAAGGCCGGAGAGAAGCTCTTTACCGCCCTGGGTTCAACGGGTGCGGTGCCTGGCAGGCCGCCGTGGACGGCGCAGCGGCGGGCGCCCCTGGACCTTCTGTCCCTTGTCCATCTTGCTGACCTCAGTATACAGTGTCCAAGAGCTACATCAGGATGTAAGCTATAATCGGAGTGTAAGTCCCGGAACCGTGGGCACAAAACGCCGGAGCGTCAAGGAACAGGAACGATGAGCTATCTTGTGGCACCGTTTGAAGTCGCCTCGAAAGGCTTGGGCGCGCCGGTGAAAGTTCGCTTCGTTCACTTTTACCCCGCCATCGCCACCCGCCACAGCGACAGCATGGATGCCGTTTTCTTGCTGGACGGCCGAAAGGTGACGGTGGCGATTTCCTGTGCCACGCTCTCCGAGTTGCGTGAGCGTGAGGGCAAGAGTTTCACCGACCAGCAGTTGGCGGATATCGCTTCCCTGCACCTGCGCCGCACCCTCGAGCAAGGTTTCGAGGCTACGGAGGCGGAGCTTTTCCTCAGCGGCGAGCACTTCCGGGCCCTGGCTCGTGAGCTCGGATGCCTGTAGGCGGGCGAAAGAAGCTTTCAGCTCTCGGCGATCAGCCGGCAGCGAGTCGGCCGGTGTCGGGTGCGAGCGCGCGGAGGTTTAGTTTCTTGGCGGGTCTGCGCTGCTTAGTCGTTGTCGACCTCTCGACCCAGCAGAGCTTCAAGGTTTCTCGTCATCCGATCCACGTGCGACCCGCGCCAATAGACCTTACCGCAGCCGGTGCAATTGTCCCATTGAATCGGCAATCTTCAATCGACAATCGTCGATCATCAATCCCGAAAAAGGGCAGACCCGTCCGGCTCAGGGCTTATCAGGCAGGATTGTGGGGTTGCTATATAATCCCGGACGGGTCGGTGGGCTCGTTGGTAGCAGTTGGCTGCTACGAAACTCTTGAGGGACCGAAATCTACCTTACATCGGCGGCCTTGACTCAACCTGGACCTGCGACGTTAAGCTTAATTTCGGTGCCTGTTTTTGCATCGGCCGCGGCGCTCTCCGGCACGGATAATGCCACGACTGAGGCTTTACATCCTCCTTCGTCTGTGCGGTTGCTGTTGTAGCAGTCGCCTGGTCGCTCCGGTCGGTGCGCGTAAATGCTTTTTTCGCTGATGCGTTCCGCCTTTGCCACAGATAAGATAGCTCAACCTGCGAGGATGTCAATAGATTTCGCAGTCGGCCTCCTCTTTTTTACATTGGTGTTAACATTCGAGCTTAAAAAGCACTGAATCGGCTCCACTCTTGCCCCAGTCCGAGGCCGCCGCTGGAACCCCAGCGGTTGCGGCAGCGCGGCCCCGAGGGCCGCGCTTCTCCCTTCCGGGTCGGCCGCTACGCCTGCTCTGCACAGTCCCAGCCTCGGATGACTGTCGTCGGCTAGGGCTTGACCTTGATCAGCACAACGCCGTGGGCGGGCACGCTGGCCGAGAACCGGTCAGCGATGGTGCCGAGGTCTTTGTGAGCCCACAGATCGCGAACCGCCGGCGCACCCTGAAATCCAAGGTCAGACCAGCGGACCACGACCGTTGCGTCAGCCTCGCCTCGATTGAACAGGCCGACGGCCGCGGACTTGTCGCTGAGAGGCCGTGCGGCGATCACTGTCGGTCCCTGCTCGAGGATCTCTTTCACGGGTTTAGCGTCCGGATCCTGGTCAATGGCGATGACCTCGCGATTCATCAGGATTGCTTTGGTGTCGGCGCTCATGCTGCGAAGATCGTTGCCGGCCAGCAGCGGCGCTGCCAGCAGTGACCAAAGGGTCATGTGAGCTCGGTACTCGTCGTTGCTCATGCCGCCGTTGCCCACTTCCAGCATATCGGGATCATTCCAATGGCCGGGCTGGGCATAAGGGGCAATCGCGAACTGGCGGAAGCCGATTTCCTCCATGGACTTCCAGTGGTCGCTGATGTCCCCGGTAGTCCGCCAGAGATTTCCGCCCACTTTCGCCCCCCACTTCCACACGTCTTCTCTTCCGTACTGGCATAGGCTATAGACGATCGGGCGGCCTGCCTTGAGCAGCGCATCGCCCATTTTCTGATAGACGGCTTGCATATTGTCGTCCTTGTAAATGCGCCCTGCGCTGCACCAATCGTACTTAAGATAATCGAATCCCCATTCCGCAAAGGTCTTTGCATCTTGTTCTTCGTGGCCGTAGCTGCCTTCATACCCCGCGCAGGTTTTCGGCCCGGGTCCAGAGTAGATTCCAATCTTCAGGCCTTTGGAGTGGACATAGTCGGCGAGGGCTTTCATATCCGGAAACTTGCGATTGGCGGTGATGTTACCCCGCGAATCGCGCTGGCCCTGCCAGGTGTCATCAATGTTGATGTAGATATACCCGGCGTCCTTCATCCCGGTGTCAACGATTGAGTCCGCCACGCCCCGCACCACGGCGTCGTCGACTCTGCCGGCGAACTTGTTCCAACTGTTCCAGCCCATGGGAGGAGTGCGTGCCAGCCCGTTGTCCGGCACGTCATGCAGCGATGGCAGCGGCAGGCGGGGCGGGGGTAGGGCGGCTTCCGGACGGGTGCGCTCCGCGATGCCGGCCCAGGGTTCGCGCCCGGGGAAGTTGACGGTCATCGAGATCTTCCCGTCAGCCACAGCCCCTTCGTAGGTGACTTGGCGCTCCTGCCCCCCAAAATGCGTCGCAACCACCAGACGTAATTTGCCGTTGCTAAAGGTACCTTGCGTGATCGGCAACTCGCGAAAGCCGGGCAGTATCTTCCCCGTCACGTTTTCGCCGGATTGCTTGAGGTCCAGGAACGTCTCACGGTAGTTGCCGTCTCCCGTCGGTATCCGCAGAACCCAGAAACCGCTCAAGTCCGTCTGGGCAAGAAGGGGAAGAGGCTTGATTAAGAGCCAGAAAAACGTCAGGAGTGCGGCAGCCACCGCAAGACGCCGCCCTGATTTGACCCACTGCTGCGCTGAACGCATCATGTTTCCTCCCTGGTAGCGAATTGTCGTCAGGTCGGGCTAATAATACGTCCGAATCCGAGCCGTTGCAATTCGTTCTGCTGTGTCCTCATTGGAGCGCAGCGCCGGCCATCAGGCCGGCAAATGCCCCGACAGATTAGGATCCACGAATCAGATTACGAAAAGACCTATCTGCCATTTTGCTTGTAGTTTTTTATATTTGTGTTAAGATTGGCGACCAAATAACATCACCAGGTGGTTCATTTATGAGCATTGGAACGCGCGTGATGCAGATTCGTAACCAGAAAGGGGTCAGCCAGCGGCAATTAAGCGAGCGGTGCGGCATCGCAGGGTCTTATCTTTCGCGGATTGAGAATCGTCACCTCGAGCCTCGGCCCAAGACCCTTCGCAAGATCGCGGACGCCCTGGAAGTGCCCTTGGCGGAGTTCTTCCAGGATCAGCCGCAGAACCTCGCGGGGGTTCAATGCGTGGTTACACCTTCCGGGAAGTGCCTTATGGACCTTATTGGGTCCAGCCAGGGAAAACCTCCTCAGCCTGGGGCCGAAAGGTACACGGCGCGGCATCTGCGACTGATCCGCCTGGCGGGTTATCTCATTCAGAGTGGAGACCGGCGCCTGCTCGACGCGCTGGAAGTGGTTCTGGGGGCCTTGTTGAATAGCGACACGAGTCAACCGGAACAGGTTTCGCCTTACCCTGTTGCGCCCGTACCCGAGTCCCGGCGAGTCGGGGACGAATCTGCGTAGCACTTCCCCTACTCTCGACTTTTCCTCACCTGAAAAGGGAGGCACAACAATCTCCCTTGTCTACAGGGGGAAACAGCGCATTCCACTCCTTGGGTAAGGAGGGGCAAGGTGGGAAGGGCCGCGGAATTCCCCCAGCCTCCCGCCGTCACCCCAAAGTAAACTCGCTCCTACTCGGCAGCTTTCTCCAATTCCTCCGCCGCTTGGTTGACGAGTGCGGCTTCGGCATTGAGTACTCTGCCGACTTCGACGATGCCCTCGTCAGCCAATTTCCATTTCTTCTGTTCGATGGACTCCCGAATCGCGGGCATGGTTTTGGCCCCATAGCCGGTGTAAACACCAGGGGCATAGATTTCGTGCCTGTACCAAGCGCGTCCTGGGAGGCCTTCGGCGCTGGTCAATTTCCGCTCGCTCTGGATCAGCAGCTCGTTGAGAGCGCCCAATGATGCGTTGTTTAGAACCGCGCCGCTATTGGCCTTCGCCTTCTCGAGCGCTTTGGTGTAGCGCTGGGTGCTTTGCGCAAGCGCATCCATGGCGTTATCCAGGGGAGCGAAATTCAAGTAGGGCGGGACCTCCTCACGGCCGGGAGGCACAAACGTCTTTTGCGGGTCGGAAGTAGCCGTAAACACGCCTTCCTCGATCTCTTTATTCCGCTCCCGAACTTCCTCCTGCTTGTTCCTCAGAAGCTTCTTCAGTTCGTCGCCATACCGGCGAAGGGTGTCGGCGAAATTGGAGAAGTCGAAGGGCAGCAGTTCGGCGTCCGCCAGGCGCATGACCGCCGTCCCGGCGGTTTGGGCGAGTGCGCGGCCATACACAAATGTAGTATCACTAAAATGAGTATACCAGTAGAAGTCATCGTAAACTGAATGGTATATCCCCCCGCCGTCCTCCCCGCCGTAGCCGACGTCGAGCGAGGCGACGCCCAGGTGGTCAACGAACACACCGTAGTCGGAGCCGGAGCCCAGGGCGCCGATGCGCAGATCGGGCCGATCCCGCGCCTCCTGACGTTCTTCCGGCGTGGAGGCGTCTTCGATCTGCCGAAGCTGGCTCCGCTTCCAGACGCTGATCTTCTTCTCGGGGTCATCGATATCCCGTGCTACTCCGTTAATGAATTTTTCCAGCGAGTGTGATCCTTCGGCGAAGAAATAGCCTCGACCGTTCGAATCGGAGTTGAGATAAGCCACCGCTTTCTGGGTAAGCTCATCGGCGTGCTCCTCGCCCCATTCGGTGGAACCGATAAGTCCCGGCTCCTCGCCATCCCACACCGCGTAGATGATGGTTCGCTTGGGCTTCCATCCTTGTTTCAGCAGGTCCCCGAAAGCCCGCGCTTCTTCCAGTTCCGCGACGGTGCCGGAGATGGGATCTTCAGCTCCATTCACCCAGGCGTCGTGGTGATTGCCGCGCACCACCCATTCGTCGGGGCTTTCGGAGCCGTCAATGCGCGCAATCACGTCGTAGAGCGTCTTGAGATCCCAGTTGGCTTTGACCTTCAAGTGCACTTTGGTGGGACCCGGTCCGAGGTGGTAAGGGAAGGGAAGCGCGCCGCGCCACTGCGGCGGCGCCATCGGTCCCTTAAGCGCCGCCAGCAAGGGTTGCGCGTCGGCGTAGGAGAGCGGGAGAGTGGGAATCTTGGTGAGTGTCTGGACGTCTTTCAACGGCAACCGCTTGGCGTCTTTGGTGGCTCCCACCCCGGGCGTCAGCGGGTCGCCGGTATAAAGCGTGTCGTCCATGACGCTCCCGCGCTGCACGCCGTCCGGCGGGCGAAAAGCGCCGCGCGGGAACACGTCACCCTCCCGATAGCCGTCTCCGCTCGGATCGGAGTAGATCAAGCAGCCCACGGCGCCGTGCTCAGCACCGACTTTGGGCTTGATCCCTCGCCATGATCCCCCGTAGCGCGTGATGATGATGGCGCCTTTGACGGAAATCCCCAGCCGGTCCAGTTCCTCGTAATCCTTGGGCACGCCGTAATTAACGTAGACCAAGGGGGCCGTTACGTCGCCATCCGCCGAATACGCATTGTAAGTGGGGAGTTGCTCGGCATGTTGGCTGGAGGTTGGGTCCTCGGCCACGGTCGGCTCTTCCAGCTTGGCCTTGAAGTGCGCGGGCTCGAGCATCTCAACCAGCCGCTCTTTCGGCGTGGGGAAGAGCACGTCGAAGTTCTCAATGTGCGCATCCCATCCCCACTCTTTGAAATGGGAAAGAATCCACTCCGCATTGTCCTGGTCGTACGGCGAGCCAACATGGTGCGGGCGCGCTGATAAACGCTGCATGTAATTGCGCAGATTGTCCGTGGACGGAATGGAACGGAACTTCGCCTCCCATTCTCGCTCCTTCTGCGAGGAGTTCGCAGAGAAGCCTTGCAGGGTCATAGGTTCTTCAGCGGGCGCGGCAAAGAGCGCAAGAGCCGAGAGCAGCAACAACGCAGTAATCTGCCAGCGATGCATCAAATGGCCTCCTTGTGGAAATCGCTTGAGAGTATATCCCAGTTTGGGTGGTGTCGTGCCGGCGTTTGGCCGTTTGTGGAGGGACAATCCTAATTGCAGGCAAATCTGGGGTAGTCTGTTAAAGAGCCTGCTCGCCCCTCACCGGAGTGATGGGTGAGCGGTTGAAACCGGCGGTCTTGAAAACCGTTCTGCCCTCCCTTTCCTCTATGCAATTTAGTGAAAATACAGGGCACCCACGCTTCCTTTTTGCTCTGTTTTGTCAGGTTTTAGTCCCAAATGTTGCCGTAATGTTGCCGCAAGTCCCAGTTCGGTGAGGAGGGAGGACAAAACCATGTCGCAAAGTGTAAACAAAGTCATTCTGATCGGGTTCCTTGGCCAAGCGCCTGCGGCGAGAGCGCAGGACAGGGCGTTCCCTTCTAACGGGTTCCCTCTTCGGCGCCCGCATTGGAGCGGCTACCCTTATCTTCTCCGGGATTCGAACTTCCTGCTTCCGCGCAGCGGCTTTAACTCCCTCGATACGAAAGGGGTGCGTGTTTCGTTCTGTATGTCCAGATTCGGAGAACCTCGAAACCCGCGTTGGAGACCACTGGATGGACAGTGCTGCCATCGGCTCGTCATCGATGAAATTGGA
>JBEKMN010000093.1:0-24610 GCA_050008495.1 Terriglobia bacterium | reverse complement strand
CAGCTCGAGATCGAGCGCCGAGCTCTGAGCAAGGAGGACGATGTCAGCTCACGCGAGCGTCTGGAAAAGCTGGAGAAGGAACTGGCCGAGCTCAAGGAAAAGTCCAGCCGGTTGAAGCTGCGCTGGAAGGCAGAAAAGGAAGTCATCACCCGCATCAGCGACATGAAGAGCCAGATCGAGCAGGCCAAGGGCGATCCGTTACGGCAAGCTGGTGACCCTGGAAAAGCAACTGGCGGCCGCCACTGCGAAGCTCGAAGAAATGCAGAAGACCGGCCGCATGCTGAAGCAAGAGGTTGACGAGGAGGACGTGGCGCGGGTGGTCTCGAAATGGACGGGCGTTCCAGTCTCTAAGATGCTGGAAGGCGAGGTGGCCAAGCTCGTGGAGATGGAAGACCGTTTGCGGCTCCGTGTGGTGGGGCAGGACGAAGCTTTGAAGCTCGTGGCGAATGCGGTGCGGCGCAGCCGGGCGGGGCTTTCCGACCCCAAGCGGCCCATTGGCTCATTCCTGTTTCTCGGCCCCACAGGCGTGGGGAAGACCGAGCTGGCGCGGGCGCTGGCGGAATTCCTATTCGACGATGAACGCGCCATGCTGCGCATCGACATGTCCGAATACATGGAAAAACACGCGGTGGCGCGATTGATCGGCGCCCCTCCGGGCTATGTCGGATACGAGGAGGGCGGGCAACTCACCGAGCAAGTGCGCCGGCGCCCTTATTCCGTGCTGCTTTTTGACGAAATCGAAAAGGCGCACCCCGACGTGTTCAACATCTTCCTCCAGATCCTTGATGAAGGCCGCTTGACCGACGGCAAGGGCCGCACCGTGGACTTCCGAAACACGGTGATCATCATGACCTCCAACATCGCCAGCACTTACATCCATGAAGCGATGAACGCTCGCGGGGCCGATGAACCCGCCGTGATCTCCGAAGTGCTCAAAAAGCGCATCCACGAGGCGCTGCTCGAACACTTCCGTCCCGAGTTCTTGAACCGCATCGATGAAATCGTGATCTTCAATCCGCTGGGCAAGGAGAACATCAAGAAGATCATCGACCTGCAACTGACCTATCTGAAGAGATTGTTGGCCGAGCGTAAGATCCAGATTGAGCTGACGCCGCGCGCGCAGGAGCTGCTTTTCCGCGAAGGCTATGATCCGCAGTTCGGGGCGCGCCCGCTAAAACGGGCCATTCAGCGGCTGATCCAGGACCCGCTGGCCATGAAACTCCTGGACGGCGAGGTTCTTCCCGGCGAAACGATTGCAGTGGACGCAGACCTAAAGAAAGGCGCAATGACGTTCGAGCGGGCCAAGGCGAAGGCAGCGAGAGGTTAGGGCAGACGAAGGCTCAAAGCGACCACAAGAAAGCTGAATCAGCACACTAGAACCCACGGATGCTGGTGAGATCTTAAAATGGGTCACCACCGTTTGGGGCTTTCACGCTTCCGCAGATGTTACAATGGAACGACGAGGGTAGGAGCCCGAAGCAGGCGTGGTGAAGATTAGAGTCATAGTCCACGAAGCGGAGGAAGGTGGCTACTGGGCTGAAGTCCCGGCGATCCCCGGCTGTGCCACGCAGAGCGAAACCGTGGAGGAGCTGTAGGCGAGCGTTCGCGAGGCGATTGAGGGCTGTCTTTCGGTTGCGGTGGATCAGAGGTCGGTTTGATGCGAGAGATAACGATCAGAAACGTTCCGTGGAGACTCTATAAGAGCTACCTCAGGGAAGCGCGCAAGCACAACCACAGCCTTGAGGACGAAGTTCGTGACACGATCTTCGAGTACTTGATGGAACGATATCCGACCCAGCGGTACCTCCTCATTGGTAGGCTCAGTCGCAGCGCCCGCCTGCGATTTCTCAGGCGCGAACGAGCTTGCGCGCATCTTATACACTGAGGCTTAATCCATGTGGAATAATCTGAAAACAACAATTCTTCTTGCGGCGATGACCGGCTTGTTGTTGGTCATTGGCGAGGCTTTTGGCGGGCAACGGGGAATGATCTTTGCCCTGGTCCTAGCGGCGGGGATGAACCTGTTCAGCTACTTTTTTTCCGACAAGCTGGCGCTGAAAATGAGCGGCGCGAAGCCGATCGCGCGCGATGAGTGGAGCGCCTGGCGGCCAAGGCGAACCTCCCGGTCCCCAAGATCTATTACATCCCGACTGATTCACCGAACGCTTTTGCCACGGGCCGCAACCCCAATCACGCTTCGGTGGCGGTCACGGCCGGCATCCTGGAGATTTGCGACGACGAGGAAATTGAAGGCGTGCTGGCGCATGAGCTCGGCCACGTGAAGAACCGCGACATCCTCATCAGTGCGGTGGTGGCCACGCTTGCCGGAGCCATCACCCTGATTGCCCGGATGGTCTATTGGGGCGAGCTGTTTGGGGGATTTGGCGGTGGCCGCAGTGACAACCGGCGCGGCGGAGGGATCTTCTCCGCTCTTGCGATGATGATTGTGGCGCCTCTCGCGGCCACACTTATCCAGCTCGCCATTTCCCGCTCGCGCGAGTACGAGGCCGACGCCACCGGCGCGCACATCACCGGCAATCCCCAAGCTCTGGCGCGGGCGCTGAGCAAGATCGACCAATGGTCGAAGCGAATTCCCATGCAGAGTTCGCCCTCCATGGCGCACATGTACATCATGCAGCCCCTCACTCCCGGTGCGGTCTTCTCCAGCCTCTTTTCCACGCATCCGCCCATCCCCAAGCGCATTGAGCGGCTGATCGGGAGGGATTTTGTTTAGTGGTCAGTGGTCAGTTGTCAGTACTCAGTTATTCCTTTAGTAATTCACGTCATTCCCGCGTAGGCGGGAATCCACCGCTCGCACGAGTTTCTTCGCGGCGCGCGAAGAATCTGCATTTGGTTGGCTTCGCCGCGCTGCACGACTACCGAGGCAACACCTCTTCTGCCCAATTGGCCTATAATCTCTACTATGCCCTTCAACCCCAAACCCGATATCGAAAGGCACGCTGTACGCGCGGGCAACTTCCTGACGCGCTTCGTAC
Organism: Terriglobia bacterium; assembly: GCA_050008495.1. GTDB lineage: Bacteria > Acidobacteriota > Terriglobia > UBA7540 > UBA7540 > CAVROP01. The sequence continues at coordinate 21,614 of JBEKMN010000093.1, read as the reverse complement.
ACAGGATTGAAGAATTCTGGCAGAGGGTAACGGAAGGCATCGCGGTACAAGAGCTTTGGTCGCAATTCCGGTCGGAGGCGCGGGCGAGCTACAGCCTTTACACGCGGGAGATCGACTGGGAGGCGCTGCGCAAGGAAAGCCGTGGCCGGCGATTCCGGAAAACCACCAGCGCGCTTTTTTGGGCGATGCTGATGAAGCTCTCGCCGGCCCGCCGCGTCTTCCTGCTCATTGCCTTGGTTTTTGCCATTATGGCGCTGCTCAATAGCCAAGTCCTGATCTCAGTCTCCAATTCCCAGCATAACTACGAGGTGAACCCCCCCAACAATTTCGTGGCCGTGCTGATTGCCGTTGCGGCGCTGCTTTTTCTGTTGGCGCTCGAACTGGCCGACCGCATCACCATGAAGCGGGACCTGGAAATTGCGCGCGATATCCAGCGCTGGCTGGTGCCTGCGGTGCCCCCCGTGGTGCCGGGCGTCGAGATTGCGTTTATTTCGCGGCCCGCCAATACCGTGGGCGGAGACTACTACGACGCCTTCCTGCGTGCTTCCCCGGGCTCGAAGCCCGATGCGAAGCGATTGATGCTGGTGGTGGCGGATGTGGCGGGGAAGAGCGTTCCCGCGGCTTTGCTCATGGCCACTCTTCAAGCCAGCGTGCGGACCCTGGCGGAGACTCCCACCACCCTGCTCGAACTGGTGGAAGGGTTGAACCGCTATGCTTGCGCCCACAGCCTGGGCGGTAGCCGCTTTACCACCGGCTTTTTTGCAGAGTTAGATCCCGGGAGCGGCGAGCTCTCCTACGTTCGCGCGGGGCACGACGCTCCCATTCTCCAGCGGGCTTCCGGAAGCCTGGAACGATTGGAGACGGGAGACCTGCCGCTGGGCATCAACGCCGACGCCAAGTTCACTTGCGGCACCGTAACTATGGGCCCCCACGACCTGCTGGTTATCTTCTCGGATGGATTAATCGAAGCCGTGAACGACGCCGATCAGGAGTTCGGGGAACCGCGCGTCCTGGATGTCGTGACATCCAGCGGCGGCGCGGGTGCGCAGGGCACGCTGAAAAACCTACTCTCGGCCGTGGACTCCTTCGTGGGTTACGCCCGCCAGCACGACGACATCACTTGCCTCCTCCTGCGCACCGGTTGAGGCACTACCCTTCACAGACGTAGATCAGAACGTGAAGCCGGTGTAACCCGAGACCCGCAGGGCGAGAGAGTAGAGACGATCGGAAAAATAGCGGCCGAAGCGGGAACCGATTTCCCCATGATTGCTGACCCGGCGGACCTTATAGGCTACTGCCCAATCCAGCTCACGGCCATAGTGGATACGATCGCTGCCGGAGTGATAGCCGGCGGCTGGCGCAGGCCGAAGCCCTGCGATCGGTTGAGTCGCGACACTGGGATGCCGTAGAGTTGCGCTCAGCGCCGCCCCCGAAATCACATGTTCAGTTAGCCATGCGACCAATTGGCGGGGAATCGGTAAACACTACGCCGCTAGGCGGGACCGATAGCCTTGGGCGCGCCGGAGAGTCGTCGCCGCGAGCCGGTTGTGGGACGAACTTCCGAGTAGCGCGTTTTTCGGCAGATGAAGCAACACCTCTGAAATTTGCGTGGCGGACACAACCCTCGTGTAGGGGAGTCAGTCTGGTCCCTCCCGGTGAAAAGTGGTAAGCTTTCGGTATGGCATTCACCCCTGATGTGATCGTGACTACGGACTATTCACCCGGCACTATCGCTTTGGTAGCGGAAGCAAAAGGCGCTACGGCTAACCTTGATGAGGCGGCACTTCAGTTGAAGGAATACATGCTCCGGACGGGGTGTCCCGTTGGGGTCATCTTCACGCCACAAGTTCTTCGCGTTTACAAATACCGATTCCTTGGGCGAATACAAGATCCCATTGAGCTGGTGGGCGATTTCCCATCCGGTGAGCTCTTGGGAACGCGGGGACCGGCGGCCGGGTCAGAATCAGCGGTTGAGTCTGATCTGCTTGCATGGTTAGATGAACTTGCGCAGACAGGGCAAGCGGCGGCGAGCGATCAGCGCCTAAATTCAGCCATAAATGAGCACATACTTCCCGCAGTAAGTGGCGGTCGCGTCAGTATTGCTCACCCCAGACTGCAGGAAAGCTAACCAGGTGCGACACGTATTCGTCGAGACTAATTGGCTTGTCACGCTTGCTGCTCCCGCTAGTAAGCCACGTCCTGACGCACTTGAATTGCGGGATTCGGCTAGGGACGGACACATTCGAATTTATCTACCGGCCTGCTGCATTAGTGAAGCCAAAAAAACCATTCGAAATAAGTTTCAACCGAAAGAAGCCGACAGGCTGCGAGCCTTTGTCGAATGGGCCTCTGAAAAGAATCACCTTAATCACGAGACTGCGGAATCCGCGAGGATTATGCTATCGAAGTTTGAGGGGCACGTTAGGTCGGGGCTCGACAAGCTAAACGACACGCTTCTTGATATTACCAAAGGCGCGGGGGTCGAGGTTTTGCCTCTGGACGATGCCGCGTTAGGCATGTCAGTCGAGTTGCACTTTACAGAGGTCGTGCTAAGTGAGTTTGATCGGGCCGTTCTAGCGACGGTACTGACCAAGGGCCGGAGTTTGCGCGACAACGGCGAAACCGACGTCAGCTTTTGCGAGCTCGATTCGGACCTTTGGCCGTGGGAAAAAAAGAAAATCGATCAGCCAAGAGCTGAACTTAAGAAGCTTTATGACGATGCCGGAGTGCGGGTTTATTCAGATTTTCGCTGAGGAGTCCAGCACGGCCGGAAGGTTTTGGACAGACCACCCGCAGGTGAATGATCCGTTTCCGCGCGCTGCGCAAATCTTTCCGTGCGCCTACTACGCAATCGCGTCAAAGAATTCTCGGGGCAAGCTCTCACGCGGCACTTCTGGCCATGTGCTCAGTCTTAGTCTCTCCGGGCTGCTTGTACACAACTCATGGGACCTCACAATCATCATCTGCCTTGCGTCCACGGCAATCAACTGTCTCTCGTCACGGGCTTTATAGACTAGGTCATTGTCCTCTGCATAATCCTTGGCAGGAAAGCGGTGTGTATGCCAAAAGCTCTTCTGGTAACACATTGTGGTTCCCAGCGCATACTGCGGAACCGGGGACACGTAGCGGTATGCCTTCATACCGTTCCAGTACGTGATGGAGTGATATCCGGTCATTTGCTTCCCATACTCAAGGAGGCGCATCACCTGGTCGCTGACTCTGCCGGCTGCTGACCAGTCATCATCATCGAAATGACAGATTACCTCGCCCCCTGCGGCTTCGCATGCAAGATTCCGTTTGACTCCGATTACCTGCTTCTCTGCGAGGTAGATATAAACCGCATCGGGAACCAATTGCTTGACTAACCCTTCTACTTTCACAGCGCCGTCATCGATCACCACGAGTTCTTTATCGGGCCAATCCTGTGATAAGAAGCACTTCAAGGCGACAGGGATCAGGCCCTCACGATTGCAGGTCGGCATGATGCAGGATACGAGCACGGTTCTCCCATTGCAACTGGCAGCACGTAACGGCCTAGAGATCTCTTATTCTACACGCGTTATACAGGCTCACGGAAGCAACCAGACCGCCGCCGAACAGGGATAAGTCCCAAAGAGTCGGCCACTCGGAACTTGGCCCACGCCGTCGCATATCACTCCTGCCTGGTCGCCAAGGGTAGACTTATCCGGCGCCAACGGATTACTCGCCATTACGCCGTTACCCGCGATTAATCCCGCGAGTGCACTTCCAGGACAAACTTCCTCAAAAGATAAGGGCGATGAGTATTGCACCGGTGATGAAGCAGGTTCGAGCATTGAGGGGGGTAATCCGAACAACATGCTCTGCATGGCCTGCGCAGCCACAATAGCTCCGGCTATACCGAATGCGGCGCCGGAACCTACTTGGTTGCTGCTGGCGGGCTATTGAGTTCCCTCTTCTTATGATTTGATCCTGCTGGTACAATCGCTGGGTGTCCGTTCGTGCACGCGCGAGGGAATCAGTGCCGGCGGGCGAAGCGCAATCATGACGAGGAGCGTGCTGTGAGTGATCAGCCGGAAGACTTTGCCGCGATGTTCGAGGCTTCGGTCCAGGCCAAGCGTTTGGATCAAGGCGAACTGGTGGAGGGCAGGATCGTCTCTATCGGCCCGGAGGTGGCGTTAGTCGACGTTGGTCGCAAGGGTGAGGCGGTAATGGATCTCGCCGAACTGAAGAACGCCGACGGCGGGTTCGAAGTGGCGCTGGGCGACCGCGTTCAGGTGATGGTGGTATCGACGGCAGGGGGGCTGAAGGTCTCGAGAAAGCTGGCGGGAGCGGCGGCGAGCGATCGGCAATTGGAAGCCGCCTTTCAAACCGGCCTGCCGGTGGAAGGGAAGGTCGAACGGGAGGTCAAGGGCGGCTTCGAGGTGCGCATCGGCCGGCGTCGCGCCTTCTGTCCGGTTTCCCAGATCGACCTCCGCGGCGCGGACCCGTCGGCGCACGCAGGGCATGTTTACCAATTCCGGATCATCGAATACAAGGAAGGCGGCTCGGACCTCGTCGTTGCCCGGCGTCCGCTCCTCGAGGACGAGCAGCGGGCGAACGCCGCCAAGGTCCGCGACAAGATCGTCCCCGGTGCAGTCATCACCGGCCGTGTCACCTCCGTCCGCGAGTTCGGCGCGTTCGTCGATCTCGGCGCAGGTGTGCAGGGACTGCTCCACGTGTCCGAGATGGCGTGGTCCCGCGTGTCGGACCCTGCGGAGATGGTCAAAGCGGGCGAGGAGATCACGGTCAAGATCCTGCGCGTGGACGAGGAAAAGCAGAAGATATCGCTCGGCTTGAAGCAGCTCTCCGCCGACCCCTGGTCGAGAGTGTCCGATGTATACAAGGTAGGCCAACGACTGCCTGGCCGCGTTACGCGCGTCGCGCAGTTCGGCGCGTTCGTGGAGCTCGAGCCGGGTGTCGAGGGGCTGGCCCATGCTTCCACGTTCGAGCCCACCGGACGATCGGGAGGCTGGTCGGGTCAGGTCGCTCCAGGGACGACGGGCACATTCGAGATTCTCGCCATCGACCTCGAGCAGAAACGGATCGGCGTGGCGCTCGTTCAGGAAGCCTGGGCGCGGGCCGAGGGGGCTGGGGCAACCCGGCCTGGCATCGTTCCGGGCGCGCGCCTGACGGGAAAGGTCGAGCGATATGAGAAATTCGGCGTGTTCGTCTTCCTGGCCCCCGGGCGTACTGGTGTCATCCCAATGAGCGAAACCGGCATCGCGAAGGAAGGCGATCTCCAGCGAGCCTTTCCGGTCGGCGGGGACGTCGAGGTCATCGTGCTGGAAGTCGATCCGTCAGGCCGGCGCATTCGCCTGAGCGCGAAGGCAGTCACGGAAGCGCGCGAGGCCGAGGAAGTGCGCGAATGGGTGGAGCGCAATGCTCCTCCCGCCGGGGGCTCCGGGATACTCGCCGACAAGCTGCGCTCGGCGCTCAAGCCGCAAGAGAAGTAACACTCTCACCGTCGCGCCTCTTGGTGCTTCCGCTATCCAGTGTTGGTACGCCGCCCTTGGAAGGAAGGCGCATATTCTCAATCCTGGCCAAAATAGCCGAGTCGAATAATGCTATTGTGACCACGATCCGGTTCTCACTGGACGGGCCGTCGCAACTCGGAAGCTATCCAGAAGCGGCTTTTGAGGTCAGTCGACACGATGTCCCCTCCATGCTTTGTAACGCTCGGTTGGCGTTTTGTCTATCTGGTTTTGCTCTTCATGCAATGACAGTTTCTGTCAGCGGGCTAGACAAAAACTGATAGCGGCCCCTCAGCGGCGAACCCGCCAAGTATCAGCAACTGCAAGCAAAGTCATTGCATTATAAGAGCTTGGCGTCCGGCCGATGTGGCTGTTTTGGGTCCCGGCTTGGCAATAAAAATGCGCTACATTCCGCGACTAACTTTGTGCAAGCTTAATAGCCGGAGGATTCTTAAGTGAGAAAAGGGGCGCAAGGTTTTTCACTTATTGAGTTGTTGATTGTTGTTGCCATAATTTTGATCATCGCCGCAATTGCCATCCCGAACCTTCTGCGTTCGCGTATTGCGGCCAACCAAGCCTCCGCAGTGGGAACACTGAGGACGCTCAACACAGCGGAGATTAACTACTTGACGACTTACGGCACAGGTTACACGGCGACTCTGGGTGATTTGGGTCCGCCGACTTCCGGTAATCCTAGCGCTACGGGCGCGGGGCTGATCGACAGTATCGTCTCCGGCGGTGCAGCCACCGCCACCACCAGCGTTAAGAGTGGATATAAGTTCACATACAGCAGCGGGACTGCGGACCCTAGCGGCAGGATCAACACTTACTCGATAACCGCTACTCCCACCACTGTCGGAACCACGGGGACGAACTTCTATTACACCGATCAGTCGGCTGTGATTCGTCAAAACAGCACCGCGACCGCGGGATCAACCGACTCGCCGCTCGGAGGCTGACGCTGGAGCCGCCAGCCGTCGGCCCTCAACTTGCAGCTAACCCACCCCCTTCAGCATGTTTCGATGTATCAGGTTCGAACCTCATCCTAAAAGCTGAGGACCGCCTGGAAGTCTATGCGGCGGTTGGCCGCCTGGGACCCGCCGCCGCCGAAGACACCGCCCAGCGAGTTTGACTGGTCGAACAGGGGCGACCCAATCAGACCGACGGGCGAACCGAGGTTTACGTTATTTAGGGCGTTCCGAGCGTAGGCGCTGAAGGTGAGGCTATAGCGCTTGGTCGCGTTATTACCCTGACCGAAGAAACCGCCCGCCCCGCCACCGCCTCCTATGCCCCGGCCGCCGAGTCCACCACCGCCACCGTAACCACCCCGCCCGCCACCACCGCCGCCTCCTCCGCCGAATCCGCCGCCACCTCCACCACCACCGCCAGTCGAGGCTCGCCTGGTAACCTCTTTCCCGAAAGAGAAGGTTTTGCTGAGGCGCAGATTCAGGGTGAATTGGCCAGGCCCGGTAAAGCGATTGACGGGAATCAGGGCCTGGTTGGCCTGCGGGGCAATATTAAAAGTGCCGAGGCGGGTTTCCACAATATTGGTGCCGGACTCGCCGGCCGCAGCGAAGGCCGGCCGGGAATTCGACAAGTTCCCAGTTCCGTACATGTCCTGGGCCACCGTAACGTTAAAAGGGGCGCCGGAGGAGGTCACCAAAAAAGGGCTCAGGCTAAAGCGGTGCGGGAGATTCCAGGTGCCCGCCAGGAAGAGTCGGTTGCGAACGTCGAAGGACGCTCGGCCATAGCTCTCCAGAAGATCGTACGGGTTCATTGCGATGCTGGGATTGTTCCCCGTCGTATCCGAATCGGCGTAGTTCAGGGTGTAATAGCCAAACAGGGAAAGTCGCGTGCCCAACCGTATATTGAAATTGGCGATCAGTTGGTTCTGGTTGAAGAGGCCGACGGAATCATACTGATAGAGGTTGCCGGCGGCGTTACCCAAGGGCCGCACACCGGCCTCGGGATCGCCTAGGCGAAACGTGTCCGGAAGAGGCGCGTTGATGTCATCGAGCAGGAACTGGTGAAGCCCGCGCGAGTGAAGATAGGTCAGCGAGAGCGTCGCGTTTTTGGTCACTTGCTGCTCGAGGCTCGCCGCCGACTGCCAGACGTAAGGCGCCCGCAGATTGGGGGCGATTTGATAGCTGTTGGGAAGGGTATTAGCGAGGCTCGGGAGCGTGCTAGGGGACGGGATGTTCGGGAAGAAATCAGGAGAAGAAATGATGAACTGCTGCTGATTAATGCCGTTCAAGCGTTCCGCATTGAGCACCAGGTTGGAAGCAAAGCGGTCGTAGAAGACGCCCGATCCAACGCGCAGGACGGACTTCGCCGGCCCCTTTTGCGAGCGGCGCAGTCCCCAGGCAAAACCCAGGCGCGGGGCAAAATCCGAATGATCGTGGATGTGGTTCTGAGTTTCCCAGCGCAGTCCCGCGCTCAGCGTCATGCCGGGGTGGAGTTGCCAGTCGTCTTGCGCGAAGAGGCCCACGTCCAGCAGGTTGACCGTGGCTAACTTTTGCCCTGTGACGAGCAGGAACTGGCTCGCCCCGCTCGCCTGGCACACGGTTCCGCCAGTCGCCGTGCAGGATTGGAGGGCCTGCTCCGCTGCCTGGTAAGCCTGGAGCGACGGGAACGTAAACGTGCCGTTGAAATCCGCGTCGGAGATGTTCGAATCCTGGCCGTCGCGCAGGCGCCCTCCGACCACCAGCGTGTGCTTGCCGATAAACAGGGACGTCAGGTTTTGAAGCTCATAGCGGTTTTGGGTATCGGAAGAAACGCCGCTGGAATTGCCGCCGCCGGTGAACGCACCCAGAACGGAAATCGTGGGCTCGAGGTACTGGGAAGTCTGGTCGGTGCCGTCGTGGAGATATTGGAAGCGAAGCTGGTTCAGCGCCTTGGCGCTGAACACCTGCGTGTCGCTCACCTGGAGGGTGTGTTCGAGGCTATGGGTGTTGTAGCCCTGCGTCGGGAGGCTGAGTTGGCCGATTCCGCCGTTGCGCGTGTTGTTGTCAAAGAACTGGTAGCGCACGGTCAGGACGTTGTTCTGGCTCAACTGGTAGTCGAAGCGGGGACTGAGATTGGTGCGCGTAGCGGGACTGGCCACCGCCTGGCTGAACGGCGTCTCAACAAGCGCGGGGCTGAGAGCAAAGGCGGAGACAATCGAGTTATCCTGAATGTCGCGCCGAAAGAACGTGAAGAAGAACGAAGCTTTCCTGCTGAGCGCATCCCCAACGCTGCCGTTGAAAAACTCCGAATGATAGCCGGGTTCCTGCGATGCGAAGGGATTCCGCGAGTTAAAAACCGAGTCGTTCAGATTGCCTAGAATCTGTCCGTGAAGCTGGCTCGCGCCCGGGCGAGTGGTGATTTCAATGCGGCCGTAGCCCAGCTTGTCGTATTCCGCGGAGAACGGATTGTGGTTGATTCGGATTTCGAGAATATCCGCCTTGGGCGGAAGCTGCCCGGCGGTGAAGCCATCCACATAAATCTGGCCGCCATTCGGCCCCGCCGACGGCCCCGCCAACGCGTCGAGTTCGGACTGCAACTCGTCCGGGTCGTCGGAGAGCGCCTGTAGGTCCTCGCCCTTGATCACGAGAGAGGTAGCGTTCTCCTGCGGAGCCTCGCTCACCTGCGTGGTTTGCGCGGAGACGGTGACCTGTTCTTTCTCCTCGGCGAGTTGGAGAGCGATGTCAAGCTTTTTGCCTTGCCCGGCGAGAATCTCGACGCTCTGCTGCTCAAAGACCGCGAAGCCCGTGGCCTGGGCCCGCAGGGTGTACTTGCCCGGTGCGAGCCTGCGGATTTCATAGCTGCCGTCGGTTTTCGCAACCCCGGAGCTGGTCTGCCCCGAAGAAGAAACCGCTTGCACCGCAGCGCCCGGAACGCCGGCGCCGGAGGGATCCGACACTTGGCCGCGAATCGTGCCTGACGGGATTTGGGCCAAGAATTGGTTTGGGGAAAGCAGCGAAAAGGCAAAAAGCAAGAAGACGGACAAAATGTACTGAAACTTCCTGTGACCCATCTCGACACCCTTTCAGATGGTGTTATTGACTACATGGGCTCAGACGAAATGGTGCGGAGCGGAGTTTCAGTGGGTCACAAAAGTCTACGCTGCGTGGTGCGGATTCGGTAAAAAGGTCTGAAGTATCTGAAGGCCGTGCAGCGTAGTCCTGAGTTCCTAGGCCCGTGGCATTTCCAATACTCGAAGGCAAGAAAAAACAGAAATGATCACCACTGAGGCACAGAGACACGGAGAAAAGCCTTTGTTTTCGCACCTCGGTGCCTCAGTGCCTCTGTGGTTCGGCAAAACTCTCCGTTTGGACAGGCTATCGGCTGCCGGCGCCTGCGGCGGGTGTATACGATTTGAGGAACTCTGTAACGCTCGCCTCCTGGGCATTCTTATACGCGATGCACAGGTCGATGCCCTCGAGGACCTGGGCGAGGATGCGGGGCCCGCCGGTAAACTTGGTTGACCGGCCGGTAAAGAAACTCTCGCCGTCCTTGCGATGCTCGGCGTCGCAGTATCCGGCGGCGACGTAGGGCGCGTAGGCGCCGGTATCGGTGGGAAGCTTGGCGACCATGAGGTCCCAGTTCCGCTTGACGAAATCGTAGGCCAAGTCGCGGGTCTGCCGCCTTTCGGAGGGCGCGAAGAGGATGCCGAGCGACTCTCGAACATCGAATTCACCGCTCAGCGCGAGGGGTAAAGCGGTATTGACGATTTCGGGATCCTGGAACAGGCCGAGACAGAAGATCAGGTTTCCGCGAAAATTCTCGTTGGTCTCTTTCTTGGCCGCGGCACGCATGCGGTCGAACAGATCGCGATCTCCGTGGCGTGCGGCGACGGAAAGGACCACACCCACCATGTCCGGGTCGAGCGCTTTGTGGTCGTCGAGCCACGCGAGGGCCAGATTTTTCGCCTTCGCGATCGCCTCCGGGTCCTCAGCCCCGTCGGCAACCAGGCTCTGAATCGAAGGGCGGAGGAGGCGGGCATCTTCGCTCTCACCCGGCTTCGTCTTCCAACCCAGGTCGCGAGCCCGGCCGCCGTAAAGATCCAAAAGATACTGCCGGTAGCGGGTCAGCAAGTCTTCCGAAACCAGGTTTTCTTGCAGGCCCGCCGTGATCCCCATGGTTTTGGTGACCACTTGGCGGGCAGGGCTCCGGGCGAAAGCGGGAGCCAACGCCAATGCCTTTCCGAGGGGCATCTTGCCGTTCCTGGTGAGCGCGGCGAGGTCACCGATCAGCGCCACTTCCTCAGGAAGGGAGAGTTCCTGGGCGTTATTCTTCAGCAGATCGTCGAGCAGGTCCCCCTGATAGAGCACGCGATAGTACCCGTTCGCGCCGGCGTTCGCTTCTACCCAGCCCGGACAGCCGGTCGTTTTCGTGAGGCGCAATTCAGCGGACTGCTGCTCGAGCAAAATGCATTCGCGAGCCTCGCCGGCTCCTGCCGGATAGCGCACGCACACGGGCACCTTCCAGAGTTGCGGCGCGGCGCCGGAAGAGCCCAAGGGGAAGAAGCGCTGTTGGGCCAAATTAACCTGCGCGGCGCCATCGTGGCAGGCAAGCTGGGCGGTGACCAGCGGCACGCCCGGCTGGTCGAGGAAACTGGAGAATGCCGAGGCAAGGCTGCTGTCGTCGCCCGCGAGCGCGGCAAGAAACTCGGCGGAAGTGGCATTCTTCCACTCGTATTTCAACAGGTAGCGATGAACACCCTGTTGGAATTTCTCAGGCCCCATGTACGACTCGAACATGTTAAGCAGTGCCGACCCCTTGTTGTAAGTAATGCCGTCGAAGGCGTTGGCGATGTCGTCGTTCGATTCAATGGGTTGGCGAACCTGCCGCGCGCTCACCAGGGCATCGTTGTCCATCGCCCCTTCGTAGGCATTCAACTCCGAGACGTTCATTTTCCACTCGGGATGATACGCATTCACATTCTTGTTGGCCATCCAGGAGGCAAAACCTTCGTTCAGCCAGATATCGTCCCACCAGGCTGTGGTGACGAGGTCGCCAACCCACTGGTGGGCGAGTTCGTGCGACGCCACGCTCACCCATTCGCGCTGGCGCCCGGGCGTGTCCTGGTCAGGCTTTTCGATGATGATGGCGGACCCGTAGGTCACGAGGCCGGGATGTTCCATGGCATAGCCGGCGAGCGGAATGGCAACCTCATCGAGCTTGTCGTAAGGGTAAGGGATGCCAAAATAGCTCTCGAGCAGGTTGACGATGGTGGGGGTTGTTTGAGCAGCATATTGTGCCTCCGCAGTGTGCCCATGAGGAACCACGATGCGGACGCGGGTATTTTTCTTCCCCGCCGTCCCGGCATCCACGAATTCCATGTTGCCGACTGCATAGGCAACGAGGTAGCTGGGCAAAGGCTTGGTTTCCGCAAACTTCACCGTCTTCATGCCGTCGCCCGTATCGGTCTCGGAAATGATCGGACTGTTCGAAAGTCCCACCTGGTCCTTCTTGATGTGCAACGTGACCTGCCAGGGAACCTTATAGCCCGGCTCGTCGAAACAAGGATAGGCCCGGCGCGCCCAAATCTCTTCGAACTGGGAGTAGACGTACCACTGGCCGCCGTCTTTCATCTGGAAAATGCCTTGCTGGTCTTTGCGGCTGATCTCACCCTGGAAAGTGGCGTGGAGAGTCGCCTCGCCGGGGCCAACGTGGTGACCGAAAGCGAACCCGACATAATCGTGCGGTTCGGTAATCACTTGGACGGGGGCCTTGTCACCGTCCATGATCAGCGCCGCCTCCTTGATCTGCAGTTTTTCAGCATTCAACCAGAGAACTGCGGCCGGCTTGGCGAACTTAAGGTCGATGTCGATGGCTCCGGTAAACGTGTCCTGGTCCGGCACGAGCGTAAGGTCGACGCGGTAACGCGTTGGGCCGACCACGTCGGCGGGAAGGCGGAACTTGGGCTGGGGCGGATTCTCGCCCGGGGCCTGTCCCGCTCTGGCCCGGGATCCGCTGAGACTCGATGACGCACACACCGCAATCAGAACTGAAGTGGTTAGATAGGCGAATCGTCGCATTTACCCTCCTCAAGTCGGGCCGCTCCCGTGACACCGAAAAACGCGCCGGCCGATCGGTCACCAGGATCGATCGCTGCCGCGCGCCAGCAATATTACTTCAGCCAAAACGATTGCACAAGTTGGCAGCAGCCGGCTTCGCACGTGCGGCATAGCCGCCCTGTCTTGCGGAAAGGCTTCGCCTTTCCCGGCTTTGGGCCCATTTCCCGTGGGCTTGGTGTTAACCCCGCCGTTAACAGGCCTGGGGCGCCGGGTTGCTGTTACTTTGGCGCTACGCTATACTAAAGGCTCAGGGCAGTGACTGAAAATCTATTGAGCGAATGAGTGGCTCCGCCCCCTGGCGGCGCCTGGGGGATGGCTTGCACGAACGCTCGAGCGTTACGAATTATCTTCACCGTTACAATATTCGGCGGGGTAATTCGTCACAATCGGTGGCGAGGCAAGCTGGCCGCTGCAATATGAGGACACGATGAGAGTGGCACGTTTTTTCATCTTTCTTCTGGGGATTTTCGTCATCTCGGCGCTGGTCTACGCCTTCACAACGCCGACTACGAAAGACATCCAATTCACCGGCATCATCATGGGCAATGACTACATCGCCAGTCCGCTGGTGCAAGGGCGCCTCGATCGTTTGCTGGTGCAGGAGGGGTCATTCGTAAAGAAGGGCCAGTTGATCGCCGAAATCGATCCCCGGGACCTTCAGGCGGCACGCGACTCCGCAGCCGCCAACATTCGCACGTTTCAGGCGCGGCTGCGGCAATCCCAAGAGACTCGCGCCATGGATGACCAGCAAACCTCCGCCACCGTCGAGCAGGCGGAAGCCGCGGTTACGGCGGCTCGCGCTCAACTCGAGCAAGCGAAGACAACACTGGCTTTGAACCAAATTACCTATCAGCGCGACGAGGGTCTGTTCAAGGAAGGCGTCCTCACAGCCCAGGAGCGCGACACCGCCGAACAGAACTACCGGGGCTCCCTAGCCAATGTGAAGGCCCTTACAGACCAGGTGCGCGTGGCCGAGGGGCAATTGGCGGTCGCGAAAGCCAACCGCAGGGAGGTGAAGGTTCAGCAGGACGATATTGCTGCGACACGCGCGCAAATCGCACAAGCCATGGCACAAGAAAACCAGGCCCAAACGCAGCTTGGATACACCGAGGTCTACGCCCCAAGCGACGGGGTGGTGTCGGTGCGAGTGGCGCGCCAGGGTGAAACGGTGCAGGCGGGCGGACCCATCGTCACGGTGCTTGATCTCGACCACCTCTGGGTGCAGGCTGACGTGGAGGAAACCTACGTTGACCAGATTACTTTTGGTCAGAAGCTGCGAGTGCGGCTGCCTTCCGGAAACATCCTCGAGGGAACGGTCTTTTATAAAGGAGCGGAATCGGACTTCGCCACGCAACGCGACGTCAGCCGCACAAAACGGGACATCGTCACCTTTGAAATCAAAGTGGCCATTCCCAACCAGGAACGACGCCTTTTTGCCGGCATGACCGCGTATGTGCTCCTGCCACGGCCGGCGAGCGAGCGCCGGTGGCTGCATTTTTAGCGAACCGCGGAGGTTCTTCGCCTCGCCCTCCTGAAAGTCGCGCCATGTGTGTCACACCCGCGAAGGCGGGAATCCATTGGTTACTGCACTGACCATGGACCCCCGCTTCCGCGGGGGTGACGAATGCTGACGTTCATTGCTGTGGGTGGGCCACTCGCCCATCACCACTCAGAATGAAAACCCAATGGTTATGAACGCAATTGAAGTGCAGGGATTGACCAAGCGATTCGGCGAGTTTGTGGCCGTTGACCACGTAAGTTTCGAGGTGCCGCAAGGGGAAGTCTTTGGCCTGCTGGGCCCCAACGGCGCCGGCAAGACCACGCTCATCCGGATGATCACCACACTGACGCCCCCGAGCGAAGGGGTGGCGCGAGTTGCCGGACACGACGTGCGCAAGGATCCGGAAGGCGTGCGGAACTCCATCGGAGTGATTCCCCAGGCGCTCACCTCTGATCCTGAACTGACCGCAGAGGAAAATCTGAAGATCCACGCCAAGATTTACGGCGTCCCCGCCGAGGAACGCGAGACGCTGGTCCGCGAGCTCCTGGAAGCCGTCGACTTGGGGCAGTTTTCTAAAGCCCTCGTCGGCACCTTCTCAGGCGGCATGCGCCGCCGCCTGGAGATCGCACGCGGGTTGGTGCACTCACCCAAGATCCTCTTTCTGGACGAGCCCACGACGGGGCTGGATCCCGTCTCACGCACGAATGTCTGGGAGATGATTGAAAAACTCCAGAACCAGTCCGGATTGACGATCCTGCTCACGACCCACTACATGGACGAAGCGGACAAGCTGTGCGAGAGAATCGCCATCGTCGACCACGGAAAACTGGTGGCCCTGGATTCGCCGACGCGGCTGAAGGACAGCATTCCCGCCCACGAGGTGATCGAGGCGGAATTTAGCGGAGCGCCGGGCGACTGGCACGAGGCCCTCGCGTCGCTCCCGCTGGTTTTGAACGTGAGCGAGCACGAAGGCGTTACGCGCATCACCTCGCAGGACGGAGCTGAAACGCTGGGCGCGATCATGGACCTGGCTCGCCGCCGGGGCGTGAAGGCACACCGGGTCACCGTGC
The DNA here is from genome assembly GCA_050008495.1 of Terriglobia bacterium. GTDB lineage: Bacteria > Acidobacteriota > Terriglobia > UBA7540 > UBA7540 > CAVROP01. The sequence continues at coordinate 6,490 of JBEKMN010000093.1, read as the reverse complement.
ATAGCACAACCCTCGATGACGTTTTCTTGCATTTCACGGGCCGGCAGCTTCGCGACGAACTCGGCAGCAAGCGGCTGGATATCAGCCGCCTGTACAAATGAAATTCTACCGGATATTTGCTCTGATTGAACGCGACATGCGGAAGTTTTTCCGCAACCCTGCGCTGATGATGGCGTCGATGATTTTCCCGCTGGTGCAGCTTGTGGTGCTGGGCTATGCCTTTGGCGGAAAGATCACGAAGGTGCGGGTGGCGCTGGTGGACAAAGACACCGGCACGCAAGCCCGGCAGGTGCGCGCGGGGCTGAACGCCATCGTGGAGAATCCCGAGACCTTTCACCTCACGGAATATGCAGACCTCCCCGAGGCCGTGACCGATCTCAAGGCCGGCTTTTTGAAGGCGGTGATCTTTATCCCTCCGGATTTCTCGCAGCGCGTCCTGCGCAACGAAAACCCGCGCATTGCTTTTATCGAAGACAACACGGACACCTTCACCTCGAGCGGTATTTTCGAGCGCATGCAGCAGCTCCAGAACAGCCTGAACGGCCCCGTCCTCCCTCCCCTGGAGTCGGGGGAATCTCCGGCCGCGAACCTGGCCGGCCTTTTCAGCCCCAACCGCCTTCCGGCCAGCATCGAGGTTCAAACCGTGGAGGTTTATCCCTACATCGACTACATTAAATACCTGTTGGCAGGCTCGATCTCGCTGTCAATCTTTGTGACGGCGATGATCGGTGGCGGCATTACTTTTATCGATGATAAGGCTCGAGGCCTCCACGAAGGATATCTCAGCACGCCGCTCAGCAAAGTGGACTTGGTGTTGGGACTGATCGGCTCAGGCGCCCTGAAGGGGTTGATGGCCGGTTTCATTATCACGGTCATCGGCGGGCTGATTGCCGGCATTCCGCAGTTGTGGGAACCGGCCCGGCTGGTTTACCTGATCGTGGTCCTGGCCGTGACCTCCCTGGCGATGATCAGCATGATGTTTCTGCTGATGGTGCGGGTGAGTGATCCCCTGGTCCCGCGCGCCATTTTCGGTGTGCTTAACACGCTGCTGTTTTTCCCTTCGGGCGCCGTGTACCCGACGGCCGGCTTTCCCGTATGGCTGCGAGCTATGTCGTTTGTCGACCCTTTCACCTACGTCGTGGACGCCCTCAAGAACCTGCTGCTGAAGGATACTGGGTTTGCCGGCATCGGCCTCGACCTTGCAATCCTAACGAGTTTTTCAGCAGTGCTGATAACAGGTTGCATTTTGCTGTTCAAACGGCAAATCTAAGAGTCCTGCGATTGTGGCCTAAGATTGGGCTGGTCATTGCCAGTGATCTCTCAGCCCCGAAGGGGCGGCCTAGCAGAGCCCAGGCCAACGGCCTGGGTGGGAGCGATAAACGGATATTTCATCTCCGGCCTCAAGCCCTGAAGGGGCGTGATCGACCCGCATTCCGTGTGTCGCCCCTTCAGGGCTCGACCCGGCACGCCACCTCCTTTCCCAGGCCGTTGGCCTAGGCTTTGCTAGGCCGCCCCTTTGGGGCTGTGAGTCCTGTACTACAGAAAGCAACCTGAATTCAACCGAATGGTTAAGAGAGGTAGACGAGCCATGAGAAGAACCGGTACGCGAGTTACGCTGGGACGAGCGGCGATCCTTGCCGCATTGCAGGTCATCGCCTTCGCAAGTTACGCTGCTGCGCAATTCGGCGGCGCCGCGCCTGCGCCCACCACGCAGGCCGCTCCGCTTCCCCTCTCGGGACGAAACGCCCAGGGGGGCGGCGTGGTCGCCACGCAATCCGCCGTACCCAGCACCACGACCAGCGTGAATACCCTGAACTCCACCGTGTCCGTGCAGGGCGCTTACAGCGGAAGCACGAGCAGTGCGGCGCAGCTTCCTTTCTCCGGCAAGCTGTCGCTCGCGGAGGCGATCCAGCGCGCGCTGCAGCACAACCTGGGAGCGGTGGGTTCGACCTATGCCCTGCTGCAAGCCCGCGGCCAGGCGCACGCGGCGCGCAGCGCCCTCATGCCGAACCTCAGGGCAGATGTCAACGATGTCGAAGAGACATTCAACATCCGATCCATCGGCTTCAACTTCAGTGTCCCGGGTTTTTCACTTCCCTCCCTGGTCGGACCCTTCAACGTTCTGGATGTCCGCGCGCGGGTCTCGCAATCCATCGCCGATTTCACCGCTCTCAACAATTACCGTTCGGCGCGGGAGGTGGCGCACGCCGGAGAGCTTTCGGCCAAAGATGCCCAGGACCTGGTGGTCCTGGCCGTCGCCGGAGCCTATCTTCAGGTGCTGGCCGCGCATGCGCGGCTCGACTCCGCTCAGGCGCAACTCGACACCGCCAAGGCTCTCTTTGAGCGCACCACGCAACAGCTCAAGTTTGGCCGGGCCACCAAGATCGACGTCAATCGAAGCCAGGTCGAGGTGCTGCTCGACCAGCAACGTTTGGTGACGCTTCAGAACGATCTTGCCAAACAGAAGATCAACCTCGCCCGCCTGACGGGCCTGCCTCCCGCGGCTGACTACGAACTTTCCAACGTTATTCCTTTTGCGGCCGCCCCGCCCCTGAACGTGCAGGACGCCATCAAGCAGGCGTTCGCGCAGCGTTCCGATCTGAAAGCGGCCGAGACCCAGGTAAGAGCGGCGGAGCGCGCCCTGGCTGCGGCGCGTGCCGAACGCTACCCTTCGGCATCCGCCAGCGCCGACTACGGCACCATTGGCACTCCTTCCGAGCTGCGTCCTACCTTTACGGTCTCGGCCACGCTGAACGTGCCCATCTGGAACGGCGGGCGCACGGCAGCAGACATTCAACAGGCGCAGGCCGCCCTTTCTCAACGGCGGGCAGAACTCGAGGACACTCGAAGCCAGATCGAAAGCGAAGTGCGCAACGCCTACCTGGACATGGAAGCAGCCGCCAATCAGGTCCAAGTGGCGCAGCAGAATATCCAGCTTATGGGGGAGACACTTCACCAGACTCGCCAGCGCTTCGAGGCCGGAGTGAGCGAGAACGTCGAGGTTGTGCAGTCACAGGAATCGGTGGCCGGCGCGAACCTCGATTACATCGACAGCGTGTTTGCCCACAATCTGGCCAAGTTGAGCCTGGCGCGCGCACTCGGAAACGCGCCCACCGCCCTGGCGCAATTCCTTCCGGTCCAGCAGCGGCCGTGAAGGCAAGTGTCGGGTGTCAGGCTTTAGATGTCGTCTGCTGTTCGGTAGCGCACGGAGCTTTGAAAAAACCTGAATCTGTCATCCTGAGCGCAGCGAAGGATCTCTGCAGTTGCTCGTAAATCATTGAGCTGTACGAAACTGCGGGGATCCTTCGCTACGCTCAGGATGACATCCGCTTGCTTTTTTCATACCTTCCAACGTCTTGGGTCTGCGAGACGACCGTGCTTCACACAATTGTAACAATAGCTTCAACAGGGTATAATAGTCTCTTACTACACTTTCACATTCTGAAAAGCATCACAATCGAAAGCCCAAAGGCCTGCGAAAGAGCTTGGTTGTAACGCCACCCTTGTAGGTTTCGTATTGTTAATACAAGGGTTACAGCTAAAACAATTTCAGTTGCCAGCTTGCCACTGGTGCTGGGGGTTTGGGTCAGGGAGAGTGTGAGCAACCGGAGCGGAGATGCGAGGAGGCGTATGAAACAAGAAACGAGCTACCAAGTCAGCCTGTTGCGGAGTACCTGCGTGGTCGTGGGCCTGATTGCATTCCTGCTGATCGGCTCACGGACACCTTATTTGGCGCAGCAAATCGTGGGAACCATTACCGGCACCGTATTGGATTCCTCAGGCGCCGCCGTCGGCGAAGCCAAGGTGACGGCGCGCAATGTGGACACCAATTTCGAGGTAACGGTGCACTCGAAGTCCAATGGGTCCTACGCCATCTCCAACCTTCCCGGGGGAACTTACGAGGTGAGCTTCTCGAAGGAAGGCTTCGAAACCGAGACCCACACCCAGGTGTTGGTCCAGGAGGGCCGGACGGCCACGGTGGACGGCAGTCTGAAGGTCGGTTCGGTCAGCACTACCGTCGAAGTGACTGCCACTCCGCTCATGAACCAGACGGACGCCACCAACGGCTACGTGGTCGACCAACTCACCATTCAGTCCACGCCGCTCGGCACCGGCAGCTTCACGCAACTGGCGATTCTGACTCCAGGCGTGCATGCAGATTTCCTGGCCGGCGCGGGCGCCAACGCCGGTTTGGGCAACCAGGCCATCTTCTCCAATGGCAACCGCGACACCAGCAACAGTTTCTCGCTGAACGGCGTCAGCACCAACAATCTGTTCAATGGAAACTCCACCAGCCAGGTGGGTGAGAACCGCTTCGTGCTGAACACGGGTGAGAACTTTGGTGCGGGCGGTGTGATTCAGACCAGCACTTCCGTGTACGGCGCCATCGGCCAGGCGCTGCCCACTCCCCCCATCGATTCCATCCAGGAGATTGCCGTCAACGCCGCGATGTTTGACGCCACGCAGGGCAACAACAGCGGCGCTCACGTGAGCGTGCTGACCAAGTCGGGTACCAACGAGCTTCATGGGTCGGCTTGGGAGCAATGGCAGAACAGCGATTTGAACGCCACGCCTTTCTTCTACAATGCCGCCGGCGTGAATCCCGTCACCGGCCAGAAGTTGCTGCCCAATCCGTTTCTGAATCGCAACCAATTCGGCGCCACCTTCGGCGGACCCATCAAGAAAGACAAGTTGTTTTACTTCCTCTCCTACCAGGGGGTTCGCGTCTCCGATGCAGCGGAATCAACCAGGGACGTGACCGTGCCGCTGGGTCTCACCGATGATCGCAGCGCGGCTGGCATCGTCAACGCCGTCAACTCATCAAACTTCAGCAGCACCATCACGGCCAGCCAGATCAATCCCGCGGCGCTAAACATGCTTCAGGCCAAGCTGCCCAACGGACAATATCTGATTCCGAGCGCCCAAATCACCAACCCGACTACCGCCACGACGCTCGGCTACGACGCCGTGGTGCAGGGTCGGAACTCCATCGCGCCCGTCGATCAGGGGATTGCTGATTTGGACTATCAAGTGAGTGACCGGGATCGTCTGTCAGGAAAGTTCTATATTCAGGACAATCCCACCACCAATCCCTTCGGTGCGGTCGGTTCCTTGTTGGGCTTCGCGCAACAGCTTTCGGCAGGTAGCGACGTCGCTACGATCACCAACACCTACATCATTTCCCCGGCGGTCACCTGGGAGCAGCATGTCGGCTTCACGCGCCTGCGCGCTTACGCGCAGACGGGTTCGGACTTTAAGCCCAGCGACGTAGGCATCAGCCTGTTGGGTTATGAGACCTTCCCCCAGTTCGATATCGCCACTTCCGATCCCACCATCCAGAATGGTCTGGAATTTGGCCCCAGCGCGAGTTTCGGCAACGCCGGAATGTACCAGAATCAGTGGGAATACGAATCCTCAATCAACATGATGAAAGGCCGGCACACCATCGCATTCGGCGGGCAATTGGACCGCACGCAGCTTAATGTCATCAATAACAACACCAGCGCCTCCACAGCCGACTTCACCAATTTTGAGACCTTCGTGGAAGGTAAGTTGCACGGCGGAGATGCGTTTTCCGGTTTTGCCAGCCGTTATTACCGTTCCGATACCGCCGGGGTGTATATCAATGACAACTTCAAGGTTCGGAGCAATCTGACCGTGACGGCTGGCTTGCGCTGGGACTTTGACGGTCCACTCTCGGAAAAATACGGGCGGCTCACCGGCTTCAACCCTAGCCTCTATTCCTACAATGTCGCCTCGGATACCCTGACGGGCTCGGGTTTGGAATTCGCCTCGGGAGGCAGCGATTCCCTGATGACCAACCACCAGTGGGGCATCGCGCCGCGCCTCGGCGTCGCCTGGGCGCCCACTGCCAAACTGACCGTGCGCGCCGGCTACGGTATTTACTACGATCGCGGGGAACTCTTCAGCTACTTCTCCCCTAGCGCCGGCTCGGGCTACAATGGCCCCTTTGGCGTGACGCTGGCGCCACCCTTCGTCGAACCAATTGCCGCCTCGACGAAGACCGGGGGTCTTTCGGCGCCATTCGGCACAGCCTCGGCTCCCCCCGTGCCGCCGACTGCCAACGCCGCCAATTTCCTCGCCTACCTGCCCAATTTCTCCCAAACGGCCTGTGGTTATCCGGGATGCTGGCCGGCGGGAAATCTGTTCGGTCCCTTCCTGTACGGCGGATATGACATTGGCAACAAGCTGCCGAACACCCAGAACTGGACCCTCGACTTTCAATATCAGCCCTCGAACAATTGGCTGTTCGACATTTCCTATGTGGGCAACCACGGACTGCATGAGATCCTGCCCGTCCCATTCAACCAGCCGATCATCGCCACACCGCAAAGCCCTCTGTGGTCGGCGAACGCCGCCAATGAGCAGATCTATTCCTACGGCGGCACAAGCCCGCTTCAGGCGGCCAACGTTTACGGGAACCAAGTTCCGCTGGACCTCGAACCCATTTACACCAATGAGTATTCCG
>JBEKMN010000092.1:0-22740 GCA_050008495.1 Terriglobia bacterium | reverse complement strand
TCGAAGCGATTTGCTGACGACCGGCTACGTGTCCGCTCCGCAACTGCGGTGCGGCAACTTTAGGAGAATAAAAGAATGAAAAATGTATTTGTCGGAAACATGAGTTTTGAAACTACGGAGAGCGGACTACGCTCGATCTTCGAACCCTTTGGAGAGATCACGCGCGTCAATGTGATCACGGACCGGGACACCGGCCGGGCTCGCGGCTTCGGTTTCGTAGAGATGTCTAATGACGAGGAAGCGGCCAAAGCGATTACGGCGTTGAATGGAACACAGATGGACGGGCGCGCCTTGAACGTAAACGAAGCGAAGCCCAAGGCGGCGGGGAGCGGCCCACGAGGTGGCGGGGGATACTCCCGCGATCGCGATAATTACCGCGGGCGGTAGCCGTGCTGGTTGCGGCAAGTGAGATTTAGATCGGGTCGGGGGCCCGTGCTTTCCGAAAGCCACGGGTCCCTTTGCCCGGCAAGACAATGCACCTTTAAATTAAGAACAGGAGGATTCATGAGGAAGACGTCTCAACGAGAATCAGGTCTGCGCGATGCGCAGTTGCTGAAGCAGACCGAAGAACTACGAGCTCATCTACTGGGTAATGACGGTATTCGAGAGCGTGTTTCGTCCCGTGCGTATGAACTTTATGAGAGGCGCGGCGCCGACCACGGCCGCGATTTGGAAGACTGGGTTGCGGCGGAAAATGAAGTCCTTTCGGCCCTCATCGAGCAGAAGCTAAAACTATCCCGCAGAACCTCGGAAGGAACGGCCGAAAACGTGACGCCAGCGAAACGGTTGAGCCGGAAACCAAACTAGTCTGGTTTCGAACCTTCTTCAAACCAGGACCCTACCGAAGAGCCGCAGGAATTCAGCAAGCAGAGCGAGATTCCTCGCTTCGCTCGGAATGACAAGCGGTGGTGCTCGGAATGACAAGCGGTGGTGCTCGGAATGAGAAGCGGTGGTGCTCGGAATGAGAAGCGGTGGTGCTCTGCCGCGGGCGGCCACTCGGGCTGCCCCTACACATTACTCTACGGTTACGGACTTCGCTAAGTTCCGTGGCTGGTCTACATCGCAACCGCGCAGGACGCCGATGTGGTAGGCGAGGAGTTGAAGGGGGACCGCTTCCAGGATGGTGGAGAGAGTCCCGCTGGTGTGAGGCAAGACCACCAGGTGGTCGGCCATGGCAGGGACTTCGCTGTCGCCTTCGGTCACCAGGGCGATGATCGTGGCGCCGCGGGCTTTGGCTTCCTTGATGTTGGAGATGGTCCGTTCGTAGCGCTGCCGGGAGGAGGGTGAGTTCCAGTTACAGGTGGCGATCACCACCACCGGCAACCCGTCGGAGATGAGAGCGATGGGGCCGTGCTTCATCTCGCCGGCCGGATAGGCTTCGGCGTGAATGTAGGAGATCTTCTTCATTTTGAGCGCCCCCTCGAGAGCCACCGGGAAGTGGATGCCGCGGCCGAGGAAGAGAAAATCCGGCGACCTGTAGAAATGCTGCGCCAGCTCGGCGATGTCATCGTCTTTCTGGAGGACCGTTTCGAGGTGTTTCGGGAGCGCCGCCAGAGCCTTCAGCCAGGATTTGCTGTCCTCGAGGGAGAGTAGGCCGCGCACCTGGGCCAAGTAGAGCGCGAAGAGGTAAAGGGCGGTCAACTGGGCGGTAAAGGTTTTGGTGGAGCCGACGCCAATCTCAGGTCCCGCGTGGGTGTAAATGGTGCCGTGCGCCTCCCGCGAAACCATGCCGCCCAGGACGTTGCAGATGGCGAGCGTCTTGGAGCCCTTGGCCCGCGCCTCGCGTTGCGCGGCGATGGTGTCTGCGGTCTCGCCGGACTGAGTGATGAGCACGGTCAGGGTGTGCGAGTCGACGAGAGGATCACTGTAGCGAAACTCCGAAGCATGGTCGACCTCGACGGGCACGCGCGCCACCCGCTCAATCATAATTTTCCCGGCCAAGCCCGCGTGGCGGGAAGTTCCAGCCGCCACGATTCTGACGTCGCGGAAGGCGCGGAATTCCTCCTCGCTAATTTCCATCTCGTCCAGAAAGACCTGGCCGGTCTCGAGCGAGAAGCGGCCCAGAGCGGTATCGCGAACCGCCCGCGGCTGTTCGTAGATTTCCTTGATGGTGAAGTGCTTGAAGCCGCCTTTTTCGGCCAGGATGGGATCCCAGGTGATGTGCTGGACGCGGCGCGAGACGGGGTGGCCGTCAAAGCCGCTCAACTTCACGCCGTTGGGGGTGAGCACGGCCAGGTCGTGGTCAGCCAGAAAGAACAGATCGCGGGTGTGATAGAGGATCGCGGGAACGTCGCTGGCCACAAAATATTCGTCTTTGCCCAGACCGATGACCACCGGCGGTCCCTCGCGCACGGCGATGATTTTGTTGGGGTCGCGAGTGGAAATGATGGCGAGGGCAAAGACGCCGCGCAACTGACATACCGCGGCGCGCACGGCTTCCTCGAGATTGTTCGAGTTGGAAGCAGCCCCCGGTGCGCCGCTGCCCTCAAGATATTTCTCCACCAAGTGAGCGATGACTTCGGTGTCAACTTCCGTGGCGAATTTGTGGCCTTCGGCCACTAGCCCCTGCTTCAACTCCAGGTAGTTCTCGATGATGCCGTTGTGAACTACCACCACGGTCCCGTGGCAGTCGCGGTGCGGATGGGCGTTTTCTTCCGTGGGGGCTCCGTGGGTGGCCCAGCGCGTGTGCCCCACTCCGTACGCACCGTCGACGGGGTTCAAACGGACCACTTCTTCGAGGTTGTGCAGTTTGCCGGTGGCGCGGCGCACCTGCAAGCGGTCGCCTTCGATGACGGCGATGCCTGCGGAGTCGTAACCACGGTATTGCAACCGCTGCAATCCTTCCAGCAAAACCGGGACTACCCGTTTATTTCCGATGTAACCAATAATTCCTGACATGGGATGTTCCAAAATGGATTCCCGCTTGCGCGGGAATGACGTCGGCGTCAGGTTCGGTACGAAGCATTGATGGTGATGTAGCCGTGGGTCAGGTCGCAGGTCCAAATACGGGCCGAGGCGCTGCCCTGGTGAAGGTCAAGCCGGAGGACCACTTCCTTCCCCTCAAGCTCCCGGCGCGCGGCGGCTTCGTCGAAGCCGGCATCCACCCCGTCCCGGCAGAGCAGCAGGTCATTGACGCGGATGTCCACTTTGTTGGGGTCGAGGACCGCGCCGGAATAACCCGCCGCGCAGAGGATGCGGCCCCAATTGGCATCGCTTCCCGCCACGGCGGTCTTGACCAAAGGTGAATTGGCGACGGCGCGCGCCACCCGTTCGGCATCAGAGTGCTTTCTTGCTCCCTGCACCTCCACGACGATAAGTTTCTTGGCGCCTTCGCCGTCGCGAGCGATCATTTTGGCCAGACTCTGGCAAAGTTGTGTCAGCCCCTCGAGGAACCACGCCCAGCTTGCATTGCCGGGACGCACGCCGGCGGCGGCGACGCCGCTCGCCCAAGCCAGCACGGTGTCGTTCGTAGACGTATCGCCGTCCACGGTGACGCAGTTAAAGGAAGCGTCTGCGGCGGCGCGCAGCAGGTTATGGAGCGTCCGCGGGCCGATCAGGGCGTCCGTGGTCAGGAAGGAAAGCAATGTGGCCAGGTGCGGATGAATCATGCCTGAGCCCTTGGCGATTCCCGCCAGATGCACGAATTTTCCTCCCACCTCCGAGCGCAGGACGCATGACTTGGGGAATGTGTCGGTGGTCATAATCGCCCGCGCGACCGCCGAGGCGTTCTCGACGGAAAGCTTTCCGACCAGACCAGGAAGCGGGGTGGTGACCAGGCCCAAATCGAGAGGCACGCCAATAACGCCCGTGGAAGCCACCAGAACCTGCGCGGGCGGGAGGTTCAACAGCCTGGCGACCGCGCGCGCGCTCTCTCTTGCGGTGTGAAGGCCCTGCCGGCCTGTGCAAGCATTGGCATTTCCCGCGTTGACGAGGAGGGCGCGGCAGCGTCCGCGGCTTTCGACGAGGTTCTGGCGCGAAACGAGCACGGGCGCGGCGGCCACCAGGTTGGTTGTGAACACGCCGGCTGCCGTGGCCGCCGGGGCATCGCAAACCAGCAGTGCCAAGTCGAGCTCGCCGTGCCTCTTCTTGATTCCCGCCGCCGCCGCCGCCCCTCGAAAGCCTTGCGGGGAAGCGAGATTGCCTTCTGCAACTTCCCACTTTTGCATGCCTGCTCCTACCGTTTGAGCTTGACGGGCCCGGCCGGCTTAAGCTCCACCGGTTCGGGCGGCGGCGGCTCGGGCCCGGCGATCTTCATGCTGCGGAGGGTCTCGTCGCACGCGTCGGTGTAGAGGGCTTCGTCTTCGCCGCCGGTGGTGCAATCGGCTTCAATGATCCGGTCTTTGGACATAATTCTCGCCGTCACGTGCATGTAACGGCCCTTGAGCTCGCGAATCATCATCGCGTCACGATTATTGATCTTGGTATGCTCCAGATGATAGTAGCCAAGATCTTCGGTGACGCCCCTCGTTTCCCATTTCGCCAGGTCTTCTGCGGAGAATTCCCAGGTCTGGTCGGGGTTGGGCTGGGAAGTAATCGTCAGCGAGGGTCCGACGCTCCAGAACTTCGAGCGCCCGATCTTTATTCCACCCGGAAAACTCTCCACGTTGCCGTAGATTCCGTCCGCAACTTGAATATCAATACCGAGCGTGTCATTGTGATAGGGACGCGGCTGCAGGGTTTCCTCACTGACCCGCTGATGGTGTCCGGGATACCACTTCACCAGCAGGTATTCGCCCCCTACCAAACCGCCCCCGAGAGCTACGATGGCAATGGCAAGGATCAATTGAAAGGGTACGCGCTTCTTCATGAATGCCATCTTACTCTGTGTCCGAAAACGGCGCAACGGTGTAGCCGGGGCTTTACGGCACTGCGGAATTCGTTGATCGGGGGGTACCTCGCTACGGGCATCAGAGTTCTAATTCCATAAACTCCGCACCGGGATGCGGATTACGATAATAGGGCTCGATGCGCTTGAAGCCCAGCGATTCATAGAGAGCCCTGGCCTCCTGCATCGCGGCCAGGGTATCCAGCCGCATCCGCTTGTAGCCCAGAGTGCGAGCTTCTTGGATGAGGGCCCGGGCGAGCCGCCGTCCTGCACCTTGGCCGCGGAATTCCGGCCGCAGGTAAAGCCGCTTCATCTCGCAGGTCTCCTCGTCGAGTCCGCGCAGGGCTACGCACCCGGCAGGTTGGTTGCCGTCGCATCCCAGCAGCAGTCTGCCCCGGGGCGGCGCGTAGTCTCCCGGCAACTCTGCCAGTTCCTTTTCAAAACCCTGAAAGCACAGGCTGACGTTGAGGGAAGCCTCGTACTCGCGGAGCAGACGCCTGACCTCTTCGATCTGCTGCGGCGTTTCAACCTGGACCAGGGTCATCATAGGCACTTTTCGTTGCGCCCTCCGTCAAGCCTAGCTGACCTCAATGAGCGGGTGCGTCTTGTCGATGACTTTGCCGATTGCCAGCGCGGGGATGGCTAAGGCCCGCAGGGCTTCCAGAAGTCTGGATGCGTCCTGCGCGGCGACCGATAACAACAATCCCCCCGACGTCTGCGGATCGAACAGGAGATTCCGGACCTCCTCCGCCACGCCGCTCGCGAATTCGACGCAGTCCCCGATGAAATCCCTGTTTCTTTTCAGGCCGCCGGGCAGAAAACCGTCCCGCGAATACTTCTCAGCCTCCGGCAGGAATTCAATCTGGGAGGAATCGATCGCCAGACTCACCTTGCTTCCCATCGCCATCTCGCGGGCATGACCGAGCAGGCCGAAGCCGGTGATGTCGGTGGCCGAGTGCACGTCAAATTTGAGGGCTGCCTCACTCGCGGCGCGATTCAGCGCGCACATGGATTCGACGGCGGCGTCCACGGCGGGTTTACTGGCTTGTCCTTTCTTCAGCGCGGTCCCGATGATCCCCGTGCCCAGGCGTTTGGTCAGGAGCAGCAGGTCTCCCGCCTGCGCGGCGCGGTTGGTGAGGATGCGCTGCGGGTGGATGAGTCCGGTGACCGCATATCCAAACTTGATCTCCTCGTCGCCGATCGAGTGGCCGCCGATTACCACGCATCCGGCCTCCTGCATCTTCGCGTGCCCGCCCATCAGGATCTTTTCCAGGATCTCGAGACCCTCTTCCTTATTGGGAAACCCCACAATCGAGAGCGCGGAGAGAGGCCGCCCGCCCATGGCGTAAACATCGCTGAGTGCATTGGCGGCCGCAATCTGGCCAAAAGTGTAGGGATCGTCTACGATCGGAGTGAAGAAATCAACCGTCTGGACCAGCGCCAGGTCGGGCGCCAGTTGATACACTCCCGCGTCGTCGTTGGTCTCAAAGCCCACCAGGACATTTGGGTCGGATTGTTTCGGCAGCTTGGCCAGCACGCGGTCCAAAATACTTGGACTCAACTTGGCCGCTCAACCCGCCGCTTTCACCAGGCTCGTCAAACGAACTGGAGGCATCGGCAACTCTCCGTCAACGCGGCGCGCAAATCGAGCCTCGCCGCGGGTGCGAAATCAATTACCAAGGCAGTATAGCAGACACGCGCGGAATGCGTGTTTCGAGCAGCGCCGACCTTCAGGGCGGCAGGTTCGTCTGCCGACCTGAAGGTCAGCGTTACGGCTCGCCTGGAATCTCGCCTTCGGGCAGGTTATTATTCAACCCATGCGATCGGGGCGTACCATCAAAGAGCGCGCGCTCGAACTGGGCTTTGACCTGGCCGGAATCGCGCCCCTGGAGGTTTGGAGAGACCTCGAGTTTTCCAGACAGTGGGTGGAGAAGGGATTCAACGGCGAGATGCGTTATCTTGAGAACCCCAAGCGCTTCGATCCGCTCCTGGTCCTGCCTTCCGCCAAATCGGTGATCTGCGTCGGGCTGGTCTACAACGCGCCGCTTCCGTATTCAACGGAGGTCGGACAATTCCCAGTTTCCAGTTTCGAATTTCCAATTTCCAATTTCCATTTTCCAATTACCGCACCCGCGCCTCGCGCATGGATTTCCCGTTACGCCTGGGGACGCGATTACCACGAGATTATGAGGGCCAAGCTCGAGCAGCTTCGCGCGGCTATACAAGAGTCAGCGCCTGAGGTCGAAACACGGGTCTTTGTGGACACAGGCCCGATCATTGAACGCGCCTTCGCACGCTTTGCGGGAATCGGCTGGATGGGAAAGAACACGTGCATCATCAATCAGGAGAAGGGGTCCTGGTTGTTTCTTGGGGTCATCCTGTGCAGCCTCGAGTTGGCGACGGACCTGCCCGCTCCCGACCGCTGCGGGTCCTGCACGGCGTGCCTGGAGGCGTGCCCCACGGGGGCCTTGGTGGAGCCCTACGCGATGGACGCGTCGCGCTGCATCTCTTATCTGACAATCGAACACCGGGGAACCATTCCGAATGAGTTCCGCTCAAAGGTCGGCGGCAATGTCTTCGGGTGCGACATTTGCCAGGACGTGTGTCCGTGGAATGGCAGTCATCAGTCGTCAGTTCTCAGTCCTCAGCAAACCCTGTCCCAGGGTGGTCGGCCATTGGATAAATGCGAAGTTGCGCGTCCCGCATTGACGACAATTCAGCACTTCCATCCCATGGTTGTGGAGCCGACCCGCCTCAGATTCTCAGATGGAGCTGTTGCTGATCAAGTTGCGACGGACCACGGACCACGGACGACGGACTCCGCCGGCTTCTCTCTGTTCAACCCGCCCTTGGAAGCGTTGGCTTCGATGAGCGAAGAAGACTTCCGCAGCGTATTTGCCCATTCACCCATCAAACGGGCGAAGTATCGAGGCTGGCTCCGCAACCTCGCGGTGGCTATGGGTAATTCCGGCGAGGTAAGGTTGGTGCCCTGGCTGGAGCGGATTGCCCGGCATCCCGACCCGATCGTCCGTGAACACGCCGCCTGGGCCCTGGAGCGCCTGCGGGGGAAATAATTCAGAACTGCTTCACCACAGTGGGCACAGAGATCACGGAGAAGAGCGGAGGTGTCTTTCTCTGTGGTCTCTGTGCCCTCTGTGGTGAAGCTTTTCTTTCCCCTCAATCTATCTCTCACGGTTGTGGCTGAAGGGGCGCTATACTATTGCGGATGCGAGGTCACCATGCGCCAGCGAGGCTTGCTTCTCTATGCAGTCACCATCGCGCTCTGTGGCTGGGCCTTGGCCCAGGCGCCTAAAGTCGTCAACATCCCCGTCGGGCACACTTCCGCGAATTCCGGCAAGGAAATGTATGAAGCTTATTGCGCCACGTGTCACGGCAAGGACGGAAGAGGCCATGGACCCGCTGCGGCAGCGCTTAAGATCCCTCCCGCGGACCTTACGGTGCTAGCGCGGCAGCACGCCGGAAAGTTCCCCTCCATTAAGGTCTATCGGGCCATCAAGGGGGAGGCCGGAATCGCCGCTCATGGGTCGAAGGAAATGCCCATCTGGGGTCCCATCTTCATGTCCCTGAGCCACCAGCATGAGTCCGAGGTGCATCTCCGGGTAGCGAATCTCACGGACTACATCAAGTCGATGCAGCAGAAGTGAGGACCCGAACCCAAACCCTCTTGGCGCCCGCCTCCCCGAGGTGGGCGCGCTTGCCGCCCAAGCCCAGGATCATGGTCTCGTCGTAGTTGCGGGTCAGCACTTCTGCCTGGGAGCCGGGGCGAATTCCAAGCCCGTCGAGATATTCGAGCAGAGAGCGATCTCTTTCGTACAGGGCGACCACCTGCACGCGCACGCCGGCAGGCACTTCGGCCAGCAGCCTCAGCCCCGCCTTGCGGCGCTGAGCAGCGCCCATCCCGGCCTCGTCCCCATGCGGACAGGGCCCATCCTCGCCCAGCTTTTGGATCAGTTTCTTCTCCAAGTCATCCGAAACAGCATGCTCCAGCCTCTCCGCCTCGTCGTGGACTTTGTACCACTCCATCCCCAACATCTCGGTCAGCATGCGCTCAATCAGACGGTGACGTCGGCGAAGCCGGTCGGAGATCTGGCGGCCCGCGCCGGTGAGCGAAATGCGCCCGCCGCTACCTACCTTGATGAGGTTGTCGCGTTGGAGGCGCCGCAAAGCCAGAGCTACCGCCGGTGGAGTTATCTTCAACCAGCGCGCAATGGTGGCGGCGATCACCGGCTCTTCTTCGTTCTGGGCTTCGGCGATGGCCTTTAAATAATCTTCTTTCGATATGGTGAGCTTGAGATGACTCATAAGCGGCGCCTTCAGGGCCTTTTCCCTCTCCACCAGGCGGCGTACAACCTCTTTTCCACAGTATTCGCCCAGCAGACAACACCTATATTAAGCCAAGCGCCGCGATCGAGCGTAACAAATTCTAGTTGACACGCGTCGAATCTTTTAGTTAACTATAGTTTACTATGATTAGAAAGCCGTAGTAAAGTAGGGCTGGCGCGAAACTCCCAAACGAGACTGTCACACCTGGAGGTACACAAGACATGGGCCGCAAGGTGATTCTGGTTCTTTTGCTGGCAAGCACTGAGTTAATCTCCGCCAGTTATGGGATGGCGCAGGGAGAAACGACCAGCGCCATCCTGGGCCAAGTGACCGACGCGAGCGGTGCGGCGATTCCCGGCGCGACAGTGAGCATTACGAACCGCGAGACCGGTATGCGGCGATCCCTCAACACCGATGAGGAGGGTCGCTTCAACTTCCCGCAACTCACGCCGGGCACTTACTCGGCCAGAGTCGAAGCTGCGGGTTTCGACCCCCGGCAAAACAATAACGTGTTTTCAGGTCTGGGACAGAAGCAGACGGTCAATTTCACACTGGCCGTGGCGCAATCGAAACAGGCGATTGAGGTCAGCGCGGCGCCACCGATCCTAAATCCTGAGAATGCCAACACCAGCACCAATCTCAACGCACCTGCGCTCGAAGACCTTCCCAACCCGGGCGGCGACCTTACCTACCCCTTGCAATTCGCGGCTGGCGCGCTCATCAACACGGCGGGCAGCAGTAACGATTTTGTGGGCGGAACCAACGGCTATGGTAACGTGGAGTTCAACGGACTGCCGGCGCTTTCGAACGGCTACATTGTCGATGGGCTCGAGACCAACGATCCGTTCACCGGTCTCAACAGCGGTCTCTCGACCAACCTGGTGCTGGGCCTGAACTCGATTTCCGAAGTGACCGTCAACACTCTCTCCTATTCCGTGGATCAGGGGCGATATGGTGCCTCCCAAGTGAATTATGTCACCAAGTCCGGCAGCAACCACTTTCACGGAAGTCTCTACGAGCTTTGGAATGGCTCGGCCCTTAACGCCGCCGACTTTTTCACGAACGCGACCCCCGGCAATCACAAGCCGAGATCAACGGTGAATCATTTCGGGGGCAGCTTTGGGGGGCCCATCCGTCAGGATCAGTTATTCTTCTTCAGCGATTTTGAATGGATGCGAATCGCGCTTCCCATCGTCACCCCAGTCACCGTGCCGACCCCCGGGTTCGAGAGCTACGTTCTCCAGCAAATTCCTTCAGGAGGCACGGACGCCGTGACCGGCGCCACTTACCCCGCCGCCCCGCAGATGGTGCCGTTCTATAGGAGAATGTTCTCGCTTTACGGAAGCACGAGTGGGACGCCACTTGCAGTCCTTGGCTGTCCGTTCAATGCTGACGGTAGCCAGGCTGCTGGCAACCCGCCCAATGGAACCGGCTGCGCCAACCGGCAGAGCGTTTCCCATTCGAGCGATGATCGCGAGCAGATCCAAACGGTTCGGATCGATTACAACATCAACACGGCAAACACGGCTTGGTTCCGCTTTCAGGCCGACACCGGCCTGCAGGCTGCCTGGACCGATCCGATTAATCCCTTATTCAACTCGCTCTCTCCGCAACCGCTTTACTCGTTCATGGCGGGGTATTCGCACGTGTTTTCTCAGAACCTTGTCAACTACTTCAATCCGGGATTCTCGTGGTATTCGAGCATCTTCGCCCCAACCAATTTCGAGAAAACGCAGGCAGTATTTCCCATCGTCCTTCAGGGGAGTGGGGCGAACGCACCCTTCACCACCCTCGGAGGACTCGACAACACCTGGGTGCAGGGACGGCGAGCCTCGCGGTTCTTCATCAATGACAACCTCGCCTGGAGCCGCGGCGGCCACGAATTCCGCTTCGGAACGAACACCAGAGTTTTCCTTCTGAACGACTACGATTTCGCTGAAGGCACCGTACCAACCGTGACCTACACAACCTTGCCTCAGTTCATCTACGGTATTGCGTCGACCGCCACGGAGACTTTTCCTCGTGCCGCGAATCAACCTTTCAACTCTCTGAATCTTGACCTCTACGCGCAGGATACGTGGAAGCTCACGCGAAAGCTGACCTGGACGGTCGGCGTTCGCGACACCTTGAATTCCAACCCCTCGAATCCGCACCATGAAATTGCCAGGCTCGCCGGCTCTTTCGATTCAATTCCCCACGATTTGAACCAACCGCTAAACGGCTCGATCCAAACCGATCTCAAGAACGTTTTTGCCTCGACCCCGCTCGCCATTTTGCAACCGAGGACTGCACTCGCCTGGCAGTTCACGCCGAACACCGTCCTGCGGACGGGTTTCGGCCTATTCAGCGACCTCTTGCCGGGCGATATTGCTGACCTAGTGGGCGTCAATCCGCCCTACGTTCGGACCTTCCAAGGCGGACTGCTCGGCACTGCCGGTGGCACCGCACTGGCGCCCAGCGTGCCCGGTAGTGCGGTCGATGCGACAGTGGCCGCGAACCAGGCGTTTAACTTGGGCTATGCACAAGGATGGCTTTCGTGCGCCTCTCCACAAGCGAACCCCGCCGCATGTCTGCCGCCCGTAGCGATCACGGCGGTACCGGATGGCGAACTCCGCGCCCCGTATTTCATGCAATGGAGTTTCGGACTTGAGCATCAGTTCGGGAGCACGGCCAGCGTGCAAGCGCAATACGTGGGCACGCGAGCCTTGAACCAGTCGTACCTGACGCAAGTGAACGGTTACCAAACCGTGTGTCAGGGATGCTTTTCTCCTTTTCCGTATCGCCAGCCTCGAGATGCGAGATTCGGGGCAGTCACGCAACTCTCGACCGGTGCGAAGAGCCACTACAATGGACTTCAGCTCACCGCCATCAAACGCACCAGCCACGGCCTCGAGGGCCAAGTCAACTACACCCTTAGCCGATGTATGGACGTGGTCTCGAACGGC
The DNA here is from genome assembly GCA_050008495.1 of Terriglobia bacterium. Classification (GTDB taxonomy): domain Bacteria; phylum Acidobacteriota; class Terriglobia; order UBA7540; family UBA7540; genus CAVROP01. The sequence continues at coordinate 10,626 of JBEKMN010000092.1, read as the reverse complement.
GGATTCCTGCAATTTTCCGCAGGGGGGATCCTTTCCCCCTTGCCGGGAGAACTGGCACGCAATTACGGCCCTTGCGATTACGACATCCGGGACAATCTGACCGCGGAGTATGTTTATCAGTTGCCCCTCAAAGTCCAGAATCACCGGCTGGGCTACGCCCTCAACGGTTGGCAGATCTCCGGCACGGTCTTCTGGCACAGCGGGGTTCCGTTCTCGGTGCTCAGCACGCCCTACGGGGCCGAGGGCAACGGCATCGTGCAGGGCGCAGGCCCGCAATTTGCGAGCCTCGTGCCGGGCGTGCCGCTCTATAAGCACACGGCGATTGCCGGTGTCACTCAACCCGGCACCCCTCAGTGGCTTAACCCCGATGCCTTCGCCTCCACGGTGGACCCGAGCACAGGGGCCTGCTCGGGAGGAGACAGCTCGCAAAGCTGCCAGTTCGGTGACCTCGGTCGCAACGCCTTGCGCGGTCCAGACTTCACATGGAGTGATTTCTACCTTACGAAGTGGTTTCAGGTGAAGGAACATATAAAGCTGCGCCTGGAAGCTCAGTTTTTCAATGTTTTCAATCATCCGAATTTCGCACTCCCCAGCATGGTGCTGGCCGGCGTACCAGGGAAGGCTTCCACTCAAACAGGGTTCGGGGCGCTCACTTCTACCACCTCTCCGCCCACCGGGCTGCTGGGCGTGGGTTTAGGTGGCGACAGCTCACCACGCATGGTCGCTTTCCATGTCAGGCTCGAATTCTAATCTAGCGGTGAGGCCGACTCGTTCGCTAAGGCAGCCCCGCCAGGAGACTATGATGCCGCAACGATTGATGGACTACGCTGCAGTTTTTCTGATCGCACTTCCCTTGGCGGTTTTCGGGGGCGCCAACCCAGGTCAACAAGAGACACGCCCAGAGGCGCCCGAAGGACGTATTAACAAAAGACCTGCGCAGTACACGCCACCATCCTCCGGTAAAGCTATGTACCTCGCCTACTGTTCCTCCTGTCATGGCAAGGATGGCAAGGGAGACGGACCGGCGGCGTCCGCCATGAAGATCGCACCTTCAGATTTGACCGAACTCGCGGCGAAGAACGGAGGCACCTTCCCTGAGAATCACGTAGCCCAGACCATTAAGGGGGACTCCAATACTCCCAGTCACGGCTCAAAGGACATGCCGGTTTGGGGTCCAATTCTCGGGGCAATGGGAACAAAGAGTGACGGAGTGCCGCAACTGCGTCTTCGGAATCTGACAAAGTACATCGAGTCTCTGCAGCAGAAGTGAAGGCGAGACCCACTCGTCATTAGTTCTGAACTGGACGGCAGGCTGACCGCTAACTTGTTGTTGGGCCGGGGCTTGCGCGACCCTCGGAGGTTGCAACCGTTTGGTCACGGTGAATTATCTAAAGCCATGTGCGGGGGGGGCAAATCCAAAAAGTCAAGCAAGTGTGGGCGGGCGAGTGTATCATCATTGTGTCCAGCGGTGGAGGGCGACCATGAAATTCCGATTTCCGGGCCGGATTCTTCTGGTGTGTATCGCCAGCCTGTTTTTCCTGCCGACGACCTTAGCCGCCCAACAAGCCGTCTCGCACGTGCGGGTGGTGAGGTTGAGCTACGTCCGCGGCACGGTAGGCGTGCGGCGGGCAGGCGCGGCCGCATGGACTAAGGCGCTGGTGAATACTCCCGTTCAAGAGGGCTTTGAGGTATCGACCTCGGCGGATAGTTTTGCTGAGGTGGAATTCGAAAACGGTTCCACGGCACGCTTGGGTGAGCTCTCCCACCTGACTTTCAATCAACTGGCTCTGGACGCCGAAGGCGACAAGCTGAATCGCATGACCTTCGAGCAGGGCTACGCCACCTTTCATTTCCTCCCTGAAAAACATGACACCTACAGCGTCAAAGTCGCCGACGCGACGCTGACTCCCAGCGGCAGGAGCATCTTTCGGACGGATTTTGACAAAGGCCACGTTCGCGTGGAGGTATTCAACGGCTCGGTCGAGGTCGTGGCCCGCTCCGGGTCCGAGAAACTCGGCAAGGACAAAACACTCGAATACGATACCAGTATGACTGAGGTGGCGTTCAACTCGCGGCACGGGGCGGTCAAAGACGACTGGGATAGGTGGACCGAGGCGCGAGATTCGCAGGCGACGCTGGCATTGAACGATCAGGCGGTGGCTGCCCACGGACCGGTCTATGGGTGGAGCGACCTTAATGCTTACGGCGAATGGGCGATGATACCAGGCTACGGCTATGGCTGGTCGCCCTATGCCTCCATGGGATGGGCGCCGTACACCATGGGGATGTGGAATTGGTACCCTGGATTGGGTTACACCTGGATCGGCGCCGAACCGTGGGGCTGGCTGCCTTATCACTACGGGATGTGGAACTATTCCGCTGAATTCGGCTATTTTTGGATGCCAGGTGACTTTGGCTTCTGGTCACCCTCCTTGGTTTCCTGGTATACGGGACCTGGATGGGTCGGCTGGTCGCCCCTGGGTTTAAATCCACGGGCAGGAGTGTCGAGGCCAGTGACGACCGTTTCCGGTTCGGCATTTCAAGCCGGCCAACTCATTACTCCTGAGACCGTGAGCCATGTAGAGTTCAAAGAAGCGACCTTGGCAGAGCACCCGCCTTCCCAGCCGGCTGGCGGCGCCGCGTTGAGCGGAATTCCTCTGTCCGGCGGGTTCGCGACACTCACCGGCGCGCATCCTGCGGGCGCGCACACGCCGGCGCCTTCTTCAATTCTGATGGGAGTGGAAGGCGACAAGGAGAGCGCGCTGCTGCGCGGCCGCCCCTTGCGCGAACCTTTGCGTTACCGCTTGGGCACGACGTTGGGTGGCCGGTATGTCGTGGGGGGAACCGTGGGTGAGTTCCAGGGCGACGCTTTCCAAAGATCGGGCAGCAGGGAGTTGATGAGTGGAATGCCTGGCTCGGCGACCTCCCGCGGAGCTGGGGTGAGCGTCCTCCCTCACGGCCATTCTGCGCAGGCCGCGCGCGCTGAGGGCGGCGAGATGATGCAAGGCGGCAACGGCATCGGGGTTCCCAGCGCCACCTCCCCCGCTCCGAACGCCACAACCAGCACTGCGCACAGCGCCAGTTCGGGCTCGAGTACAGGGGGGCATCATTAGGATCGGGTAATCGGGGGATCAGGTGAACGAGGAGCTCGTTGCAGCTGGAAATACTGCCGTTACGAACGAAGCTGCGAGTTTCTTACGCCTTAACGGAAAAACAGAAGCGTCATCCTGAGCGCAGCGAAGGATCTCGGCAGTTAGTTTTGAGTTCAAGGATTTACGAAAAACTACAGAGATCCTTCGCTGCGCTCAGGATGACGGATGCGCGTTTGCTTCAGATCCTTTTACAGGTACTTCACCAACTCATCCAGAGTTTTCTGCACGCCCTCGTACGGGTCGCCGGAACCCTCGTATTCGATCGAGTAGACGCCCGTGAAGGCGGCCTTCTTGGAAATCTCGATGCACTTCGGGAAGTTGTATTTGGTCTCGTTCCCGGCGGCGTCAAACTCCAATCCTTTAGCGTGGCAGACCACGTGCGCGTAAGGGAAGAGAAGCGGCAGGCCTTTCTCGCGCGTACCCTCATCCGGAAAGTTGCCGAAATCGGGGAGCGCCCCGACCACGTCCGGGCCCGCCTGCTCAAAGAGCTTCACCAACTCCTCGGGATGTTCCGAGCCCACACCACCGTGGTTTTCAATGATCACGTGCACGCCCTTGGGTCTGCCATAGGCGGCCAGGCGCTTATACGACTCGATGGCCGGCGAAAGGTCCTGCGGATTGAACTTGCCGGGATCGCAGCGGACCGACTTTGAGCCGATTGTCTGCGCGACATCGATCCAGATTTTTGAGGCGTTCACCGCCGCAACCCGCACCGACTGGTCCGGGTCCGAGAGCCCCCCGCCCGTCCATAGCTCATCAATGTCCACCGGCATGTTCACGACGCGCGAGTGCGCCCGCACCAGGCGGCCCTTGACTTCCTGAAGGTAGGTCTTTTCCGTGGAAGCGAAGTGGGGCGCGCAAAACTCCAGATTATGAACCTGGTACCGGTCGGCAATCATCTCCGGGAAATCGAGCAAGGCGAGCATATTTCCGGGGAGGGTGAACTCTTTCTCCCGGGTGGACTGAAAATAGTTATGAAGACTCCAGGTGGAAATGGAAATGCGGCTCCGTTTGTCATATCTGTTAACGCTGGCAGGGCGGTGTTTCGTTTGCCCCAAGAGTTCTCCGCCGAGAGCGAAGACCCCGGGCGCAACAGCAAGCCGAGTGAAAAAATCCCGACGAATCATTACGTCCTCCATTCGCCCATGGCTAGAGCGAGGCCGAGACGGAGATGCTAACACTGTTTCTCCGCGCTCGGGTAGACTATTCCAACTCCTCTCCCAGATTGAGTTGGCCTAATGACATACTGTCGTATCTTTTGCTATCCCCATTATTTTCTAATTAATGCCTAAATATCGCATTGACATTCTCTCCCGACTTCCGTATATTTTGTCGGATTTAAAGAGTGTTGCCGGCCGAAGGACAGGGGCGGCCGGTAACACCTGTTGCTCACGCCTCTTGGTCCCTCGAGCCGGCGCCAGTTGCGGGTACATGACTTCGAACTCGCAGAGGGATTGGCGTTAATACTACCGGTGCGCTCTCCACTGGAGAATGGCTGCGATGGGACTCGTCTCTTTTCAACTCTTCCAAAGCTCAATGTACCCGTACTCAGCATTTCTTCTTCTCGCGCTCATTTTGCTTTTGATCTACTTTCGAAATCAACGCATCGAGCGCGCGAACAAGAATGCTGAATTGCATTGGTTTTCCGAACTGCATCTTTTTAGCAAGTCCCTTGCTGAAAGTCCCGGACCGCAAGATATGGCCGACTTGACGGGACAAAGAATCCACGACATTTTTGGTAGCGGGGGCTGCTACATTGTAGTGCAGACCAGCGGCTCAGAAGCAATCAGCCACGTCTCCGCGCAAGGACTCAGCGCGGAGTCGGTCGAGCTGTTATCGGGCGATCCCTTGCGCTCTTATCTCATCTCCTGCGGGGCACGTTGGGGGAACTTGCTGATTTTCCCCGATCTGGCTCGTCCCGCCGTGGATTTTGCCTGGCAACGCGACGCGCTGTTCCACGAACTGCGAGCGCTCTGGGTGCGGGAAGGGTTGAGAACTCTGGTGGTGGTGGGATTACAGGTGCGCGAGAGTTCCTATGGCGCGTTGTTGATCGGATGCCGCAAGCCGAAGAGCTTCCGCCCGAACGAGCTCCGCTTGCTGCTGGCGATCGGCAACCAGCTCGGCGTGGCCGTGGAAAATTGGTCCTTGCACCGCGCGGCAGAACGGCACAACCGGGAGCTGAGGTTACTGCACCGGGTCAGTGAATTGTTGCGCACGAAGTTTGATATGGAATCACAGGTGGAGATCCTGCGCCAGGAGTTGCAAGGCGTGCTCGGCACAACGAACTTTTCGCTGGCATTACAGGACTTGCCGGAAGGCACGCTGAAGACGATTGTCGCCTTCCAACCGCCTGATGCCGAGATTCTCTCGGGAGCATCCGAACCGGATGGGCTGGCGGAGTTCGTCTGTCAGGGCCGCCGCCCGTTGCTCTTGACCCAGGACCTTCTTGCCAAGGCGCGCCGCCTGGGCATTCCATCCGTGGATGGACGGGTGCGCACTTGGTGCGGAGTGCCCCTTCATTTCTCCGACGGTGCCCTGGGTGTGCTCGCGGTCGCAGACTTCGAGCGCGAGAACGCCATCAACCAGGAACAGTTTGAGCTGATGCAGGTGCTCGCGGACGAGGTCACCGGCGCGCTCGAAAGCGCCCGGCTTTTCCAGAAGGTGCAGCGACGCGCAAGCCATCTGGCTCTTCTGAATGAACTGACCCGGAAAGCAGCCTCGGACCTCAATCCGAAGGAACTTCTTTCCAACATCTGCGGGGAAATCCGCAGCGCTTTTGATCGCGACTTTGCGCGAATTGAAGTCGCCGACGCTCCGAAACGGGAACTGGTTGTGGAAGCTGAGGCGGGATACGGCGGGGAACTGCTGGGCCACCGGGTCCAATTCGGCGAAGGGCTGTCGGGTGCGGCCGCCATCGGCAGTGAGCCGATCCTGGCAAATTCCGTCCTGCGTGACCTCCGGTACGTGGCGCTGCGTCCGGGCGTGCGATCGGCCTTGAGCCTTCCCTTGCGGTATCGGGACGATCTACTGGGCGTCTTGAGTCTCGAAAGCTTGCGCGAACACAGTTTTTCCCAGCAGGACGTGCTGACATTACAGTCGCTGGCGAACCAACTCGCCATTAATCTCCATAACGCGCGCGCCTACCAGATTGCGCTGGACCAGGCCATCACGGATGGCCTGACAGGTCTCAAGACTCACCGCTTCTTCCGAGAGGCGCTGGACGGGGAATGGCGCCGGTCAGTCCGAACTGGCCGGCCGTTTTCCGTCATCATGATGGACCTGGACGGCTTTAAGCAGGTGAATGACAGCGGAGGGCACTTGGAGGGCGACCGAGTGCTGGCGGCGGTGGCCGCTGTACTCGATTCCCGATCGAGGCAATCCAATGTGGTGGCCAGGTACGGCGGTGATGAGTTCGCCATCTTGATGCCCGAGACGACGACGGAACAGGCTGAAATCCTTGCAGAGCGGCTCCGTTCCGCCCTGCAAGCTAATCACTTCCTGCACTCTCACCAGGTGACGGCAAGCATGGGGGTTGCGTCCTTTCCGAACCACGGTCCAAATCCTGAGGATGTTCTGAGTGTTGCGGACTCGGGGATGTACCTGGCCAAACATTGCGAGGGGAACTGCGTGCGGGTGGCTTCCTTAAGAATTGCACCCGGGAACGCGGAACGTGAACAGGAACTATTGGACGCGTGTCTGGGAGTGACGGTGAAACGGATGTTCTCCTCCGACAACGAAGCCTTCAACCTCTATCGGCAGAAGTTCGAGCATATGAAGCCGCTATGGGACACCATCATGGCCCTCGCTTACGCGGTTGAAGCTAAAGACCCCTATACGAGGGACCATTCTGCGGAGGTTTCCACCTGGGCCGCCAAGATCGCCCTACAAGTTGGACTGCCCCAGGCAGAAGTCGAAAACATCAAGCTGGCGGGCGTTGTGCACGATGTCGGCAAGATCCACGTGCCCCAAGACGTGCTTGAGAAACCAGACCTGCTGACGGCAGGCGAGTTTGACCAAATGAAGAGCCATGCGACCTGGGGCGCGAAGATTCTCGAGCCTCTGAAAGTACTAGACATTGAGCGCATCGTGCGCTACCACCATGAAGCACTCGATGGGCATGGCTACCCCGAGGGCTTAAAAGGTGAACAAATTCCTCTCGGCGCGCGCATCATCACCGTAGCCGATGCCTTTCAGGCCATGATTCGCGGCCGTCGCTATCGCAAGGCCCGCAGTGTCGAGGACGCCGTGGCTGAATTGCGCCGCTGCAGAGGCACCCAGTTTGACCCCGTGGCAGTGGATGCTCTGGTTCAGTTGATCGAGTCCCGTGGACTGCTGCAAACATCCGGTCCCGTCGAGAGCGCGGTGATTTGAAGCAGGGTGTGCTTCAGGGCGGGAAACGGTCCTGCGCCGCAAGGGGACGACCTCGCCGAAAACTTCAAGGGTGGGTAGTAGGCCGCTTTGGCGTTGTAGCCGTGAGTTCCCGAAACAGCCTCGACGTCAATCTAGCCTACTGCGTGAGCATGCGTTCCCTTGTCGCGTCGCGGGTCATCGCGTGTACGGTCGGGCTTACTTCAGCGACCGGATAAACCCTGCCGCTCGCTCGGTAAATTCGGACGCCACCCACCGCGGTGGACTTCGCTGGATGCCAGTGTGACCCCCAAAGTTCCCGAATATCTTTTGCATTTGCGGCGACAGCCTGTACAAGGGGCGGCCAGCCTTGTCCTTTCCCACTGAACTGATTTTTACTGCCTTCTCCAGAAGTCGGCTGCCCGTGCCACCTTTCACGAGGACCAAATCCTGCTTCTGCTCTCTGAACACACTCGCGTGCGTCACGTGGAAATTGTTCCTGAAGGGCCTCAGTTCTGCGCGCGTGAAAGAAGTTGCCAGGCCTGCATGGCTGACCTCAAAATACCCAATGATGTAAAGCGCAGGTCGGCAGGCGAAGTCCCATCCCTTGAGACCCGCGTAGAACACCAGGAGGCTGCCTTCGTCGAGTCCCTTCAGAGATGCCTTGGGCGTCGTTGGGTCGCCATAGGTGAACGTGCGGAACTCAGGGTCGAAGTGGATGGATTGACCGGACATCGTTCCGCGGCGCCCCTTAGGGAAGTAGTCGATCATCCTTCGCCCATGCATGCCGCGAGTGTTGCCATACGTCCTCTTGTCAATGCCCCGCCGATCCGGAATTGGGACGTACTCGAATGAGCCGTCCCCGAACAGTGGTCCAAGGATTCCGCCGCTTCCGGTGTCGATGCCTACCCTGAGCAGGACTACGTGCATCTTCGCTCCCGGCGTCTAAGCCGCTCCTTGAGGCACGACAGTTCCTCGAGGCACGCGGTTAGTTTATTGCGTTTTCCGGTGAAGCTGTGGAGAACACACTCCGTTTGCCGTTTGGTAAGAACCCTGCGAACGTGCCTGGCGTTCCTTGCATGACTCAGTTTACGAAGCGGGAAGGCGTCCTCAAAGGAGTAGACCTTCGTTTTGCCAGCTACGGCCCAGAATCCGCCACGGTCAATGCACTGTTCCTTGCGAATGTAACCCACTATGTAACGCTTGTCTTTGTGCTTACTCTCTTTCCTCGCACACTTCGTAAATAGAAATAGGTACCTCTCACTGCTCTTGAGAAAAGCTACGATATTTCGTTGCCAACAGCAACAGCAGTAGTTTTCCGCGTTCGTCTCCAGGTGTGGTTCAGTTTTCCGTCCCGCGTGTTGCTCACCCAACACGTCTCGAACCGGCAAGTCTGAAGAGGGAGAGTGATAGAAGTAATGCAGCCTGCCCGTCTCGTCCAAATCCGTGAGGTTGACCTCAAGCGAGTCATCCGCGCGATGAGATTTCTTCCGGCAGCTCACAAGTGTTCCTCCTGCTGGCTGGTCCGATAGGACGTCCCCGGTATCTGATCGTACGTACCCATGTTCTCGGTCTACAACGTGCGAAAGCAAATGCTAAGGTGTGCTTGCGGGTCCTTGTTATTCCTTGGGTGTCGGGCTGGCAAGAGTCTGGCTCAGTTTAGCGCGGAAGGCGCCGAGCGTATCCTCAATTATTCTTCGCTGCTTCTCCAACAGATTTTCAAGGGCAGGCGTGGAAGGTTCTGCGGATGGTTGGGCAGGCCGGGAAGGCGCCTGCGTGGGCTCTTCGCGGACCGCCGTCTTTGCCTGACCGCTCTCTGCCGATAGAGCCTCGGCATGATCCAGGAAATTCTGGAGCATGCTTTTGAAGGCTTCAGCCTCGCTGCGCTGCCGCTTCCGGGCAGCCGCACTCACATCGTCAAGTCGCTTCTCAAAAGCCTCCAGAAGCCGGCGCGAATGCGCTTCCAGTTCTGTCCTGGTCTGCTGCTCCCACTCTTTCACCACAAAAACGGCCATCTCAACGCTCTTGGACAGCCGCTCGGGGAGTTCCTGGAGGGCCTGGTCGGCGCCGTTTCTCACCTCGGCCGCCACCCGTGCTGCAGCCTCGCCGGCAGACGACTCAATTCTAGCGCGCAGGGATTCCAGCAGCCCCTCGAAGGTGGCTTGGATTCCGCTCTCCATCTCTCTCGTCTGCCGCTCCTGCGTCTCCAGCAACGAGGCGCGCAGTTGCTCCCGATAGGATGCCGACTTCTCCGCCGCTTCGCCCTCCAGCAAACTCAAGGTCGATTCGCGCAGCACTGCCAACTGCTTCTCGGTTTCCTCCACGCAGCGCTCTTCGGTGGTCTGGATCTTTATGTGTAAGGACTCAAGCAGGCCTTGCAAGCTGGCTTGAATTTCCGTTCCGATTTTCGTTGTCTGTTGCGCATGCATCTCCAGCAGCGCCGCCTGCAGTTGCTCCCGGTAGGATGCCGACTTCTCCGAAGCTTCGCTCTCCAGCGCGGTCACGGCTGATTCCCGTACCACGCCCAACTGCTTCTCGGCCTCCTCCACGCACTGTCTTTGGGCCTCTTGAATCTTTCCGCGCAGCGCATCGAGCAGGCCTTCCAAACTGGCCTGAATCGCCGTCTCGATCTCCTTCGTCTGCTGCGCTTGCATTTCCGCGAGCGCCGCCCGCAGTTGCTCCCGGTACGACGTCGACTTCTCCGTGGCTTCGCTCTCCAGCACGGTCATGGTCGATTCCCGCACTGCACTTAACTGCTTCTGGGTCTCCTCTACAGACTGCTGTTGTGTCTCGTGGATCTTGGCGTGAAGAGTTTCCAGCAGGCCTTCCAGGCTGGCCTGAATCGCCGTCTCCATCTCCTTTGTCTGCTGCGCTTGCATCTCCGCGAGCGCCGCTCGCAGTTGCTCCCGGTACGACGTCGACTTCTCCGTGGCTTCACTCTCCAGCACGGTCACGGCCGATTCCCGCAGCGCATTTAACTGCTTCTGCGCCTCCTCTACAGACTGCTGTTGTGTCTCGTGGATCTTGGCGTGAAGAGTTTCCAGCAGGCCTTCCAGGCTGGCCTGAATCGCCGTCTCCATCTCCTTTGTCTGCTGCGCTTGCATCTCGACGAGCGCCGCTCGCAGTT
>JBEKMN010000091.1:0-44728 GCA_050008495.1 Terriglobia bacterium | reverse complement strand
CGCCCTACGGGCTCCTCCAGTTAGCCGCCAAAGAACGAAAAGCGGAACTTTCTACTTTGCTAAGAACAGGACATTTCTACTTTGCTGGGATTAGGACATTTCTACTTTGCCTTGACAGTGAATATCGTCCCCATTAAACCTATCCATGGATTAGAGAAGCGGTGAAGGAAGTCGCGGCGTTTGTCGGGGCCGCCAGTAAATTCAGCGTATTCGCTCATGGAGGGACTTTCCTCCTCTTAGCTACATTAGGCCGCTGCCGAATATACTCCACTTGCAAACCGTAGGCAACGGAATCTGGCTCCCACACTGCGCCACCAAAACCGACTATAATCACTAGGAGAATGGAGGCAGGCCATGAATCGAAGGCCCGCAGCGGCTGCTATGCAAAGGAAGAGGCTGGCCTATCTGAGAGCGAAAAAGGACGATGCCTCGTGCAATGTGGAAACGCGAGACGGGCATCCACACACACTTAATGACGCTCAGGTCGAGGGGCAAGTGAAGCTCGGCCGGCGATTCATGGCGACGTATCGCAACACATTTCGGGCGTTGGCCAATCGAAAGGGGTCCCGACGGGACCCAACATCAGGAGCCGGAGCAAGCCATGACTCAGCGCATTCCACGTAGAGACTTTCTGAAGGGTTCGGTCGCCTTGGCGATGGGAGGCGGCGCACTGCAGGCGGGCGCAGCCCGCGCGGGCCAGGCAGCCGCGCCCACGGCCGACGCTAAGCTGGAATGGCGCAACAAGCGGCCGGAGATGCGCTATCGCAAGCTGGGCCGGACGGGCTTTATGATTTCGGAGATGGTCTGCGGCGGCGATCCCATCTCTCCCACCAACAACCGCCACGTGGAACTGGCCATCGAAATGGGCCTGAACTATCTGGACACAGCTCCGGAATACGGGGAGGGCCAGAGCGAGCGGGGCTACGGCGCCATCATTCAGGGCGCGAAGCGCGACCGGGTGTTCGTCAACACCAAGATCAGCGCTTTTCCGGAGGCGCGCTTCGCGGCCTACGAAATGTTGTACGCGCGCCTCAACCGCGACGAGCAAGCCGCCATTCTGCGCGAGGTGAGCGAAGACATCGAGCGGCGGCGGGTCACGGTGCCGAATTATTTCGGCAACTATTTCAACGGCCAGATTCGCCAGGTTGAAGAGGCGGCGCTGGCGAATGCGATGGAGAAGAAGTACGGCGTGAAAATCGACCGGCCGCGAGTTTACGTCAAAACCATCACCGATTCGCTGGAAGGCAGTCTCAAGCGGCTTCAGACGGATCACGTGGACTTGATGATGTGCCCGCACGCGTGCTCTTCCCCCGCCGAGGTGCAAATCCACGAAATCTATGAAGCGTTCGAACTGCTCCGCAAGCAGGGCAAGGTGAGGTACCTCGGGGTCTCGGCGCATAACGACCCGGCAGGAGTTCTCAAGGCGGCCATCGAGACGGGCGTTTATTCTCTCGCCATGGTGGCTTGCAACATCCTGAACTGGCACTATGTGGCACCGATGGTCGAGGAGGCCTACAAGCAGGATTTTGGCGTGATTGCTATGAAGACCTCGCAGGTTATTTTTCAGCCGGACCGTTCAACGACCCCGGTGCCGGAGCGCGCCGCGCTGCTCGAGCAAACGATTCCCGGCGATATGAATTTGCACCAGAAGGCCTACCGCTTCGTGCTGAATAATCCCCACGTTTCCGCAGCGATCTCGCAAATGGAGAACGAAAAGCAAGTGAGGGAGAATCTGCCGGTGGTGAGGGCGTAGCCTACTCTCCCAATCGCTCGATAGCCCTCTCCCTTGGGGAGAGGGTGTCGCGCTCCGGCGCTTTCACCGGCTGGAGCGTGACGGGTGAGGGGTCAATCCCGCAGAAAGTAGAAGTGAAAGGTGTCTATAGGTGAAGGTGAAAACCACAAACAATTCAAATGACAAATGGCAAAGGTCAAATGGCAAATGGTTTAGGATCTGAGAAATCGGCAAATCGCAAACCATTTGAATTTTGCCATTTGCCATTTGCCTTTTGAATTCGCTCTTCCTGTGAAACTGGAAAGGAACCCCTCACCCGTCCTGTGACGGCTGATGAAAGCGCCGTCGCAGGACACCCTCTCCCCACGGGAGAGGGCTTTGTAGCCATGCTCCCCTCCTTCACCGAGGAGGGAAGCCAGATCCCCCCGGTCTTAGTCCGCCGGAACGTGGCGCACTTTCGTGGCCTGCGATCCCGGCCCCGGCTGCGGCACGGGCTTCGGCATGTCGGAGTCTTTGAACCTCGGCAGCATCTGGTCCGCCATCGCCACGGCGTATACCGCCGAAGCGATTTCGACCGCACCTTCTCTCACATCTTCCTCGTAGATTCGCTCGTAGGTGTCGAGGTTGGTGTGATGGGTGAATGAGCCGTAGTCAAACGCGTCCTGCGCCAGCCCGATTCCGGGCAAACCGGCGTTACTGAACGAGGTGTTGTCTGTTCCGCCAGTTCTGCGGCTATCAGAAGGCATCACGCCCATAAAGCCCCATTCCGCGAAGGGCATCATCGCATCGCGCACGGTGTCCGCCGCGCCGGGCGGGCCAAACACTGACGCGCCGCGTGGCTTCCCTGTGCCCGAATCGATGTTGAAGTACGCATCCAAGGTGGCAAACTCCGGTTTCTGATTTTCGAAGCTTCCGAAGTGCTGCTGTACATACGCCAACGAACCCAGCAGTCCCTCTTCTTCCCCGCTCCAAAGGGCGATGCGGATCGTCCGCCGCGGCTTCACGTGCAGAGCCGTCAGAATCCGGACGGCCTCAAGCATCATCGAAGCCCCAATTCCATTGTCCGTGGCGCCGGTTGCGTCGTGCCACGAGTCATAGTGGCCGCCCAGCATCACGACTTCGTCCTTTTTATCACTGCCCGGGATTTCCCCAATGGCGTTATAGACGGTGGTCCCTTCCGGATATTCCTTGTTTTGAATGTTGACCTTCAGCGTCACCGCGGTCCCGTCTTCCATGATTCGCGAAATGCGTCCGTAGTCTTCGTTCCGCATCACCAGGGTGGGCACCGCGCGCGTCCAATCGTAGGTTGCATTCTGCTGCGCGACGATGACGCCGTGGGCGCGGCCGGCATCGTTCACGCGCACCAGCGCGCCGTTATCCACCAGGAACTGATCGACCTGGCGCGTGACTTCCTGGCGCGTCAGTTGCCCCTCCGGCAGTTTCGGCTGTTCGGGAAAGCGGAAGGGGCGGGGATTCTTCGCATCAAAGCGCGACTTCCAGTCGTCTTCGGAACGGCGCATGGGCGCTGGGTTCATTTCTTCGGCCACTTGAACGTGCTTCCCGACGAAAACAATCGCTCCATGAACCTTGTCTTTGACGGAATTCAGATACGCATCGAGTTCTGCCTGGGTGGGCTGTTTCGGATCGGGCGGTTTTGCCGCCGGAGGCATGGGCGGCGCAGCCCATTTTGGCTCCGGCGGTGGAGGGGGGCCCCCGAAAAAGTTGAATCCACCACCCCGCGGCGGCGCCATTCCCGGCGGATCGATCAACACCACCTGCGCGCTCACAATTCCCTTGGTGCTGGGCGTCCACGCCAACGGCTCAACCATCAATTGACCATGGAATGGCGAAACGGCTTCCGCTTCGAGGTCGACGTTCTCCCAGCCGGGCACAGGGGTCGCCGCGCTCTCCGGCTGAAACGTCCATGGCTCGAGATGCGTGTTGACAAGGCCCCACGAAGCCATCGTCCTCACCGCCCAATCATCTGCGGCTTTCAGGTTCGGGGTTCCCGTCACGCGCGGCCCGTACACGTCGGCCACTTCGTGAATAATCCACATGATTCTCGAATTGTTGGTCTCCTCGGCGCGAATCTGCGCGTAAACTTCCGGGATTTCAGGCGCCGGCGCCGACATCGGCATCGCCGCCAGCATCAGACAGCCAAGCACAAAAACGCCCACCTTAGCCACGTTTCCTCCCACTCGAGTCAAAATCGGCTCAAACCCGTTTCACCTGTTCGCATGAGCTTCCAGAGTCGCCTCAGGCACGGGGGACAAGATACACCGCGCTTCGTCAGAAATCAATCACAGGAGCAATCCAGAATTCAAGAGAATTATTCTTGGCGAGAGTCCTATGGGCGCGGGGCCGCAAGCTCTGTGGTGAGGTGGTAGTGGTGCAGTTTGACGTAGAGGCGGCTTTACGCCGCCATTTGGCGAGGTAAACTCGCCGCTACAACATCAAACTGCACCACCACCGGTGACGTATTTGGCGTTCCGGGACCGCAACTCACTTCCGGCCGGGAACGTCCATATAACTGGGGGCAACCCAGGGGCGCTGAACGAAGCGGATTTTGTGGAACTTTTGGCCCGTGCCGGCGGAATACAGCGTGAAAGCAAGAGGATGATGGCCGAACTCACTGAGCTTCGCGATGAGCAATTGCTGCGGATGATGCAGGCCGGAAATGAAGACGCCTTCACCACGTTGTACCGGCGCCGCCAGGGAAACATTTATCGTTTCGTGCTCGAGATGAGCGGGTCCGCACCGCTCGCCGAGGACGTCACGCAGGAAGTGTTCATGGCGCTGATTCGTGAGAGCCGAGGCTTCGACCCCTCGCGCGGTTGCCTGATCGCATATCTGCTCGGAATGGCGCGCCATCACGCCCTGCGCTTTCTCAAGCGTGACCAGACGTACGTCGCAGGCCCGCTAGGGGAAGAGGGTTGGAGGGATTATGGAGCCGCCGTTCCGGCGTCCGGCGAAGATCCGCACTCCGCGATGGCGCGCCGGGAGACGATCCATTCGGTGCGGCAGGCGATCTTGAGCCTGCCCGAGCATTACCGCGAAGCTGTGGTTTTGTGCGACTTGAACGAAATGAGCTACGAGGATACTGCGTCGGCCCTGGGTTGTTCGGTAGGGACGGTGCGGTCGCGCTTGCACCGCGGCCGCGCCTTGCTCCTCCAGAAGCTCAGCGGCGGGGTGACGGTGGAACCCGCCAGTGAGGCCATCAACGGCAGCAGGTGTTTGGCATGAAATGCAAAGACTTCGAAGGTATGATTCACGAGCTTGTCAGCCGTCGGGTGGCTGGCACAACAAAGCAGCTCGAGGCTTTGGACCACGCCGGCCACTGCCTCTGGTGCGCCCGGCGCCTGGATGAAGAGCACAAGCTGACGGAACGGCTGCAAGCGTTCGCCGACAGCCTCCAGGGCCAGCGCGCGCCACTGCGAGTGGAAACAGAACTGCTGCAAGCCTTCCGCGAAAGGAACCCGCGAGAAGGGGCGCCGCTCCTGGGGCTGGCCTGGAGACGCTTGCGGCGCGGCTTAAGCTGGGGCCTGGCATTCGCGGCGATTGTGGCCACGGCGTGGATCGTGCTGATTCAATGGCCGCGCGATCATCGGGGCCCAAGCACGGGCGCATCGCGAATCGCCACCAGCCGGCCACAGGTTACCTCTGATGTTGCGCGGGCCGGCGTCACGCCGGGCTCGAGCGAGAGAAGCGCCTCCCTAAAGAGCGACGCTAAAACCCAGGTTGCTCAGATCCGGAATCCGCAGCGGCCGGCGCCGGAGGAATCGGCAAGCGAAACGACAACGGACTTCATTTCCCTTGGGACTTGCGACGATTCCCAATGCATGGAAGAGGCCACGCTGGTCCGCGTGGCGCTGCCTGCCGAGGCGCTGCTGGCCTTCGGGCTAGGGGTGGACAACGAATATGCTCCGGACGCCTTGGTCCAGGCGGATGTTGCCTTGGGAAGTAACGGAGTTCCATTTGCGATTCGGTTTGTGAATTAAGCAGGAGGTGGCAGGTCGTAGGTGGCAGGTGGGAGCGTTGAGAGGCGGTTTTTCCCCACATACGACCTCCGACCTACCACTTACCAGAAGGAGACGATATGAAAAAGGACAAGTCTGGAATAGCGACGATCTGGGCAGCGGGGATCTGCTTCGTTTGCCTGGCTGCGGCCTTCATGCCGAACGCCACGGCACAAAATCCGGCAGCGGCGGGCGGCAGGTTCGGGAGGGCACGTTTCTTCGGCGCCGAACTCCTCTCCGCAGGCAAAGTGGTGACCGGCGCGCCCTATTCCGCGCAAGCCGTTACTGAGCACACCCAAGTTCTGGCGGATGGAAACACCATTCATACCACGACCACCGCAAACGTCTACCGCGACAGCCAGGGCAGAACGCGGCGCGAGCAGGAACTGGGGGCCATCGGCCCCTGGGCCGCCGAAGGGGGCCCTCATAAAATGATAGCGATTGGCGACCCCGTGGGCGGATCAATCTACATGTTGAATCCCAAGACCCAGGTGGCTCGCCAGATGCCGTTTCCCGCACACGCGGGAGCACGCTGGAATGGTCAAAGGGCTGAGCGTACGAAAGCTGAGAACCCCAACGTGACGACAGAGTCGCTCGGCGCGCAAGTGATGAATGGAGTGACGGCTCAAGGGACCCGTACGACGCGCACCATTCCCGCCGGTCAGGAAGGCAACCAAGCACCGATTGTAATCACCATGGAGCGCTGGTACTCACCGGAACTGCAAACTGACGTGATGCGCAAGGAAACCAATCCGCAGTTTGGTGAAACGACATTCCAGTTGACGAACATCGTGCGCGCGGAACCGCAAGCTTCGCTATTCCAAGTGCCCTCGACCTACACCCTCAAGAGTGGACGACCCTCGCGTAATGAGTCGTCGGCAGGAACGCCGGTTGAACAGTAATCGCTGTGCATGCGACGGGGCGGGCCTTACGCCCGCCCCCGCGCGTGCTGCACGGCCCGATTCCGGAATACCCTCATCCTGCGCCGTCGGCGGACGGAGTGAAGAAGGCTCGGTCGCCCGGCGCACACCGCAAAGACAATCTTCCTGCCACAGCGCTGTTTCCGGTAGCGGGCGTTCCGTCGATGACTCCTGCTCTTTGACAAAACCGTTTCGAGCCGCTGGACACTGGGGCGCAGATGGATTAGGCTAATTTGCGGTCGATGGGCGGCGCCGCTGAGCCCCAAGCTGTGCAAGACGAGAACGCGATGTCCGTTGCAAAGGATGGCTCTGTCTAAGAGGCTTCTACCACGAGCGTCGGCAACACGGTCGTCATGGAAATGTGGCGTCACGTTCTCAGTTTTTTGTCTCCTATTCTCCGCCGGAGCGTCTGCGCAAGAACAACTCGAGCATCCCTACATCGAGCCAAAGGACGTCAAGCCTGAGACCTGCCTGACCTGCCATCCTGAGAAGAAACAAGGCCGGTTCGTCCACACTGCGGTCAGGATGGGTTGCCCGGAGTGCCATCACATCGTCACGGGAAAGAACCAGACCACAATCACCTTGTTTGCACGCGGGGGCAACTTATGCGCGAAGTGCCACGAGGCCCAGTTGGACCCTGTCCTCCATGGTCCCTACAAGAACGGCCAATGCCTGGTCTGCCACGAGCCTCATGCGTCGAATTTCAAGGCACAGATACGCGCTGATGTGAATTCACTCTGCCTGGAGTGCCACGCGCCAAAACTCGACGCGGGGAGTACGGTGAGCCTTTTCGGTCTGCAAACAATCTCGAGGGCGGAGTTCGAAGCGGCTCCCAAAATTGATCTTGATCCCAGCTTGCGTTTCGGACATCCCCGCCCGGCTCATCCTGTTGCCGCTGTTGCGGACCCGCTCCACGCGGGCGAGAAGATATCGTGCCTGAGTTGCCATGCCTCGCACGCCTCAACTCTGCCGCACCTGCTCGTTTCGGCAAACGGCAGCGAAAGCGTCTGCGACGCGTGCCACCGGGCGATCGACAAACAAAAGGAAGGCAAGCCGAATGGCCAGGCGCAGCAACCGTAGGCCGCAGGCCCTCGAAGGGGGCGGCCGAGTGGCATCGAGGTGATGAACCCACTTGCTTACGGGGTGGCTTTCGGGAAACAATCGTCTTGGCACGAGTGACAGACTGCTGAAGTCGGCGGAGCCAGACTCGTGTCGAGCGACTGGAACGCGGTCATTGAGCGATTGCGCGCTTTTCGGCAACTGCCTTTGAGTGAGGGGAGGGTATCGCATGGCCTGGAGTCTGACACGCAGGAGTCTTCTTTCCTTAGCGGCGCTACTAGGGTCAGGATTGAGATTGAGCTTCGCAGGCGGGAAGCAGGTTCCGAATTCGTCCGCGCCTAAACTTGGCGTCATTACGGACGAACTGAGCGAGGAGTTCGAAAAAGCCCTGGAATTCATATCCGAACATTCTCTGGGTTACTGCGAGGTGCGTGAACTCTGGAACAAGAATGTGACCAGGCTCTCCCAGGAAGAGTTGGAGCGCGCCAAGCAATCGATCGAGCAGCATCACCTGAAGGTTTCGGAGATTGCCTCGCCGCTTTTCAAGTACCATTTGCCCGGAATGCCTTCGCCGCGCCCCAATTGGGGCGACACCTTCAAGGCCGCAGACTTGACGGATAAAGACACCGAGAGTCTGCTGGAACAGGTATTCAGGCTCGCCCCATTTTTCGGGACTTCCAAAGTGAGGGTTTTCAGTTATTGGCGGGTCGAGGATCCGGAAAAGGCTTACCCTTTGGTCCGCGACCGCCTGGCTAAGGCAGCCGCGATGGCGGCTCAGCACAACATCACGCTGCTTCTCGAGAACGAGACCGATTGCAATGTGGGGACCGGAAAAGAGCTGGGACGGATGGTCCGGGACATCAATTCACCCAACCTGCTCGCGATGTGGGATCCCTGCAATGCGCTGGGACTGGGCGAGACTCCCTACCCCGACGGGTATCGCGAAGTCCGCGGACTCTTCCGCCATATGCACGTCAAGGACATGCGCAAAGATCCTGCCGCGGGGAAGTTTCGATATGTTCCTGTCGGCAAAGGCGAGATCGATTATCGGGGGCAATTCAAAGCGTTGCGCGATGATGGCTACGAGGGAACGATGTCCATCGAGACTTCCTACGTACGCCCCGATAAAGACAAACTGGAAGCCACGCGCGAGTGCCTGGAAGGGTTGCTCAGCGTTTGGAAATCGGCTAATGCGTAGGAGTCAGACGTCAGGAGTCAGGATTCAGGAGTCAGGACAAAACCTTCAAGTCAGTGTCATGCTGAGCGGAGCGAAGCATCTCTGTGGTTGATCGTGCGCTGCAGAGTCTGAGGACCAACTGCAGAGATCCTTCGGCTGCCGAAGAGCAGGACGGCCTCGGGATGACAGACGACTTGGATGGAGAGTCCCATTCTGACTCCTGACTCCTGAATCCTGAATCCTGACTTCTCGCTCGTCGCTTAACATGTTCTCTTCCCGTACCAATTGGCCGCTAAGTCCAAATCGTTTGTCACTCGAGATTGAAAAACTGAAGCGTGAAGGGGTCCCTCTGCTCGACCTGACCGAATCGAACCCCACGCGCTGCGGCTTCGTGTTTGATCAGCAGAGCATCTTAGGTGCGCTCGCCAATCCTCAGGCGCTCTCTTACACACCGGACCCGCGCGGCTTACTCTCGGCGAGGCAGGCGGTGGCGGACTACTACGCTGAACGGGGAGTCGCGCTGGATCAGGCGCAGATCTTCCTCACCACAAGCACCAGCGAAGCTTACAGCTACATCTTCCGCTTGCTCGCCGATCCCGGTGACGCCATCCTGGTGCCGCAGCCCAGCTATCCGCTCTTTGACTTCCTGGCCGGACTAAACGATGTTCGGGTCATCGCCTATCCGCTGATTTACGACCGCGGATGGACGATTGACTTGGCCACGCTCGAAAAGCGTCTCGAGGCCCGCGCACGAGCCATCCTGGTGGTCCATCCCAACAATCCCACGGGCTCGTTCGTTCGGCGGGACGAACTAGCCAATCTGCTTGCGTTCTGCCAACAGCGGGAGATGGCTCTGGTAGCTGACGAGGTCTTTGCCGATTATTCGCTTGCCGCGGACCCGGCGCGTGTCGTTAGCCACGCGGCGGTCACCGAAGCGCTTACGTTCACGCTGAGCGGCCTGTCGAAGATCTCCGCCCTGCCGCAAATGAAGGCGGCCTGGGTGGTCGTGAACGGGACTGCGCAATTGCTGCAAGACGCCTTGGCGCGCCTGGAGGTCATTGCCGACACGTATCTCTCGCTGAGCGCACCCGTGGCGCTGGCCTTGCCCAAGTTGCTCGAGACACGCCGAAAGATCCAGCCTCAGATACTGGGACGAGTCAGGTCCAACCTTCAGATGCTCGACCGGCAACTGGCGGACCACCAACTTGTGAGCCGGCTGGAATTCGAAGGAGGGTGGTACGCGATTTTGCGGCTTCCCTCAATCCAAACGGACGAGGATTGGGCCGTAGAACTCGCTCGCCAGGACGGCGTCCTGGCACACCCGGGGCATTTCTTTGACTTCAGCTCGGAGGGGCACTTGGTGATAAGCTTGTTGACCGAGGGGGCGGCTTTCGAAGAAGGACTAAGGAGAATCCTCGCACGCGTGGCCCATTGCGTGTGACACCTTGCGATACGGAGTTTCAGGGCTCAATGGAAACGACGAAACCCCTCACCCGTCCGGCGGCGGCTGGAGAAGGCGCCGTCGCCGGACACCCTCTCCCCAAGGGAGAGGGCTACACATCTAGCTTGGGAGTCGGCATAATCCTAGTTTGTCTGGCTGCGTTTGCGAGCGGGTGCGGGCGGCGTCACAGCGCTCCGAAAGCCTACGCCGCGTTTGTGGCCAATAATGGGAGTTCGACTCTGGCGGAAGTTGATTTGGCGAGTTTCCGCGTGCGCGCCAGCGTGCCAGTCGCTGCCCGGCCTGAGCGGGTCCTGGTCAGGCCTCAGAGCAACGAACTTTGGGTCGTAACAGCCTCCGGCGAAATAAGCATCGTGGAGTTTCCGGCTCTGAGGGTGGCGAGGAAGCTCCCCGTTGGAGAAGGCGCTCGCGACCTCACTTTTTCATCGTCCGGGCGCCAAGGTTTCATCCTCGAACCTGGGAAAGGGCAGATCGTTTTCATCGACACGGAAAACTACAAGGAAGCAGTTCGCCTCAACCTGGGCGCCGCGCTCAGCGACCTTGCTTTGACGCCCGACGGGAATACGCTGGTGGCCTCTTCCCGCACTACGGACCAGCTCTTTTTCGTAAAGGTCGATAGCCGGAGGGTGCTCGGTGCCGTCAAAGTCGGCAGAGGACCCGGTCCGATGGTTGTCCTTCCCAACAGTTCCAAGGTCTTCGTGTGCGACACCGAGGAACCTGCCATATCCGCGGTGGACCTGAGCACGCAGCAGCTTCTGGCCAATATCGAAATGGCGATTCGGCCGGGCGCGATGGTCCTCAAACCGGACGGCGGAGAGCTCTTCGTCCTTGAAGATGAGGGAACCCGCATGGTGATCGTGGATACCGAGCAGAACAACGTGGAGCAGAACTACCCCACCGGCCATCGGCCCGTCGCTGGAGTATTCGAGCGAGAACCATTGGTTCTTTACCTCGCCAACGCCGGCGATGGTTCCGTGATGGCCCTGGACGTACAGAACCGAACTCTACTGGCGGCAGTGCGCATTGGAATCGAACCGCGCGCCCTGGCGCTCACTCCCGACGAACGGTTTCTTGCGGTCGCGGACACCTCCGCATCGACGCTGGCGGTCCTTCAGACTAATCCCACAATCCTCCTCACAACCTTCCCCGTCGGCGCCAAGCCCGTGGACGTGGTGGTACCCGGCTGGGTCATTCAGTAATCCATTTGTGATTTGCGATTGGTGATTGGTGATTGAGAAGAACGGCCCCCCCTCACCTGGCGCTACGCGCCACCCTCTCCCCCAGGGGGGCGAGGGGTCGGGGGTGAGGGGGTGATGTCACTTAATTCTGCAATCCGCAGTAGTTCCAAATCGGAAATCGCAAATCACCAATCACAAATGGTTCACCAGCTAATGAGTTCCTCGGAGAGCCGGAGAGTCAGCCATCCCTCTTGGGGGATGACTTGGATGGGTAGGGCATTCGCCCAAATTGAAACCTGCAAGCGGATTTGCTGGTGAGGTTCGTAACCGAGCAATTGGTAATCCAGGCGCATCTCGAAGATGCGCTGGAACGCAACCTGGGGCTGGACGGCCTCTGCCGGCGAAGCCACCAACGGTTCATCGTTTTTCCACCAGGTTATCCCGCTCAGACCGGAGTTGCGGATGGAAGCGTTGGCGCGAACGCGGGAACCGTCCACGACATTCACTCGAATCTCGAATTCCGCATGATCTTTCAGAAACGCCTCGCTGAGATCCAGACGCAGGAAAAGCGCCTCCCGGCTGAACCCGTAGTAAAGCGCCTCCCAAACCCTGGCGGCTCCATGCATAGACTCGAAGCGCGGGTCGGGAAGATAGAGGCCGGCGCCCAACCACTCGAAGTAGTTGGTGACCGCGCCATCGATTCGCGGCTGGACAAGTCCCGTAGGCGCAACGCTCATTGCTGTGGCGCGCGGGCGCTTGATCGGTTCCACCAACTCGTCAGCCGGAGAACCTCCCAGCATCTTGTAAAGATTACTGAGGTGCTTGCGATACAGCAGATCAAACTCTTCGTCGTTGGCTGTGGAGTGTTCCGGACCGTACCACCAACACCAATCACTTCCCTCGGCAATCCACAACTCCTGTTGCGCGAGCTCAGCGTCTTGCTTCCCGGCCTTGACGCTGTGTTGCGCATAGAAATCGCGCGCTTCCGAAAGCAAGTCCCACGCGCGGTTGTCTTCGTCCGCTCCGATCCAAACGTCGTAATTGGCATTAATCCACGATCCCGGATGGATATGGGTCAAGCGTCCTGGCTCGGTAACCGTCAGGGCCTCGCTGGCAGTCACCGCCTTCAGTTCGGGGTCAGACGCCAGCCGGGTGTAGAAGGCCTTCAGGAATTCCCTGCCGTTGGCGGGGTAATACTCCCAGGCGTTTTCGCCGTCCAAGATCACAGAGACGACGGCAGGCTTGCCCCAGACACTACGGCCTGCGGCTTTGATCCGCTGGTGCAGGTCTGCGGCGGCATCCTGCGGATTCATGCGGGAGTAGACAAATCCCACCAAGTCAGAAAGCTGGTGATCGCGAAAGAAGAGGGAGATGCTGCGTCCATCGGAAGTTAGGACATGCGGCCGGTAGAGTTCCGAACCACCGTCCGTGGTCCCGTCGCCTCTACGCTGGAATCCCTTTTGGATTGAGCGCCCCAGTACTCCTTCGTCAGTAGCCGCCCACGCGAACCCCTCGTCAGCGGCAAGACGCAAGACTTCATCCGAGACACTTCCCTCACTCGGCCAAAGCCCGCGCGGCTTGCCGCCGAAGACTTGCTCGTGAAGGCGAATCGCCGCGCGAAGCTGGTCGCGGGCATCTTCCGGGTGCTGAAAGTGATGGCGCGGCAAACGAATCCCGGGGCGAGATTCCGCCGCGATATTGGAGTCACAGAGGAGGGGAAGAATGGGGTGGTAGAAGGGCGACGTCGAGATCTCAATCTGCCCCCGTTCGCTGGCGGCCCTGTACTCACCCAGAACTCTGCCGAATACTTCCACTTCCTTCTCTTGCAGCAGAGACTTGTCGGCTTCGCTATAGCCGCGTTCCTGCGCCACGAGCTTTCGGATCTGCGGATCGTCAGCCAGGTAGATTTCGTCAAACCAAGCAAGCTGCGAAAGCAGTTGCAGGTCGAGCAAGTCTTGCGCCGAGAAGAAGCGCGCCGACGAGTCGAGGCCGGCGTTTCGTGATTTGTCCCACAACTCACGGAAGCGCGGGTAGCGGCTGAGAAGATTTTGATGGTTAATCTGGAAAGCGGTCTGTAAAAGAAAGAGCCGGTCGTCCTTACTCAATCTCTCGACCGGCTTGAATGCAACCTCATAGGCGCGCTCCACGGCCGTCTGCTGCGCGTAGTCCTGGACCTGCACCACCAGCGAAGGAACCAGATTGAAAGTCATGTGGACGGTCGGGAAATCCCGCAGCATTGCCACCATGCCGAAATAATCCTTTAACGCGTGGAGTCGCGTCCAAGGCATGGTGTAGCGGCCCTCCGCCAAGTCCTTGTAGAAGGGCTGGTGCATGTGCCAAAGCAACATTAGAGAGGTCTGGGACATAAGATAATAATCGGCAATCAGCTAGTTTCGTAAAGTAGGGGCGGCCCTTGTGGCCGCCCGCGGGCGACCACAAGGGTCGCCCCTACGAACCGCAAGGTCAACGCGCCGCTACAAAACTACCAACCCGTATGCTACGATGAAAGCGAGGACGGCATCAGGGACATCCGTTTCAGGCCCGCACTCCGCCCCCGCAAGGAAACATGCGGATACTTACCCGCTACATTTTAAAAGAGATCTCCTCTCACTCACTCCTCGGATTGCTGGTCTTTACCTTTGCCATCTTCGTGCCGCGTTTGGGACATCTGCTGGAGTTGGTGGTGCGCCATAGCTTGCCGCTCTCCCAGATGCTGATCCTGTTCATGCTGCCCATCCCGAGCATTCTGGTGCTCACGGTTCCCATGGCGGTTCTGGTTGGAACCCTGATCGGCCTCAGCCGCATGGCGGCGGACGGCGAGGTTATCGCGGCGCGAGCTTCGGGCATCGGGCTCGCGCAGTTTGTCAGGCCGGTGCTGCTCTTTGCATTTGGCGGGTGGGCCCTCACCCTGTGGATGAGTGTCTTCCTTGCGCCCCAGGCCGGTCGCAGTCTGATTCGCATGGAGACCGGGCTGAAAGCCAGCCAGGCGCCATACGAGATCCAACCGCGCGTGTTTATTGAACAGTTCCCCAATTTACTTCTTTACTTGGAGGATGTAACGGGCTCCCGTGCCGGATGGCGGGGCGTCTTCATTGCAGACACCACTCAGCGTGACCAAGTCAAAGTAACCTTAGCGGAAAGCGGTGTGCTTGTCAACGAAGCCGCCAACGGCCGGCTGGTCATTCACCTGAATCAAGGCATGACCCACGAGATCGACCCACAAAACCAGGCACAGTATTCCGTGGTCACTTTCACCAACACCGACATCCCAGTGCCACTCGATCAGGCCTCCGCTTCCGGCCCCGAAAGCTTCCCCACTCCTCTGCTTTCTCTCCACAAGTTGATGGCGCAGACGCACTCGCCCCGCGATCGTCGAGCCGCACTCGTGGAACTCCATTATCGATTTGCCCTGCCGGTGGCCAGCCTGGTTCTAGCGCTGGTAGGAATATCCTTAGGCCTGTCGACGCGGAAAGGCGGCAAGGCCGTGGGACTGATCCTGACCATGGTGCTTGTCTTCATCTATTACATCGTCATGGTCTTCGGCCTGAGCTTCGCCAAGCAGGGCCGCCTCCCTCCTGCTATCGGGCTGTGGATTGCAAACGTCATCTTCGCCATCGCCGGCGTACTGATGTTGGCTCAACTCCGCAGTGTGCGGAGCCACCTCCAATTCGTTCAGGAGTGGATGGACGACCTGGCACGCCGCTGGGAAGCCCGGCAGGCGCGGCCGCGGCGCGGGCGAGTGTCGGGACCATCGCTGAAACCTCGCACGCCCGGCAGTCGGATTTTTCAGATTCTCGACGTTTACATTATCCAGAGCTGGTTCTTCTACTTCTTCATCCTGCTGGTTACGTTCACGGGCATTTACATTATCTTCGACTTCTTCCAACTCCTGGGAGATATGGTTCGCAACCACGCTTCGGCAGGCCTGGTGCTGAATTATTACCGTTTTCTTCTTCCTCAAGTCATCTACTTGATGCTGCCTTTGAGTATCCTTGTCGCCACGTTGGTGAACTTCGGCCTGCTCACCAAGTCCAACCAAATCACCGCCATCAAAGCAGCGGGCGTCAGCCTTTACAGGATTTCCGCTCCCGTGCTACTGGTGGCTGTGCTGCTGAGCCTTGGCATGTTTTTCCTTTCCGACGATTTCCTGCCGCAAACCAACCAGCAGCAGGATGCCTACCGCAATCAGATCAAGGGAAAACCGCCACAAACCTTCTACCGCCCGGAGCGCCAATGGATATTCGGGCGGGCAGATCGCATTTACAACTACAGGTTTTTTGACCCTGATAAGAACGTCTTTGCAGACTTCACCTGCTTCGAGTTCGATCCTAAGGACTTTCGCCTCACTCGCAGGATTTACGCCGCGCGGGCATTCTGGGAACCCGCCATCCAAGGCTGGGTGCTCGAGAACGGCTGGGTGCGCGACCTGAAAGGAGAACGGGTTGAAAAGTACTTCCCCTTTTCGGTTGACATGTTGCCCGAGATGTCGGAAGAACCTGCCTACTTCAAAAAGGAAGTGAGACCTTCTGAACAGATGAGCGCACTCGAGCTGCGGCATTACATACGCGAGCTCAGCCAGAGCGGATTCGACGTCGTGCGCCTCTCCGTCCAATTTTATCGAAAGTTCTCGTACCCCCTTATCGCCTTCGTCGTGGCCTTACTCGGAGTTCCCTTCTCTTTCACTACGGGAGGCAAGGGCGCACTTTCCGGAGTCGCCCTGAGTATCGGCATCGCCATTCTCTACTGGTCCATCTCCAGCTTGTTCGAAGCCATGGGCAACCTGAGTCAGTTGCCGCCCCTGGTCGCCGCCTGGTCCCCGGACGTGCTTTTCGGGCTGGCGGGGTCGTACCTGCTGCTGCGCGTGAAGACATGAAACGCTTGGCGCGCGAGCGCGGTCGGAGCTATAATTACATTATGAGCCGTGAAACTGCCGAACTCCTCAAAGAGGTATTGACGCTTCCGGCTGAAGCCCGGGCTGCGCTCGCGGATTCACTTCTGGAGAGTCTCGACACGGAGATTGACGCGGACGCCGAGGGCGCATGGCGGACTGAGATTCGGCGCCGGGCTGCGGAACTTGATTCCAAGGCGGTTTCCCCCATTCCGTGGGCAGAGGTCCGATCCCGCCTGATGGCCACACGCGGCAATGAGCGGTAAGCCTGTCGAGTTTCACCCAGAAGCCCTTGCCGAAACCGAAGCCGCGGTGGCTTGGTATCGTGAGCGCAGCTTGCGGGCGGCAGAAGCCTTCGTCGGCGAACTATTGGAGGCGGTTGCAACTATCTCGGAAGCACCGCAGCGATGGCCCATTTTCGAGGCGGGGTGCCGACGCTTCCCACTGCATCGATTTCCTTATCTTGTTATCTACCGCGAAAAGCCGCTCTCGATCCAGGTTTTGGCGGTTGCTCACGGACGGCGTCGACCAGGATATTGGCGAACCCGCAGTACAACGTAACCGACACGTTCCAGAGTGCGAGGATCGGACCTCTATGCAGTTTTCAGATCAACCTGTTAGAATCGTAGCCGCCGCGGGCGGCCTCGTTTGGCGGCCGAGCCGCGATGGCCGCGAGCTGATCGTCATTCGCCGCAGACGTCATGCGGATTGGTCACTCCCTAAAGGCAAAGTCAAGCCAGGTGAATCCTGGGTGCAGTGCGCCATCCGTGAGGTACAGGAAGAAACGGGCTTCGCTGTCGAGGTTGAGAGCCACGCGGGTTGGGTGTGTTATGACACGGGAGACATTACCAAGGTGGTTCGATTCTGGAATATGAGGCCGCTCGGCGAATCCCGGTTTGAAAGTTCGGAAGAAGTGCTGTCTGTTCACTGGTTGGCGCCTCAGGATGCGGTCAAGCGACTGGATCATGAAGGCGAACGGGTTCTCATAGCCCAAGCCAGCCGCAAACCCTAAGGCCATTCGCTTACACGGTCAACACGCTGTCGGCTTCCACCAGGAGTCCGACGATGTCGTTCATTCCGCCTACTTCCCCTACCGCAACCTGGCTGGTCAGGCCAAAGTGCTCAAGGCACGTGCGGCAGGAAATCAGGCGGACGCCCTGGCCGTGGAGTATCTTCAAGCCCAACAGCGCCGGTGAACCATTGCAGACCAACTTCACCCCATCGGTGTAAAAGCAGATGGCGTGAGGCTTGACGGGCTGACTCTCCCAAGCGTGCAGAAGCCGGTCAAACATCTCCAAGCCAAATTGTTTGTCGTTGGGATCGACGTGGCCCAGACCCTCGCGCGTGACCAGCAGAACGAGTTTTGGCATAAGCGATTAACCCATTTTCTCATTCAAAAGCCGTTTCGGCCCCGGAACTTGCTTCCGGAAGGCCGCGGCCTCCGGTCCAGGTCCAAGAAATCATTCTAGCCTACTATGCGGCGTTGTCAAGAGACAGGAAGTCCGCACCGGAGCAACGATCGACTTTGTGTCTCTCGACATCCATCGGGGCCAGTGACACAATGGCCAGCCCAAGGAGCACTTGTAGCATGGAGCAGATCATTCATGATGTCTTGATCTTCGGAACCGGACTTGCCGGGCTGCGCACCGCGGTCGAGCTATGCATCAAGACGCGCGGCAGTGCCGACATCGGGATCGTTTCAAAAGTACAGGTCATGCGCGCGCATTCGGTGTGCGCGGAAGGCGGCACGGCAGCCGTGATGCGCCCCGAAGAGGGCGACAGCCTGGAGTTGCACGCCTGGGACACCGTAAAGGGTTCCGATTTCCTTGCCGACCAGGACGTGGTGGGCCGCTTCGTGAAAAGCTCGCCGGACGAAATCCGCCGGCTCGAGCACTGGGGATGCCCCTGGTCGCGCCGCGAGGATGGGCGAATCATGCAGCGGCCGTTCGGCGGGCATTCCTTTCCTCGGGCCTGCATGGCGGCTGACAAGACGGGCTTCTTCGAGATGCAGGCGCTCTACGACACTCTCCTCAAGTACAGGAATTTCAGGCGCTACGACGAATGCTTCGTGACTTCCCTGCTTCTCGAAGGCGGGCGCTTCGCCGGACTCACACTCTACGATCTGCCCTCGGGCGAGTTTTTGACCCTGCGGGGCAAGGCGCTCCTGATTGCCTCCGGCGGGCTGGGGAATCTTTACGGTTTCACGACCTATTCCCAAACCGTAACGGGCGACGGCCAGGCCATTGCCTACCGCGCCGGGCTGGCACTCGAGGACCCGGAGTTCCTCCAGTTCCATCCCACCGGGCTCGTGCCCTCGGGAATACTGATGACCGAAGGTTGCCGCGGCGAAGGCGGTTACCTGCGCAACAACCAGGGCCAGCGCTTCATGGAGAAGTACGCGCCCAAAATGATGGAGCTTGCGCCGCGCGACATCGTTTCCCGCTCCGAAATGACGGAAATCCTCGAGGGGCGCGGTTTCCAGGGTCCCGACGGCCTTGATTACGTCAACCTCGATTTGACCCATCTGGGCGCCGAACGCATCAACAAGCGCCTGCCTTTGATCCGCGAAGTATGTATGAAGTTTCTCGGAATCGACCCCATCACGACCGCCATTCCCATCCGGCCAGTGGCGCATTATTCGATGGGCGGGATCGAAGCCGATATCGATGGCCGGACGAAAGTGGAAAACATCTGGGCCGCGGGCGAGGTGGCGTGCCACTCGATGCACGGGGCCAACCGCCTGGGATGCAACTCCACCGCCGAATGCCTGGTTTGGGGCGGCATCACCGGCGGCGAGATCGCCAATTACCTGGCCCAAAGCCCCAAGCTGAGCGATATGCCGGAGACCCAGGCGCGGGAAGAAGAGAGACGGATCTTCGACGGCCTGCTCAAACAAAGCGGCTCCGAGAAACCCGCGCAAATCCGCCGCGAGCTTCGCACCTTGATGGATAAACATGCGGGCGTCTACCGCTCGGGCGAATCCATGAATGAGGGCCTGTTGAAGATTGCCGAGCTGAAGCAGCGCTTCGCCCAGATTGCGATTCAAGACAAAAGCCGCGTCTATAACACCAACTTGGTTCAAGCGCTCGAAACTCAGAATATGCTGGAGCTGGCTGAAGCGCTGCTCTTCGCCGGCCTGGCGCGGCAGGAATCGCGGGGCGCCCACGCCCGGACGGACTTCTCCAAACGCGACGACGAGAAGTTTCCTGGCCACTCGATGGTTTATTACACCTGCGGCAAACCGAGGCTGGAATATAAGCCCGTGACGATCGCGAATTGGAAGCCGGTTGAACGAAAATATTGACAAGCTCGGCCGATGGCGGCGCTGTGTTACGAATAGTGAATAGTAAATGGTGAATTATGAGGTCCGAACGGTAAAGGATGGATTCTGGCTCTGTGCCCTCCGTGCCTCTCAAGCTTTAACACAGAGCACGCAGACCATCTCAGTGACCTCCGTGTTGAAGCTCTTCTGGCCGCAGAGAACACGGAGGCGCTGATCCGCGGGTCAGCACAAGGGGCGGCGGCATGGTGAGACTTCGGCGTGGGTGATCAGCGGATGGGCGTCGGTACGCTGGAACAATTGTTTGAGTTCGAACTCCAGGGAGTCGAGTTCCCAGAGCCCACGAAGCTCCGTGTCCAAGAGTATGGGCTTGAGGCTCAGCTCCAACCTGGGACTCCGCTTAGTCTCCACGTGCGAGTGGACGGCGTAGCCGAGGTGCGAGCGGAACAGTGGGCGGGTTCATTCGTTCAAGAATTGTACCGTCGACTGCTCCTTCGATTTGGTGCGAATATTGAGAGTTCCGCGCCTCCGCGCTGTGTCCGTCGAACTTTTACACCTCACGCGACAACATCCGCGCTATCTGTCGCAAATACGTCGATCACCCATTCCGCGGACGCTTACATAATAGTGCGGCCAGTTCTCCTGCCCGCGGATGAGGTGGCTGCGGTGGCTCGCGACGTTGAGCTGCGTGTGGGTAGGCCAGAGTCTGCCACCTCAGCTCAGCTTTGCACCGCAACTGCAATGTACGCGGCTGGCCTTGAATCGAAGAACAAAGTTGTGAGGTTTCTAATTCTCTACAGCGCCCTTGACCTTGCTGCGAGGTTCAAATTGCGCAAGGGCGGGCAAGACAATGTGGACAGCCTGTTACTGGGGGTAAATCCGAAGCTTGCTGCACTGCCGCGCCCAGCGAGGTCGAAGAAGAAGGAGACCTTGTACACGAAGCTGCGAAATGATTTCATACATGCCGAAGGCGAAGGGCGTGGCACCGACCCTGTAGCGGCAATCAAGGCAATCGAGGCTCAGATTGAGCAATTTCAGCGCGATGTTTCCCTCGTAATCTCGAACCGATGACGGATTCTGCCGCCGCAGCGTGCCTGTGGAGGCGTCTTATGCTGCCGAGGACGGGCTACCGACCGGACAGCACAAACAAGATTCAGGCCGCTTCGAACGCGTCAGTCGACCGAGACAGGAGTCGAGCTGATGATACTCTACCGGTCCGCAGATGTACGTAACAAGATCATCGACATTTTTGAAACATCCAAGAGACGACGGGTGGCGATAGCCGCCTTTGTGGGCGACGGAGCTGAAGCCTACATCCCCAATCCCAGAGGTGTCCAAGTCATATGCTGGCCCAAGGCGGGTGGGACCAACCCAGATGCCATAAGACGGCTGATCGAGAAAGGTGCGAGGGTCTATTTCTGCGATTCTCTTCACATGAAAGTGTATTGGACGAGCGACAAGGGAGCCGTGATCACGTCGGCAAACCTCTCGCAGAACGCTTTGGGCTCGGGCAACTTGCGTGAAGTTGGAATATGGGTCGAGCCCGGTCAAGTGGACATCGACAGGATCTTGAGGCCCTTGAATTACTGGGAGGTATCGGCACACGACCTACACGAACTCGACGACGCGCATCGTGAATACCACGTTCGCAACAAGCTCTGGAATCGGGAAAGTCAGGCTCTGGCTTTTCCCGAGTGGTACGGTTCGGCGCATCGCGTTGAGTGGAGATTGTGCTGGTGGAGTCCGGCCAATACCAAACTCGCTAGGGGCGCAAAACCCATTCTGGAGCAGACCTACGGGGTTTCTCATGCCGAGGACTTTGCGTATGCGGAGGC
Organism: Terriglobia bacterium; assembly: GCA_050008495.1. Taxonomy (GTDB): domain Bacteria; phylum Acidobacteriota; class Terriglobia; order UBA7540; family UBA7540; genus CAVROP01. The sequence goes on along the minus strand of JBEKMN010000091.1, from coordinate 23,184 downwards.
GCAGACTGAATTCCCTAAGAACAGCTGGGTACTGTGCTTCACGGATACGAAGAACCAGTTGGTCAATTTCAGCTGGCTGTATGTCGATCAAGTGTTTCGCGTGCGAAAATCCGACAGAGAAGCCTATCAAGCTGGTTTCCCTTATCAGGCCATCCAAGTCTGGCCGATGAAACGATACACGTTACCTCCTTTCAGGGTGGACAACAGGTTTAGGAAGGCTTTGAGGCGAGCGGCCAAGAAATTGACCTGGGACAAACTGGAATCGGAGGTAAAGCCTACGTCAAGTTTTCTGAAACTGGTTTACCAGTACTATGGTTAGCTCGACGGCTGCCCAACTGTTCGCGCCCGCCGGGCCACTATCGAAGACACACGTTCGGCTCCCGATCGGCGACAGAAGGCAGCTGCCGTGCAGAACGTGCTGCCTGGGAGCACCGTGGCCGTGGCTCGGCCCAGCCGTTAGGGTCGTCCGTAAGCGGCCACCAGGTGATAGAATGCAGAGCAGGAGCTCGAATGATCGTTAAGGTCCTAGTCAAACGAGGGGAGGATGGCTACTTTGTAGCCAACTGTCCATCGCTGAAGAGCTGCTGGTCTCAGGGGAAAACGCGAGAAGAAGCGCTGGAGAATATTCGAGAAGCTATCGCTCTTTTTCTGGAGCCCGATCCTCGCGAACTCAGCCAAGATGAGATGATGAAATAACGAAATGATACAATTGGGGCGGGAGGGCAGGTCAATGGAAGGTGTTCAGTTTATTGTCGATTCCCAGGGAAAGAAAACCGGGGTTTTGTTAAACCTCAAGAGGCATGGACGCCTCTGGGAAGATATTTACGACAATTGGTTGGCCGAAAAAAGAAAGCACGAACCCCGCGAGACGCTCCAGTTTGTTCGAGATCGCCTGAGAAGCCAGGGCAAGCTAAATGGCTAGCCTCGAATACTCCGTCACTTTTGCCAGGTCAGCACGCAAGGAGCTGGAAGGTCTTGACCGGCCGCTCGTCGACCGAATATTCCCCGTAATCGAGTCGCTTGCGCAAAACCCCCGCCCGGCAAAATGTAAGAAACTGAGTGGTATTCAAAACCGGTGGCGCATCCGGATCGGCGATTATCGAGTTATTTACCAAATATCCGACGACGAGAAGGTCGTTGACATAGTGGCAGTTCGCCATCGACGTGAAGCTTATAGGTAAATCCAAGGACTCTAATCGACAATCGGCATTCGTCGGAAAGTGGCTGGGGGGCGGGCGATGGGGCGTGGAGCGCTACGCTTACATCTTGCACCGCCTGACGGGTCTGGGCATTCTCTGCTACTTCTTGATGCACGTGGTGGTAACGAGCCTGCGCGCGACGGGCGTTTACTTGTGGGTCGAAGGGGGCGTGCTTCACCAGCCGGCTTTCAAGTTCGGAGAGTTTCTGGTTTTCGCGGCGTTTGCTTACCACGCTTTCAACGGCGTGCGTTTGGTGCTCGTGGAACTTGGATTCGCGGTAGGCAAACCCATCGAGCCGGTCTATCCCTACAAAACGTCGCTGAACGTGCAGCGGCCGCTGCTTATCGCCATGATGATTTTGGCAGCGGTGTTTCTTGCGGCGGGGGGGTATCAGTTCCTCGGACTGACAAAGTAGGAGGCACGATGCGCGAAACGAAATACTGGACGTGGCACATGGCGGCGGGAGTGGCGATCCTCTTCCTGCTTGGCCTTCACATGGTGATCATGCACTTGGGCGGGACGATGCATCTATTTGCCCCGCATGGCGGCGAAGCGGTCTCAAAGGCGAACAGCCTGTTTCGCGATGGCACGCTGTTTTTCACCGTCACTTACATTCTTCTCCTCGGAGTCGCGCTCTATCACGGCCTCTACGGCCTGCGGACGATCCTGTTCGAGTTGACGCTGAAGCCTGCGGTGGAAAAACTCACGACGGTGGTCCTCGTGCTAGTAGGGCTGGGATTGTTCGGATTAGGCACGTGGGCAGCCATCGCCGCGCACGCCGTCGCTCAAGCGGGAGCCAGGGGGTAGCTATGCCGGAAAGCAGCAAAGCCGTACGACAAATCAATTTTCACGTCACGCGCTACAATCCTGAAGACGACCGCATACCTTACGTGAAGACTTACACCATACCGGTGCGCGAGGGCATGACGGTACTGGACGGGTTGCACTACATCAAAGAGAACCTGGACGCAACCTTGGCCTGGCGCTATTCCTGCCGCATGGGCGTGTGCGGCTCGTGCGGCATGCTGCTGAACGGAAGACCGACCCTGGCCTGCAACACGCAAATCCTGCACATTGCCACGACGGACCTCGCCGTCGGACCGCTGCCCAATTTCGATATCGTGCGCGATCTGGTCCCCGATCTGACGACGATGTTGGACAAGCACCGCGCGCTGAAACCTTACGTGACGCGCGCCGACGAGGACGAAATCAACGATCCGGCGGGTGAGTTTTATCAGTCACCGGAAGAACTCGAAGCCTACCTGCAATTCACCTACTGCATAAAATGCGGCTGCTGCATGGCTGCCTGTCCAACCCTGGCCACCGACGTGCGCTATTTGGGGCCGATGCCTTTAGCGGCAGCGCAGCGCTACAACCGCGACACGCGCGATGATGGCCGGCGCGAGCGCAGTAAGCTGACCGGCGGCGCCGACGGCGCGTTCCGCTGCCACTACGCCGGCGAGTGCTCGCGCGCCTGCCCCAAAGGTGTGGACCCCGCCAAGTCCATCCAGCTTCTCAAGCGGCAACTCGTGCTCGATTATCTCCATTTGGCTCGCCGCAGAAAGCCCTGCCAGAAATTGCAGGGGCCGGGCCAAGGCAAGCCGCTGCCCAACATTCCGGCTGCGCCGGCCAGGACGGTTTAATCGTTTTCATTGAATTTCTGCTTTCGCGGGAATGACTGCGACTTGGGGCGCCCGAGTCTCCTGTATGACGCCTGTACACAACTTACTGGCGGTGCTGAAAAACCTTCTCCCCTGTGATATTCTCAAGCCTTAGAGGCTGGGAATGGCTACCAAGACCTTGCTTACCATCGACGATTATCTCGTGCTCGAGGAACCCATGGGCGTGCGGTACGAATTAAGCGAGGGGGAACTCATCGTGACGCCGTCCGCTAATTACTCTCACAGCGAAATCCGTGATGAATTGAACTCGCGCTTGAGATCATTTGTCAAAGCACGCAAACTGGGGGGCGTAACCAGCGAAACCGACGTGCAACTTGCGCACGATGTGGTCCGGCGTCCGGATGTGGCCTTCATCAGCGCTGGTCGCTTGCGCGGAGTTGATCTTCACAAAGTCCCATTGCCGCTCTCCCCGGATCTCGTCATCGAAATCGTCTCCGAAAGCGACCGGGCTGACGACTTGCTCCTAAAGGTAAGGCAATACCTCACCGCTGGAACCAAGGCGGTCTGGCTCTTCTATCCGAGCACACGCCTCGCTTATCGTTACATTCCCGTAAGGCTCGAGCCCGAAGTCCGGAGCGCCGATGCAGGCCATGGGTTTGAAGAACCTGAAATGTTGCCCGGACTGTCTATCCCACTAGCGGAGATCTTCGCGCCCGCCGAGTAAGATGCAGGGGCACGAAGAAAAGCAGATCCTTCGCTTCGCTCAGGATGACATGTCATTCTGAGCGAAGCGAAGAATCTGTATTTGGTTGGGGCGTTGCCGCGCTGTTCTACTACCTGCTGACTCCCATCGGTTTGAATTCCCACCCGCTATTCCAGTAGAATTGAGTCTTGAGCGCTGATCTCACAGCGAAGCGGACAGACATGGTCAAATTCCGGCAGTACTTTACCTATCGAGGAGGACCTGGGCATTGGTCCTGGATTCTGCACCGGGTGACCGGTGTGGGGGTGTTTTTATTCTTGCTGGTCCATATCGTAGATATCGCTCTGGTGGGCTGGGGTCCTGCGATTTTCAACAAGCTGCTTTTCCTCTACCGTTATCCGCCCTTTCGTGTGGGTGAGATCGCACTGGTGGGAGCGGTGCTTTATCACGCGCTGAACGGCCTGCGGATTTGCGTGATTGATTTCTGGCCGGAAGCCACCGTGATCCATCGCAAGCTGGTTTACGCGGTAGGGATCGTATTTGGCGTGGTCTTCATTCCCACGGCGATCTACATGGCAAGCACCATCATGAAGTAGCGGCGCATGGCCGTGCGCACCCACGAAGAACCCACAGGGGAAAGAAGGAGCCAATGAACGGTGCGGGCAGACCGAGACCGGAAAGCGGGCTGGAACTTTACGCCTGGATGTTCATGCGCGTGTCGGGCGTGGTGCTGCTTTTTCTGGCCTTGGGGCACTTGCTGATCATGCATCTGATCCACAACGTCGATAATATCGACTTTCAGTTTGTGGCGCGCCGCTACGCCACGCCGTTCTGGAGAACGTACGATCTGGTGATGCTCTGGCTGGCTCTTATTCATGGGCTGAACGGCATTCGAACGCTGGTGGGAGACTACGTGCGGGCCAAGGGCTGGCAGGTTGCCACGCTGGCCTCGCTTTATGTTTTTGGGTTTGTTCTTCTGGCTCTGGGGTCGCTGACCATTTTGACGTTTCGACCGTAAAGAAGTCATCAGTTATCAGTCTTCAGTTCTCAGTAAAAGCTGATAACCGACGATCGACACGTGGAACTTGAGGGGAAGGAAATCACCGGTCGTCAATGGGTTCTTGGTTTTTAAACTGAGAACTGAAAACTGATAACTGAGAACTACCATGGCACAACGCTACGATGCGGTTATTGTGGGAGCGGGGGGCGCGGGCCTGATGGCGGCGTTGCAACTCGCCGGGCACGGCCAGGTGGCGGTGTTGAGCAAGCTGTATCCTACCCGCTCACACACGGGGACGGCCCAGGGCGGAATTGGCGCGGCGCTCGGGAACCTCGAGGAAGACCACTGGGAATGGCACATGTTCGACACGGTAAAGGGCGGCGACTACCTTGTCGACCAGGATGCAGCGGAAATTTTGTGCCGCGAGGCGATCGAAACCGTGTATGACCTCGAGCACTGGGGCTTGCCCTTCAGCCGCACCCCGGAGGGCAAGATCGCGCAACGTCCTTTCGGAGGGCACACCAGGGAATACGGCAAGGCAGCCGTGCGCAGATCCTGTTACGCCGCGGACCGCACCGGACACATGATTCTGCAAACCTGCTACCAGCAGTGCATCAAGAACCAGGTGCATTTCTACGATGAGTATCACGTGCTGGACTTGCTGATCGAACAGGGTCGCTGCGCGGGAGTGGTGGCGATGTGCCTGGCCACCGGCGAGATTCACACCTTCCACGCCAAGGCCGTGCTTTTCGCCACCGGCGGATGCGGGAAGATGTTTCGCGTAACTTCGAACGCCCATTCGCTGACCGGAGACGGCATGGCAGTGGCGTACCGGCGCGGGATCCCGATCGAGGACATGGAGTTTTTCCAGTTTCACCCGACGGGCATTTACAAAATGGGTATTCTGCTGAGTGAGGCGGCGCGCGGCGAAGGCGCCATCCTGCGCAACGCATCGGGAGAGCGCTTTATGGAGCGCTATGCTCCCACGCTCAAGGACCTTGCCCCGCGCGACATGACCTCGCGCGCCATCTACCAGGAAATCCGTGAGGGACGCGGAATCGACGGGAAGAATTACGTTCACCTTGATCTGACCCACCTCGGAAAAGAAGTGCTGGATAAGAAGCTGCCGGACATCACCGAATTTGTGCGCACTTACCTGGGCATCGAACCGCTTCACGAACTCGTGCCCATTCAACCGACTGCCCACTACGCCATGGGCGGAATACCCACAGATGTAGAGGGACGCGTGGTGATCGACGAGAAGAACACGCCCTTGCCGGGCTTCTACGCGGCGGGCGAGGTGGCCTGCGTTTCCGTCCACGGCGCGAACCGCCTGGGGACCAATTCCCTGGTGGACATTCTCGTCTTCGGGCGGCGCGGCGGGCGGCACGCGGCGAAGTTCATCAAAGAGAACGACTGGGCGCCGCTGCCCGCCAAGGCCGATGAGCCGGCCCGGGCGCTCGTCAGCGAGCTGAAGAATTCCCGCGGCAAGGAGCGCCCCGCCGATCTCCGGGATGCGCTCCAGGACGGGATGATGGATAAAGCCTCGGTCTTCCGCGACGCCAAGGGCTTGACGGAGATGCGCGAAAAGCTGCGCGAACTTCGCGCCCGCTACCGGCAAGCCAAGGTCGAGGACCAGAGCGCTTGCTACAATACCGAGTTGCTGGAAGTGATCGAGTTGGGCGGCTTGTTGGACCTTGCTGAGGTTCTGGTAGAAAGCGCGCTGGTGCGCCAGGAGAGCCGGGGGGCGCACTTTCGCGAGGACTTTCCGAAACGCGATGACCCGAATTGGCTGAAACATACGTTGGCGTATAAGGGTGAGAAGAAGGTCGATTTCAGATACAAGCCGGTGACGATTACGAAGTTCGAACCGAAGGAACGGAAGTACTGAAGAAGTCGAGAGTCAAGGGTCGAGAGTTAAGAGTCGAAAGCCGAAGTTTGAAGGCTAAAGGTAAAAGGCTGAGCTCTAAGCTACACAGTAACCCTCTCCCTTGGGGAGAGGGTGTCCCGCTGCCGGCGCTTTCATCAGCCGGCGCGGGACGGGTGAGGGGGCAAATCGATCCGGGGAGTTACTGATGCAAGTTGTTCTGAAAATCAAGCGCTTCAATCCTGAGACCGACAAACAACCGTGGTGGGGCGAATACAAGGTCGAAGCCGAGGCCACAGACCGGCTTCTGGACGCCTTGAACCATGTGAAGTGGTATCACGACGGATCGCTGACCTTTCGCCGCTCCTGCGCGCACGGCATCTGCGGCTCGGACGCCATGGTCATCAACGGATCGAATCGTCTGGCTTGCAAGGTCTTGCTGAAGAGTCTGGGACAGCAAATTACTGTCGAGCCCATGCGTGGCTTCCGCGTGATCAAAGACCTGTTGGTGGATATGGAGGCGTTCCTGGCCAAGTACCGGAGCGTCAAACCTTATCTCATTACTCACACGCCTGAACCCGAGAAGGAAAGACTGCAATCGCCGCGGGACCGGGAGAAATTCGACGACACCACCAAGTGCATCCTCTGCGGCGCCTGCACCACGAGTTGCCCGTCCTTCTGGGCAAACCAGGATTACGTGGGCCCGGCGGCGATCGTCAATGCCCACCGCTTCATCTTCGATAGCCGCGACGAAGGCGCGGCGGAGCGAATGAAAATCCTGAATTCCGTGGAGGGAGTCTGGCGCTGCCGCACCGTGTTCAACTGTGTCGAGGCTTGCCCGCGCGGCATCAACGTGACGCGCGCCATCGGGGAAGTGAAAAAAGCGCTGTTGTATCGTAAGCTGTGACGGACGGAAAATGGAAAATGGAAAATGGAAAATGGAAAACTGAAGCTGTCATCCTGAGCGAAGCGAAGGATCTCCGCAGTTGTTCGTTAATCGTTTGCGCGTAGGAAGCTGCCGAGATCCTTCGCTTCGCTCAGGATGACAGCATGACTCGACGCGGCATTCTCTGTGCTGTGGGAACGTCGGTTGCTATGCGCGCCGCGCCTCTTTTGCCGGGGACGGCCGCCGGGAGTTCTCCGCAAACCGGCGAACAAAAACCCTACGACCTCCTGATCAAGGGCGGCAGAGTGATCGACCCTTCGCAAGGCTTGGAGGCGGAGCTTGACGTCGCGGTGCGCGGCGGGAAGATAGCAAGCGTGGCGACCGAGATTCCCGAGCGGCAGGCAGGGCAAGTCATCCGCGCCCAGGGGAAGATCGTTACGCCGGGGCTCATTGACGTTCATACCCATGTTTTCCCCTACGTCGGACCATACGGCATCGAGCCGGACCCCTACTGCGTGCGAAGAGGTGCCACGTCCGTCATTGACGCCGGGACCTCCGGGGCTTTCACCTTTCCCGCCTTTCGGCGCTTTATCATCGAGCGCGCGGCGACTCGGATTCGCGCGCTCCTGCACGTGGTCTCAATTGGCATGGTGGCGGGCGGCACTCCCAACATGGGAGAACTCGAGGACCTGCGCTACTGTGTCCCGAAACTCGCCGTCGAAGCGGCGAATCAGAATCGTGACCTGATCGTGGGATTCAAGATTCGCTTCTCCGAGCACTATACGGGGCCGAACGATCTGGAAGGAATGCGGCGCGCTCGCGCCGCCGCTGACGAAGCTGGTTTGCCCATCATGATTCACATTGGCGGTTCGTACACGCCCCTCAAGGAATTCCTGGCGCTCATGAAGAAGGGCGATGTCGTGACCCACTCGTTCAATGGTCACCCCCATGGTTTGCTGGACGCCAGCGGCAAGCTCACACCGGAAGTGGTCGAGGCCCGTCAGCGGGGCGTTTTGTTTGACGTCGGGCACGGAGCGGGAAGCTTCTCTTTCGAGGTCATGGAGAAGTGCCTGGGGCAGGGCTTCGCGCCGGACACCATCTCCAGCGACTTGTACTCGGCGAACATCAATGGGCCCGTCTACGACCAGTTGACGACCCTTTCCAAGTTTCTGGTCTTGGGAATGAGTTTGACCGACGTCATCGCGCGCGCCACCGTCAATGCTGCGCGGGTTTTCAATTTCGGCGCTGAAATCGGAACTCTCAAGCCCGACGCCGAGGCGGATGTGAGCGTGCTGGAGTTGAAAGACGGAGAGTTCACCTTCACCGACTCTGACGGCAAGACCCGCACGGGCCGCCAAAAGCTTGAGGCTGTCACGACCGTTAAGGGTGGAAAGGTGTTTGAGGCTGTAGCTTGATGGTCAATTGCGCGGCTGGCGCATAGCGAAGCTCGGTGATTTCAGGGTTTGATAATTTGCGGAAGCACAGGGCTTCTGCCTGCGCCGGCCGGCGAAAGCTTCTCAATCGCCGATCTCAGTTCAAGTACCGGAAGTGGCGCTTTTTGGCCGCGCTTTGCTAAATCATCCTCCCAACACACGATCAGGTTAGACCCCTCAGGGGGATGATCAAAATTACTGCTCAAATATTCGAACTCAATTCCAACCCGACGCCAGCGCTGTGGTTTTTCACTAATCAGCTGCTTTGCGGTGCAATCAGGGTAGGACCGATTAACCGTCTCAACGAGGAATCCTAATTCGTGACTCACCATGCCAAACAGGTAAACCACGCCCTGTTCGTTAGTAGGAGCATGGACCATACCGCGAAAACTCGGATCAAAGAACTCCCCCATTATAGGGGCGGGTTCTTTCGGCAGCGCGCGTTCAACTTCTAACTTGAACTTTGGAAAGTTTAATTTCTCAGCTTTCTCCACCCACTCCCGGTCCAACCTGCCAAAATCTTTTACGAGGTACATTAAGTATTTGCATTTCCCAAGTCCAAGCCGGTTCATTTCCTCGTCGGAAAGCTCAGGAAGATATCTAGCAATCTCCACATACAGGTAGACTGTTGACCGCTTTCTTTCGACTACGTGCTCAGCCCATTCTCCAAACTTCTTGAAACCCTTTCCCACCCAGGCTTCAGAGCTGTTAACGCGAAGGAGCGCTCTCGCCAGGCCAGCGAATTGTCTAGTCTTTTTCAGCCGGGCTACTTCGGCTAGTGCCGAATCCTTATCCTCTGAATCATCCATGGTGTTCCTCTCATCTGAAAATAGGTTCACTCTTCAAAGACGGGATGTAATTTAGCACCCGGGATTCAGTTGTCAAGGCAGAAGAACAAGGGGTAGTATCTTAAAAGTGCGTTGAAGTCCAAAAGTACTTCATACTGTTGACTCCAGACCCACCTTGCTGTATACCTTCCGACATTCACAATCACGGAGGTAGTCCACCATGACGCCCCTCTTCACCGTGCATGCCGGGGAATACCTGGTCGGAAGCTATATCGAGGAACATTTCAAGAGGCTGAATGTTTGGATTCCGTCTAAGGACACCGGCATAGACCTGCTTATTACCGACCATGAAAACCTGCGCACAGCGTCTCTCCAGGTGAAATTCGGGAAAGACTTCCTGCCAATAAAGGGCACTCACCTCCAAGACCCACTGCGTGTCTGGAGTTGGTTCACCATAGACAGGGACAAGCTGCGAGAATCGAAAGCCGATTTCTGGGTTTTTGTGCTTAGGGGATTCAAGAAGCACGCGCCGGATTTCGTCGTTGTCCCGACCGACGAATATCGGAAGTCCCTAGGAGAGATTCATGGACTGAGGAAAAAGAAGATTCAGAGCTATCTGTGCGTCACTGAGCGCAATCGATGTTGGGAGCCTAGGGATTTGAAGAGAGACGACGAAATCCGCATCGCAGCGGGGACGTTCAAGAATCCGGTCCGAGACTTCACGCCGCACCTGAATCAGAACGGGTGGGGCGCTATGCTCAAACGGCTGAATGCGCGTTGATTTACTTCTTGTCCTTAGGGAGAAACGGTTCCGAAATGGTTCCAGGTACCGTTATTTCCTTTCGCCCCTTTCAACCTGAATCCCGAAGCGACTAGCCACAGGGGGGAACGGTGTCGGGGTGCGCTTTCCCTGGATGATGACGGGCTGCATAAGCGGACCTAGAAGCGGACTTTTATTAGGTCCATAATTCCCTTGAGATCTATCTAAGTCTATGTCATAAAATATATTGTCTAACTCTAGGGGCGGACATGAAAGAGGACACAGAAGCGGTCGCTGATGGGGAAGAAAGGGTTTCACTGATGGAGCCGCTGCGCATCGGGGAAACGTCGCGCCATCGGCCTACTCTGACCGATCTGGCCTTGGAGCTGGCGCAGAAATCGGCGGGATTTCGGAGGAGCCTGCCCGAAAGCATGCTCGGGTCGCTTGCCGGCCTGGTGCGGGCCATGAACTGCTACTACAGCAATCTCATCGAAGGGCATGACGCGCACCCCATCGATATCGAACGCGCCCTGAAGAACGATTACAGCAAGGATACCCGAAACCGTGATCTGCAGATGGAAGCGAAGGCGCATATCACGGTGCAGAGCTGGATCGATGAGGGGGGCCTGCGGGGACGCACGGTGAGCCGTGAGGGAATCTGTGAGGTCCACGCACGGTTCTGCGAGTTGTTACCGGAGGATTTGCTATGGGTGGAGGATCCTGAGACGAAAGAGCGTGTCCGGGTCGTCCCCGGCGAGTTGCGCAGACGGGAGGTAAAGGTCGGCGGGCATGTCCCGGTCAGTCCCGGCGCTCTTCCCCGGTTTCTTGGGCGCTATGAAGAGGTTTACGGGCACTTGAATAAGACGGAATCAATTCTGTCTGCCGCGCCGGCACATCACCGGCTGGTGTGGATTCACCCGTTCCTCGATGGCAATGGGCGCGTGGCGCGTCTGATATCACACGCGATGCTGCTGGAGACGCTGGATACCGGAGCCGTGTGGTCAGTCGCAAGAGGGCTCGCGCGCAACGTGGTTTCATACAAGGGACATCTTGCGGCGTGCGACGCAACCCGGCGCAACGATCTTGACGGGCGGGGGCACTTAAGCGAGGAAGCACTCGCGGCTTTCGCTGAATTCTTTTTGGGAGTGTGCATCGATCAGGTGAGCTTCATGGAGGATCTGATGGAGCCGAATCGCTTGCGGACACGCATCCTGCTGTGGGCGGAAGAAGAAATCAGACTCAACAATCTGTCGCCCAGGGCGGGGAAGGTGCTGGAAGCGGTCTTGTACCGGGGAGAGTTGCCTCGCGGCGATGTAGCTGGGATTGTCGGGACGCAGGAGCGACATGCTCGCCGCGTTGTTTCGGCACTCGTGGAGCGGGGCGTACTGGTCTCTGATAGCTCGCGGGCCCCGCTGCGGCTGGTGTTCCCGGCCGCGTTGGCTTCCCGATGGATGCCGGGGTTGTTCCCTGAAAGAACCGATTCTGCCCGCAACTCTCTTTGACGCCGTTTCGCTCCCCAAAATGCCGGGGTCCGCGCCGGACTCCCAAACTCCCGGTTGGGATGTGAAACTCTCCCAATGCGTGGAATTCCCTTGGCAAGCTAACGCCTGCGAGTCTAGGCTGAAATCTGGCGGCCGGCGGGCTGAGTGGACCGAAGCGCTGGACTCACCCGACCTTCGGCCCAGAGACCGCATGGCGTGGCACCCCGCTTGAGGCAGGCGGATGCGAGCCGGCGGATTCCGAACCCGTCACGGGGGCGAAAATGAAGAAATTCGACGAACGAACCGGGAATGTCTATGAAAACAAAGAGTCGAGGAGTTGAGAAGTCAAGGAGTTCAGGAGTCGAAGCCAAATCGAGACGGATTGGGTTGGGCGCCGACGGTTTGTCACTCCTCGACTCTCAACTCTCGACTGTTCGACTCGAATTTGTCGGAACAAAGCGAGAATGTCTATGAAAACAAAGGATGACAGTTACGGGGACAGGCGGTCTTAAGGTTCAGGCGGATCCCGCCAACGACAATCTGTCCGGTCGATCTCAGCCCGGACATTATGTCGTTGCGCCCCCAGGCTTCTCTGCCTTCCGGCTACTTCCGATCTGCCCACCTGCCTACTGCCCGCCTGCCTACTGCCCATTCAGCGTGCGGTTCAGAAACGCCAGCGTACGGTCCCAGGCGTCCTTAGCAGCGGCTTCCCGGTAGCCTGCCTTGTTGTTAGGGTTCTCAAAGGCGTGGCCGGCGCCATCGTACTCCTTCACGTCGATTGACTTGCCCTCCGCTTTCATTGCGCCCTCGAAGGCCTGAACCGCCGCCGGTGTGATGCCGTGATCCTCGGCGCCGAAGTTCCCCAGCACCGGCGCCTGAATTCGCTGAATAGCGTCCTTGTCGGTGGGCATTGAGCCGTAGTTGACGACGCAGGCGGCGAGCTTCGGTTCATTGACGGCCAACTGAAGTGAATACCCCCCGCCCATGCACCAACCCACTGAGCCGATCTTATCGTGGCGGACGTCGGGCCGGGAAGCGAGGTAGTCGAAGGCGGCTTTCAGGTCGCGCACGCCTTGGTCCTGGGACAAGCCGCGCGAGAGTTCATGAGCAAGATTCGGGTCGCTGGCAACCTTGCCCCGATAGAGGTCCGGGGCAAGCGCGACGTAGCCCTGCTCGGCGAATTTCTGCGCCTGTTCTTTCACCCAATCGTTCAAGCCCCACCATTCGTGGATTACCACCAGAGCCGGGTGGGGCCCGGCCGAATCAGGAACTGCAAGATAGGCGGAGACGGTCTCACTGCCACTCGGATAAGATACGGTCTCCATCTTTACAGGGTGAGCGAGGACGGCCGTGGCAAGAACCAGAACCCACCAAACCGTCCCAACAGCCAAGCATGTATGACGCACAGTGCACCTCCGTCGGGCAATCATCTCACTGGCTCAGGGCGGCAAAGCCCCTACCAAAAGCAGATTCTTCGCTTCGCTCAGAATGACATGTCATCCTGCGGGCAGTGTCCGCCCGCCTTCCAAAATACGATCAGCTTCTTGGGTCGCGCCCCTCGAGAGCGCCCCAGCTCAACCGGAGGCGCTATCTCTGTAGTATAATGGCACATTAACTTCTGTGCGCTGAGATTTTATGCAGCGAGCGCCCGGCTGCGTGCCCCTCGGCATGCGAACGGGTCGCAGAACAACAAGACCAAGCAATGAAGTTCTCTCGTCGTCAAATCCTCGGTTCGTCCACGGTCGTGCTAGGCTCAAAGCTGCTCGACGCTCTTACAACTCCTCTCTGGCGCTGGACCGGCGCACCGGCGCTCGAGGCCGCCACGGTTCCCAATCCCCAGGAAACTTCGCCCGTCACTTTCGTAGACGTGGCGGAAGAGGCAGGGTTGACCGTGCCCAACGTCTGGGGCGGAGTGGTAAGTAAGAAGTACATCGTCGAAGCCAAGGGGAGCGGCGTAGCCTTCTTCGACTACGACAACGATGGCTGGTTGGATATTTACCTCACCAATGGAGTGCGGTTCGAGGAGCAGCCCTACCCGCCCGGAAAAGGGCCGATCCAACATCTGTTCAAGAACAATCGCGATGGAACCTTCACCGACGTTACGGACAAGGCCGGCATCGGCGTCACCGGCTGGGGCACCGGGGTATGCGTCGGCGATTACGACAATGACGGATGGGACGATCTGTTTTGCTGCTATTGGGGTCACAACATTCTGTGGCACAACAACGGGAACGGGACTTTTACGGATGTGACCAAGAAAGCGGGGCTCTGGGACGACCGCGCACGCTGGGGTTCCGGATGTACCTGGGTCGATTACGATCGCGACGGTTTCCTGGATCTCTTCGTCTGCAACTACATTGAGCTGGATATTACCAAGGTGCCGGTGCCGGGCGCCACCGGCTATTGCCAGTGGAAGGGCATCCCGGTGATGTGCGGACCGCGCGGCCTGCCCGGCGGGATGAACCTCCTTTACCACAACAACAAGGATGGGACCTTCACCGACGTTTCGGAAAAGTCCGGCATTCTGAAACCCGGACAACGGTATTCCATCACCTCCGTCGCGTATGATTTCGACAATGATGGTTGGCCTGACATCTATGTGGCCGTGGATTCTGAACCGAGCATCCTTCTCCACAATAATCATGACGGAACGTTCACGGATATCTCGGTCATGGCCGGTTGCGCCTATAACGAGGACGGACAGGAACAGGCCGGGATGGGCGTAGGCGTCGGAGACTACGACTGCGACGGCTGGCTGGACATCTTCAAGACAAACTTCACCGATGACACCCCGGATCTCTACCACAACAATGGCGACGGCACTTTTACCGACGTTACCTTCGTCGCCGGCCTGGGCGTGAACACTCAGTACGTCTGCTGGGGCGCGGGCTTCATGGACTACGACAACGACGGGTGGACGGATATCTTTCACGTCACCGGCCATGTTTATCCCGAGATCGAGAAGTATCATCTCGATGCGACTTTCAAGTCACCACGCCTGCTCTATAAGAATCTCGGCAATGGCAAGTTCAAAGATGTCTCCAAGGAGGCGGGACCCGGTGTCACGGAGCAATTCTCCAGCCGGGGTTGCGCTTTTGGGGACTACGACAACGACGGGGACATGGACGTCCTGGTCCTCAATATGAACGATCGTTTTTCCCTCCTGCGCAATGACGGCGGAAACAAGAATAACTGGATCAAACTCAAACTCATCGGCACGCAGTGCAACCGCACCGCAGTCGGCGCGCGCGCCCGCGTACGAACGGCGAAACACGTCCAGATCGACGAGGTCCACTGCGGAACTTCCGTGATGTCTCAGAGCGATCTGCGCTTGCATTTCGGCGTCGGCGACGCGAAAGTGATCGATGAAATAGAGATCAAATGGCCGACGACGCAGAAGACCGAGAAATTCACTAAAGTGGAACCCAATCAGATTCTCACCATTAAAGAAGGCGCCGGAATTATCAAAGCCGAAAAGCTGGACAAACAGGAAAAGCCGTGGAAACTCGTGAGCATGAAATAACTTGGGATGCGCAACCTAAAGCACCAGGGATGGCAGCATGAAACGATATGGCGAGCATCGTTTCCCGGGAAAACTCTTCGTGGTGGAAGGGATCGACGGTTCGGGCAAGTCCACCCAGTTGATGCTCTTGGACCAGTGGCTGCATGCCGAAGGCTACGGGGTTATTTTCAGCGAATGGAATTCCTCCCCGCTCGTCCGCGACACCACGCGGCGGGGGAAGAAAAAACAGATGCTTACCCCCGCCACCTTCAGCTTGCTTCACGCGACGGATTTTGCGGACCGGATGGAGCACAACATTCTCCCCTTGCTGAAAGCGGGAGCAGTGGTGCTTTGCGACCGATACATTTACACCGCCTTCGCCCGAGACGTGGTGCGCGGGATGGATCGCAAGTGGGTTCGGGAGCTTTACAGCTTCGCCGTCAAGCCCACGGCCGCGTTCTATTTTCGCGTCCCCCTCGAGGTTGCCATGAAGCGCATCCTGGTGGGGCGGAGCGGCGTAAAGTTCTATGAGGCCGGCATGGATCTGGGGTTGCATGAAGACCCGGAGCAGAGCTTTCACATTTTTCAAGGCAAGATTCTGGAAGAGTACGAGAGCATGATCACGGAATTCGACCTCACGACGGTCGACGCCACGCTTCCCATTGAAGAACAACAGGCCCACATGCGCCAGATTGTTAAGGCGAAGCTGGCGCAGGCCAAGCGACTCAGGGTAGCCCCATGAGAGAAACCTATTCAGTACCATTGCCCAAAATGGGCCTGGCGGAGCTCACCGGCCGGTTAATTGTCATTGAGGGCACCGACGGCGTCGGCCGCTCCACGCAAATCAAGCTCCTAAGGCCGTGGCTCGAGCAGCAGGGACACGCCGTGCTGGACACCGGCATCAAGCGGTCACAGTTGGCGGCGCGAGGAATCCAACAAGCCAAAGAGGGGCATACTCTGGGACGCATTACCTTGAGCCTCTTTTACGCCACGGATTTCGCCGACCGACTCGAAAACGAGATTATTCCCGCCCTGCGCGCAGGATTTGTGGTCCTCACGGACCGATACATTTACTCGTTGATGGCTCGAGCGATTGTGCGTGGCCTCGACCCTGCCTGGATCCATAGCGTACACAGCTTCGCGCTAAAGCCCGACGCTACGTTCTATTTACACATCGGCGTCGACGACCTGATTCCCCGCGTGGTCTTTTCCACCGGATTTGACTATTGGGAATCCGGCATGGATCTCTATCCGAGTGAGGACATGTACGAGAGTTTCCGCAGGTACCAGACGGCCCTGCTGGCGCAATTTGATGCCATGGCAAAGGAATACGACTTCACAGTGATTGACGCTTCCCCGGATATCCGGACTGTTTTTGAGCGGCTACGCGACGGCATTTTGCGCGTTCTCAAAGGTGAACCTCGGGAGCCGATCTTTGAGGTGCCTGCCTCGGAGCCGCCAGTCGCAGACTCCGGCCCTAGCGAGGCAACGGGTGCTGGAAAGGCCAAACGCCCCGCAGCAGAAAAGCCGACAGGCGATCTGGAAGAGTCCGCTTGAAGACTCTCTTTCAAATACTTCAAACCTTGGCCAACGCGGGTGCGGCCAGGAGACCCTCCATCCAACTTTTGATCTCCTGATGGCTGGGAGGATTCCGCGTCATCTGAAAGTATTTATCCCGAAATCCTCGCTTGCTGGCGCGATTGCGCAAAATCAGTTTGCCGGTGACTAAAGCCAGCGGCAAATGATCGCGCAAAAACTGCGGCCTGGCCATCATCTCGATGATCATCTCTTCCAGCACTTCCATATCGTGCCAATCGCCGAGATGCTGTTGGATTCTTCGCAGCCAGGCGAGAGACTGGGCACTGCCCGATATTCCGAACTGGTTCACCACCTCGAGCAGGTAACGGAGCCGTTTGGCGCCGATGCGCGCGGCATGGATGGAGGTCGCGCTGGGATCACTGTGCGAGGTAGCAACCTGCTTCTCAAATTCGCTCCAGACCCCGACCAGCGCCTGGGCCAGCCGTTTCGGGAAGGGCTCAAGAACGGCGCCGCCGGGATGTGCCAACGGCTGCGCGATTTGCCCCTGGTCGGCTTTGGCTCCCAGTCGGTCCAGAATCACTTTAGTGCGCATGTAAAAGACAGCTAAGTTCAATCTGCTTAGCTTCCGAGTGGCCCTTGTGAAGCTCTCCGTCCTGCGCTCCTGGAGATGCTGTTGGACGGCCGTCCAGGCTTCCCGGTGTGAGCTGCGCCGTCGTGCCAGCCGCCGCTCTACGAGCCCGAGCAGCACGTCGCAGTTCCTGACGTCTCCCAGCGCACGCCGGCATCGCCGGATCTTGCGTCGCAATCGGCGCGCCTCGCGGGGCAGTGGAGTGGGGAAAATCAAGTCCAGTATTTGCTGTAGGCGCCGGCTGGCCACACGCATGTCATGAATGGCGTCCGGATCATCGCCTTTCAACACCTTCGCCTCCAAGGATATGAAGCGGTTGAGGTGCCGCAGCGCCAGCTTCCTGACTTTGTTCCATTCATTTGCCGGAGGAGTTGTCCCGCCGCTTATGGCCGGCCCCTGGGCGGGGTGGGCATGATTGTGGGAAATGTGGGCCTGGTTCTCGTTCATAGGAATGTGCTAAAAGGGGTTGAAGGCCGAGGGATTCTGGCCCCTCGTCCCGCGCTTTAAGCCGCCCCCCGTGTACTGAATTAAAGCCAAGCCTGTCGGCTTCTACCTAGTAGTCTAAACTCAGTGCAGCCAACTTACAAGGAGTGTGCTGTCCATACAACGAGGAAGACCAGTACCAGCCAGCGGGATTGAAAAGACTTAAGGGTATATGTTTGTCGATGAGTACTTCGAAGACATTATCACGCCGGATCGTGAGCACCGGATCGCAGTAGGCTTCTGTCACCGACGATTACCCGCGATCAACAGCCTACTGGCGAGTTGACGGTCAACAGCGGCGGCGAGTGCAGGCACCGGAAGATAACTCGCCACTTGCCGACAGCGACGGATTCATTCGGAAGCGGGTAGCGGATGGCGCGCGTGAAACAACGTAAGCGGAATCGCGTTTCCTTCGGCAACATCTCCTGAGTCGTTTGGGTGCAAATGGTCCCCGCTGTCGTACGCCGGCAGCAATCCCGTCGGGCGGGCGGGGTCCCGTACCGCTGCGTCGAAATCGATGACTCCATCGAATTCACGACTGCTGAGGATCCAGGCGTTGACCGCCTGCCGGGTTTTCTCATTATCCGGACTATAAAAGCGGTCAAAGAAGGGCTGACGGAAGAGTGCCTTCTCGAATGGCGGGATCGTTGTTCCAATCGCTCGAATTCCGTTTTGGTGGGCGCGCGCTACGAGCTGTCGATAGCCCGCTATCAGATCTTGCGTAGTGACCGATTCGGTCGCGGGTACGAACGCGCCCGGGAATAGAATGTCGTTCACGCCCAGAGCAAGGATCACGTACTTGACGCCTGCTTGTCCCAGCACGTCGCGTTCGAAGCGCGCCAGGCCCGCCTCCCCGAGAAGTGGCCCGACCTGCTGAAAGAAAGCTGCAAGTGGCGGCGGACCGCCCCGCTGGTGGGGGCTCTGGCTATCACTCAACAGTCGATTGCCGATGATGCCTTCATTCAGAACACCCAGTTCCGCCCCTCCGTTCTTCTGCAACCTCTCCGCAAGCACGTCTGGCCAACGTCGGTTGGCGTCTTCTGTCGAACCGTCCCCGTCAGTGAGCGACGATCCCAGCGCCACGATCGTGACTCCGCCGGGCGAAGCCGCAACATCAACGCCGGTAAGGAACGGCCAGGAGCCGATCTTCTCTGCGATTGGGAAACTCGCCTCGGCTGCGTGGTCGCCGGTTTCGGGCGAGACATAATTCGTCTGCAGTGCCAGGGCATGGTCGGTTGTTGCCGATGTCGGATCGGGAAGAAAAATGCTGACCGCCAAGTCCGACAATGCAGGGAAGTCCAATACGACGGGATCGCTTACCGCCATCGATCGGGCAGGTATTGTTGTGGATGAGTGTTTGCGAAATGTCAGAATCCGGTCGGAGCCAGGATCTATCTTTGCCCCGTCGACGCGCCTGGCGATGTGTGCGCCACCGATAACCAATGGCTGGTCACCAAAAGTGTTGGAGATCTTGATCCGGACTTCCTTTCCGCCAGCGCTCGTGTGCACGATCAAACGCAGAGTTTGATTGCGGAACACCTGCGGATGACCGGGCACGGAAGGTTGCGCTGCGGTTCCCCAGGTCCCGATCCAATGCGGAGAGTCGCTGCCCTTGGCGGTACTCGATGCCGCCATCGCGGGATTGATTCCGCAGAGCAAGGCAAGCGCTGTGATGCCAACCAGCGAGCAAATCCTTCGTCGTATACCAATAAGTTTAACCAGCGGATTTTGGTAAGTTCCATTCTTCATTTGCCTACCTCGGTGAACGTCCTACGCCAGTCAAGCCGGGAAGCGTGTGCGAAAGGGCGAGCGTTGATCTAAGCTAGGTTCCCACGGGTTTCCACGAAGGCCCCCTGGGTTCGGTCTGATTTATTCACTTTTCACGCGCACAGTGAAGCTGCGCTTGGCCGATAATTATGAGGAGGCAGCCCCCTTTATCTCGCTCGGGTCAATCGCTCTCGGTCCTAAGGGGGTCGGCACCCGGATCTTCGAGCTATCAACTGGGATTTCGGATTTGGACCTTCTACCCTTAGCCATCGTACACTTCTCCACCCATCGACACAACGAAACTTATCATTAGATCAGGCCCCAGCCAAGGTCGCGCGTTCCGATGGCCAGTATTGCGCGTCTGACGGGCCCGGCTTGCCGCCCCGTCATCGATTTCTAGGACACCTCACCGTCCCCCCCTCCCAGTGTTCCCCAGGCTTTGCAGCCGCAATCGGTGTGCTATCCGTTCGGCACCGGCAGCGCCCAGATCCGCCGCAGCATCTGGCCAAACAAGCGCCGGTGCAGATGTCCCCCGGCCAACATCAACCAGTAGTACCTGGCGTGCTTGATCAGCCGCCCGCCAGTCTTCACCAGCCGCTGCTGCAGGCTCGTCAGCGACCAGGCGTCGACCCTCTTCGGCAGCACGAGGCGGCGCCACAGGTTGCCCAGGTTGTAGGCCAGCAGGCTCAATGGTAAGCGCGCTTCATTGGCCCGGAACCGATGACACGATAACCGGGTCCAATGCGCTGCCCTCTTGCTCCCCATGAGCTGGACTCTCGCTGGAGTCCATGTCGAACACGACGCGGTCGGAACCATCGAGAGACTCGGCCTGCCCCAGCGTCTCCCGGTTCAACGCCATCAACCCGATCAGATTCTCTTCCCTGGTCAGCAGCTCGGTCTCGAACCAATGCAAGGTCAAGGTCAGCGCCGCGCCCCGGTCCCAGATTTTCTGCGAACTGATCAACCGGAACGTCGGGTCAGCGGCCAGTCGTTCGGCGTCATTGAGGTCCTCGTAGCCCGCCAAACGACTGTAGACCGACTGCCGCAGCATATCGGCCAGCATGAACTGCTTGTTCAAGCCTTGTCGGGAGTCGCGCCAGTGTTCCTCGATGAGCTTCTCCAGACCGAGTCGCTCATCCAACTCCCGAACCAGAATCAGGCCACCGTCGGAAGTCACTCGCGATCCCTGGGAATCGACCTTCAAGGAAGCATTAAACGAGAACTGAAAGGGCTGGTTTTGTTTGTTACCCGCCGGGTGTGCACCTCCGAGGCGTCTTCACTGCCTTCAAACCCGCATAAATACTGATGTTGAATAACGCCTGAAGGTTCGTTGGAAAGAGGTTATCTCGGAAATGTGGGTACAAACCTCTTGCCACCACGGCGCGCTGCATGTTAATTGAATAGATTGCAAGCGTTGAAGTCTGCCGCAACCAGTATGAGCCGACCTAGAATTCAATTCGTGAACCAAGCTGCCGCTTCGAGAGAGCCGCGCAGGACCGCCGGACTGGCCGTCATTGGGCTCGGCACGGTGGGGACAGGCACGGTCAAGGTGTTGGTCGAGCATCAGAGTGAAATCCAGCGGCGGCTGGGCTGCAAGCTGGAACTGAAGACCCTCTGTTCGCTCGGCATTCGCCAGAAGGATGTGTCCTGGCTCGGCGGCCAAGTAAAGACCACGGTGGACTGGCACGATGTCGTGCGCGATCCTGAGATTGACATTGTGGTGGAATTGGTTGGGGTTCTCCCCGCGGCCCGTGCCATCGCCTTTGCAGCCGTCGACGCCGGCAAGCACCTGGTGACCGCAAACAAACAACTCGTCGCGGAATACGGCGTGGAACTTGCCGAACACGCCCACGCCGCGGGTGTCAGCCTGGGCATCGAAGCTTGCGTGGCGGGAGGCACGCCCATCCTGCATGCCATCCGCGAGGGATTGGCAGGCGAGCACTTCGTGGGCGTCTATGGCATTCTGAACGGCACCACGAATTACATCCTTACGGAAATGGAGCGCCGCGGCTGCAGCTTCGCCGAAGCGCTGGCCGAAGCTCAGCAAAAAGGCTATGCCGAGCCCGACCCTACATTCGATGTCGAAGGGTACGACGCGCGCTACAAAATCGCTATCCTCGCCATGATCTGCTTCGGTCAGGCTGTGCGCGTGGGAGAGATTCCGGCGGAAGGGATTACCGCCATCGAGCAGGTGGATTTTGCCTACGCCCGGCGCTTGCGCCGCACGATTCGGCTGATCGCCTCAGCGCGCCGCCGCTCCCGAGGCCGCCTGGAGATTTTCGTGCGGCCCATGATGATCCCCGCCAGCAGCCAACTGGCCAACGTGCTGGGCTCGATCAACGGAGTCCTGCTGGTCGGGAACAAGGGCGGAAACACCACGCTCACGGGACGCGGGGCGGGTGGTGAACCCACCGGCGTTGCAGTGCTCTCCGACGTAGTTCAAATCGCCCGCCGCATGGCGGCGGGCGGAACAGGCGCGACTCCGCTGGGCTACGAGACGTGGCATCCCTCCAGAATCGCGCCGGCTTCAGAAAACATCATTTCCGCCTACCTGCGTCTGGTGGTTCGCGACCGCCCCGGCATCCTGGCGCGCGTCTGCACCCTGCTGGCGCGGCACGGTATCAACATCGACTCCGTGCTGCAAGAGCCCGCCATGCCCAAGAACCAACTGCCCTTTGTTATGACCCTCGAACCCCGGCGCGAGAAGGACGTGTCGCAAGCTGTCGCCGAAATCACCCGCCTGCCCTTCATGGCGCGTCCGCCCCTTATGATGCCCTTTGCGGACCTGCCGTAAGTTCAGTGGCGAGTGACAAGTGGCGAGTGACGAGCCGGAACTCAGGATTCAAGAGAAGAGCGCTTGAGCCCCGGGATGATTCGGCTGGGGGAGGGGCACGGGGTGGAGCGCCAATAGCCAACAGGGCGCGGAGGAGATTACTCAGTGCCTATTGCCTGCTGCTTTCTGCCTACCTGCCTGGTGAGCCGGCTGGGACTCGAACCCAGAACCCCTGCCTTAAAAGGGCAGTGCTCCACCGTTGAGCTACCGGCCCAATACATTCTAAATAAAGACTTTAGTTATTTTCCCTAGAATCCTCTTTTTGTGTGGTGCTAGTTCTAGTGTCAGTTCGTCCGCCAGCCGAGGGGCCAGCCCCGCTGTCGATTCGGGCATCACTTTCCTGGCTAGTCGGCTTCCCATTCTTTTTCCCCTCGGACTGCACACGTTTCCTTCATCGTCCTACTATACCAGACTTCGGGCCTCCGCTAAAAGCTTTGAGCCTGTCTACAGCGATCTGTTTATGGGCGGGCCCTAGGTGGGCATACCTCATGGTCATTTGGATGTTGGCGTGCCCCAACAAGTCAGCTACCGTCCGCAAGTCGGCACCTGTCATGACCAACCGGCTGGCAAATGTGTGGCGCTTATGCCGCGCGCGGCATAATCGCCAGCATGCCGACTCCCCGATTATGCCGACTACTAAGCACAGACAGCGGCTGGGAGGGGCTCGGATTGTGTCCAGAGTCGGCATAATCA
>JBEKMN010000090.1:0-23345 GCA_050008495.1 Terriglobia bacterium | reverse complement strand
CGTCAAAAGCGATATACTTGTCCTCGCTCATAAGGGTGCTCCTCCTTGTCAAAGTTGGATTTCGTAGCAACCCAACCTTACACAATCAGGGGCGCCCTTTCATAATGCGTGTCAGGTACGCCTTTCTCCTCCTCGGGGTTTAGGTGCTGCTACTTGGGCGGCGGCTCGACCCTACCGAGAGCCTCGTCGGTGGCCAGTTCGAGTTCAGCCGTTTCCTCTTCGGTTAAGTCCCGGATTTTTTTCTGGAGAGCCGACTGGGGAATTGCACGTAACTGATTAGCGATCCTCTGCATCGAGGTTCGCCGCCCAGCCCTCCAGGCCCTGCTCGGCGAGAACCGCTTCCTCGGCCGCGGGGCTCTCGGCCAGACGGGACAGGTCCCATCGCTTCGGATCCGGCTGCCGCATCACGATCAGATGGACACGCTCTCCAGGACGAAGCATCAACGGCGTGCTCGGCTTGAGCATGCCCTTCTCGTATTCAGCCTCTACGACCCGTGATCCCATGGCGCCAGTATGTCGGGTGTGCGAGGCGTAAACAACCTGTCATGGGTTTAAACCGTTGAAGTGGCTCACCCATTCAAACTCCCCAGATACGGGGTTCTGGGATGTCTGGATCTGCGGCCCTCTGCACTTAGACGTAACGGCCTACCCCGAGAAGTGCTACAGACGCGGGCTTTTGGGAAGAGACGGGTTGTTGGGTTAGGGCTTACGGGCTGCTGCCCTGAGCCGTGGCGGGTGGCCCTTGGAGCCTGTATGATAACTCGCTCATTCCGTCATTCCGAGGAGTACCCATGGGCTTGCAGCCCACCCGAGTGAATGAGAATCCGCACGTCATCCTCGCGTAGGGGCACGCCATGGCGTGCCCGTACAGTGGCCGCCGGGGGTGATTTTCGGAGGAGCCTCAGGCGACGAGGAATCTCGCACGGGGTTGAAAGAACCGCGGAGGAACACGGACTCCATAAGGCAGGTGGGAAGAAATTCGATTCTGTCATGCTGAGCGCAGCGAAGCATCCCTGCAGTTCTTCGTAAGTAGCTGGAGCAAAAGCAACTGCGGAGATCCTTCGCTTCGCTCAGGATGACAGCCAGTGATCGCTCAGGATGACAGCCAGTGATCGCTCAGGATGACAGCCAGTGATCGCTCAGAATGACAGCCAGTGATCGCTCAGGATGACAGCCAGTGATCGCTCAGGATGACAGCGAAGGGTTCGGAATGACAGTATTGCGGCGTTGCCACACAGGCTCCAAAAGACGAGAGTCTGCGGCCGCCTTTTTTCGTGCTCATAAATATATTTGATTTGGGCGAATCCCGCGTAAGTTCTTATAATAGAGACTGTCATCACTCCAAATAACGGTTCAGAATTCAGAGGAGAATTCCATGCCTAGGTTGCTCACCGGGCTTTTTCTAGGTCTGGTGCTGGTGGTTGGATTGGCGGGCGGGCGGGGGCTCGCTCAGACTTCAGCGCCATCCGATAACCCGGCTCCCACGGCGCAGGCCGCGCCGGCTTCCAATACTGCTGACCGCGTGGCTCAACTCGAGCAGGAGATTGCCGACGCGCGCAGCTCCGGCGACAACGCCTGGATGCTGACCAGCGCGGCGCTGGTGCTGATGATGACCGGACCCGGCCTGGCGCTTTTCTACGGCGGATTGGTGCGAAAAAAGAACGTGCTGGCCACCATGATGCAGAGTTTCACCATGATGGTGCTGGTGACTGTGCTCTGGGCTCTTTTCGGCTACAGCCTGGTGTTCCACGGGGGCGGGGGATTCCTGGGAGGGCTTGGCTACCTTTTCCTCAAGGGGGTGGGCGCAGCGCCTAATCCGGACTACGCCGCCACCATCCCGCAACAGACCTTCATGGTCTACCAATTGATGTTCGCTATCATCACCCCGGGCCTGATCACGGGCGCCTTTGCGGAGCGGATGAAGTTCAGCGCCATGCTGCTGTTCATGACCTTATGGACCATCCTCGTCTACGATCCCATGGCCCACATGGTTTGGGGCAAGGGAGGCATACTCAATGCCTCCCTGGGCGGCGCCGTCCCCACGCTTGATTTTGCCGGTGGGACCGTCGTGCACGTGACTTCCGGGGTGTCGGCCCTGGTGTGCGCGCTCTACCTGGGCAAACGGCTGGGGTATCCGAAAGAGCCGATGCCGCCGCACAGCGTGGTGCTGAGCTTCATCGGCGCCTGCCTGCTTTGGGTGGGTTGGTTTGGATTCAACGCCGGGAGCGCGCTGGCCGCCGGAAGCCTCGCCTCGAGCGCCTTCGTCGCCACGCATTTCGGAGCCGCCGCGGCGGCCCTGGGTTGGGCCGCTGCCGAGTGGCTGACGCGCGGAAAAGCCAGTGTGCTGGGAGCGATTTCAGGAGCGGTGGCAGGCTTGGTGGCGATTACGCCCGCGTCCGGGTTTGTGGCGCCCATGCCTGCGCTGATCATCGGACTGATCGCCGGCGTGTTCTGCTATTTCATGGTGGCCAAGGTGAAAAGCCTGTTCGGTTACGATGATTCTCTTGACGTGTTCGGGGTGCACGGCGCGGGGGGCACCATCGGGGCGCTCTTGACCGGCGTCTTTGCTTCCCAAGCGGTGAATGCGATTTATAAAGACAGCAAGGGTAATGCGCTGCCGGTGGGCTTGATCGACGGCAATGCCCATCAACTCATGAACCAACTGGTGGGCGTGGTTATTGCCTGGGCCCTGGCGATCGTCGGCACGCTCGTCATTTTGAAGATTGTGGATGTGGTGGTGGGTCTGCGCGTTCCGGCCGAACAAGAGATTCAGGGCCTGGACCTGTCGCAACACGGGGAAGAGGGTTACAATCTGGAGGTTTAGGCGATTGGGTTGGGAAAACCGATGCCTGTCATCCTGAGCGGAGCGAAGGATCTCTGCAGTTTGCTTCGCGGGCGAGAAGAGTGAACTGCAGAGATCCTTCGCTCCGCTCAGAATGACAGCGAGCGGGCTCACGTTGACAGACATTTGCCCAGGGCGGCCACGAGGGCCGCCCCTACAGGGGTGCCAATGAAAAAAATCGAAGCGATTATTCAGCCCTCGAGGTTTGACGCGGTCAAGGACGCTCTCCATGAGATCGGCGTGGAAGGCATGACGGTCCTGGAGGTGCGTGGGCACGGCCGGCAGAAGGGACACACCGAGTTCTATCGTGGGAACGAGTACAAGGTTGATCTGCTCCCCAAGATCAAGATTGAGATGGTGGTCCCGGACGCCCTCGCCGAACAGGCCGTTCAGGCCGTTCTAAGAGCCGCGAAGACCGGGAAGATCGGCGACGGAAAAGTGTTCCTGACGCACGTGGACGACGCCATCCGTATTCGCAACGATGAGCGCGGGGACGCGGCGCTGTAGTGGAAAATGGAAATTGGAAAATAGAAAATGGACGTCAACGAGAGGTGTCGCGTGGTGGACGCCGGGCATTCGACCTGAATGAATAACCATCTTCCCTGGGGAGACGGCGATTGTTGCAAATGGACAGAGAACCAATCTCCGCATTCAGCCTCTCGGATTTCTACGCTACAGAATCCCTAACAATCCAGCAGAACTTCGATCGCACAGGCGATGGCTTGGCGGTGCTGCGTGGGCGTTCGGAGTTGGTGGACACGGCGGTGGCCTCGCTGTACCGCCGCTACTTTTCCACGCAACTCGATCAACCGGGCAAATTCTGCATGCTCGCTCTGGGCGGCTATGGCCGGCGAGAACTGTTTCCGCATTCGGACATTGACCTGTTGTTCCTCACCGAAAGCAGCGCCGAGCAGGCCTCCCAGCGCATGGCAATCGCGGCCCTTCTACGGGAATTATGGGACTTGCGACTTCGGGTCGGACACAGCGTGCACACACTGGCGGAGTGCGGCCGGCTCTACCGGCAGAACCTCGAGTTCAACGTCGCACTGCTTGATTGCCGGTACCTGGCGGGTGATCGTGAACTCTTTAACCGGTTGCACGACGACGTTTATCCGCACCTGGTGTCGCGAGATCATCAAGACCTGTTTCGCAACCTGGCAGAGATCACACGCGCGCGGCATCGGAAGTATGACGACACCATTTTTCATCTTGAGCCGAACCTCAAAGATGGCCCCGGCGGCCTCCGGGACTATCATGTTTGCCGGTGGCTGGCTCGCATTTCGGCGATCGCGAAGCACAAAGTCTGGGGCCCGCCGGAAGAACTTTGGCCGGCAGCCTGGCGCGCCGAGGCCGGCCCGGCGTGGGAATTCCTCTGCGCCACCCGCTGTTTTCTTCACTTCTTCCGTGAACGCGACGACAATCAGTTGAGCTACGAATGCCAGGATGAGGCCTGCGCTCGCGGCATCGGCTGCCGGCGCGGCGTGGACCCCGACTCAGGCAGTCGGCAGCTACCGCCGCCCACCCCCGAGGATTGGATGCGCGCTTACTTTCGCCGCGTCCGCTCCATCTGCCAACTTACCCTGCGCCTTCTGGACGATTCCACGGCTGCCGGCACGGGACTCCATGGGCTGTTCCAAAACTGGAGATCACGCCTCTCGAATGCGGATTTCTCCGTCCTGCGGGAGAAGGTCTATTTTCGCCAGCCTGCGGCGCCGGCCCAGGACCCCGTGCTGCTTCTGCGTTTGTTTGAAACCGTGGCGCGGCACGGGCTCGAGGTGAGCCGCGAGGCAGAAAGGGCCGTTGCCGAAGCCCTGGCTCGCGGGGTTATCAACCGCGTGGACAGGGGCGTAGTTTGGAACCACTTTCGCCAAGTACTTAGTTTCCCGGCTGCGGCCAAGGCCTTGCGGGAGATGAATCGGCTGGGTGTGCTGAGGGCTCTTTTCCCGGAGTTCCAGGCGATTGATTCGCTGGTCATCCGGGACTTCTTTCACCGCTACACGGTGGACGAGCACTCCTTCATGACGATTCAGAACTTGCACGCTCTCTCTCGATCCCGAAAATCACTCCCTGCCCGTCATTCCCGCGCAGGCGGGAATCCACAGGAAGTGGGTCCCCGCTTTCGCAGGGACGACGAGGGGAGTGATTGGGAAGATCGACTCGCCGAGATCCTCGAAGAACTCGAGCAACCGGAACTCCTCTACCTCGCCTTGCTTTTCCACGACGTGGGCAAAGGCATGGAGACGCCAGACCACGTTGAGGGAAGCCGCCAGGCGGTGGAAGCAATCATGACGCGGCTCGAGTTGGCGCCGCTGGACCGCGCCACCGTGCGGTTTCTCATCGTCAACCATCTCGAGATGTCCACCACCTTGCAGCGGCGCGATATTTTCGAGCCGGAAACCGTGCGCGCCTTCGCGGAGAAAGTCGAGACGAGCGAGCGTTTGAAGATGCTGTCGCTCTTGACCTACGCGGACATCAAGTCGGTCAATCCGGAAGCCTTGACGCCCTGGAAGACCGAGCTTTTGTGGCGACTCTACGCTTCAACAGCGAATCACTTGGCTCGCAGCGCGGATGACGAGCGGCTGACACTCGCTGTCGCCAGCGCCTCAGCGGCTGAGCGAATTCTACCGCTGCTGACGCCCTCCATGAGCCGGGAAAAGATCGAGCGTTTTCTCGAGGGGTTTCCGCGGCGCTACCTGGCGGCCCATTCGCCCGATGAAATCGCGTTGCACCTTGAGCTGGCGGAACGGCTTGCGTCGGCGCCGGCGCAAGTTCACTTGAAGGCGCAAGGCAGTCTGCACGAGCTGACGGTCATTACCCCGGACCGGCCGTTTCTCTTCGCCTCCATTACGGGGACGCTCGCGGCTTGGGGGATGAGCATCGTGAAAGCCGACGCTTTCGCCAATGCGGCTGGGCTGGTTCTGGACACTTTCCGCTTCGGTGACCTCTATCGCACGCTGGAATTGAACCCTTCGGAGGCGGAGCGCCTGAAATCCAACCTCGTCGATGTCCTTGAAGGAAGGACGGAGCTCGCCAAGCTTCTCAGCGGACGGCTCCATGCCGCGCAGACCCGGAAACCCAAAGTTACCATTCTTACCAAGCTCCGCTTTGACGACTCGAGCTCTTCCCACAGCACCCTGCTCGAGCTGGTTACCCAGGATCGCCCCGGATTGCTCTACCAAGTCAGCTCCGTCCTCGCCGAACTCGGCTGCAACATCGAGATCGCGTTGATCGACACCGAAGGCGAGAAGGCCATCGATGTGTTTTACCTGACCGCGCAGGGCAGAAAACTCCCGCCAGAACTCCAAGCAGCAATAGAGAAGGTAATGTTTGCCAAACTGTACCGCTGAGGTGCTACCCGGCGGCAGTTGGGGTGGCGCGGGCGAGACGTCCGCGCTACGTCTTCCAACACCTGAAACTTGACACCCGACACCTTTTTCGCACTCGCCTCGCTCGAGTTCAAAAAAAGTTCACAAAAAATCGCAGAACTTGAAATCTCTTCTTGACGTCGCCGCGCTTCTTACTTTAACTTGCGAAATAGAGTCTGGAAAATTGAATTTCCATGCCATCAAAATTCCGGTGCGACGCATTCAAATCATCCGCGACGCAATCCGATAGGAGCAAAGATGAAGGTGAAGGCGTTCTTCTGTCTACTCGGACTCTTTTTCTTCGTGTTCTCAACATGCGAAGGGTGGGCTCAGACGACGGGCACCATTCGGGGTTCGGTGACGGACCCCTCCGGCGCACTTGTGCCGGGCGCCAGCGTCACCGCCGCCCAAAGCGACACTCATGTCACCCGCACGGTGACGACGAATGACAGCGGGGACTACGAGTTCCCTGCCCTGCCGGTGGGGCGCTACACCGTCTCCGTGCAAGCGCCCGGATTCAAGCTGGCCCGGCACACTGAAATCGACGTCAGGCTGGGTCACGTCACCGCGGTGGACGTCAAGCTGGAATTAGGTCCGGTAGCGCAGGTGGTTTCCGCCGAGGCAGCCGCCCCGCTCATCGAAATCGTCAGCACGCAGGTTGGCGCGGTGGTGAATGATAAGGCGGTGGTGGAGCTTCCCCTGAATACGCGCGATACCTACCAACTCCTGCAATTGCAGCCCGGCGTCCAGTCGCAACTCGGCTCGGACCTCTTCTATGGCAGCGACCAGCCCGGAGTGGTTTCCGTGAACGGGGGGCGCGGGCGTTCGAATAACTACACGGTGAACGGGGGTGACGCCAACGACCAGTTCGTGAATCTGCCGGGCGTGCAGCCTTCTCCGGACAGCATCGAGGAATTCCGCGTCTTGACGAATACCTTCGACGCCGAATTTGGCCGCAATTCCGGCGCGGTGGTCAACGTCGTCACCAAGTCGGGCACCAACGCCTTCCACGGCGACGTGTACGAGTTCTTCCGCAACAACGTGCTCAACGCGCGCGGATTCTTTGACACCGCAATTCCCGACTTTAAGCAAAACCAGTTTGGCGGCACCCTCGGCGGACCCATGCGCAAAGATCAAACCTTCTTTTTTGCCTCCTATGAGGGACGCCGCATCCGGGAGGGGACCCCTTCGCCGGCATTTCCTGTGCCGTCGGTCGCCGAGCGCGGCGGCGATTTTTCTGCCGGGCAGCCCTTTACGGGCACTTTAAGCGATCCTAACGGTACGGTCTCCGCGCTTATGAACGCGCGCCCGGGATGCGCCGCGGCGGTGGCTGCAGAAGGCGGAGCGCCGATCGCTCCAGGAACTGCTTACTCCGCCATTTTTCCCAACAACCAGATCCCTCCGCAGTGCTTTGATCCCACGGCGCTCGACTTGATGAATCAGTACGTGCCGCAGGCGAACTTAAACGGGACAGAATATCAGTCCGTCCCCACCTCGCGTGAGTACGATGATCAGTTGACAGGCCGCATCGATCACAAGCTAAGCGATCACCAGCAATTCAACGCTTACTATTATTTTGACGACCAGTTTTACACCCAGCCTTTTTCGTTCTTTCAGGGCGCGGGCGCTAACGTGCCGGGCTTCGGAGGGCTTTACAACAACCGCTACCAGCAAGTGAACCTCACGCATACGTGGGTGATCAGCCCCAGCACGGTTAACGAGCTTCGCTTTTCCGCCTTCCGCGAGGCGCAAGGCGAATTCAACCATCCTCAGCATACCAACCTCGTCCAGGACTCCTGCAAGTCGGTGCCGGCGGACCAATGCTTTTCGGATCCGAATAATCCCGCGCTCGGCATCACTCCCCACCTTGGGACTCAGCACGAGGGCGTACCCTTCCTGACGGTTTCCGGGGGATTCGCCATAGGGAACAACTACGAAGGTGAACTTCCGCAAATCGGGAACACGTTCCAGTGGATGGACAATCTGAGCAAGGTAGTCGGCAACCACAGCCTGAAATTCGGCGTCGACGCGCGCCGCCAGCGTTTTAACCAGCTTTTGTATTTTAACGTTAACGGCGATTTCTCCTTCCTGGGCGGCGGCCCGAATGATCCCGGGTACTCGGATCTTTACCCGAATTATCTTCTCGGACTTCCTGACTCGTATTTGCAAGGTTCGGCGCAGAACGAAACGGTGCGCAGCTCTTCGCTCTATTTTTACGCGCAGGATAGCTGGAAAATCCGCCCCGCCCTGACCATGAACTACGGCTTGCGTTGGGAATTGAACACCCCGCTCGCCGATATCGGCGCGCGCACGCAAACTTTCCGGCCGGGTCAAAACACCACCGTCTACCCTTGCCAACTCAGCGCCGATAATCCCTTAGTGGGTGAGTTTGGGACCACCAATTGCGGCCCTGGAAGCGCCGGCGAGGCGGTGTTCCCGCAAGGGTTGGTCGTGCCGGGGGACAAAGGGATCACCGACGCCTTGACGCAGACTTACTACAAGGCTTTCGCGCCACGCCTCGGCCTTGCCTGGAGCCCCTCCTGGAACAGCGGAACACTCGCCAAGCTCACCGGTGGGCCAGGCATGACGAGCCTCCGGGCCGGGTGGGGACTTTTCTACAATCCCATGGAGCAGCTAGTGCTCGAGCAGTTCAGCGGCGAGCCCCCGTTCGGTGGCAGCATCAACCTTTCAGAAACCCTATTCAATACGCCCTTCCTCGGCCAGGACGGTTCGGTCTATCCGAATCCTTTCAACGGAATACTTCACCCGCCTCGTGGTCAGCCGGTGGATTGGTCCACGTTCCGCCCGATCCTGATGTTCGGCGAACTCCAACCGAATCTTCGCGCTCAATACGCGGCTCAATACAATTTCAACGTGCAGCGCGAACTTACCGGGGACATGGTTCTGCAAGCGGCGTACGTGGGCTCGCAAGGGCATCGCCTGTTGGCTACTCACGACTTGAACTACGGCACCGCCCAAACCTGCCTGGATCTCGAGAACATCTCGAATTTCTACTCCAATTCCAATCCTGCACTTGCCTCCAGCTTTACCTGCGGGCCGTTCTATGCCGATAGTTCGTTCCAGATTCCCGCCAATTCCATCCCTGCCGGCATGAGCGTGCATCTTCCGTATGGCTCGGTGCCCGTGGTGACAGGGCCGAATAACCCCGCCATAAACTTGGTTGGGCTGCGCCGATACTCGTCGCCGTTTTGCGAGCCGACCACCGGCGCTGGATGCCCTCCGGACGGTACTCCGGTCTTCGCCAGCATTTTCGCGCAAGATACCATCGCCAACTCGGCGTACAACTCGCTGCAAGTCTCTCTCGAGCGGCGCTTCGCGAAAGGCCTGCAATTTCTCGCCGCTTACACCTGGAGCAAGTCGTTCGATGAGGCCTCAAGCTTTGAAAATACCCTCGATCCGCTCTGCTTCCGCTGCAGCCGCGCGCTTTCGTTGTTTAACGCTCCGCAGCGGTTCGTTCTGAGTTATTACTGGGAGTTGCCCGTTCCGGAAAAACACGCTGTGGTGGGGAAGGTGGTGGATGGCTGGGGCATGTCGGGCATCTTCAGTTTCCAGAGCGGCTTCCCCATCCGAATCACTTCCTGGAGCGACCTCGAACTGGAGAATAGCCAGGACTTCGAGTATCCCGGTGAGCCTGACCTGGTGAGCAAATTCACAACCCAGAATCCGCGCAAATCTGGCTGCGCCTTGGGAACCGGCCCAACCGCCGGGGCCGGCGCACCTGACTGCCAACCGGTCGCCAATCAGTACTTTGACCCCAATGCGTTCGCGCCGCAGGCTCTCGGAACCATCGGCGACTCGCCGCGCTCGCTTTGCTGCGGCCCCGCAATCAACGACGCCGACCTGGCTTTGTTGAAGACCACCCGGCTCGCCGAGCACAAAGAACTCCAGTTCCGCGCCGAGTTCTTTAACGCCTTCAACCACGCCCAGTTCTACGTGCCGGACGGGAATATCACCGACGGCCCAACCTTCGGCCAAGTCTCGAAAGCCCGTGACCCAAGGCTGATCCAGTTCGCGTTGAAGCTGCTTTTCTAAGCGGAGTGGCGGTGTCTACGCCTGTTTTGAAAACGCGCCGTCATTCTGAGCGAAGCGAAGAATCTCGCTCTGGCCCGTGATGAAGCAAGAACGAAAAGATCAGGGCGAGATTCTTCGCTTCGCTCAGAATGACAGGGTTTTCATGGTTTCTGGGCGCCCGTTGGCAGACCGGCCTGAGCGACTGCGCACACTCCTCCAACCGCTAAGAATGCCAACATTCGCTGGCCGCGGATGTGGTATCGTAATCTGTCAACGCAACAACCCATGTCACATCGGGAGAGTGGGACAAAGCTCGAGGTAATTTACGGCATTCACGCGGTCAAGGAAGCCGTGCTCAGCCATCCGGTTGAATACGTACTGGTTACGCAAGGGCAGCACAACCCGCGGGTGCAGGAAATCATTGACGCTTGCCGAGCTGGTGGCATCGGAGTACGATTTGCTCCCCGGCCCGCGGTAGAGCGCATGGCGGGCAACACCCAACATCAGAACGTCGTGGCAGTCTGTGCCCCTCGAGCCTACGACGACCTCGAGACCCTGCTCGGCAGTTCTGCTCGGCCGCTGCTGGTGGTACTGGACGGGGTCGAAGACCCAGCCAATCTGGGAGCGATTGTGCGCACGTCAGTGGCTACGGGGTGCGCGGGGGTCATTATTCCGGAGCGTCGTGCCGCGGGCATATCGCCCGCTGTGGCAAGGGCTTCCGCGGGGGCGCTCGAGCACGCCAAGGTTGCACGCGTCACCAACCTGGTTCGCGCCCTGGAGGAGATCAAAGAGCGCCGGATCTGGGTTTACGGTTTTGAGGCAAAAGCCGACAAGTCGTACCTGGAGTTGGACTATGGCCAGGGCTGTGCGCTGGTCTTGGGGGGAGAGGGGGCGGGCCTGCACCGTTTGGTACGCGAAACGTGCGATCAACTGGCCCACATTCCCCTGCGCGGCCCTGTGCCCTCACTAAACGTCTCCGTGGCCACCGCTGTGGTGCTTTATGAGGCCTTGCGGCAACGGGGGGTAAGGGCGGAAAATGGAAATTGGAAAATGGAAACTGGCCTCTCGTAACCCCAAACATAGCCCTCATTTACGAGCTTCCAATTTCCATTTTCCACTTTCCAGTTTCCAGCTTTTGCGGCAACTTTGGGACGCGCGCACACATCTAATCACGCGGGGACGTGCAGGGAGGGGCGAATGACTGTGAATCGCACTTATGCTTTCCTGAAATCAGCCTGGAGGGTGATGCTGGTGGGTGGTTTTCTTAGCCTGGGGAGTTCTGCTGTCTGTCAGGAAGGTGCGCAAAACCCGCCGCGCCCAACCTCCGAGCATGAGTCTGTGACCGAAGCCAAGCCCCCCGAGGCCGACACGCGGATTCGTGTCCCCTCGAACATGGTATTGGCGCCGGTGACGGTGATCAATTCGAAAGGCGATTATGTTTTCGACTTGCAGGAGAAGGACTTTGAGGTTCTGGACAATGGAGTACGACAGAAAATCGAACAGTTCAGCCTTGAGCAGCATCCTCTGGCGGCAGTCATCGTGGTGGAAGCCAACGGCACGTCGGAGCCTTTGCTCAGCGAAGTCCGCCCTCTTGGTCCGGTTTTCTCGAGTTTGATGCTGGGACCGCAGGGACAAGCGGCGGTGGTCACTTATGGCGATCAGATTCGCACCCTCCAGGACTTCACCCAAAACGGCGACGAACTGGAAACTGCTCTGCGTCGCGTCGAGGCGCGGGGCGGGTCTCAGCATCTGAACGACGCCTTGACGCAGGCCATCGTAATGCTTGAAAGCCAGCCGAAGGACGACCGCCGCATCATCGTAGCTTTTTCGGATGGGCATGACATCGGGAGCAGAACGACTAAAGAGGAAGTTGTGCAACGGGCTCTGAACGCGGGCATCACGATCTATGGTCTGGGATTCAGCCAGTCGCACGCGATGCTGACGAAACAGCCAAAGGCTCCCCCACAGAGCGTCCTGGCCTCTAGCGTGGCGCTGCCCGCCCCGCCCAGCATGCCGCAGACACCCTCGAACGTCGAAAACAACTGGGACAATGGGGCCAACTTGCCGATCGTCCCCCTTATCCTGGCGAGCGGGGAGATGATCAGGTCCGTGGTGGCCAAGGACGCCCTCGAGTTCTACGCGGGGTACACCGGAGGGCTGAGTTACGGGGCTTGGTCAAAGAAGCCGATGCAGGATGAGCTCAACAAGATTGCCGACGAAATCCAAAGCCAATACGAGATCGCCTACGTTCCCCACGCGCCCGACAACAACGGCTTTCATCGCATCGAGGTGCACGTCGACCGCAGCGGAGTCAAAGTGCGGACCAAGGCGGGCTATTTCTTGGGCGGGGCTGGGAGCAATCCCCAGTGAACCGAAAAGCGTAATTCGAAAATCGAAATTCGAAACTCGGAATGCAAGACTGCAGTCGTTGCGATGAATGCAAGGGACTCGGTGGCGGTTGGCAGTACGGACTCGAGGTTGCAACCTGGGAGCCGATGGCGGGGCAGTGGCCTGCGAATTTCGATTTTCGGATTTCGAGTTTCGGCTTCTACGAGTAGTCCTCGTAAGGCATCACTTCGACGCGCTTACCCGATTTCAACTCGATCTCGGCGAGGTAGGGCCGCATGGAAAGCGAGTCAACCTGCAAGACCATCACGTGGGTTACGCCTTGCTTTTTGTACACCACAGTGAAAAACCTGTTGCGCTTGCCCGCTACCAGAATGCTGGGGTAGGTCTTCCACTTGAGCTTCAGGTTGCGGACGCTGGGGCTGATGTCGGGGCGGAACTGCATAAGAGTAATCGTCGAAAACGGCATATCCACTGACACTCCCGGACATCTGAACAACAGGCCGCTATCCGAGACTTCCAACTTCCCGGCACAATCGATTTCGATCTTCTCGCTTCCGCCCGCGTATTGAAAAATGGCTTCCTTGGCCTGCTCGGTTCCCGTCGTCGCGCCGCGCGGGATCAGGAAGACGAAGACTATCGGCCAGATCTTCCAAGTCCGTTTTGCCCAATCTAATTTCATTAAACGCTCACTCCACCGGCGTTAGACGCCGGGCCGACGGTCACCTTCGGCTTACTTACTGATTTTAGCGCCGGATTACCTTTTGGGGAAGAACTTCTCGGGCGCCGAGGCCGGTTAAGTTCAGCACGGCAGCGGCGACTCCACCCGGCGTGGCGCAAGGTTGATCCTGCAGCCAAGTTGATGCTTCCGGGGGTTCAGTCATTCTGTTACGGCCCCCCGAGCTTCCTGTGACAACCCAACACCGGCCTGGGCTTTAGCGTGCTCGACGGGGACTTCGACGTCAAGGTACCACGGAACCGCGAGCGTGCCCCATCTTGCCGGCCGGAACGACCAGCGCGTGATGACCCTCGTCGCCTTTTCCAATAAAGAGGGTATGCCCTTCAGAATCTCTGAATCGATAACTTTGCCGTCGGCGCCTACCAGCAAGCGCAGCCGAACGAAAGCATCAGTCGTGGTGCTTATCCCTGACGCTGTTAAGACCTCAGGAGGCTTCACTTGACGGCCGAAATCCGATTCCGCTTTCGTGGGCATAAGGTCCATTCGGTTCGTGCGCAGAGAGAAGTTCACCTCCAGCTTGGTCTCGAAAGCGGTAGGGGTGTGCCCGTCCCTTGCCATATACGGACGGTAGCGCCAACCGGAAACAGAATTGAGGACAGCAGCAGCCAGGAGCGGATTGCCGCTCAGCACGTGCACATTCACAACTTTGCCTTCGGTGTCGACCGTGAGCCGCACGCGAATTCGGCCCTGAATGTAATTCACTTTAGCCAGGACGGGGTACTCTGGAGGAGTTTGGGACACGAGCAGACGGGAAGCTTCTTTGGCGCCCAGTTCCGGTAGGTGCTGGTCCTCTCCGATCGCCTCGGCAGGCGCGGGCAACAACCTTAATACGCAAAACCACACCATGCCCAAGCATAGACAGCAGCGGCACGCTTTTTGAAGAAAGCTAGCCATCGGATTCAAAGATTACCTGAGCAACCACGAATCGCCCGGCGTGCGAGATCGAGACGGCGGTCCGGACAACTCCCATCTGACGCGCAATCTCCGCCGCTTGGCCTCTCAGGGTCAACTCCGGCTTGCCGCTTGGGGCGTGGGTTATTTCCACATCGACCCATCGTACGCCGCGGCTCCAGCCCGTCCCCAAGGCCTTAAAAGCCGCTTCCTTGGCCGCAAAGCGCGCTGCGAACCGCTCCGCCGAGTTCTTGAACTTATTGCAGTAAGCGATCTCCGCCGGCGTGCATACCCGGTTCGCGAAACGTTCACCGTGCTTCTGGAGAGCTTCTTCGACGCGAGAAGTCTCCATGATGTCAACACCTGTTCCAACGATCATGTGCCAAAAGCCGGGGCTGGGGTCAGGTCCAGAACACTCAATGCACTTCGCTGGCAGAGGCCTGGAAATCCGCTGCGTACTCGTAGGCCTTGACGGTGTAGTAGACTGCCTTATCGAAAAACTGGCCCAATAGGCGCTGCAACTCCAACGCGTGATACAGATCGATGGCAGAATCAACTAAACCGGCGGCTCGAATATAGTCTCGTAGATGATACTTCGTCAAGGTGAGGGCGTAGACAACTTCGTTCAGGGGCACTCCCTCGGCTTGGCGTTGCTTCCCCAACTCGGTGTATCTCGCTTCGATGTCCTCTTCGGCCTTGCTGTTCAGCCACAAGCCGAGGTCTTTGTACACGTTATAGGTGCGAAGGTGAATCGCTTCCCGGGAGAATCTGTGGTAAGACACGGTACGCGGGTTGGACTGAAGGTCCTCAACCAAAGCGCGAATCAGCTCATCTGCGTGGTGTTCGATCATACGCACCAGGCGATCTGATAACATCGTGCTCCTTTCCCCTAACTTGGATGTCTCCGTTTCGCTACATGGTTGCAGTGCGTCAATGAACGATCGCAGAGCGAGACTGTTTTCCCTCAAATATCTGTCGTCCCTCTTGTGCAGAAAAAGGACCTTACAGGCCCCTGGTCAAAGGCTTCGTTTGGGTTATTGGTTGAACGGCCCTGTTAAGCCTAAGTCAGAATACCAGAGTGGCACGCAAGGTTCAACTGGCATCTGTGCGCAAGGGGTTGCCCAGGCCCGGGTGAGGGGTGCAACTCGCAATGGCGGTTCCCCCAGACCTCGCCATTCCTCAATGATCGGGAGTCCACAGAGCCGGCTCTGGTCAGCTCCGTTCGCTGGGCGTGCGACCTCGCTAAACCACTCGCGCCCCTGCGGGCTCAGGACTTCGGTCTTCTTATGCTATATTCGACTCTTGGGTCACCCTACTTCACATCTCGTCTCGCGGGGCGGGCTAGCATGGATCGAACACCCACTCCTCACCCGCGATCCCTGGCTGGTCCATGCCTTTAGTACTCGCCGTGGCGGGGTGAGCCGCGGACCCTCCGCCGGCCTCAATCTGGGACTCACGCAGGGCGAGCCGCAACTCGGAGTGCGGAAGAACCGGGACCTTTTCTTTCGGCAACTTGGCGCGGAACACTTCGCGCTTGCGTCGCTACGGCAAGTCCATTCCACGGTCGCTTATCAAGTTGGTCACGCAAGGGGCCGCGACCTTGAGTACCGCCTTGCCGGCAGCCCGTCGGCTAGTCAATCCGGCCTTGCCCAGCCTGAAGGCGATGTGTTGCTGACTGATCAAGCCGGCATCCTCCTGTCGGTGCGAACTGCCGACTGCCTGCCCCTGCTCCTGGCAGATCCAAAACATCGGGCGGTGGCAGCAGTTCATGCCGGGTGGCGCGGCGCACTGGGGCGCATCATCGAAAAAACGGTGGGGGAGATGCGCCGCGTGCATGGATCCTCGCCCTCGAGCTTGCTCGCCGTGCTGGGTCCTTCCATCCGCGCGTGTTGTTACGAGGTGGGAGAAGATGTGGAAGAAGCCTTTCGGGGGAGCTTCCCAAACGCGGATGAGTTCTTTCGCAAGCCGCCGGGACACCCGGCGTCCCGTCCCCAGCGCTACTCCCTCTCATTCCCGAATATGCAGCCGCCTGGGCACAGTGCCGATCCAAGACCCTCATCGCATCTTGACCTGATTGCGGTCGCAAAAGATCAACTCCATAGCGCGGGGCTCGCGCCTCGCCATGTCGCCGCAGTCGATTTCTGCACCGCTTGCCACCCGGACCTCTTTTATTCCTATCGGCGCGACGGAAGTGGCACGGGCCGCATGGCGGCGGTTATCGGAATTCGCCCTGCAACCCTTCGCTAGCCACGCGCGAAACCACCCCGCCCCCCTGCTTATCACGGAGGGGAATCGGCTCCCTTCCTCTTTGAGGAGGGGTCAGGGGTAGAGTCGCCATTTCGCATTCCTTTCAAACGGAGCTGGCCGCAGGCGGCGCCAATATCCTGTCCTCGTGAAAGACGGATGTAGGCTGGAATCCGGCATTCCGCCAGAACCTGTTGGAAGGCCAAAACTCTCTCCATGGGAGAGGCACGATAGGGAAGCTCGGTGCCGGAGTTGTAGGGGATGAGGTTGACCTTGGCGCGCATTCCGCCAAGCAGTTTTCCCAGGCGCTGGGCATCGGCGTCCGCATCGTTGAAGCCGTCGAGAAGAACATACTCGAAGGTCAGCAGTTCGCGGGGGCGCAGCGGGTAGGCGCGGCAGGCGCGCAGGAGGTCGCGCAGCGGAAACTTCCGGTTGATCGGCATCAGCTCCGTTCGTTGTTCTTCGGTCGAAGCGTTCAACGAGACGGCCAGTTTCGGACGCCCCAGGTCACGCGCCATCTCATTGATGCGCGGGACGATGCCCGAGGTGGAGATTGTGATACGACGCAGCGGAATGCCAAAAGCTTGCGGATCGGCGAGTATATGGACGGCTTTCATCACCTGGGCAAGGTTCAGGAGCGGCTCACCCATTCCCATGAAGACCAGATTGAGCCGAGTGCGAGGGAGAATCTCGCGCGCCTTAGTTACCGCCATTACCTGGCCAAGAATTTCTCCCGCCGAGAGGTTTCGCTGCAGCCCCAAGAGCGCGGTGAAGCAAAAGCGGCAATCCACGGCGCAGCCCGCCTGACTGGAAAGGCAAAGCGTCGCCCGCGACTCCTCCGGCATATAGACGGTCTCGATCAGCGTGTTGTCTTGAAGACGCAGTAGGTACCGGGCGGAGCCGTCCGTTGAGGTGAACACGGCCTGGACGCGCGGGTAGTCGACATCGTAGTGAGCTGAGAGGGTCCCTTTGAAATCCCTATCGAGGTCCGTCAAGCCGGCGATGGCCGTTGCGCGGCGGCGGTAAATGGCGTGATAGAGTTGGCGGCCGCGATACGGCGCCTTCCCCAGGGACTGTGCCAGTCGCTCCAACTCCTGGCGATCAAGCCCCACGAGGTTCTGCATTCCCGTGTTCATCGGATGCCCCGGTCTCAACTCATGCTATCATTCTGGCGATAGTGCCTCAAGCGCTTGTAGCATTGGGGCGTAACGCTAGGGGAATCGATCTTGCTCCAACCACCCCTAGCCCTTCCTTGATCCCAGGAGGGGAGTTCGCTGTCCGCTCCTTACTTGAGGAGGGATTAGGGGTGGTGGGGCCAGGTGATTCTCACGGAAGCAACTCAATGAGTCCACGCCGAGTCAATCCCGAACTCATCGGTCGACGACGAGAAGCCCTCCAGCGCGCAGGATACGCGGAAGTTTTGGAACGTGGAATCGAGGCGACCACGCTGGATTCCGTCGTGGCCAGGGCGGAATCGAGTAAGGGCGGGGCGCTCTATTACTTCCGGACCAAGGAAGACCTCCTCTTCGGCGTTCTGGAGTGGCTGCTGCGCCAATTGAACAGCAGCCTGGACGAGGTTGTGCATTCTCAGGAGCCGGCGCGCACGCGGTTGGGAGCGGAACTGGAAGTCTTGTTTCATAGCGCCGAGGTTAATCGCAAGCTTTACCTGGTCTTTTTCGATTTTGTCAGCCGCGGGGCACGCTCCCCGCGATTTCGTAAGCTCTTTTCGGAATTCTTCGAGAGGTGCCGGCAGCGAGACCGGAAAATCGTGGAAGACGGAATCAGTGAACAGCAGTTCCGCCGGGTAAATCCTCTGGAGGCTGCTTCCACCGTACGCGCCCTCGTCGACGGCTATTGTCTGCAATGGCTTTTGGGCCCTGAGGACGTGCCGGTGGAAGTGTATCGTGACCGTTGCCGAGCGGTGCTGGGAGCGTATCTCTTGCGTGGTCCCAAGAGCCGGGAGACGTGACCACCCGCACTCGCGAATGGTCGGCAACCTACACTCGTTTCGGAGTGCAAATGGCTGCGAGGATAGTCTCGGCCCTCTTCGTACTCCTCTTAGTTGTTGGAGTCCCGGTCCTTTCCCTATCCACAGCTCGCGATGACCGGCTTCGTCAAATGCGACGGCTCGAGCTTTATGTCTCCGCAGCGATTTCGCAGTGGGCCCTGGCGGTCGTCGGGGTGGTTGTCTGTTTTCTAGGCTCGCTGAGTGCTTTTTCCGTAGGCTTCAGAAGGCTCGCACCTGCCACTGCTCTCATCTGGGCAAGCGCTTTGGTTGCGCTGTCCGTGGCCGCCATTCTCCTAAGCCTATTCCTGGAACGCCATGGGTGGTGGCCGGCAGAAAGCGAGCTGACCTACCTCTTGATTCCCAGGACGCGCCAGGAAAAAGCCTGGTCGCTGCTTCTGCTGGTTCCCACGGCCGCTCTCTGCGAGGAATTCTTGTACCGCGGTTTGCTTCTCGCCCAAATCAGTCAATGGCTGCCTACCGGCGCCTGGGCGTGCGCTGTTTCATCGCTGGCGTTTGGATTGGCGCATGTTTATCAAGGATGGAGCGGGATCGTGCGAGCCTCTCTGCTAGGGGCTTTGCTTGCCTATCCCGTCATTCATTTCGGGAGTCTCTATCCTTCCATGCTCGCGCACGGACTGATCGATGCCGTGGCCTTGGCGTGGCTGGGTCCAAAGTTCCTTGCAGGGAATAGGGAACAGGGAATAGGGAACAGGGAATAGGGAACGGACCACAGGGAACAGCCGAGATGACTAGCACTATTCCCTGTTCCCTACTCCCCGTTCCCTGTCCTTAAGCTCCGCCGTCAGAGACAGGCGCCAGCTTGTAGAATATTTCAGCGTCCTCGAGTAGCTCCTCTGCAACTTTCAGGCACGCTACGCGCAAGCACTTGTTATCCAGGCAGGTTGGGCAGTTTACAATAATGCGATCAAAGAGATAATCGGCGAGCTCTTGTTCCCCAAATGTGTGGGACATATGACTGGTCCTCCGGAATATAGCAAGACCTCAGAAACTGAATTAGTTTCTCGCCCCCAGCGCATTATACTTCTGTTCGAAGAACGAAACCACTACTTAAATCGATAGTCGCTCAGCTTGACGTTGTCACGGCGAGCCTGCGGTTAACGGCTGCCTTCAAATGAGTCTGGAGTTACAGCCGGAAACCAGTTAGAATAGAACAGTTATGGACGAGCGCGAATTTTTCGATGAAAACGAGAGTCTAAAGCCCGCCACCCTCTCCTGCCTGCATTGTCACCAGACGGAGGCGTACGAGATTCGCTGGCTGGTTCGAACCAAAAAGAAAAAGCTTCCGGGTCACGCCGATGAACGAGACCGAGCGCGTTTCGCCAAATCCAGGGACTACATGATCCGGCGAGACGATATGGTTCAATGCAAAAATCCCCGCTGCCGAAAGCGGTTCGAGGTTTACGGTATCCAATCGGTGGTTTTTATGTAGGCGCGCTTTTCTTACTTAACCTGTGCCACGTCGTGCAGCGTAGGCAGAGTGGAAGCATCCCACCCACCGCCCAAGGCTTCGATGAGGAGCACGCTGGCGCTCATACGGCGGGTCAGAATGTTCACGGCTTGCACTTGGTCCTGGAGCAGAATGGCTTGTTCCGTGATTACCGCGAGGTAGTTGACGGTCCCCGCTTTGTACTGATAGGTCGAGATATCGAGGGCATTCTGGGCCGCTTTCACTGCCTGGTCCTCAGCCTGCGCTTCGTCCTCGAGCACGCGTAATGCCGCCACGTTATCCTCGACTTGTTGGAAAGCCGTGAGAACGGTCTGGCGGTAATTGGCCACCGTAGCGTCGTAGGCAGCAATGTTTTGATTCAGCGTGGCTCGGCGCTTGCCGGCATCGTAGACCGTTTCCGCCACACCTGGCCCTACGGACCAGAATCGGCTGGGCCAGGAGATCCAATGTTTGAATGATGTGCTTTCAAGGCCTACCGGCGCGCTATTCGTGGTGAGACCGATGGACGGGTAAAAAGCAGCTTTGGCAATACCAATCTGCTCGTTGGCCTCGGCCATCTGGCGTTCGGCGTTGGCGATATCGGGCCGTCGTTCCAGCAGTTGGGAAGGCAGCCCCACCGGCACGACCGGCGGAATGATCTTGATCGAATTGTAAGAAATGTTGACTTCCGCGGGAGCTTTGCCCGCCAAGACAGCGATGGCGTGCTCATATTGCGCTCGCGCCACGTTAAAATCAATCAACTGGGCCCGCGCCGTTTCCAATTGAGTCTGCGCTTGCGCAACGTCCGAGCCCGACGCCACTCCGCTACTAAACCTGTCCCGGGTGAGTTTGAGGTAATCCTGGTAGGATTTCACGGTGGTCTCGAGCAATTCTTTCTCGCCATCCGTACCGCGCAACTCGAAATAATCCTGTGCGAGCTCTGCCTGGTAAGAAAGTCGGGCATTTTCCAACTCGGCGTCGCTCGCTTGCGCAGCCTCCTTGCTCGACAGAATGCTACGTCGGACACTTCCCCAAATATCGGCTTCCCAAGACACATTCACTGGCAGGTCATAAGTCGTTTGTCGTCCCGTAGAGAGAGCTGCATTGATAGAGGACCGCGCGTTCACTATGGTAGGAGTGACGGAGATGGTCGGAAACAGGTTGGAGTGAGCAATCCTCACTGCGAACTTGGCCTCGCGGAACTGCGCTTCCGCCATTTTCAGATTCTGGTTGGAAATGCTCACCTGTTCTTCCAGCGCGTTGAGCTCGGCATCGTTATAGATTTCCCACCACTTTCCGCGCTTCACTCCTTCACTGGGCTGAGCCTGCTTCCACTCCTGCGTTTCCGCCCAGGTGGCAGGCGGGGTTTCCTTGTAGGCCGAGGGGGCTGGCGCGGTGGGCCGATGGTACTTCGGGCCAACCATGCAAGCAGCCGAGAGGAACAGAAGGCAGAGGGCGGAAAGCAGTAGGCAGCAGGCAGTGGGCAGTTGGCAGTCCGCAGGTGGGTGTTTGGCTGTATCGTGATCCATAGTTCG
Organism: Terriglobia bacterium; assembly: GCA_050008495.1. Lineage (GTDB taxonomy): Bacteria > Acidobacteriota > Terriglobia > UBA7540 > UBA7540 > CAVROP01. The sequence continues at coordinate 1,896 of JBEKMN010000090.1, read as the reverse complement.
CATCTCAGTACTTCGTAATCTCCGATCCGTCATCTTCGAGACGCCGAGCACCTATGTGCCTCCACCACCAGTGTTGTACCCGGTCGAAGTAGAGATACACCACCGGAGTCGTGTAAAGAGTCAGCAACTGGCTCACCGCCAAGCCGCCGATGATGGCGATTCCCAACGGACGGCGAAACTCCGAGCCCATGCCGGTGCCGAGGGCAAGCGGCACGGCGCCGAGCATGGCCGCCATGGTCGTCATCATGATGGGCCGGAAGCGCAACAGGCATGCTTCGTAGATCGAGTCACGGGAAGACTTTCCTTCGTTGCGCTCGGCGCCCAGCGCAAAGTCAATCATCAGGATGGCGTTCTTTTTCACAAGTCCGATCAGCAGAATGATTCCGATGATGGCGATCACCGTGAGCTCGGTCCGCGTGAGCAAAAGCGCCAGCAGCGCGCCCACCCCCGCCGAGGGCAAGGTGGAGAGAATGGTAACGGGATGAACGTAGCTTTCGTAAAGGATGCCCAGGACGAGGTAAACCGAAGCGAGAGCGGCGGCGATCAGCAGCGGCTCGCTGGAAAGTGAATCCTGATAAGCTTGCGCGGTCCCTGCGAAACCAGTGTGGATGGTCGAGGGCAAACCAACCTTGGCGGCCCTGGCCAGAATAGCCTCCGCCGCATCCCCCAGGGGCACACCTGGTTGAAGATTGAACGAAATCATTACCGAGGGTGAGAGACCCTGGTGATTTACCGCGAGTGGCGCGGTGATGGAACTAAAATGCGAGAACGCGCTTAAGGGGACCTCCTGCCCGTTCGGCGCATAGGCGTAAACCTGGCGCAGGAACAAGGGGTTCTGCCAAAATGCGCGCCCCACCAGCATGACCACATAATATTGGTTGAGCGGCTTGTAGATGGTTGAGACTTCGCGCTCTCCGAAGGCGTCGTAAAGGACGTTGTCAACGAGTTGCGACGATATGCCGAAGCGGGCGGCGGTGGAGCGATCAACCTGTACGTAACTTTGCAAGCCGCTATTCTGCTGATCGGTATTCACATCCACGATCAACGGGATAGTCCTTAATTCCTCCAACATGCGCGGGCCATAAGCTTGGAGGTCGCGCAGATTATCACCCTGCATGGTGAACTGATACTGGGCGGCGCCGAAGCGTCCCCCGACGCGAATGTCCTGCGAAGACTGCATAAAAAGCGTCGCGCCTGGGACAACCGCCAATTTCGGGCGCAAACGTGCGATCACCAGGTCGGCAGTGATTTTTCGCTGGGCGGGGGGCTTGAGCATGATAAACATCCGCGCTTGGTTGATGGCCCCGCCACCCGGGCCGCCTCCACCGCAGAAACCGCTTACGGCATCCACGGCCGGGTCATCCGTGATGATTCCAATCATCTGCCGCAGAATCTTGTCCATGGCCTGATAGGAGGTGTCCTGATCGGCGATGATCGACCCCATCATGCGCCCGTTATCCTGTTGCGGGAAGAACCCCTTGGGAACATGAATGTAAAGGTAAACATTCAGGGCGATCGTGGCCAGCAACACGGCCAGGGTGGTGGCCGGGAAACGCAGGACCACGGCCAAGGTTCTCCCATAAAACCCGACCACCGCGTTGAAAGCTCGTTCGGAGGCTCTGTAAATCCGGCCGTGGGACTCATGCTGCTTGAGGAGATGCGCGCACATGGAAGGCGTCGCGGTGAGCGAGACCACCAAGGAAACCAGAATGGCCGCGGACAGGGTCACGGCAAACTCGCGAAACAACCGGCCGACGATCCCCCCCATCAGCAGCAAGGGGATAAACACCGCCACCAGCGAAATGCTCATGGTCAGCACGGTGAAGCCAATCTCCTGCGCGCCCTTAAGGGCCGCCTGGAAGGGCGCCATGCCCTTCTCCAGGTAGCGGGTGATGT
>JBEKMN010000009.1:0-120546 GCA_050008495.1 Terriglobia bacterium | reverse complement strand
GGCGAGTCCAGGAAGCGGCGCAGGCCCTTTTCCCGCACCTCCAGCTCCACCGCGTCGCTGTTTACGGTCCCCACCTGGATGGACAACTTGCGGCGCTCCAGATCGTGGTGGTGCAGGTTCGAGACCTGCACGGCCAGTTCCGAGCGGTCCAGCCGAGCCTGCTTGCAAAGCAGCAGAGCGATGCCTTCCACCAGGGCCATTTCCAGGGCGCCCACGGGCTGACGCGCCTCAACGAGACCCTTCAGCAGGCGCTGGAACTGCCGCGGGTCGTCGCCCAGTTCTATTGCAGCGCCCTCCAAGAACCGCTCGTCCGTGTAGAGGCCGTGCTTGCGGGCGTTCTGGCAGGAGCGCCGCTTGCCCTCTGCGGTGCGCGGGCCGCCGGAGCGCCTGGCCGTTGGCGACTGGCGATTGATGATGGGCGATTGGCTAGTCGCCTGGTTAGCATTTGAATCTTCCATGTCTCGTTTCCTTTCTGTAGGGGCACGAGGGGTGGCGCATACGTCCTGACGGTTTTTGTCGGGATGTATGCGCCTCTTTGGCATCAGAGGGGCGCACACATGCCAAAGGACGGCACGTCTGCGCCACCCGGCGACAATCCCCCATCTTCCAGGCTATCAAAAGAAAATGAGAGAGTGGGAAAAGCTGAGAATAATGTAAAAATAAATTATTATTGCAATGGAATCAGAGGCTTGAAGTGGGTATTGAAGTAGTAAACCAGGCCCAAAACGTAGCATTTTGACACATATATGCAAGAACGTGCATATAAAAGCTAGTGCCCTAAATGTGGGTCAGTGGGTGGCGTATGCGCCCCGACGCCTTTTGTCGGGATGCGCCACCCGCCGATTCTTGTGTGACCTGAATGTAAATGATTGCTACAAGGAACCGGAGGGATTCCGAAAACCATATGCTGCTTTCAGGATTCTTTGCCAATTTGGCCTCCGGCCAATCACAACGGAGTATGCATTTCAGGGACTTACGGTTGCAAGCTGTTTGGAAGTGCTTTTGCTCCATATGCGCATGGTACTCGGTTCATTGTGATCTTAGTCAGGGCTAAGACATATCGTATCTGAAAACAGTATAGCAAGCTTTGAAGTTCTACTTTTAGCACCCCCCAGCGGGCAGGGGATTCGTGGCGTGCCGGAGTGCTCACTCTCGCGAATGCGAGAATCCACGCTGGCCGCCATGCAAATCCCCAGCGGGTCACGGCCACTGCACGTGTGCGTGGGCTTTTCCCATGGACAAAGAGCCACGGTCAGTTGGCGAAGGCCGAGCAGGAAATCAACACCGCCGTGACCACATCCGCCAATCCCGATCCCCGCGATTACTACCGTCTGGGCGAGGCTTACGCCCTGAATGGCAAGTGGGACGACGCGATCCAGGCCTTCAGGCCGGTGGGCTTGGGCAAGGCACGTTAATCAAGACCTACGCTGACGACCAGATTGCGCCAATGAAAAAACGGAAGGCCCAGGAAGCCGTGGCATCGTGATAGTGTTCAAATCGCCTTTCATTTGAGCGCCGTCCGCGCCCAGCGTGGAACGTAAGTACTTGACCATCTGAGCTTTCCTTGACAACTCCGCACCTCTGGCGATAAATTAGGGGATTCGCCCCTGGGAGGTTGTGGTGCGCATTACCCTGGAGGAGTTGGAGCTTCACCCGATTGTGGTTTCGAAGACCTACTCCCCGGAAGCCCTGGATTACCATGGGGCCGAATTCCGGCAGGCTACCCCTCTGAAGGTGGATGCGATTGCGGAGCTGCGGGGCGAGGAGATCCGCGTTCGGGGACACCTGGGGACGAACTTGGCGGCTAGTTGCGACCGGTGCCTGGGGCCGGTGGCCCTTCCGGTGGAGCAGGATTTCGACCTTTTCTATCGGCCTCTTTCGACCATTGCCCGCGCCGAGGAAGTTGAGCTGCCTCAAGACGAGTTGGAGGTTGGCTTCTTTTCTGGAGATGCAATCGAGTTCGAGGACGTGGTGACAGAGCAAGTAATCCTGTCGGTACCCATGAAGGTGATCTGCAAGACGGATTGCCGTGGTCTTTGCCCCGTCTGTGGGTCGAACTTGAACGTCGAAAAATGCGGCTGCCCGTCCAGAGCGGAGATCTCTCCCTTTTCTGCTCTAAAGAAAAGCTAGGCGAGATATAATCAGTTATTGAACGTAGCAACGGCCACGTGCTTGCGGGGCAGTGCCACGATCGGATGTTGACGTAAACCCGTTACGGAAGAACTCTTAAAGACTGTCATTCTGAGCGAAGCGAAGTCCGATTTGCGGACCCCGATGGGGTCCATCGGACCCCAGAGATCGGGGAATCCCCGCAGTTGTTGTTTCAAAGAACTGCGGAGATCCTTCGTCGCCTACGGCTCCTCAGGATGACATTCCGAAGGGTTTTTTCCTCAGCCTGTAAAGGCCGGCGCGACGAGAAAATCAGGACAGCCCTCATTGCTGAAGAGAGTTGAATAACTATGCCAAACCCCAAACGACGACATTCCAAGGCACGCACGAGTCGCCGGCGAGCGCACGACTTCCTGGAAGCGCCAGCGCTGGCCGAGTGCCCCCACTGCCACGAGAAGAAAATGCCTCACCAAGCCTGCCCGTACTGCGGTTACTATCGCGGGCGAGAGGTCATGCTGGTGAAGGAAACCGCCTAAGGTGGGATGCGACAAACCTCGGGGCACGCGAGTCTGGAGTGCGGCAGCTTGCTGCCGCTTTCGCTCAGGCCAGCTTGCTGGCCGTGCACCGGCTAAAGCGCGAGCAAGTTCACGGCAGAAAAGCGGCAGCAAGCTGCCGCACTCCAAAGAGTTTCATGCGACGCATCGCTATTGACGCCATGGGTACCGACTCCGCGCCGGGGCCGGAGGTTGAGGGAGCGGTTCTGGCAGCGCGGGAGAAGCTCGCAGAGGTCTTGCTGGTAGGCCCACAAGACGTTCTGAAGCACGAACTGTCCCGCCGGGACGCACGCGGCCTTCCCATCGAAGTGGTCCATGCCAGCGAAGCGGTGACCATGGAGGATGCCGCGGCCAAAGCGTTTCGCCGCAAGCGGGACTCCTCCATCCGCGTCGCAGCGCGTCTGGTGCGGGAGCATAAGGCGGACGGCTTGATCAGTGCCGGCAACACCGGCGCGGTCATGACGACCGCGAAAATCGTGCTCGGAACCCTCGCCGGCGTTGACCGGCCGGCCCTGGCCGCTGTCTTCCCTACTTCCCAGGGGACGGCTGCCGTGCTGCTCGACGTGGGCGCCAACGTGGATTGCAAGCCTCAGCACTTGCAGCAATTCGCCGTGATGGGCGAGGTTTACTACCGGGTGATCTTTGGTCTGGAGAGGCCCCGCATCGGCTTGCTCTCCATTGGCGAAGAAGAACACAAAGGGAACGACCTGACCCGCGAAGCCTTCGGACTGCTCAAACAGCTTCCCTTCAACTTTGTCGGCAACGTGGAAGGGCGGGACCTTTATAACGGGCGCGTGGAAGTTATCGTCTGCGACGGCTTCATCGGCAACGTGGCGCTCAAGATCAGTGAGGGCCTGGTGGAGACGATTTCGAGCCTCTTGAAAGAAGCGCTTTCGAGTACCGTCCGCGCCAAGGTTGGTTACGTTCTGTCCCGCCGCGCCTTCCAGAAGTTCAAGAAACGTGTGGACTATTCGGAATACGGCGGCGCCCCTCTGCTGGGCGTGCGGGGCGTATGCATTATTTGCCACGGAGGCTCGAACGCGAACGCGATCAAAAACGCCATTCGCGTGGCGGCGGGATTTGCGGAGGGCAGGGTAAACGAAATGATCGAACGCCACTTGGCCGCCACCACGATCGGAACGCTACGAGCGGCGAAGGTGTCGTCGTAGGGGAGTGCTATGGAGCTTGCGGCTGGAATTTTGGGGACCGGATCTGCGCTGCCGGAGAAAGTGCTCACCAATTTCGACCTCGAGAAGATGGTTGAGACCTCCGACCGGTGGATTACGGAGCGGACCGGCATCAAGGAACGCCACGTGGCTGGTCCTCAGGACACTACCTCGACCCTTTCCGTAAAGGCCTCAAAAAAAGCTCTCGAGATGGCGGGCATAACGCCTCAAGACCTGGACCTGATCATCTGCTCAACCATCTCTCCCGATATGCCGCTGCCGTCCACCGCCGCCTTGATCCAGCGTGACCTCGGGGCGCGCTCGTGCTGCGCCTTCGATCTCGCCGCGGCATGTTCAGGCTTCCTGTTTGGCATGACGGTGGCCGAACAATTCATACGCACCGGGAAATGTAAACGCGTGCTGGTGATCGGCGCCGAGTTGCTTTCGCGCTACGTCGACTACAAGGACCGCGAAACCTGCGTGATTTTCGGAGACGGAATGGCGGCGGTCGTACTCGCTCCGGTTGCTCCTCCCTCCGGAATCCTGGCTTCCGACTTGCACACCGAAGGCCACTATGCGGACCACCTGTACATTCCCGCCGGAGGCACCGCGTGTCCGGCTTCGGCAGAGACGGTGTCGGGGCGCGGCCACTACATCAAGATGCGCGGGAACGAGTTGTTCAAGGTGGCGGTTCGAAACATGGAGGAGGTGTCGAGGCGAGTGCTCGAGAAGGCGCAAATTCGCGCGGACCAAGTCGACCTCTTTGTTCCCCACCAGGCCAACCAACGCATTACCGAGGCCGTGCGCGAGCGGTTGGGCGTGGCGCGCGAGAAGGTTTACTCGAATATCGACCGCATCGGCAATACGTCTTCGGCGTCCATCCCGATTTGCCTCGACGAGTGCGTCCGCACCGGACGCCTGAAGCGGGGCGATTTGGTCTTGATGGCGGCCTTTGGCGCCGGCGTCACTTGGGGCGCGGTGCTGATGCGGTGGTGAAAAAGCAGGAGTCAGGATGAATTGGCTATCAGCCTTCAGCTTTCAGCTATCAGCAATCAAGCCGATTTCGCTCGTTCGCTGATAGCTGAAAGCTGAAGGCTGATAGCTTTATTCTGACTCCTGACTCCTTTTAGCATGGCGCGAAAAATCGCATTCCTCTTCCCCGGTCAAGGTTCTCAGCATCCCGGCAATGGCCGCGAGTTGGCGGAGGAGTTTCCGCGCGCGCGGCGGGTTTTTGAAGCTGCCGATCGGGCGCTGGGTTTTGCGCTTTCCAAGTTGTGCTTCGAAGGGTCCGCAGAAGAGTTGCAACTCACTGCCAACGCCCAGCCCGCGATTCTGGCCATGTCGGTGGCAGCGGCGGAGGTTTTGAGCGAGAAAGGCATCCGCGCGGATTTTGTAGCGGGTCACAGTCTGGGTGAATACTCGGCCCTGGTAGCTGCCGGCAGTCTCCTGCTGGAGGAGGCGGTCTGTTTGGTGCGCAAGCGCGGCCAATATATGCAGGAGGCCGTGCCGGTTGGCCAAGGGGCCATGGCGGCGCTGCTGGGTATGGAGGCGTCTGCAGTTGAAGAGGTCTGCCGCGAGGCGGCGCAGGGGGAAGTGGTTTCGCCCGCCAATTTTAACTGCCCGGGGCAAGTCGTGATCTCCGGGCACAGGGGAGCTGTGGAGCGAGCCGTTGCGCTGGCCCGAGGGCGGGGCGCCAAGCGCGCCATTATGTTGAATGTCAGCGCGCCGTTTCATTGCGCCTTGATGAAACCTGCCCAGGAGCGGCTGGAGAAAGACCTCGATGGCGCGGCAATCAGCGACCCGAAGATCCCTTTAGCAAACAATGTGGACGCGGAGTTGGCTTGCTCGGCGGATCGGGTGCGCGAGGGGCTGAAACGCCAGGTCACTGCGCCGGTGCGGTGGGAACAGGCGATGCGGGTTCTGCGAGGCCAGAACGTAGATTGCTTTATAGAGGTCGGACCCGGAAAAGTACTTTCAGGATTGCTCCGGCAAATCGATCCGCAAGCCGAATGCTTACGAATTGAAGACAGGGCTACATTGAACGAAGTGCTGGCGCGGCTGGGCGCGTAGGGCGGGCCGCAGTGGCCCCCCCTGTCAGCCACCGTGGCTGGCTTCCGCCCCACCGCGACGCGTGAAGAAAAGCAGATCCTTCGCTTCGCACAGGATGACATGTCTTTCTGAGCGAAGCGAAGAATCTGCATTTTGATTGCGGTTTTGCCGCGCTGTGTGTTCTAGGTGTAAGGTCGATGTCCACAAATCGGAAAGCAGGTGAGAGCCATGTTTGATCTTGAAGGAAAAGTGGCGTTGGTGACGGGAAGCGCGCAAGGGATTGGAAGGGCTATAGCTCTCAACCTTGCGCAAGGCGGCGCCCGCATTGTCCTGACGGATATGCGCGAGGCCAAACTCGATGAAGTTGTCAAAGAGATCGAGGCGCAAGGCGGGAAAGCGATTCGCTTAGTCGTGGATGTGACCGACCGTGAGGCCGTCCGCAAGGTGGTAGACCAAGCCTTGGAAACCTGGGAGAAGATCGACATCCTGGTAAACAACGCGGGCATCACCCGCGACAGTCTTGTCATGCGAATGAAGGTCGAGGATTGGCAAGCGGTGCTGAAAACGAACTTGGATGGGGCGTTCTACTGCATCCAAGCGGTTCTGCCCAGCATGGTTCGCCAGCGTTACGGGCGCATCGTCAGTATTGCTTCCGTGGTCGCGCAGGCCGGAAACGTCGGCCAGGCCAACTACATTTCCTCGAAGGCAGGGATCATCGGCTTGACGAAAGGCGTGGCGGCGGAAGTGGCGCGCCGGAACATTACCGTGAACGCGGTGGCGCCGGGTTTCATCGCCACTCCGATGACGGAGAACCTGCCCCCGGAGATCAAGGAAAAGATGTTGAGCATTATCCCCATCGGCCGCATGGGAACCGACGCGGAAATTGCCACTGGAGTGCGTTTCCTGGTGTCGGAAGAAGCTCGCTATATCACCGGGCATGTTCTCAATATCAACGGCGGAATGTTTATGGCGTGAAGGGAGCAGGTCATCGATCCTGCAACGCCGCCCTCCCCGTGCCCCTTGAGATAGGCCCACAGGCAGAGGGAGAGAATTCACCGAAGCCCTCGGCAGACTGGTATAATCACTTGTCACTCAACAGTTGTCACTGTTAAAATGTCCGCCCGCAAGTAATCGGAAAAGGAGAGAGCGATGGCATCGCCCGAAGAGAAAGTAAAGCAAATTATTGTGGAACAACTTGGCGTGGATGAATCTGAGGTCACTCCCACGGCACATTTCGTGGACGATTTGGGAGCGGACTCGCTCGACATTGTAGAGCTCGTCATGGCCTTTGAAGAGGCGTTCGAGATCGAGATCCCGGACGAAGACGCCGAAAAGATTCAGACCGTGAAAGATGCGGTGGAGTACATCCAGGGACATATTAAGCCCTCGAAGTAGTGACGCGGCCTACATCCCCTCCTCAGCGAGGAGGGGACTCCGGGGTGGCGCCCTCAAAAGGAGTCAAGCTTGACCCGTCGAGTTGTCGTTACAGGCGTAGGATTGGTGAGCGCGGTTGGCATCGGCACGAAGGAGACTTGGCAAAGCCTGCTGGCCGGCCGGAGCGGCGTTGCGCCGATCACCCATTTTGATACGACGGGCTTTGCGGCGACGATCGCCGCGGAGGTTAAGGGCTTCGATCCTTTCCTGTACATTGAAAAGAAGGATGTAAAAAAGATGGGCCTGTTCATTCAGTTCGCCCTGGCGGCCAGCCAATTCGCCATGGAGCAGGCCCAGCTTAAGATCACTCCGGACCTCGCCGACCGCACGGGTGTGTATATCGGCTCAGGGATTGGCGGGTTCGACGTGATTGAGCGGGAACACACCGCCTTGATGCAAGGGGGACCTCGGAAGATATCTCCCTTCTTTATACCGGCGGCTATTGTGAACCTCGCCGCCGGATTTGTCTCGATCCGGTGGGGAGCCAAAGGCCCCAATTCGGCCACTTGCACGGCCTGCTCGTCAAGCACGCACGCCGTAGGCGATTCCTTCAAGCTGATCCAGCGCTGTGCTGCGGACGTGATGATCTGCGGTGGCGCGGAGGCGGCGATCACGCCCATGGGCGTGGGCGGATTCGCCGCCATGCGAGCCCTCTCAACCCGCAACCATGAGCCCACCAAAGCCAGCCGGCCCTTCGACCGCGACCGCGATGGGTTCGTCGTCGGCGAAGGCTCGGGTATTCTCATCCTGGAAGAACTGGGCTTGGCCCTGAAGCGCGGCGCGCGGATTCTGGCGGAGGTCGTCGGCTACGGCATGTCCGGCGATGCTTTCCACATCACGGCTCCGGCGGAAGATGCCGACGGCGCCGCCCGTGTTATGCAAAGCACCCTGGCAGACTCCAGCATCTCGCCCGAACAAGTGCAGTACATCAACGCGCACGGCACGTCCACGCCTTACAACGACAAGCTGGAAACGCTGGCGATCAAGAAAGTGTTCGGCGAGCACGCCTCGAAGCTGGCCATCAGCTCAACCAAGTCCATGACCGGGCATCTGCTGGGCGGCGCGGGGGGACTCGAGGCAGGCATCACGGTATTGGCGCTCCGCGATCAAGTCATGCCCCCTACCATCAATCTCGAAAACCCGGATCCGGATTGCGATCTGGATTACGTCCCGAACCAATCTCGCGAGGCGGAAGTCGAGTACGCGCTCTCGAATTCCTTTGGATTCGGTGGGACAAACGCTGCGTTGCTCTTCAAGCGTTATAGATCTTAGTCTCTCTGTAGCTCTGGTTCCTGGGGAACTCGTTGCTCCGTGAAGATTTTCTTCTCGGTGTTCCCTGTGGCCAAAACAAAGCTCAACACAGAGGTCACAGAGATCCTCTGTGGACTCTGTGTTGAGGCTTGCGAGGCACAGAGAACACGGAGAAGTTCAATTTGCTGCAGCCAACGGCTCGCGTCGTAAACACTGACAGGAGTGATCAGCGCTATGAAAGTCGTGGTTTGCCTCAAGCAAGTCCCTGGACGCGACTCCATTCTCCGGATTAACCCGGCCGGAACCTGGATCCAGGAAGCCGACCTGGGCTTTGAGATCAACGAGCCGGACATCTATGCCCTCGAGGAAGGGTTGCGCCTGAGAGAAAAGCAGGGAGGCGAAGTGGTACTCTGTTGCCTGGGTCCGGCGCGTGCGCAGCAGGCCATTAAAGAAGCATTGGCGAAGGGCGCCGACCGCGCGCTGCACCTTGACGACTCGGCGTTCGTGGGCCTCGATGCCTACGGCGCCGGGCTTGCCCTCTCCAGGGCTATTCAGAAGGAGCAGCCGGATCTCGTTTTGACCGGCTTGCAGTCCGACGATTTCGGCTTTGCTCAAACCGGGGTCATCCTGGCGGAGCTGCTCGGCCTTCCCTACTCCACCATCATCATGGAAATCCAACTGGAAGGTGGAGCACTCAAGGCGAAGCGGGAACTCGAGGGCGGCTGGTTTCAGTGGATCGAAATGCCTCTGCCGGCGCTGCTGACGATACAGTCGGGCATCAATAAACCGCGCTATGCCACGCTGAAAGGCATCATGGCGGCCAAGACAAAGCCGATAAGAAAGCTGAACGCGGCCGACCTGGGATTGAGCGTGGCGGACCTCGCGCCAAGACAGCGCGTTATGAAAGTCTATGCGCCGGCCAAGACGAATCAAACGCAGTTTTTGCAAGGCAATCCCAAGGAAGTTTCCGCCCTCTTGGTCGACAAACTAAGGAATGAGGCACGCGTGATTTGAGGAGGCTTGCCATGTTTGCTCATATCTGGAGAATGCGCGCGCGTAAAAAGAGAACCAAGGATTACGAGACCTTCGGACGCCAAGTAACGCTGGCGGCGCTTCAGAAGATCGACGGCTGCCAGCAGGCTTACTTTATTAAGGTCTTCGAGGCCCGCAAACCGGATTATCTCTGGGTGGTATTCTGGCGGGACCATAAAGCTCTCGAAGCGGCGCGCACAAATCCCGTTTGGCGGGATCAGATCAGGAAGTTTGAAGCGGGGAAGTTCTACAAGACCGTTCCGCTGGAATTGGTGTGCGAGTGCTTATGTTCGTTCGGCGGAAGCGCTGTGCGAACGCCCAAGAAGAGCGCTAAACGGTAGCACAGGCACTCTTGCCTGTGCTTGTCGACACGATACATCAGGCTTGGACACAGGCAAGTGTGCCTGTGCTACGCGATGTTCAACGGTGAGAACAGGAAACGAATATGCCTGAATCGGTTTTGGTTTTCGCGGAGCACCAGGGAGGCAAATTAAGTCGGCCCACCTGGGAAGCGATGGCCGCCGGGCAAAATCTCGCGCAGCAACTCGGTGGAACGGTGTCTGCGGTTCTCCTGGGGCACCAGATCGCCGCACTGGCTTCAGAACTTGCCGCCCTCGAACTCGAGGAGGTCGTGTGCGTGGATTCCCCCTTGCTGGCCGACTACACGCCGGACGGCTACGCCCAGGCGCTCCGTGAGGTTGTCCAGCAAAAGAAACCGCGTTTGGTGGTCTTCAGCCATACCTATCTCGTGCGGGACTTCGCTCCCAAGCTGGCCACGTCACTGCAGCAGGCGCTGGTGAGCGACTGCCTGGGCTACCGCTCAGAAGGCGGGCGGCTGGTCTTCGTGCGGCAGGTTTTCCAGGGGAAGTTTGTGGCGGATGTGGAGTTCGCGGGACCGCCACCCCACTTCGTCTCCTTCCAGGCGGCGGCATTCCGCGAGGACTCAGTTCGGCGGGGGGCTGCTCCTGCCAAAATTACCTCGCTGCCAACTACTCTTTCAGCGGACAAAGTCCGGACCAAGCCGGGCGAGCGTTTTCGCGGCGCCAAACAGGCCGTGGACTTGACACAGTCGGAAATCATCGTCGCCGTCGGACGCGGCATCAAGGCCCCCGAAAACATCGAACTGGCCAAGAAACTGGCGGAAGCGCTGGGCGCCGAAATCGGCGCTTCGCGCCCCATCTGCGATAGCGGCTGGCTGCCCATGGACCGCCAGGTGGGAAGTTCGGGGCAGACCGTGGCCCCCAAGCTCTACGTTGCGCTGGGAATCTCCGGCGCCATCCAGCATATGGTGGGAATGAAGGGCTCGCGGACGGTGGTGGCGATCAATAAGGATAAGGAAGCGCCGATCTTTGAGGCCGCGACTTACGGCATCGTGGGAGACCTTTTCGAAATCGTGCCGGCGCTGACGGAAGAGATCAAAAAGCTCAACGCTTCAATTTAACCCCGACTCTTAGGGAAGAAAAGCTCCACCACAGAGCGCGCGGAGACCACAGAGAGGAGCGCTTATTACTCTCTGGGTGGAATCTGCTGTGCGCCGTGAATGACAGCGAGCACGTCGATCTGATCAGGCTTGATGTAGTAGATAATTCGAAAGGGCCCTTCCAGAACTTGCCGAATTTGCGGGACGCCGAATTCCGCGACCTCCCGCCCCGACAAGGGAAACTCAGCAATTTGCTGCGAGCGCCTGGTCAGGCGGTCAACAACGCGCCGGGCGTACTGAGGCGAGTTCCTTGCGACGTAGGCGTGAATGGCCCGCAAATGGTCTCGAGCGGTGTCCGTCCAGTGAACCTTCACTTGTCGAGCCCAAACTCCGCGCGGACCGTTTCAACACTGGTCGTGCGTCCCGCTTGACTATCCGCCAGCCCCGATTCGATGGCTAGCCGCACGTAGATCTCACGCATCAGGTCATCCCAGGAGGAGTCGTCCGGCATTCTTTCGATAAGTTTTCGAGCCTCTTCCTTGATGCCTGTCGTTGCCATTCGCAGATCCCCCGTTGCCTCACCCCGGACTACCTTAGCCCATGTTACGACAGCACCGACCCACACGCAACCACTAAAGGGGAACCCTGCTTTGTTTGCCTGGCAAGGTTCACTTCCGATGCCTGACTTGTGCTCATCGCTCGTCAGAGCTTTTCACGCTCGTCACTCGTCACTGCTTTTTCGGCGTCCAGGTAAACGGCCCCCAACCCGTCTTCCGAACTTGACACGATGCGCAATCAAAGTCCCTGAGAATTTCTCCGCCCCCGGTGATGCGGTCGGGAGAGACGAAGTCCACCTCGAAGCGAAGGATCATCGGGCACATCTTCGTCTTTCCATCGGGCAAGGGGCAGCCGAGAAGAATGCGCGAAGTGCCAATCCACCGCGACCCTGTTCGCCGGCACTCGCTACGAATGTAGGCGCCTTGCTTGGCAGCTTGGGACGGGATGTTGGACCACTCGGCAGTGAAGCGATCGCCCTCAACCTTCACACGGTATTCTTTGCCGGTCGACACGGACTTCCAAACCTCAGGAAGCGCACTGCTTTTGGCGGCACCGGCGGGCGGCTTCGCGGCGCCTTGATTTTCGGAACTGAACAGCAGGGAGCCAGCGACAAGAACTACACACAGCAGAACAACGATGAAAGAGGCTTTTGCGCTCAAGCAGATTCCCTCACTTTCCTGGACACTCAATCACAGGCTGAACCAAAGGTTGGTAACGGGGTTAGCGTCTGGCAAAGGCCGATATGGACATTTAGTCAATTTCAAATCGTGGCCCCTTCGGCCTGCTCTAACTACCTGTGTTTTCAATAACATTCCCGCAATGACGGCTAACCATCTGTGTTTTCATAGACATTCTCGCTTTGTTCGCCGATTCTCCACGCCGACCCTTTGTTTTCAATGACATTCTCGCTTTGTTCCATCAAGAAAGTATTCTTCCCAGATTGACGCTGGGTGTCAAGTCTTACGGCAGCGGTCATTTGGACCGGGTTTGACCCTGCGAAACGAAGCTTGCGCCGAGTCATTGCCATAGGGTGCTTCTCTCCGAACGACAACTTATCCCACTGTCGCTCTCCACAAACATACGCTAGCATTGTAGCTTATGCAAGGGCGCTTGTCAAGCACAAAATTCCGCCTTATCTTGGCGACAGAGAGGGGCGCATTCGTCGGTGGAAACTGCTCTCCCGCCGCGGCTTCGCCTGGCCGCATTTGTCCATCATCCATTGGTAACCCGCAATCCTGCCACTGTCCGAACTCGGGACGAGCTATCCCAAAAACGAACACCTACCCCCGCTTATTGGGCTCCTTTTCCTCCTAAGCCGTTGGAAACAAATCGCGGTATGCAAAAACAGGATGGCAAGTCTCGTGCCCTAACAGCATCGACGGAGCAGGGCGAAGTCCCGGGCTGCCTTGATGGACGCCTCTGGGTCTCAACGGACTAAAGGGCATCGCTGGGCTCCAATGAAACGCCGGCAGCCAACCACGCCCCGACCTGCTTAACGAGAAGGAGGAATCCCGGTTGAAGGGAGAGAAAACGATGAACTCCAAGCATGGGGTATTGGACATCCCGCGCGAGTCCAATCGCCGAGAGCGGCGAATACGCATGATTATTTATTCCATCGTAGGTGTTGCAGCCATCGCAGGCGTCACTGTTTTTCTATCGCGCCTTAAACCTGCTGCGCCGGTCGTGGACAAGACGGCAGTCTGGATCGACACAGTGAAGAAAGGCCCCCTGGTGATCGGGGTGAGAGCGTTAGGGACCGTGGCACCTCAAACGAAAGGCGCCAAGGCGCCGTCTAACAGCACGACGGTGCGGCTGAGAATCCCTCGGGCGCAGGCCAAAGACGTGAGAATCGGCGAGGCGGCGACTATCGACACGCACAACGGGATTGTTCCCGGTCACGTGGTGGGCGTAGTGCCCATCGTGAGCGGGGGGGTCATGACGGTCGATGTGAAACTAGATGGCCCGGCGCCGGAAGAAACAAAGCCGGGCCAGGAAGTGGACGGCACCGTCGAGATCGAGAAACTGGACAATGTAATCTCCGTGGGCCGTCCGGTTTTCGGCCAGCCTAACACTACCATATCACTATACAAGGTCGACCCGGACGGCAGGGGAGCCAACCTCGTACAGGTGCATCTCGGCCGCGCCTCGGTGAATGCCATCGAGGTGCTTAGCGGCTTGCAGCCCGGCGACAAGGTGATTCTCTCCGACATGTCGGCCTGGGACGGCTTCAACCGCGTCCGGCTGGAATGAAGTTGACCACCGAGGCACAGAGACACCGAGAGATAAGAATAGAGGAAGGAGTTTTCGGCGTCTCGGCAGTTCCAAAAAGTATCCAAATGGAGAAGTGAAAATGGAAACAAGAATGGCATTTTGGCGAGTTTTACTGACGGTAGTTTTCCTGGCGATGGTCTTGAACCAGCCGGCGGCCGGGCAAGAGGGCGCGAAGGATCCGGGGCCGGAGGAAGCGACCCGCTTCGACTACTCGACCAGTCACGCCTTCCCCGGCATTTTTTCACCTTACATGAGGCCTTTTGTTCCGAAACCGCGGCTGGACAACTCGCCACGGCTCCAAGATCTGATTTCGAATGGCAAACTCGTGCTGACGCTGGAGGACGCCATCGCGCTGGCTCTCGAGAACAATCTGGATGTCGAGGTAGCGCGATACAACTTGCCCATTGCCCAAACGGACTATTTGCGCACCAAAGGGGGCGGGGCGGCGCGTGGCGCGGCAGGTTCGTTCGTATCCACCACGGCATTTTCCGGCGCTTTGGGCGGGGGTTTGAGTAGTAGCGGTAGCGGGGGAAGCGTTGGCGCCGGCAGCACCCTCGGGGGCGGCATCTACGGCGGGGGTACATCGGGCTGTTGTGACCCGAGCGTATACGCTTTCTATGGCTGGAGCAATGCCATCACCCCCTTGAACTATGTTGCGGTAAGCGGTACGAACGTTGAGACCAGTCACAACGCCTACTTTCAAGCCGGGTACAGCCAAGGTTTTCTGACTGGCACAAGCGTCTCTGCGTATGAGTATACGCAGCGCTATTCGTCGAACGTCGTAGGCGCCGAGTTCAATCCGGAGTTTTACTCGGGCGTTTCGATTGGCATCACCCAGAACTTATTAAACGGTTTTGGTCGCCGAGCTAATGGCGTTTTCATCCGCCAAGGCCCGAACACGCTGAAATTCGCCATGAGTAAATTCCGGCAAGCCGTGATCACCCAGGTGGCGGCGGTGGTGAGCAATTACTACGACCTGCTGGCCGACGAGGAAAAAATACGCGTGGCGCAAGAGGGGCTGCAAAATGCTGAAAAACTCCTGGAAAACAACCAGACGGAATTGAAGATTGGCGCCGTCGCCCAGTATGACGTGCTGCGGAGCCAAGAGGAAGTAGCCTTGAGGAAACAAGACCTACTGACGGCGGGAAACACGTTCTCACAGGATGCCCAAACGCTGAAGGCCAAGGTTTCCAAGAGCTTTAATGATGAGTTGGCCAAGGTGGACGTTCTCCCCACTGATAAGCTGCCGGAGCCGCATCCGGAGGATGTGCCGCCCCTGAATGAGGCTATGCGGGAAGCGGCTAGCCATCGCCCGGAGATCGAACAGGCGGATCTCAACCTGCGCAACCAGGAGTTCGTTCTCCAGCAGACACGCAATGCCCTGCTGCCACAACTTCAGGCATTTGCCACTTATAACCTCTACGGGCTGTCTGGAGGAATAGGGCCCACCTTCAGGAATATCTTTGCAAACGATTACCCCAACGTCTCTTACGGCGTTCAGTTGGGAATTCCACTTCGCAACCGCGTTGCCCAGGCCGACGCAGCCCGGGCTCTCATCGAGCAGCGGCAGATGCAAACGACGCTCGAGCAAGCCAAGAACCAAGCAGTCTGGGATGTGGCTAAAGCGGTGAGCGCAGTAGAGCAAGCGAAGGCTCAACTTGACGCCGCCACGAATTTAGAGGCGATCTCACGGCAAGTGCTTGGGATGCAACAGCAGAAGTTCACGCTTGCTTCCGCGACGGTGGAAGATGTGATCACCGCGCAAACCAATCTAGCCAACGCCCAGGGGACTGTGGTTACTGCGCGCGCGGCTTATGCCAAGGCATTGATCCAGTATGAACAAGCCGCGGGAACTCTGCTCGAAAGGAACAACATCAATCTGAACGAGGCTGTACAAGGGGAGGTCAAGCGGGCGCCCAACATTCCTGGCGCGGAGAAATAGGGTTCGGGATTCAGGAGGACCTACGGCGACCGCGGAGCGCCAGCCGAAGGGTGAGAGTTGGCCGTACGAAGAAACCCCTCACCCGGCTCCGTCAGATGACGGACTGAAGAAAACGCCGGCTGCGGGCCACCCTCTCCCCTCGGGAGAGGTCAGTTCTCCGAATAATCCAACCGTTCGAACTCGGGACGAGTTGTCCCAATATCGGACACTTGAGGAGGGACGATCGACGGTAACTCAACCTAAGGTATTGAAAATAAAGGTCGTAATCAACAAATGACTTGGCAGTGCTATTGCCCTAAATATCCCCGGGGAGTATTAACATGGACATACCACGTGAAGATGCAAAGCGAAAACGCCGAATTCGTAGGATCATCTATTCCGCTGTCGGTCTATTAGTCATTGCCTCAGTCACTTATGGCCTTAATCGGCTCAAGCCTGCTGCGCCCAGCGTGGACAAGGCAACGGTCTGGATCGAAACGGTCAAGAGGGGCCCGATGCTACTGGAAGTGCGAGGGTTGGGGACCTTGGTTCCCGATGAGCTTTTGTGGCTTCCGGCGTCCTCGGACGGGCGGGTGGTGAGCCGGCTATTGCCGGGCGTGCAGCACATGAAGCCCGATACGATCATCATGGAGCTGAAGAACCCTGAACTTGAGCAGGCCGCTCTCGACGCCCAATGGCAACTCAAAGCGGCCGAGGCAGACTACAACAGTCTGAAAGCGCAGCTTGACAGCAAACTGCTGGACGAGAAGGCGGCCGCTGCCACTGTCCAGGCTGATTACACCAACGCGGTGCTCAATGCCGAAAAGGATGCTGCACTGGCCAAGGCAGGCTTGGCGGCGGAGCTGAACGCTAAGCTGTCACAGGCCAAGGCTGACGAATTGACCACCCGCAACAAAATCGAACTGGACCGGCTGGCCGTGAGTGCCGCTTCTGCCCAAGCCCAACTGGAGGCCTCGAAGGCCAAGGTCGGACAATTGCGCGCCCTTTACGAGTTGAAGGAGGCGCAACTGGACCGGCTGAAAGTGCGGGCAGGAGTTGAGGACGGCACGCTACAGGAGGTACCGGTGGAAGTCGGCCAGCAGGTCACGGCAGGCACGATCCTGGCCAAGGTAGCCCAGCCGAACAAGCTGAAGGCGGAGCTGAAGATTCCCGAAACCCAGGCGAAGGACGTTCTGATCGGACAGGATGCCTCCGTCGACACGCGCAACGGCATCATTCCGGGCCGTGTGGAGCGGATTGACCCGGCGGTGATAAACGGGACAGTGACCGTGGACGTCAAACTGGAAGGCGAGTTACCGAAAGGCGCACGTCCCGACTTGAGCGTGGAAGGTACCATCGAGATCGAGAACTTGAAGGATGTGGTCTATGTCGGCCGGCCGGCGTTCGGCCAGCCAAACAGCACGGTGGGAATCTTCAAGCTGGATGAGGAAGGCAACGGCGCCTCGAGAGTGCAGGTGAAGCTGGGTCGAAGCTCGGTCAACACGGTCGAGATCCTGGACGGACTCAAACCCGGCGACCGCGTCGTGCTGTCCGACATGTCAACTTGGGATGCGTTCAATCGGATCAGGCTGAACTAGCTGTCAGTTATCAGCTCTCAGCTTTCAGCTTTCAGCGGTCCGTGGTCCGTGGTCGGCCGTCCGTTGCTCGCTTTCAATTGAAGTCAAGGGAGATTCCGGAAGTTGGAGGCTTGCTGAAAGCTGATGGCTGACGGCTGATAGCTTTGTCGAGGCAAATCATGGGCACACTTCTTCAAGACCTTCGCTTCGGGCTTCGCCAGCTTGGCCGCAACCCTGGCTTCGCACTCATTGCAATACTCACCCTGGCGCTGGCGATAGGTGCCAACACCGCCATCTTTACGGTCGCCAATGATTTCCTTTTCCGCCCGCTGCCCTTCTCCAATTCTGATCGCGTGGTGATGGTGAAGTGCGCCCAACGCAGACTGGCGCAGTCAGGCCAGGCAACAGAGGGAGGCTGGGCGGATCAGCCGAGCTTCAAGTACTGGCGCGACCACAACCAGGTTTTTCAGGCGATGGCGGCGTGGGCCGGCGAGGGTGAGCAGAGCAACTTGACCGGCCCGGAAGGTCCGGAGCGCGTCCGCGCCAAGCAGGTCACGGAGGGATTTTTCCGCGTCCTCGGCGTCACGCCGATTCTAGGCCGAACTTTCTCCGCCGCGGAGGATCAGCCCGGCGGAAATCGTGTAGCCGTCATCAGCCACGCGCTGTGGCAAACGCGCTTCGGCAGTGACCGCGACATTCCGGGAAAAAAGCTTTTCCTAAATGGCGAATCCTACGAGGTAATTGGCGTCCTTCCCACTAACTTTCGCTTTTCCACCGCGCCGGAGGACGTCTGGGTGCCTCTGCAAGCCAATCTCGCCGTCGGTGCAGGCGGCTACTATTTGCACGCTCTTGGACTGTTAAAGCCGGGAGTCGGGCTCCCGCAGGCGCAGGCGGACATGGAAACGCTCGCCGCGCAACTTGCCAAGATATTCCCTCAGGAATGGAACTCGGACCAGTACGTCACAGTTGAGAGCCTGCGCTACCGATATGACAAGGAACTCCGCCCCTCGCTCTTGGTGCTGCTGGGGTTCGCTGGGCTCGTTTTGCTGATCGCCTGCGCTAATCTCGCCAATCTGCTGCTGGCTCGCGCCGCGGGGCGGCAACAGGAGATCGCCATTCGCCGCGCCTTGGGTGCGGGGCGCTGGCGAATCGTCCGCCAAATGCTGATCGAAAGCGGATTACTGGGGCTGGCGGGCGGCGCAGTGGGCGTGTTGTTTGCAACCTACGGCGTGGAAGTCTTGTATGTGCTGCTTCCCAGTGCCTGGAGCCCGCTGACCCGAGGCGGAATTGACGCCCCGGTGCTCTTGTTCTCACTGGCGGTTTCTCTGCTCACCGTCCTGCTGTTTGGCATGGCGCCGGCGCTGCGCGCCTCAGGTTTCGACTTGAATGAGACGTTGAAGCAAGGGCCGCGCGAGGCGCGCTCGGCGGCGGGAGCGCAATCCTATCGAGGGGTGTTGGTTGCCGGCGAGGTGGCGCTCGCCGCAATACTGTTGACGGGCGCCGGGCTGCTGGCCAAGAGTTTCGTTCGAATTTCCACTGTTGCCTTAGGCTTCCAGCCTGAATCCGTCCTAGCGGTTGCACTGCACCGTACAGGACAGCACATGGAGCATTTTTACGACCCGTTGTTACAGCGGATCTCTGCTCTGCCCCAAGTGCGCGCGGCGGGCATCATCAACTTTGCGCCGCTTACGGGCGGCGGGTGGGGCCAGGACATCACCATTGGGGGTCGCCCGCCCCGCGCGCGCGGCGATCTGATTTGGGCCGCGCACCGCCAGGCGACCCCCGGCTATTTTCGCGCCATGGGAATTCCTCTGCTGCGCGGGCGAGCATTCGAAGAGAGCGACTGGTGGAGCGACAACGCCATCATTAGTGAAGCCATGGCAAAGCAATATTGGCCCGGCGAAGACCCGATTGGAAAACACTTCGGCGTTAACTGCGCCGACTCGCCTTGCCTTTGGCGAACGGTGGTGGGCGTGGTCGGCGACGTGAAGGAGCTTGGACCCGCCGCCGAACCCGCCATTGCGATGTACTTCATGGAGATAGGGAAAGAGATGACGCTGGCGGTTCGCGCGACCGAGGACCCGACAAGGCTTGTCGCCGATATCCGCCAGATCGTTCACAGCCTCGATCCCAATCAGCCCATCGGGGACGTGCGCACAATGCAGAGCATGGCCGCAGAGTCCGTCGCGCCGCAACGCCTCACCATGCTGGTCTCCATGCTATTTGCCGCGCTGGCATTGGTGCTGGCGATGGTCGGACTCTATGGGGTGATCTCGTATTCCGTCGCGCAACGAACCCACGAATTCGGCGTGCGCATGGCGCTCGGCGCGGAGCGAAGCGACATCCTGAAACTCGTCGTGGGACAGGGATCCCGGTTGATCTTGATGGGCGTGGGAATGGGGATTTTGGGCGCCTTGGCGCTGACGCGATTCGTGTCGAGTCTGCTTTATGGCGTGAAACCCACCGACCCTCTCACCTTCCTCGGCGTAACTCTCCTGCTGATTGCCGTCGCCTTGCTCGCCAGCTACATTCCGGCGCGCCGCGCGACCAAGGTCGATCCGCTGGTGGCGCTGCGGTATGAATAAAGCAGTGGCTAGTGGTTAGTGGCTAGCTGCAGACTGCGGTTCGTGGAGGACAGACGTGCCGGGCATCGGCGAAGTCAAAAGTTATCGCGATCTACTTATTTGGCAGAAGGGCATGACCCTGGCGAAGCAAGTTTACTCAATGACTAGGGCCTTCCCTGGTGATGAGAGATTCGGTCTGACCTCGCAGATGCGCCGCGCGGCTGTTTCGGTTCCGTCCAATATCGCTGAGGGTCAGGTACGGCGAGGGAGGAAGGAATTCATTCAGTTCCTCTCTCATGCGGAGGGATCGTTGGCGGAATTGGACACGCAATTGACGTTGGCTGTGGAACTGGGGTGCTGTCGCCAATCTGAGGCGCAGGACAGCCAAGCCACGATCGTGGAACTGCAAAAGATGATAGCGTCGCTTCGTGGCAAGCTTGCAACGCGTCTTGAGACTAGCCACTAGCCACTGACCACTAGCCACTTGCTTGGTGACGGAGAACATGATGGCGACACTGTTTCAGGACGTTCGCTACGGCATTCGCATGTTGGCGAAGAATCCCGGCTTCACGGCGGTCGCGGTGCTGACGCTGGCGCTGGGGATCGGCGCGAACACGGCGATTTTCAGCGTGATGAATGCGGCGCTGGTGCGCCGTTTGCCGGTGTCCGATCCGGAACGGTTGGTTCGCTTCCACACCACCGACCAGCCCCCCAACACCTCGCAGACGGGTTACAACGACACTTCCTTGACCGAACCCGCTTTCGAGGAACTCCGCCAGCAACATAACGTTCTTTCGGACCTCGTTGCTTACGTGCCGCTCAGCTACAGAAAGGTGGCGGTACGCTTTGGCGCTGAGCCCGAAGAGGCCAACGCCGATATGGTGAGCGGAAACTTCTTCTCGGGGCTGGGTGTTCACCTGGCGCGCGGCCGGGGATTCACTCTCGAAGACGAAACTCGCCACACCCAGACGGCGGTGCTGAGCTACGCTTACTGGACACGGCGCTTCGGCCGTAATCCCGCGGCGCTCGGCGAGACACTCTACGTCAAAGGGGTTCCGTTCACGATCGTTGGAATTACTCCAAGGGAGTTCGAGGGCGTCGGTCAAGGCGAGTCAACTGATATTTGGGTTCCTTTCCAAAGCCGCGCGGATTTGAAGCCGTGGGGCCGCTCTCCCGACAGCCCCGACAGTCTCTACGGAGATCCGACCTGGCTCTTCCTGCTGATGATTGGGCGACTGCAACCTGGGATCAGCCAAGAGCGGGCGCTGGCGCAATTGAATCCCGTTTATCAACGCACGTTGGCCGCGACAGGTGTCAAGCCGGACCCGAAGGCGCAACCGGCTAAGCTTCTCTTCTCGCCCGTGCGGGGCATCGAGAACCTGCGGGAGGACTACGAGAAACCGCTTCTGGTACTGATGGCGATGGTCGGCGTGGTGTTGGTGATTGCGTGCGGCAATGTGGCCATGCTTCTGGTGGCCAGGAACAGTGTGCGTGGGCAGGAATTCAGGCTGCGACTCGCTTTGGGCGCAACCCGATTGCAGCTCTTTCGTCAATTGCTGACCGAGAGCCTGGTTCTGGTGGGAGCGGGAACCGCGTTGGGCTGGCTCTTCGCCACCTGGGCGACGGAAGCCATGGTGGCCTGGTCAGGGCTGGATTTCAACGTGTCGCCTGACCAAAGGGTGCTGGCGTTCACCTTGGCTCTCTCGGCACTCGCGGCTCTGTTATTCGGTCTCGCTCCCCTGCGTAATGCCGTCCGCAGCTCCCCCGGCTTCACGCGCACAGCCGGCGCTCCCGGCTCCACACGCGGCAAGGAACAACAGCGCCGCGGGCAGGCGGTCGTGGCATTTCAGATTGCTCTCTGCCTGGCGTTGCTGGTGTGCACCAGCTTGTTATTACGCACGCTCCGAAATCTGGAGACCCTGAACCTCGGGCTGCGTACGCAAGGTTTGGTGGTTTTCGGTATTACCCCGCCAAAAGCGCTCCACACCGATGCGGAGGTCGTTCATTTCTTCCGCTCGCTCATGGACCGGCTGCGGGCATTGCCGGGCGTTGAATCCGCGACATTAATGGAGAATCGTATTGGGTCGGGATGGAGCAACAACACTGACGCGTACGTGGACGGAGCGCCGCCACGCGCGGGTGCTTCCTCCTCCATGCGCTGCAACAGTGTCGGGCCGGATTACTTTCATGTGCTCCACGTTCCGATCCTTGTCGGGCGCGACTTCAACGATACTGACACGGCGGCTACCCCCAAGGTGGCGATTATCAATCGAACCTTTGCTGAGCGTTATCTTGCCGGCCACGAACCCCTGGGACACCACGTCGCGTTCGATCGAGGGCTCAAGGCCGACCAATACACAATTGTAGGAGTGGTTCAGGACAGCAAATATACCAGCGTGGAGGAGGAAGCCAAGCCCATGGCTTATTTTCCCTACACGCAAATCAGCGGCACGGCAACCATGCACGTAGAGTTACGAACGGAAGGCAATCCTCTGGCGTTACTGCCGGTAGTCCGTCGCGCCGTCAGGGAGTTTGGGCCCGATCTGCCGCTGCTCGAGCCTATGACCCAGCAGGAACAGTTTGAGAAGTCGTTTACCGACGAGCGATTGTCGGCGCGCCTGGCCATCTCCTTCGGATTTCTTGCCGCGCTGCTCGTGGCGACGGGGCTTTACGGGACGCTTTCGTATCGAGTGAGCCGCCGCACGGCAGAAATCGGAGTGCGGATGGCTCTGGGAGCACAACGCCGGCAGGTGCTCTGGATGGTCCTGCGCGAGAGTCTGACGGTCAGTGTGGCGGGCCTGCTCGTCGGCCTCCCGCTGGCGGTGGCAGGCGCGCGGGTGCTCCGCTCCATGCTGTTTGGACTGGGACCGGGCGACCCCCTCGCCTTCGCCGCGGCAATACTGGGCCTGGCGATCGTGGTGCTTGCGGCGAGCTTGATTCCGGCGCAGCGGGCAGCGCGGGTGGATCCGATGGTAGCGCTGAGGTATGAATAAAGCAGTGGTTAGTGGCTAGTGGTTAGTGGCCAGTAAAGAGCTGTTCGTCTAGCCACTAGCCACTAACCACTAGCCACTTGCCGGTGATGGAGACAACGATGGGCACACTGCTCCAGGACGTTCGCTTCGCACTTCGCATGTTGGCCAGAAATCCCGGCTTCGCCGTTGTCGCGGTGCTGACGCTGGCGCTGGGCATTGGGGCCAATACGGCGATCTTCACGATTGTGAACGCGGTGTTGCTCAACCCTCTTCCCGTCACGGACGCCGCGCGCCTCTTCGAACTGGACACAACCGACAGGAAGACGACGGTAGCGCTGGGGAATGCTACGCGCCTCGGAATGTCGGTCCTGAACTACGAAGACTTCGCCCGGCAAGCGGATGTCTTTTCCGGCATAACGGGCTTCATAGGGGTCAGATTGACCAGGAGCGGCGGTGAGAAGCCAACACGCTATCAGGGATCGCTGGTTACCGCGAATTATTTCGACGTGCTGGGTGTGCGCGCCGTTTTGGGGAGGACGTTCTGGCCCGACGAGGATAAGCATCCCGGCGGCGATACGGTGGTGGTCTTAAGCTACGCCCTCTGGTCGCGCGAGTTCGGAAGCTCGCCCGGCGTATTGGGAAAACGATTGACCTTGAACGGAACGGATTACACCGTGATCGGAGTGACTCCGCCGCAATTCAAGGGGACATTTCTCTTCGCCAACTCCGACCAGATCTGGATTCCCATCAGCATGCACACGCAGGTCCTTGCCGGGTTTATTGAGGACAACTTCCTGCACCGCCGTTTTCTGGATTTGACCGCCGTCGGACGGTTAAAGACAGGCGTGACCTTGCGCCGGGCGGCGACTGCCGTCGAGACAATCGCCTCCAGGCTCGAGCAGCAATACCCCAACGACAATCGGGGTCGCGGCGCCACTCTGTCGCCGGTAGCGGATGCCTCGCTCGGCATCAACCAGCACGAGCAGGTGGCGAAAGCGGGCATACTCATGATGGTGATTGTGGGCATGGTCCTGCTGATTGCCTGTGTCAATCTGGCGAGCCTGATGCTCTCGCAAACTGCCCGGCGTGAGAAGGAGATGTGCTTGCGAGCCGCGTTAGGCGCGGGATCCCGTCGATTGGCGCGCCAGTCGCTCACAGAGAGTTTTCTGCTTTCCTTGCTGGGCGGGGCAGTCGGCTTGGTGATTGGATACTGGGGCAGATGGGCGCTGTGGTCTCAACGGCCGGCATTCCTGCGGCAAAGCGATCTGGCATTGCCGTTGGATGGCCGGGTATGGGCGTTTACCTTCGCGGCCGCCGTTTTGACGGCGATTCTGTTTGGCCTGGTTCCCGCGTGGAGAGTTTCGCGCCCGACGTTGATGGAGACCCTCAATTCCGGCGGGAGGAGTGGAAGCATGGCCTGGGGGCGGAGCCGATTTCGCCAGGCGCTGGTTGTTTCCGAAGTCGCGCTCGCCCTGATCGCGCTGGTCGGGGCTGCGTTGTTCCTGCGCAGTCTGGCCTTCGCGCAGGGGCTTGACCCGGGCTTTGAATCCAAGCGGCTCTTCCTGTTGGGGTTTGACCTGGGATCACAACATTACGACGAGGACCGGGGTGAGCAGTACTTCCGCGATGCGATCGTGCGCGCCGCATCGTCTCCAGGGGTTCAATCGGCGGCAGTCGCTTCCAACTTCCCCCTCGGGGGCGGCGTGGCCAGGACTATTTTCCTCGAAGGGCAGGACGCGGCGAGCGGCCTCCGGGGAACCCTGACGGCAGTAAACGACGTTTCCTCCGGCTATTTTCAAACCCTGGGCATCCCCCTTCGTCAAGGCCGGGCATTCAACGACGTGGATCGCAAGGAGACAAAGCCGGTCGCCATTGTTAATCACGCGATGGCAAAACACTTCTGGCCAGGCGAGAGCCCTCTGGGTAAGCGCTTCCACTTCATCGGCGAGACAATGCTGGTAGAGGTTGTAGGAGAAGTCGGAGATTCGTGGCAATTTGGAGTTGGGGAAGATCCCCAGCCAGTTGCGTATTTGCCCATCACCCAAGCTTATTCGCCCTCCGCGGTTCTTCAGGTGCGCACCATGGGGGACCCCAAGACCGTGTTACCGTCAGTGCGCGAGTCGGTGCAGTCGCTCGATCGCAATTTGGCGTTCGTGGGCGTGAGCACCATCGGAGGATTGCTCGATCAGGGCCTTTGGGCGCCCCGTATGGGCGCGTTCTTGATGAGCGCTTTCGGGCTGTTGGCTCTGCTCCTGGCTACCGTGGGCATCTACGGCGTGCTCGCCTATTCCGTCGTACAGCGAACGCAAGAGGTCGGTATTCGAATGGCCCTGGGCGCCAGCCGCGCATCGGTGCTTGGCCTGATCGTGAGGCAGGGTATGACACTGGTGGGAATCGGCGTGTGCATTGGCATCGTAGGGGCATTGGGGCTGGCGCGGCTGATGGCCAGCCTGCTCTTCGGCGTGCAGGCGTCTGATCCACTGACGTTTGCAGCCGCTACACTTGTGCTGGCCGCAGTCGCCTTCGTAGCTACATACCTTCCGGCGCACCGGGCGACGGCGGTGGATCCGGTGGTAGCGCTGCGGTATGAATAAAGCTGTCAGCTCTCAGCTTTCAGCCGTCAGCAGGCAGCAAGCGCAGAGTCCGCAGTTGCTTGCTGAAAGCTGACGGCTGACAGCTTGCAAGACATTGAGGTAAATGATGGCCACACTGCTTCAGGACATTCGTTACGGAATTCGAGTGCTGGCGAAGAATCGCAGCTTCACCGCCGTCGCGTTGTTGACGCTGGCGCTGGGGATTGGCGCAAACGCGGCCATTTTCAGCGTGGTGAATACGGTGCTCCTTCAGCGCCTTCCAATCAGGGCCGCCGACCGCCTGGTGGTGATTTGGATTCGCAACATGGCGCACGGTTGGAGTCGCGTGGGGCCTACGGGCAGGGATTATCTCGACTGGAGGGAGCAGAACAAGTCATTCGAGGATCTGTTCCTGTTCGAACATGGTACCGGGACAGTGACGGGCGTGGGCGAGCCGGAGCAGGTAGCCGGACTGCGCGTGACCACGAATTTCGGGGACTTCTTCGGGATCAAGCCGGTCCTGGGCAGGACCTTTCGACTCGATGAAGCGCGGGGCCGACACAATCTGTTGGTACTGTCCTACGGCTACTGGCAGCGGCGCTTTGGGTCTGACCCTGATGTTGTTGGGCGTGGCATCACGCTGAACAGCGAGCTGTATACGATCATCGGTGTGCTTCCCGCTTCGTTCGCCGCGCTCTTTCCCATGGATGTTGTTGTGCCCTTCGATAACGATTGGGTGAAGCGCGCCGACAGCGATCTTGGCGTCTTCGGCAGGCCCAAGCCGGGGATCACGCTCGAGCAGGCGTCCGCGGAGATGAGCCTGATTGCGCAACGCATCGAAAGCCAGCGACTCGACCGGAAAGGCTGGGGCGTGGTGCTGGTGCCGCTCGAAGCCGCGCGGGTGGAGTACATCCGGCCGGCGCTCCTGTTGCTGCTGGGCGGCGTCGCTTTCGTCCTGCTCATCGCCTGCGTGAACGTGGCCAATCTGCTGCTGGCGCGCGCCGTCAGCCGCGAGCGGGAAGTGGCCCTGCGCATAGCGCTGGGCGCTGGACGATTCCGGCTGATCCGCCAGTTCCTGTCTGAGAGCATGCTGTTGGCGCTCGGGGGAGGAATCACGGGCCTGTTGCTCGCTGTGTGGGGGACCGATCTGTTAATGAGAGTGGTGCCTTCGCGCATCCCCGTTCCGAACGCTGCGGACGCGGTTTTGCTGCCCAAGATCCACATGGACGCGAGAGTCGTTCTCTTTACGCTGGTGGTCTCGCTGCTCACCGGAATCGTCTTCGGCCTGGTCCCCGCCTTTCAGGGCGCAAGATGCGACGTTAACGAGTCGCTCAAAGAAGGTGGAAGAGGCATGCTTGCCAGCCGGGAGGCACACCGTGCGCGCGCCGCACTGGTGATTGGCGAAGCTGCCCTGGCGGTTGTGTTGGTGATCGGCGCTGGCCTGATGATTAAGAGCTTCTGGCGGCTTCTGGAAGCCAACCCGGGCTTCAATCCGCAGCACCTGCTCACCCTGCGAATCAAACTGCCCAACGACACCAAAGACTCGAAATACAGGGAACCGCGGCAGCGGTCATTAACCTTCCAGCAGTTCCTGGGCAACGTCGCGGCCCTGCCTGCGGTTCGTTCGGCGGCACTCACCGAGATTATTCCCCTGAGCCAGGACGACATGGATATGGGGCGCTTCATCGTCAAAGAGGCGCCGCCGTCGGTACCGGGCGAGGCCCCCGCGGCGGATTTCAGAGATGTGAGCCCCAGCTACTTTGGGACGATGGGGATTCCGTTTCTTCAGGGGCGGGCTTTCACGGACCACGACAATGCGGATGGCCCGCGGGTCGCGATCGTCGACGCGACGCTGGCCCGGCGCTTTTTCCCGAACCAAGACCCGGTAGGAAAACATTTGCAGTTCGCAGAGGTATCGCGACCGTGGGAAATTGTGGGTGTAGTCGGCGGGGTGCACGACACGGGCTTCGATCAGCAGCCGCGTCCCACGATCTATTTCCCTTATTTGCAAACCGGCGATCAGACGATGAGCCTGGTCGTGCGCACGGATTCGGAGCCTGGCGCCCTAGTACCTGCGATAAGAAACGCAATCCGGGCGGTGGACAGAGATCAGCCAGTCTTCAATGTCAAAACCATGGACGAGATCATCTCCGGGGTGGTCTCAGCGCAACGCTTGGCTTTCATTCTGCTCGGGATTTTCGCTTTCCTGGCCCTGACCCTGGCGGCGGTTGGCATCTATGGGGTGACTTCCTATGCGGTCAGCCAGCGCACGCACGAGATCGGCATTCGCATGGCCTTGGGAGCGCGAGAGTCTGACGTGTTCAGGCTCGTAGTTGGACACGGGCTAACGTTGGGCCTGGTTGGGGTGGGTCTAGGCGTTGCCGGGGCGTTAGTTCTGACCCGCTTCCTGGCGAGCTTGCTCTATGGTATCCGCCCCACGGATCCCCTGACTTACCTGGTCGTTTCCCTGGTTTTGACAGCGGTGGCGGCGCTGGCCAGCTACATCCCGGCACGCCGGGCAACTAAGGTCGATCCGATGGAGGCGTTGAGGTACGAGTAAAGCTGTCAGCCCTCAGCGATCAGCCGTCAGCAAACCGAAACACTAGTTTGCTGATAGCTGAGGGCTGACAGGTTGCAGAAAAATGAGGCAAATAATGACGACATTTTTCAACGACGTTCGCTTCGGCATGCGCATGCTGGCGAAGAACCCTGGCTTCACAGCAGTTGTTGTGCTGACGCTGGCGCTGGGAATCGGAGCGAATACGGCGATCTTCTCGTTACTGGATCAGGCGATTCTGCGCGCGCTTCCGGTGAAAGATCCAGGTCGTCTGGTACTTGTCAACGACGCCGAATACAGAAGCGGGTGGTCGAATTCGGACAACAATGAGATGGTCTATTCCTATCCGCACTACAAGGAGGTTCGGGATACGATCCCATTGTTTGATGGAGTGATTGCGCGAGCGCATATTCCCCTGAGCGTGGCGACAGGGGGCATGGCGGAGAGAGCCAGGGGCGACGTGGTGAGCGGCAACTTCTTCTCTGTCCTGGGGGTTGGTCCGGCGCTCGGGCGGGTCTTCATTCCGGAGGATGACCGAGTCCCTGGAGCCAGCCCGGTGGCAGTCCTTAGTTACAGTTACTGGCAGAGCCGCTTTGGAAGGGATGCGGACGTGGTGGGCCGGAAGATTTCGCTGAATGCGTACCCTTTCACGGTCGTCGGTGTTGCGGCGTCTGGTTTTACCGGTCTACTGAAAGGAGAGAACGTTGATGTGTTCGTCCCAATCGCCATGAAGCGGGAGCTTACGCCGGATTGGAACGGTCTGGTCGAGCGCGACATCATGTGGTTGAACATCTTCGCGCATCTGAAGCCGGGGATTTCCCGCGAGCAGGCGGAAGCGGCGATTCAGGGCCCCTATCACCCTATCCTCGAGGCCGAGATTCAGTCGATCAAGAACCCTCGCGCTACTTTTCGTGACCGTTACTTGCGGCAGCACATTTCACTCCGCCCTGCAGCACAGGGAATCAATCTCCTCAGCCAGACTTGGGCGAAGCCCCTTCTGGTGCTCGCCGGATGTGTGGGACTGGTGTTGTTAATTACCTGCGCCAACGTTGCCGGCCTGATGATTGCCAAAGCCGCGGGGCGGCAGAGGGAAGTCGCGATCCGGCTGGCGCTGGGGGCGCGCCGTGGAGCCATCATTCGCCAACTGGTAACCGAAACCTTGCTGCTGGGCACAGCGGGCGGGCTGGTGGGTTTGGAGGTGGCGTGGGTCTGCTGCCGGTTGCTTATTTACTTGTTGCCACAGGATACCGCGGCCGCGTTTTCTGCCGCGCTCGATGGCCGGGTTCTGGCCTTCAATCTCTGCGTGTCGGTGGTTGCGGGCCTGATTTGCGGGCTGCTTCCCGCCGGTCAAGCCCTGCGCGTGGATACTGCTCCAACACTCAAGGAATCCTCCGTTGGCATCGCGGGCCGCCATGCCCAAGCACGGTGGCGCAGCGCCTTGGTGGTGGCGCAACTGGCGCTCTCGATCGTGCTGGTGGTGACAGCGGGCTTGTTCGCGGTAAGCCTGAGGAATCTTCTTCGGAAGTCTCCCGGATTTCAGCCCGAGAACCTGCTCTCCTTCTCTGTAGACCCCAAACTCAGTGGCTACAGCGGCCCCCGGGGATTGGCATTCGACCAGGAAGTCGAGCGCCGGCTCAAAGCGCTGCCCGGGGTGGCGACCGTGGGTGCGGCTCGCGGCGGGGTCTTTAGCGGGTCGGACCGAGGCGGCAACGTAACCGTAGAAGGGTACCGCGCGCGCCCTGACGAGGACATGGAATGCGCGATAGACGCCGTCAGCGCGGGATTCTTGAGTACCCTCAAGATTCCATTGGTCGCCGGACGCGATTTCACGGAGGCTGACGGAAGTGGCGCGCCTAAAGTCGCCATGGTCAACCAACAGTTTTCGCGTTTCTTTTTTCCCGGCGGAAATGCCGTGGGCCATCACCTTGCCTTCGGCGCGGGCGACGTCAAGCTGGACATCGAAATTGTGGGCGTAGTACGCGACAGCTTTCACGATGACCTGCGCGAGAAGGTGGCCCGCTTCATCTATATCCCTTACCTGCAAGATAGCCACGCCGGCGTTAGTTCACTGAGTTACTATGTCCGGGCAGTCGGCAACCCTGTTGCCTTGACAGGAAACATACGGCAAACCGTCCGCGAAATGGATTCTAACGTGCCGTTGAATGAAGTGCGGACCGTAAAGTCTGCGATCCAGCAGTCGATTTACGGCGACCGGATGGTGGCGTGGTTGGGTGTGGCCTTTGGCGCGTTGGCCGCTGCCCTCGCTGCCATCGGCCTCTATGGTTTGGTCTCATACACGGTGGCGCGGCGCACCAGCGAGATCGGATTGCGCGTGGCGTTGGGAGCCTCGCGCCCTGCTATTCTGTGGCTCGTTTTTCGCAAGAGCCTGACGTTGATCGCGACAGGGGTCGTGCTCGGGCTGGCGCTGGCGTTTGCCGCCGTGCGTCTCGTTTCCAGTATGCTCTACGGCCTCGAGGCTACGAGCCCGCTCATCTCCGTGGGGGCGACGGTGCTGCTCGCCGCGGTGGCGATGCTGGCCACGTACATCCCGGCCCGGCGCGCCACCAAGGTGGATCCCATAGTGGCGCTTCGCTACGAATAGCTGTCAGCTCTCAGCCGTCAGCTTTCAGCAAGAGTCTTGCACTTGCTTGCTGATAGCTGAGAGCTGACGGCTGATAGCTTTCAGACGATCGAGGACACGATGAGCACGTTATTGCAGGATTTTCGTTTCGGAATTCGCATGTTGGCTCGGACGCCCGGCTTTACCGTGGTGGTGGCCATCACGTTGGCGCTGGGTATCGGAGCCAATAGCACGATTTTCAGTTGGATCAGCTCGACCCTGCTGGACCCCATTCCCGGAGTCGCCGATACCAGCAGGCTTCTTTCAGTCATGAGGGGGGAGCGGAGCGAACACCCCACGCCGCCATTTTCTTATCCGGATTACGTCGATCTGCGCACCAGGACTCAAAGCTTCTCGGGACTGCTGGCGTACCACGACGATTTCGTTTCACTCACCGGGACCACCAGGCCAGAGCGCGTTTATGCTGCGTTTGTTACTGCGAATTATTTCGACGTGCTCGGCGTACGGCCCATCCTTGGCCGTGGTTTCCAGCGCGGCGAAGAAGATAACGCCGGGGGTCTGCCGGCCGTCGTGATCAGCTACTCGTGGTGGCAGACGCAGTTTGGCGCAGACCCCTCGATTATCGGCAAAGCCGTTCAGATCAACCGCCACTTGGGCACGATTGTGGGAGTGGCTCCTCCGGATTTTCAGGGATGCAAGTCGGGGCTGCGAACCGATCTCTGGTTCCCCTTGGCCTATGCGGGAGAGGGGCTCAGCGAGCGCGACGACCATTGGCTCCAGATCCTCGGCAGGCTCAAGCCTCGTGTCAGTCGAGGACAGGCGGAGAAGGAACTGGACCTTCAAATGCAGCGCATCGTCGCGCAGTTTCCCGATTCACACCGCGGCCCCAACCAAATCACGATGGACCCGCTGTGGCGTTCGCCCTTTGGCGCCAACGTCTACATGTACAAGTCGCTGCCAATTCTACTGGGGCTGGCGGTGGTCTTGCTATTGCTGGCCTGTGCTAACGTCGCCAATCTGCTGCTGGTGCGTTCCGTGACCCGGCGGCGGGAAGTCGCTTTGCGATTGTCAATGGGCGCTAACCGCTGGAGACTCGTACGGCAACTGCTGGTCGAGAGCATACTCCTGGCCCTGCTGGGCGGTGCGGGCGCTTGGCTCTTGACCCGATGGACTGCCGGGACCCTGGCATCTTTCTTTCCGCCCACTGCCAACGTGCCGCTCAGCATCAACGGACACGCCGACCACAGAGTCCTGGCCGTCACCATCCTCATCTCGTTTGTCAGCGCCATGGTGTTCGGCATTCTACCGGCGCTGCGCGCGTCCAGCTTGGCGCCTATCGCCGTGCTGAAGGAGGAGGCGGGGAGTATTTCGGGCGGAATTCACAAATCGCGCCTCTCCCGCGCCCTGGTCGTGGCGCAACTTTCCCTCTCACTGCTTCTGTTAATATGCGCCGGTCTGTTCATCCGCAGCCTGCAGAATGCTCAACGCTCGGACCCCGGCTTTGATCCCAACCACATCCTGCTGACTTCTTATGAACTCGGACCCGCCGGCTACTCGGAAGCGGAGGGGAAAGCCTTCAACCGTGAACTTCTCCGAAGACTCTCGGTGCTGCCCGGAGTCGAGTCGGTGACCTTGGCGGATTTTTCGCCGCTCAGTTTTTCGATCCACAGCGACAACGCCCATCCCGAAGGCTACCTTCCCAAGCCGGGTGAATCCATGGAAGTCAGCCGCGGCGTCGTGGGTCCCAACTTTTTCCACACCCTACGAACTCCAGTCATCGCGGGGCGAGACTTCACCGCGCAGGACACCGACAAGTCACAGATCGTTGCCATTGTTAACGAGGAGTTTGCCAATCGATATTGGCCGGGGCAAGACGCCATCGGCAAGAGGGTAAGAAACGACGACCAGTGGTTGACGGTGGTGGGCGTGGTTCGAGACGCCAAGTATCGCCGCCTGGTTTATGCCCCTGAGCCTGTTTACTTTACTGCCCTCGATCAGTGCTATCGCGATCCGGTAACGATTCACGCGCGGGTGTCCGGAGATCCGAGCAGTTATGCCGGAGCGGTGGAAAGAACCGTCCATCAAATCAATGCTGATTTACCTGTGTTTGGTGTGACCACTCTCCGGTCCAGCATGCAGCTTGGGAGCGTTTTTGAGCGCGTTGCCGGAACCTTCGCCGGAGCGTTTGGGTTTTTGGCTGTCGTCCTTGCGGCCATCGGGATCTACGGAGTAATCTCCTACGCCACGCGCCAGCGCACTCGCGAGATTGCCGTTCGCATGGCCCTGGGAGCGCGGCGGGCGGAGGTTTTGCGACTGGTGCTGGCGCAGGGGCTGTGGCTGACGATCGCCGGTTTGGGGATCGGCATTGCGATCTCACTGGCGCTGACGCGTTATCTCAAAAGCCAACTTTACGGCGTGGCCACTACGGATTTGTGGACCTATGCCGCGGTGGCTCTTCTGCTTTGCCTGGTGTCGCTCGTCGCTTGCTACATTCCGGCCCGGCGGGCCACCAAGGTGGATCCGGTGGAGGCGCTGAGACACGAGTAAAGCAGTGGTTAGTGGTTAGAGATTGTTGCTGAGTGGCCACTAGAGACTCTTGGCCATTAGGGAGGGAGAACGATGAACGCACTGCTTCAGGACATTCGCTATGGAATTCGCATGCTAGCGAAGAATCCCGGTTTCACCCTCGCGGTGGTGCTCACGCTCGCGCTGGGAGTCGGCGCCAATACCGCGGTCTTCAGCGTGGTCAACACCGTCCTGCTCAAACCGCTGCCTTACGCTCAGCCCGACCGGCTGGTGCGTGTCGAGTCGATGTGGACGCACGGCATGCTTACGCCGAATCCGCTCTCTTACCCGGACTTTTTTGACTTTCGCGCGCAGAACCATGTCTTCGAGCATCTCGTGACCTCACGGGACACCAGCTTGGCGCTAACCGGCGTAGGAGCACCCACACAGCTCGATGGCGAGATGGTTACCTGGGATCTGTTCTCCGCCCTCGGGATACAGCCTCAGTTGGGGCGCGGCTTCCTGCAGTCAGAGGAAGCGGCGGGGACGCACGTGGTGGTGCTGAGTCACGCGCTCTGGCAAAGGCAGTTCGGCGGCGATCGCGGCATCGTAGGGCGGACGATCACCCTGGATCGAAAGCCCTACACAGTTGTGGGCGTGGCGCCTCCCAGCTTTGCCTTTCCGGCGAACGAGCCTAACGTTCAGCTCTGGACGACGATTGCAGTGGATCGGGAGGCGCCGCCAGGCGATCAGCCCATCACCGAGCAGCGGGGCGCTCACCTGTTGAGGGCGCTCGGCCGACTCCGGCGCGGCGTCAGCATTGAGCAAGCCCGGGCTGACCTCAACGTGATTGCAGCAGCTCTTGCCAAGAAGTATCCGGACTCGAACACCAATGACTCCCAAGCCTCGGTTCGGCCGGAGCTTCAAACCTTGGTTGGCGAATCGCGCACACCTCTGCTGATCCTGCTCGGCGCGGTCGGCCTGGTGCTCCTGATCGCTTGCGCCAACATCGCCAATCTGCTTCTTGCCCGAACCGCCAATCGTGAGCAGGAAATGGCGGTGCGTGCTGCGATGGGCGCCAGCCGCGGGCGAGTTATCCGCCAGTTACTGACTGAGAGTTTGCTGCTGGCCATTCTCGGGGGTGCAGCCGGAACGCTGCTGGCGGAGTATGCGTTGGGTGTGGTGTTACCCCTGGGCGGGCAGAGCATTCCACGCCTTGCGCAAACCAGCGTCGACTCGCAGGTGCTTGGGTTTTCATTGCTGCTCACTCTCCTCACCGTTGTCTTTTTTGGCTTGATGCCCGCACTGCATGCGTCCAAGGTCAATTTTGCTTCTTCCCTAAAAGAGGG
Source organism: Terriglobia bacterium (assembly GCA_050008495.1). Classification (GTDB taxonomy): domain Bacteria; phylum Acidobacteriota; class Terriglobia; order UBA7540; family UBA7540; genus CAVROP01. The sequence goes on along the minus strand of JBEKMN010000009.1, from coordinate 86,103 downwards.
AAGCAGGAGCAGCATCGGCAAACACGATCGGATTCGCGGCGTGCTCGTGGTCGCTCAGGTGACCCTCGGCCTGGTTCTGGTCACGGCTGCCGGATTACTGATGGCAAGTTTTCTGCGCCTCGAAAAAAGCGATCTGGGCTTGAAGCCGGACCATCTGCTGACTTTCTGGTTCAATTTGCCCGAGCCGCAGTACAACGCCGCTCAAGAAGTGGCCTTCTACGACCAGTTGCTGGACCGCATGCGCGCTTTACCCGGCGTCCAATCAGCCGCGGGAGCGTGGCCGATGCCGCTGGGCGGCGACAACGCCACGATCGGGTTCAATATCGAAGAGCGTCCGGCTGCGCCCTCCGACCGGCCTTCCGCAAGTATGGCCCTCATTACGCCGGGCTACTTTTTAACCGCGGGTATTCCCCTGCTCAAAGGCAGGAGGTTTAACGAACACGACGATCTAAAGGCGCCGCGGGTGCTGATTGTCAACAAAGCTTTCGCAGACAAATACTTTCCCCATGAGGACGTGATCGGGAAGCGCATCACGCCTGGCGCCACCGGTCCGGGCGAGAGCAAAGAGACCGCGCATGAAATTGTTGGCCTTGTCGGCAATGCCAAGCTGTTTGCCTCGGACGCCGAGCCTGAGCCCATTTACTATTTCCCTTATAAACAGCTTGCTTGGCAACCGCCGGTGGTGATGCTGCGTACGGCCGTGCCGCCTCGCAGCTTGGAGTCCGCCGTAAGCAAAGAAATGGGAACCTTGGACCCCCTGGTTCCCGTATTTCAGATTAGGACGATGGAGGAACTGTTATCCACTCAGGTCACGGAGCCGCGCTTCCACACCGTGCTGCTGGGCTGTTTCGCGGGCATCGCGCTGCTGCTCACCATGGTGGGACTCTACGGCGTCATGGCTTATTCCGTGTCGCGGCGCACGCGTGAGATCGGAGTGCGAGTCGCGCTGGGCGCAAGCCGCTCCACGGTGCTCGCCATGGTCCTCAAGCGGGCGGTGGTGCTGCTGGCCGCTGGGCTCGGGCTGGGACTTGCTGCTTCCCTCGCCGCGGACCGCTTGCTGCAAAGTATGTTGTTCGGCATCTCGTCGTTGAATCCGGTGGTCCTGGGCTTGTCGGGTCTGCTGGTTGTTTTAATAGGTTTGTTCGCCGCTTACCTGCCGGCGCGGCGGGCGGCCAATGTCGATCCGATGGAGGCGCTGCGGTACGAATAAGCTGTCAGCTCTCAGCCGTCAGCTATCAGCCACGAAGCGACCCACCCGTTGTCCGCTGAAAGCTGAGAGCTGATCGCTGACAGCTTACGAACTTTCGAGGTGAGCCATGGGAAACTTACTTCACGACTTGCGTTACGGTCTCCGAATGTTGGCGAAGAACCCGGGCTTTGCGGCGGTCTCTGTTCTGTCGCTGGCGCTGGGAATCGGAGCCAACACAACTATCTTCAGCATTGTGGATAAGGAACTTCTCAACCCATGGCCGGTGAAGGACCCTGGGCGCCTGGCCATGATCACGATGGACGCGCCGAAGCTTGATTTCAACTCGGCCTCATATCCCGACTATCTTGACATCCGCAACCAAGTTGCCGCCTTCTCCGACGTGGTGGCTTACGGTGACCGGGGCTGCTTTCTAAGCGTTGAGGGCCGAGGTCAGGGGCTCGAGGCGATCGTCGAAGTAGTGTCGCAAAACTACTTCGACGCGCTGGGTGTCAGACCCATACTGGGCCGGGCCTTTTCCCTGCAGGCAAGCCAGGCAGCCGCCGAGGGCCACTCTGTGGTGGTGAGCTACAATCTCTGGCAAAAGTACTTCGGCGGCGATCCTTCGCTGCCCGGTAGAACCACGCTCCTCGATGATAAGCAATTCACGGTGATCGGTATCGCACCCCAAGGGTTCTCCGGACTGCGAAGAGCAAGCCTCGACATCTGGGTCACCAAAGAGGGCTGGGAAACCATGCTTCCCGGCGAGGCGCGAAGCGACGCCGCCCGCGACGATCGCTGGTTCGACGTAGCCGGGCATCTGCGCCGCGGTACTAAGATCGAAGAAGCACGGGCGCAGCTCCTAACCCTCGCCAAACGGCTTGCTTCGGCGTACCCATCCTCGAATCAGGGCGTCAATTTTATCACGCGCCCTGCTCTCGAGTTGACTCCCGAAACCGCGGGAGCCGGACTCTACTTCATGATCATGGTGGGCTTAGTGCTCCTTATCTCATGTGCCAATGTCGCGAATCTGCTGCTCGCGCAAACGGAGCGGAGGCAACGAGAGATCGCAATGCGCCGTGCGATGGGCGCCGGGCAGCGCCGGCTGGCTCTTCAACTCCTTACTGAAGGGCTCCCCTTGGCCGTGGCCGGCGGTGCACTGGGAACCTTGTTGGCGGCGTGGCTGATGAAGATTCTGCCTGCGCTGGTGCCCGGCCTGTCCGATACCGTCCTCACGCTCGATGGCCGCGTGCTTTTGTTCACCACGGCTATTTCACTTTTATCGGCTCTCGTCTTCGGATTGGTGCCGAGTTTTTGGGTTTCGAGGTCAGGCTTGGCCCCAGCCCTCAAGGGTGACGATCCTCGCTTGGGACGAGCGATGGGGCGCGTGCCGCTGCGCAGCTTGCTGGTGTCGGGCGAGATTGCGCTTTCCGTGGTGCTGCTGGTCGCTTCGGCCTTGCTGCTGCGTAGCCTGCGGTACAGTCAGCGAATCAATCCAGGGTTTGACACCAACAAGAATGTGGTGATGCTTTCCGTGGCGCCGCCCCAATTTTATGCCTATAGCGACGCCCAGGCGCGCGCCATCTATCCTGAATTGGCCTCTCGCGTGGGATCCCTGCCCGGGGTCATCCACGCCAGCTATGCCCGGCGTCCTCCGTTAATTGACGAGGAAGAAGGCGAAACGCTGCCCGTCGTGATTCCCGGAGTGCAGTCGCCACCTGGAACCGAGCATTTCAAGATTCGTTACAACATCGTGGGCCCGAAGTTTTTCGCGACGGTGGGCGCCCGGCTCAAGGAAGGGCGCGAATTCAGCGACTTCGATCGGCCATCCACGGCGCCGGTGGTTATTATCAACGACGCGATGGCTCGCAGGTTTTGGCCTCGGCAGGACCCAGTGGGCAAAGCACTCCAGATCGAAAAGAAGAACTTTCAAGTGGTCGGCGTGGTGGAGGCAGGAAGATACAACCGCCTTCATGAAGTGACTCAACCCTACGCATTCCTACCTTTCACCCAGGCGTTCTCGCTCGAATGCACGCTGTTTGTGGAAACGGCCGGCGACCCGCGCGAGATGCTCCCGGCGATCCTGAAAGCAACCACGGCGGTAGCTAAGAACCTTCCCATCGTAAACGCGGTGACCTTCAGGGAATCTATGCGCGAGGAGTTGGCTGGGGAGCGCTCGGTGGCTGAGCTACTCGGCAGCCTGAGCATTCTTGGAATGGTGCTGGCAGCGGTTGGCTTGTACGCGGCGGTAGCTTATCTGGTCAATCGCCGCACGCGTGAGCTTGGTATCCGGATGGCGCTAGGGGCGCGGCGCGGCGACGTCTTGAAGCTCGTGTTGTGGCAGGGCTTGCGCTTGAGCGGAGCGGGCGCGGCCGTCGGCCTGGCAGGAGCCTTGGCCGCCTCACGCCTGATGTCCGGATTCATTTATGGCGTCGCTGCAACGGATCCATTGAGTTATGTCGCCAGCATTTTGGCCGCAATGGGCGTGGCTCTCGCGGCCTGCTACTTCCCGGCGCGCCGGGCGACCAAGGTGGACCCGCTGGTGGCGCTGAGGTACGAGTAAAGATGTCAGCCCTCAGCTATCAGCCTTCAGCAAGCCAGAGGTCGATGGTTTGCCTGCTGATAGCTGAAAGCTGACGGCTGAGAGCTTGCTGGTAATCGAGGTGAGTGATGTCGACTTTGCTCCAGGATGTTCGCTACGCAATTCGCATGCTGGCCAAGTCCCCCGGCTTTACGGCCGTGGCGGTGATGGCGCTGGCGCTCGGCATTGGCGCCAACACGGTCATGTTCAGTTCCGTAAATGGCATGTTACTTCACCCCTTTCTTTTCAAGGACCTGCATCGTATTGTCGACGTGTGGGAGACGGCGCCGAAGCAGAATGAATACCAAATCAGAGCGGCGCCGGCCAATCTGCGGGACTGGCAGGAGCGGAGTCGAGGATTCGAAATGCTAGCCGCCAGCCACGGCTGGGACGTTAACCTGACCGGCGCCGGGGTTGCGGAGCGTGTCGAGGGCTATCAAGTTACCTCGGGCTTCTTCCCCCTGCTGGGAATGCCGCCCCAGTTTGGACGCGCCATCAGCGCAGAGGATTTTAAGCCCGGCCACGCTTCCGTCGTGGTTCTCAGCCACGGCTTTTGGCAACGGCATCTTGGAGCTGACCCGGGCGTCGTCGGCGAGAGCCTGCACTTGAACGGGAAAACATTCACTGTCATCGGCATCATGCCCGCGGACTTCGATTATCCGGTGGGCAGCGAGGCCTGGGCGCCGCTCGAGCTTAGCGCCGCCGAGAACGCTGACCGAGCCAGCCACTATTTGGAGGTGATCGGCCGCCTAAAGTCCGGAGCGACTCTGGCGCAAGCAGAGGCCGATCTCCAGACCATCTCGGCGCGGCTGGCGCAACAGTACCCGGAGACGAACGCGGGGCACAGCGTGAGAGTGCTGGGGCTGGTTGAGGATCTCACCGAAGGAAGTCGCCAGTTCCTTTCGGTGCTGATGGGTTCAGCGGTGTTCGTTCTGCTTCTCGCCTGCGCCAACGTGGCGAATCTCCAATTGGCCCGAGCCACCTCGCGGGAAAAAGAACTGGCGCTGCGCCGCGCTCTGGGCGCGAGCCGTTGGCAGATCGCGCGCCAGCTTTTCGCCGAAAGTGTGACTCTGGCCTTGCTCGGTGGAGCGGCGGGAGTGCTGTTCGGCGGCTGGGGAAGCCAGATGCTGCAGCGCTCGGTTCCGCCCTTTATCGTCGCCCACATACCGGGAATCAAGCACATGCAAATTGATTTCACGGTGCTGGCTTTCACTCTCGTGGTTGCACTCCTCGCCGGAATCCTGGCGGGGCTTGCGCCGGCTATGCACGTCTCAAATCCCGACCCCAATCAGGCCCTCAAGGAGGGTTCTCGCGGCTCGAGCACAGCCCCGGGGCGGCAGCGCTTGCGCGCACTCCTGGTGGTCAGCGAGATCGCGCTGGCGCTGGTCTTGCTGGTGGGCGCGGGCCTGATGGTGAAAGGATTTGGCACGTTGCTGAATCGGTACCCGGGCTTCGATCGTAACAACGTGCTGACCTTCCGCATCACTCTCGCCCCCGCAGTTCCGCTCCCTGCCGGCGCGCAACCCGCAAGTGCCCGCCCTTCGCTACGCTCAGGGCAAGCTCAAGAGCCCGGCGCTACGTCAAAAGATCAGGAGGACGCGCGCGTGAGGGAATTTTACAGTCAGGTCATCGAGAAGTTGCGGGGCCTTCCTGGTGTCGAATCGGCGGCTGCAACCACCAGCCTGCCCTCAGGTTGGTCCTGGAACTGGACGGAATATACGGCGGAGGGCCAAGCTCCCGCCGCCCCCGGCGAAATGCGGGGGGCCCTGAGCCAGTCCGTTTCCCCGGACTTCTTCCGCGCCCTGCGCATACCTTTGTTGAGGGGCCGGCTTCTCACCAGTCAGGACGGCCCGAATGCTCCGGCAAGTGTTGTTGTCAGCCAAAGCATGGCCAATCGGATCTGGGCAAGCCAGGATCCGGTGGGAAAGCGTATTAAGTTCGGCCGGGCGGAAAGCAACGAGCCATGGAAGACCGTGGTGGGTGTGGTCGGCGATGTCCGGAGATCTCAGTTCAACCGCAATCTCGACCCGACCGTGTACTTCTCATTCGCCCAAATGCCCATGGCGTCTTCGTGCGTCGTGGTGCGGGCGTCGGGCGATCCCCTCGCCATGGCTGCTGCCGCGCGGGCCCAAGTGCGCAGCGTGAACGCGGATGACCCACCCTACGATATGCGGACGCTGGCACAGATCATCTCTGACGATGTCAGCGGCGTGGCGGCCTCGGCGCGCATGATGTTTGCTTTTGGCATTGTTGCTCTTGTGCTCGCTGCTTCGGGAATCTATGCGCTCATGAGCTATTCCGTTACCCAACGCACTCATGAAATCGGGGTGCGCATGGCGCTGGGAGCGGAGCGCGTCTCCGTATTGAGGCTGGTGGTGGGCTATGCAATCAAGCTGGTGGTCATCGGGCTGGCCATCGGGGTGCCCGCGGCGCTGGCGGTCACGCGGGTCCTCTCGAGCCTGCTCTTCGGCGTGGTGCGGCTTGATATTCCCATTTTCGCTTCGTTCACGCTTCTGCTGGCGCTGGTCGCGGCAGCGGCGGCATATATCCCGGCTCGCCGTGCGACGCGCGTGGATCCGATGGTGGCCCTGAGATATGAATAGAGGCCAGGTGCCAAGTGGCAAGTTGAAGGAAACAGGGAATAGAGAGAAAGGATGTTTTTCGACCGAACTCATTGAAAGGCAGTATGCCAGCTCGCCTTGAGCTGACGGCTGATAGCTTAGAAAAGGAGATAAAGATGGAATCGAACTCGGAAGTCGAAGCGACTGCTCCACGCAACCCGGAGCGAAGTAAATCCAATGGTGCCGAGCTGATTATACTGGCAGGTGTAACGAAGGTCTTTTACACCGAAGAAGTGGAAACCCACGCTCTTTCGGGTATCCACCTGGAGATCAAGAAGGGCGAATACCTTTCCATCGCGGGTCCTTCGGGCTGCGGGAAATCCACCCTGCTTTCGATCCTGGGGCTGCTCGATTCGCCCACGGATGGCAAGTACACCCTGAATGGCACGGGGGTGGAAGACCTCTCGCTATCGCAACGCACCCGGATTCGCAACCGTGAAATTGGGTTCATTTTTCAGGCTTTCAATCTCATCGGCGACCTGAACGTCTATGAAAACGTAGAGTTGCCGTTGACTTACCGCGGCATGCCTTCCTCCGAGCGTAAACAACGTGTCCACGAAGCGCTCGAGCGGGTAGGCATGTCCCATCGCATGAAGCATTATCCCTCGCAACTCTCCGGGGGTCAGCAACAGCGCGTGGCCGTGGCTCGCGCACTGGCTGGGAAGCCGTCGATTCTGCTGGCGGACGAGCCCACCGGCAACCTGGACTCGAAGAATGGCGAGGCGGTGATGGACCTGCTGCGTGAGCTTCACCGCGAAGGCGCCACCATCTGCATGGTCACTCACGATCCGCGTTACGCGGAGTTTGCCGACCGGACCATCCACCTCTTCGATGGTCAGATCGTGGAAGAAACAAAGTAGTCGGGCGATCGGGTGATCCGGTGATCGGGTGAACAAAAAGCCGATTCGTATCGTGGCGCACTGGTTTTGCGCGCCCGGCGAGCGGTCGACTGCGGCCCCGCGGGTCTCCGCCTCCAGAGATCCGCAGAGAGGCGCTATCGCCGTGAATCCAAGGTGCAAACTTGATTGCGCTGTTGTTCGCCCGATAATCCGATCACCCGATTGCTCGGTCTCCCGATTATCGGATTGGAGAAGAATCTGCAAAGGGAGCTTGGCGTTTACACAATCGATCGTGTAGAACAATGTGTGGAGAAAGCCATGCCGACTATCCTTGCTATTGATGATCGCTTGATTGCCGAGACCCAAAAGCTGGGGCGTCACCGCACGAAGAAGGACGCCGTTAACGCGGCGCTGCACGAATATGTGAACCGCCGGAAGCAACAGATTCTCTCGCTTTTCGGAACGGTTGACTACGACCAACCGTATGACTACAAGCGAGAGCGGCGGAAACGAGCATGAAAGTCCTATTAGATAGTTTCGAATTTCGGATTTCGATTCTCGAGTTTCGATCTTCGACTTGCGGCTTTTTCTCCGGTAAGGAGGCATCATGAATGCTCTTCTTCAAGATTTGCGTTACGGTCTGCGCATGCTGGCGAAGAACCCTGGCTTCACCGCCGTGGCCGTGCTGACGCTGGCGCTGGGCATCGGCGCCAACTCAGCGATTTTCACTATGCTGGACGCCCTCCTCTTGCGCCCTCTTCCCGTAGCCAACCCTGAGCGGCTCGTGCAGCTCCAAATCAAGAGTCCTCAGGGCTTCGAGAGCGGTTTTTCCTATCCCGATTACCAGGACCTTCGCCAGCAGGTGAAGTCTTTTTCCGGCGTGGCGGTTTACTCTCGTCAGTCCCGCTTCGTCAATTCCCTCGATGAGTCCAGCATGGTTCTTGTGGATGAAGTTTCGCCGGACTATTTCAAAGTCACGGGGGTGAAGCCTCTGCTGGGGCGTGTTTTCGCGCCCGAACTGGACAACACGCCCCAGTCTCAGCTCGGTGTGGTGATCAGCTATCGGCTTTGGAAAGGCCGCCTGGGAGGTGTTCCCGGGATCATCGGCAAAGAAATCAAGCTCACGGGTCACACCGCAACGGTAATCGGAGTGACGACGCCGCATTTCCAGGGGCTCGCGCGGGATGTCCCCACCGACATCTGGCTCCTGACCTCTGACGCCGTCGCATTCGACTCCGCGCATCCTCCGAAGCGGGGAGATCGGTGGTATGAAGCCGAGGCTCGCTTGCGGGACGGGGTTACGCCCACGCAAGCCTCCGCTGAGCTGGATGCCTTCAGTCGCAGCTTGGCCGCGATTAACCCGGAAACCAACCGCGGCAGAACCTACCAGCTCAGTCCCGAAACGATGGACGAACGCAAAATGCTCCTCGCCAGCCTTCTGGTGATGGCAATCCCGGGCCTCGTGCTGCTGATCGCTTGTTCGAACATTGCGGGCTTGCTCCTGGCGCGCTCCGAAACCCGGTGGCGGGAATCGGCCGTCCGGGTCGCCTTGGGCGCCGGCCGATGGCAACTCCTTCGGCAATTCCTGGCTGAAGGCCTATTACTTTCTGCCGCGGGGGGCGCCCTCGGCCTCACGCTCACCGCTTGGCTGATGAGCGTGCAGAGAGCTCTCATGCCGGCGGCGTATTCCTTTCTTGGGCCGGACATGCGGGTTGACTTGCGGGAACTTGGGTTCACCGCCGGCATCGCGCTTCTCGCCACCGTATTGTTTACTCTCACTCCCGCCTTCCGCGCCTGGAAAGTGGGCCTGGCGGGGGTCCTCAAAGGTGAAGAGGCGGTGCTCGTGCGGGGAAGCCGCCGCTTTACGGCGCGGAATCTGCTCGTGGTAGGTCAAATGGCCCTCTCGGTTGTGGTGATGACGATCTCGCTGCTTTTCTTCCGCAGTCTCTCTACAGTCCGTGACCTGCCCGCCGGCTTCGATACGCACAGAAATCTTGTCGTCGTAAACGTCGCCGGACCACAAGGAGTGAAATTCCTGCCCGACCTCGCGCAGCGCGCTGCGAGCCTGCCGGGAGTTAAGCGCACAACCTACGCCATGCGCATGCTGCTGAGCGGCTCGGGTGGAGGAGCGAGCGAGGCGGTTTCCATTCCCGGCTTTCAGCTTCCCGAAGGACAGTCGAGCATTCCCATTCATTTGAACGCTGTCGGCCCGAATTACTTTCAAACCATCGGGACCCATATCCTCGAGGGGCGCGATTTCACCTTTGCGGACGGTCCCCAGTCACAAAAAGTCGTCATCGTCAGCCGGTTCATGGCGCGCCGCTTCTGGCCGCACGACGATGCACTGGGTAAGTTCATCGAGATTGGTAAGGAGGATACGTTGATCGTCGGCGTCGCCGAGGACGCCAAGACTAACTGGTTGCGCGAGGATCCTGCCCCGTACATGTATCTGCCCTTCGCGCAGTCGCAATACGACGGGGGCGCGCTGATCGTGGAGGTTTCGCAGAAGCCGGACGCGGTGATCTCCCTGCTGCGGCGGGAAATCCACAGCTACCGTTCAACCCTGATCATCGTCGGCGTCGATACCGCCCGTAGTCTGCTCGATTTGTCCACCTTTGACCTGGTCTACGAATCTCGATTGATGGCCGTCCTAAGCCTGCTGGGAGTTTTTCTTGCCGCGATTGGTCTTTATGGGGTGGTTGGATTCATTGTGAAAAGCCACACGCGCGAAATCGGTATCCGCTTGGCCCTTGGCGCAGGCCTTCAGCAGCTCAAGAGACACTTTTTGCTCCGCGGACTCCGGCTTGCCTTGGCGGGAGTTTTGGTGGGCATGTTCGCCGCCGTGGGCGTCGGCCGCCTCGTGGCTGGCTTACTCTACGGAGTCAAGCCGTACGACCCAATTTGCCTGGGCACGGGCGCCGTAGCTGCGGTGGTCATTGCTCTGCTGGCCTGCTACCTGCCCGCGCGTCGAGCCACGCGGGTGGATCCCATCGAAGTGCTGCGGCACGAGTAAAGCAGTGGCTAGTTGCTAGTGGTTAGTTAGCGGGTTAGTCGCCGGTCCGCCGTTTTCCTAGGCCCGTAGCCGAGCCGTAAAACGATTTTCGAGTTTCGAATTTCGATTCGGAATCAGAGTGGGTTCACGACCCGGAGGAATTTGAACTGGTGGAAGCCTACATCAGCGGTGCGAATCTCCACAACACCGTGCTCCCTCATGAGGGCGGCGATATGAAGATCGTGCAATCGGTTGCCGGAGATGCGCGGGTACTCGAGAGTGAGTTCGCGAACTACACCGGCGTGCCGTTCTGTTTCCACCAGCACGCTAAACGACTGGGACGAACGCAAGCTTTCAACGAAGCTCCAGGCTTCGGCGAACGTGAGGGGACGGGGAAGGGGTGCCCGGTGAGTTACCACCCTCATGAATTCGTAGACAATGGACCAGGTGATGTGCCACGGCTCGGCGGCGACCCCCCAGTCCGTGAGGAGACTAGCCGCGTGATCGTGTTGCTTGAATTCACGAATGGCCGCGTAGATCAGCAGATTGGTGTCGACTACAAACACCCTCAGCCCTTCTTTCTGGCCCGCCCGTACAGCCGCGCGTCGGGCTCGCGGTCGAGCAAATCGTACAAGGCTTCGCGATCCGCGACGTCCACCTTGGGCGGCCCGGCGCTGAAGGTTGGAAAACAAAAGGGCTGCTTGGGCTTACGGCTCTCGCGCAACCCTTGCACCAGAAATTGCGTCACGAGAGCCGACATCGTTTCCTTGCGATCGGCCGCCTTGCGCTTCAGGTCGCGAAAGACCGGGTCGGGAATGATCAGAGTGGTTTTCATACTGCGATTTCACCTTTTTTTCTTTCTCCCGTATAGACGGTCGCTCTCATATGGAAAACCATATCGCCTGTATGGAAATATGTCAAGAGTAGTCGAGGGAGTGCCCGGTGGCTAGAGGCACGGTTAGCCACTGGGCACTAAGCACTAGCCACTTCTCGAACAGGGAGACGCTGATGAACACTCTGCTTCACGATTTGCGCTACGGCTTGCGAGTGCTGGTGAAGAATCCCGGCTTCACGACCGTAGCGGTGCTGACGCTGGCGCTGGGCATCGGCGCCACTACCGCCATCTTCAGCGTGGTTTACGGCGTGTTGCTGCGCAGCCTGCCTTATCCCAAGCCCGAGCAGCTCGTGAGCATCAAGGAGGTAGCTGCCGACGGCCACCTGATGCAATTCACAGACCCCAACTTTGACGACTTGCGCGCCGCGAACCGCAGTTTCGTGGGCATGGCGAAGTTGTCGAGCTGGGACATAACGGTTTCCAGCGGCTCCGTATCGTCGCGGGTGGGTGTCGCCAGCGTTTCGCGCGACTTCTTCCACGTCATGGGCGTGGCGCCGATGCTCGGCCGCACTTTCACCAACGAGGAACTGCACGAGGGTGGCAGGCCGGCAGCGATCGCCAGCTACGGCTATTGGCAGGAGCACCTGGGCAGCACGACCGATCTCTCCCAGCTTGAGCTTAGAATGGAGAACCGGAGCGTCGCCGTAGTGGGTGTGATGCCGCCCGAGTTCGGCTTCCCCGCTCGCAGCGACCTCTGGACTCCGGCAGAACTCTGGGGCGAGACGCCCAGCCGCACCTCGCACAATTGGGCGATGGCGGTGGCGCGCCTACGCGGCGGCGTGAGCCTGGCGGGGGCACGCAGTGAGCTTTCCACGCTCGCGTACGGCCTCTACCAGCAGTACAAGCCCGAAATCGATATGAGGGACGCCAGCGTCATGCCGCTGCGAGCCGCGCTGACCACCAGTATCCGCCCCGCGCTGCTGATCCTGCTGGCGTCGGTCGGCTTTCTGCTGCTGGTGGCGTGCGCCAACGTGGCGAACCTGTCGCTGGCGCGGGCCGCGGAACGCCAACGGGAACTGGCTGTCCGCGCCGCGCTAGGTGCGGGGCGAGCACGCTTGGTCCGCCAGTTCCTGGCGGAATCACTCTTGCTGTCGCTGACCGGTAGCGCGCTGGGCGTACTGCTGGCGCGCTGGGGCGTAGACACCCTGCTGGCGCTCGCCCCGCCCAGCTTGCCGCGGCTCGACGAAGTTTCGATCAATCTGCCCGTGTTGGCGTTCGCGCTGGGACTTTGCGTTCTCGTGGCGGTCGGACTGGGAGTGCTGACGGCCCTCCGGGCGACGGCAACCGATCCGCAGGCGGCGTTGGCTGAAGGAGGTCGTGGAACCTCCGGCTCGATCGCTTCGCATCGCCTGGCCCGCGGTCTGGTTGGGGCCCAGGTGGCCGTGACGTTAGTGCTGCTCGCCGGCGCCGCATTGCTGGGTCGCAGCTTGCTCCGCGTGCTCTCCGTCAATCCTGGCTTCCGCACCGCGAACATAGTAACGATGGAGCTTGAGGTTCCGGGCTCACAGCCCACTTCGATGGCCGCCGTCGCGGAATCGATCAAAGACACCAAGCCAGGCATCTTTATAAACCGTCTTTTCGACCGCTTGCGCTCGATTCCTGGCGTCGAAGAAGTCGGTGGGGTCTCGAATCTGCCTCTCGGCGAAGCGGGCGATTGTGCCGACGGCAAATTTCTCCTGCTCGACCGCGAGCCTCAGTTCGACCCGAATAAGCCGGAAGACCAAGCCCGCTTCGAGCGCCTCTGGACAACCACTCCGGGCGGCAGCTCAGATTACTGCGTCGCGAGCGAAGGTTATTTCAAGGCCCTCGCTATTCCGCTGCTGAGCGGACGCTTGTTTGACGAGCGCGACGGCCCCGATGCGCCTCACGCCGCGGTGGTCAGCCAATCGATGGCGCGCGCCACTTGGCCCAACCGGGACCCCCTGGGGCGGACTATCGAGTTTGGCAACATGGATGGCGACATGCGCCTGCTCACCGTGGTGGGTGTTGTCGCCGACGCGCACTACCGGAGCCTCGAGAAGCCTCCTGAGCCCACGGTGTACGTCAACTACCGTCAACGTCTGCGTGGCGGGCGTGACTTCAACGTCGTGATGCGCGCGGCTACGCCGCCCGGTTCGCTCGTGGCGAACGTTCGTCGCGTGGTGCAAGACCTGGCGCCCGACGTCGCGCCGCGTTTCCAGGCTTTCCAGGATATCTTTTCCGCGTCGCTTGCCACGCGCCGCTTCAACCTGACTCTGGTGGGCGTCTTCGCCGCTACAGCGCTGCTGCTGGCCGTAGCGGGCATCTACGGAGTGATGGCCTATTCCGTGGCAAGGCGGACCCACGAGCTTGGGGTTCGAATGGCGCTGGGGGCGAGTGCGCCGCATGTCCTGCGTCTTGTACTCAGGCAGGGAATGCTGACCACGGCAGTCGGCCTGGCGATTGGGATTGCCGGCGCTCTCGTGCTGACTCGCGCCATGCAGTCGCTGCTGTTCGGCGTAAGCCCGACTGATCCGCTCACGCTCCTGGCGGTCGCATTGCTGCTCGGTCTGGCGGCGCTGCTGGCCAGTTATCTTCCCGCCCGCCGGGCCACCAAGGTGGATCCGATAGTGGCGTTGCGGCACGAGTAAAGCAGTGGCTAGTGGCTAGTGGTCAGTGGCTAGTAGTCAGTAGCAAGCAGTGGCTCGTGGCCACTAGCCACTGCCCCGATGAGGAGTGAACGATGGCTACCTTGCTCCACGATTTACGCTACGCCTTTCGCATGCTAGCGAAGAACCCCGGCTTTACGACGGTGGCAGTAATTACCCTGGCACTCGGCATTGGGGCAAACACCGCCATCTTCAGCGTCGTCAACGCCGTCCTGTTGAGGCCTCTCGCTATGGAAGACCCCTCGCGGGTAGTGTACATGCAGGAACAGTGGAAAGGCATTTTCCCCGGACTCTCGGTGGGGAACTTTGCTGATGTACAGCGCCAAAGCACCTCGCTCACCAAGCTTTGTGCATCCAATGACGCCAGTTTCAACCTTGCAACCTCGGAAGCCCCCGAGCGCGTGCAGGGCGAGTATGCGACTGCGGACTACTTCTCGACCTTTGGCGTTCAACCGATAGCCGGGCGAGTCTTCACCGCCGATGAGGATAAGCCCGGACACGGGCAAGTGGTAGTGATCAGCGAACGGTTGTGGCGGACGCACTTCCACGCAGATCGCGACGTCGTGGGCCGGGCACTACGAGCAAATGGCGTGACGTATTCCGTCGTTGGCGTCATGCCAAGAACATTCGACCCCCTGCTGGACAAGAGCGATCTTTGGTTTCCCGAGGCATTCACCGCGCAGCGACTTGCCGATCACGACAACCATTATTTGAATGTGATGGGCCGGATTAAGCCTGGTGTCTCACTTTCGCAGGCGCAGTCGGAACTCAATGTGATTGCGCTCAGGCTTCAGCACCAATACCCGATCGATGACAAAGGCCGCGGCTTTCGCCTGCTGCCACTTACGACGGCCCTGCTGGGCGATGAGAGGTCGGCACTACGGATGATGCTCGGCGCCGTCGGATTCGTGCTGCTGATTGCTTGCGCGAACATCGCCAATCTGCAACTGGCCCGCGCGCGCACGCGCCAGAAGGAAATGGCGGTGCGGGCAGCGCTGGGAGCCTCGCCCCTGCGAATCGTGAGGCAACTTCTGGCGGAATGCCTTGTGCTTGGAATCGCCAGCGGAGTGGTTGGCGTCGTTTTGGCGTATTGGGGTGTGTCTTGGATCGTCGCGGAGGGACCCGCCACGGTTCCGAGGCTAGACCAGGCGAGCGTGGACGCAGGGACCCTCGGGTTTGCGTGTGCAGTTACCCTCTTCTCCAGCTTCCTGTTCGGCCTTGCTCCCGCCCTGCGCTCAGCTTCGACCCGGTTGACCGAAGCCTTCCAGGAAAGAGGCGGCAGTTCCAGTGGTGGTCGTGATCGCGTTCGCAGCGTGCTCGTGGCAGGGGAAGTCGCGCTGGCCCTGGTGTTGATGGCAGGGGCGGGACTGCTCATCCGCAGCGCTCTGCTCGTGTCGCATCTGGATCCGGGCTTCGACACCTCGAACCTCATCGTCGGACGAGTCGGGCTCCCCGATATCGGCTATCACGATCCGGCTGTGGCGCGGCAGACGTTTGAGCGCATGATCACTGCGGCGGAGGCCCTGCCCGGCGTGCAGTCGGCGGCCGTCGTTTCTCGCGCTCCCCTGGCTGGAGGGGGCAGTAGCAACGGACTGATTCCCGAAGGCAAGGCACTCGACGTAACAAACGCAATCAACGCGGAATTGCAGATCGTCTCCCCCGGATATCTCTCGACTGCACGCGTCCCCTTAAGGGCCGGACGCGAATTCACCGCCCAGGACGCACGCGATAAAACGCTGGTTACCATCGTTAACGAAACGCTTGCGCACACTGCGTGGCCACGTGAAAACCCGATCGGCAAGCGCTTCGCCTGCTGCGAGGCTGGACCCAAAGGGGGCATGGATCCCGTGTGGCATGAAGTGGTCGGCGTTGTCGGAGACGTGCGTGCCTGGGGCCTCGACCGACAAGTACAGCCGGAGTTTTATCTTCCGATTGCGCAGATGCCCCCGGACGCCTGGGATTGGATCGGGCGTACCATGGACTTGATGGTTCGCACGCGCGATGGCAGGTTTCCAGCGGGTGAGTTGAGAACTGCGGTGGCGTCGATTGCTCCCGGCGTGCCGATCTACCGGCTCTCGACCGTACGGCAGAAGATTTCCGGCACGCTCGAAGAATCGCACTTCGACACGTTCCTGCTTGCCGTTTTTGCAGCTATCGCGCTCTTGCTGTCGTCAGTCGGAATTTATGGAGTCCTCTCGTACGTGGTGGCGCAGCGCACGCGCCAAATCGGCATCCGCATGGCGCTAGGTGCCACGCCGGCACTGGTAATGCGAGATGTGCTCTGGTACGGTGTCCGGTTGACAGTTGTGGGATTGGCGGTTGGACTCGCCGGCGCAGTAGCAGGCACGCGCGTACTGTCCTCCTTGCTTTATGGCATCAAGCCCCTTGATCCCCTAACGTTCATCGCTGTGCCGTTGCTGCTGGCGGTGGTGGCCGTGGCGGCAAGTTATATCCCTGCTCGCAGGGCTGCCCAAGTCGATCCCATGGTGGCACTGCGGCACGAGTAAAGCAGTGGCTCGTGGCTGGTGGCTAGTGGTTAGTCTAGCCACCAGCCACTAGCCACTTCCCCAATGAGAGGAACACGAATGGCCACTCTGCTTCGCGATCTACGCTATGGCTTTCGCATGCTGGCAAAGAACCTCGGCTTTACGGCCGTGGCGGTGCTCTCGCTGGCGCTGGGGATCGGCGCCAACACGATCATCTTCAGTGTCATCAACGAGCTGTTCCTCCACCCAACAGGAATCCGTGACCCTGAACACCTGTTTGCGGTTCGCGTTAAGTACGACAAGCTGGATCTGAAGAGCATTGTGATTTCCGCCCCCGATTTCAAAGACGTTCAGGACAGCAAGCAGGTGTTCTCTTCTGCCGCGGCCGAATACCAGGAGAACTTCAATTACCTCGCCGCGCAAGGCCCGGAGCGGCTCACCGTGGCCAAGGTTACCTGGCAATGGTTTGACACCTTCGGCGCGCGGGCCTTTCTGGGACGGGTTTTCCGGCCGGAAGAGGACCAGCCTCACGCCAACCAAGTCGCCTTGCTCGCTTATGACACCTGGCAACGTCTATTCGGCGGCGATCCGGCGATTGTGGGCAAGCCCATTCGGCTGAATCGCGAAGACTACCGCGTGGTGGGAGTGATGGCGCCGGACTTTGACTGGCCTCGCCGGACGGCCGTTTGGGTTCCTCTGGGGCTCGCCTCGAGCGAGTTTTCACCCGACAACTATTTCAATGAGAACTTTTTCGTCGTAGCCCGGACTCGGCCACAAGTCTCACGCGCTCAGGCGGAGGCCTTTGTCCGCATGTTGACCGAGCGCTTGATCCGGGCCTATCCGCAAAACACCTACGCAAAGAATTCAGGCTGGGGAATGTTCGCGCTTCCCTTCACCGAGTATGGGGCCGGCAACTTCCGCACCCCGATGCTGATCTTGCTAGGGGCGGTCGGGTTCGTCCTGCTGATCGCCTGCTCGAATATCGCGGGTCTGCTTCTCGCCCGAGCGTCAGCCCGCCGCAAGGAATTTGCGGTACGCGTAGCCTTGGGTGCGCAAAGGCGCGACCTGCTTCGGCAGGCGCTGGTGGAAAGCTTCCTGCTCGCGGCCGGTGGCGCCATCGCCGGTGTTTTGGGAGCTTACGACGGCGCCGGACTCTTGCCCCGGTTGGCCCCGGGCAGCCTATCTTCCGGGTTCAAGGTGCATGTGGACGCGCACGTACTCCTGTTTGCGGCACTGCTGATGGTCCTGAGCGGAGCGTTTCTGGGGATCTTGCCCATGGGTGAATTCTTCAGCCGCGGACCTTACGGAATGCTCAAGGAGGAAGCCAGCGCGGCGACCTCCAGTTCCGGCCGCCTGCGCCTGCGGGAGTGGCTGGTGGTCGGACAGGTGGCGATGGCCCTGGTGCTGCTGGTAGGCGCCGGCTTGCTGCTCAAAAGCCTGGCGCGCATGGGAAGGGTCGACGCCGGGTTCGATCCGCAGGGTGTGATGACGGCGAGCGTTCAGCTTCCGGATAACCAGTACAATACGGAGGAGAAGCAGGCGGCTTTCTATCGGGCCGTGGAGGAAAGGTTGGAAGCTCTTCCCGCGGTTTCTTCCGCGGCGGTGGTGGAAGCGTTGCCGTTTAGCGGCTATGATCCCTCCTCGTCGTTCTCCATCGAGGGCCGCCCCCGGGGCCCTGGCGATCCTGGGCCGCATAGCATGTTGAACTGGGTCACTCCCGGATATTTCCAGGCCTTGCACATCCCCCTGCGGAGGGGGCGGGAGTTCACCGCCCAGGACCGTTTGGGCGCACAACCGGTGGTAATTATCGACGAGAACCTGGCGCGGCAATACTGGCCCGGCCAGGATCCCGTTGGACAGCGCCTCCGGAGGGGCGACCCTTGGGCGACCATCGTCGGTGTGGTGGCGCACGTCATGCAGTCAGCGCTGGTGGGAGATTCAGGAAAGGGGGTGTGTTACTACCCCATGCTCCAGCAACCGCTGCAGCAGGCGTTCCTCATGGTCAGGACCAGGACGGAGCCGGCGAAACTCGCCTCGGCGATTCAGGGCGCAGTCGCCACCGTCGATCCGGGCCAGCCCGTGGCGGACTTCAAAACTCTCGAGCAGTACGTGGCCGGCTCGCTCGGCCCGCAACGCATCGCCGCTTCTCTGCTCGAGATCTTCTCCGGCTTGGCGCTGTTCCTGGCGGCCATCGGGCTTTACGGCGTCATCAGTTACAGCACCGCTCGACGCACGCAAGAAATCGGCATCCGTATGGCCCTGGGCGCGCAGCGGCGGCAGGTGTGGGTGATGGTGATCCGGCAAGGAATGCGGCTGGCATTGGCAGGCGTACTGGCCGGAGCAGCGGGCGCCGCTGTTCTGGCACAGCTCTTGCGCAGCCAATTGTTCGAGGTCAGCGCCTTCGATCCGTCCACCTTCGCCTGGACGTGCCTGGTTCTGCTTGGGGTGGCAATGGCCGCTTGCTACTTTCCCGCCCGGCGAGCTACGAAGGTTGATCCCATCGTGGCGCTGCGGTATGAATAGGCGCCGGGTGTCAGGCGCCGGGCGCCAGGTTGGTGCGTCCTGACTTGACCCGTAGCGGGGGCTGGAGGGAAGCTCCTCGCGGACCGTCGCAGCAACCCGTGGGGAGGGCTTCGCCACCGCCATTTTGTCGCTAGCACTTTTCGCTTGACAAGTCCGCCCGCTCATGGTAGCCTATCATGATGGTCGAAGCGGGGCTTCGACAAACGGCTGTGGCTGCGCCCAGCGAAGGCGAAAGCGGCCAGGCACGGCGGAAGAAAACGGGGAAATAGGATGTTCCTGGCAGGGTACGACCGACTGGCAAGGCTCGAATGTAGGCCGCCGGACCTTGCAACCCGAGGCATGTGAGAAAACAGAATAACAATACGAACGAAGCCAGTAAGTTATTGAAAATAAAGGAAGGCATGTTTCATTTAGTGCGAAAACGAACCCAAGATGAACACCATTTTGCGTGCCCAATGCATGCCTTGGACCCCAAAAGCGGCACTTTTCTTACGCCCGCGTCTGCACCGCTGGCTAGTTCCGGCTCACTGTGGAAGGTTCGAATGCGGGCTACCGGAATTTGCCACCCGAAGGTACGCAAAAAAATATAAAAATAGTGGGAACGAAGCCAAGAAGTTGTTGAAAACAAAGGAAATCACATTTTATTAAGTGCGAAAAGAACCCAAGATGAGCTCAATTTCGAGCGCCAAATGCATGCTTTGGATGCCAAAACTGGCTTTTTGTGCAGCGTACGCTCCACGAGGGGCTACAGGAACTTCGCATTCTGGCACCTCAGGCACTGCATGCCTGCCGTGCGGAGATCGACAAACTGACTACTGACGACAGATAGCGAGGAAAACCCAATGATCGCTTTGAGGAATCTTGACAAGTATTATCCCGTCGGACCGGGCAGATATTACGTCTTGCGACGCATTAACATGGATGTCGCGGAAGGAGAATTCGTGACCATCATGGGGCCGTCCGGAGCAGGCAAGTCCACGCTCCTGAGTATCGTTGGAATGCTGGACGGCGAGTGGGAAGGCGAGTACTACCTGATGGAGCGCCCGGTGCATAAAATGAACTTGAAACAACGGGCGGAAATCGGGAAGCAAACCGTGGGCTTCGTGTTCCAGCAGTATCACCTGCTGGATGGCCTCACGGTCGCTGAGAACCTTGATATCCCTCTTTCTTATCGGAACATCAAGGCTGCGGAGCGCCAGGCGCTGGTTGCCGATGCGCTGGACCGGTTTCACATTGTGGGCAAGAAGGACCTTTTCCCCAACCAGCTTTCGGGCGGCCAGCAGCAATTAGTGGCCGTGGCTCGAGCCGTCATTGCAAACCCCAAACTGATCCTGGCCGACGAACCCACGGGCAACTTGCACTCCGACCAGGGCCGGGAAATCATGGAGCTCTTCACGAAGCTCAACAAGGAAGGAACGACCATTATTCAGGTGACGCACTCGGAAACGAACGCCACCTACAGCCACCGCATTGTACGCCTCGCGGACGGATGGGTCGTGAAGGAGTAAAGAATCGGGAGGTCGAGTGAACTATGTGTGATTGGCGATTGGTGATTGGTGATTGAGAGGCCCAATCACAAATCAGAAATCACAAATCACAAATAGTTCGCCCGATCTCCCGATTGGACCACTATCTCAACGAATCGAAAATGACCACCTCACAAACATCCAAGATTCTCATTGCCGACGATCTTCCCGACGTGCTGGAAGCGCTTCGCCTGCTGCTCAAGGGTGAGGGGTACATCACCGAGTCGGCGACTTCTCCGGCCGGCATCCTCGCCGCGCTCGAGGCTCAGGATTTTGACCTGGTGCTGATGGACCTGAACTTTGCGCGCGATACCACTTCCGGGCAGGAAGGCCTGGATCTGCTGAGAAAGCTCCAGGCCATGGACAGCACCTTGCCGGTGGTGGTGATGACCGCCTGGGGCAGTGTAGGTTTAGCTGTCGAGGCTATGCGGCGGGGGGCGCGGGACTTTATCCAGAAACCCTGGGACAACGCCCGCCTGCTCGCCATCCTCCGCACTCAGATTGATCTCAGCCGCGCGCTGCGGCGGGGCCTTCGCCTGGAGGCTGAGAACCGGCTGCTGCGCGCTGAGGGACGCCCCACCCTGATCGCTGAATCCTCCGCCATGCGCCCGGTGCTCGACCTCATCTCGCGGGTCGGCCCTTCGGATGCCAACGTTCTGATTACCGGCGAGCACGGCACGGGGAAAGAGGTGGTGGCACAGACGCTCCATTCGCTCTCGGCGCGCGCTGCCAAGCCGATGGTGACCGTGAACGCCGGGGGCCTTTCCGAAGGCGTGTTTGAGAGCGAACTGTTTGGCCACGTCAAAGGAGCATTCACGGATGCCAAAACAGACCGCGTCGGCCGATTCGAGCTCGCCGAGGGCGGGACACTGTTCTTGGACGAAATTGCCAACGTCTCCATCAATCTACAGGCCAAGCTCTTGCGGGTGCTCGAAACGGGGCAGATGGAGCGAGTGGGTTCCTCCAAGACCCGGCGAGTCGATGCGCGCGTACTCTCGGCAACCAATGCGGACGTTACTCAGGAAGTGCTGGCCGGCCGCTTCCGCGAAGACCTTCTTTTCCGCCTCAACACGATTGAGATTCGTCTTCCCCCGTTGCGTGAACGGCGCGAGGACATCCCTCTCCTGGCCAATTACTTCCTGCGGCGTTATGCCGAGCGTTACAGGAAACCTCTCACCGCATTTGACCCCGCGGCGATTCAATTCCTTCTGGATTACGCCTGGCCCGGCAACGTGCGCGAACTCGAGCATGCCGTCGAGCGGGCTGTCCTGATGGCGCAGGGCGATCTGGTGCGGCCGAGTGATTTTGGCCTGCGGACGGAGCGGGAAGGCGGATCGCGCCTGGAAGAACTGAGTCTCGAGGAAGTGGAGTGCCTGCTCATCAAGAAAGCTGTGTCGCGATACGGGGGGAACGTGAGCCAGGCCGCCTCGGCGCTGGGCTTGAGCCGCAGCGGCCTGTACCGACGACTGAGGAAGTATGGGCTTTAGGCGATTGAAGATTGTCGATTGCCGATTGTCGATTGAATACTGCCGATTCTCGGGTGATCAAGAGGCGAGCCCGTATCTCGAGCAGGGGCGCCGCGAAATATCGAACTCGCCCCGCGATGTGGACCGGTCGAGCCTTCACTGACGATCGACAATCGGCAATCATCAATCGACAATCGTCCATCACCAACGCGCATGGCCATAGATCCCGAAGAGAGCGAACTCGGCATGGGGGCGCGGCCGGAGCGCGCGCGCCGCCGTTGGGCGCTTGAAAATCGCTTGGCGCTCATGGCCCTGGCTGCGGGTTTCCCCGCCATGCTCGTAGCCCTCATCCTGCTGTGGACAGGGTCCCTCTCCTCTCAGACGCGCTGGACTTTAACCCTCATTCTCGTCGTTGTTTGGTTGGGGTTTTCTCTCGGCTTGCGCGGCAAAGTCATTCACCCCCTGCAGACTCTTTCCAACCTTCTCTCCGCACTGCGGGAAGAGGATTACTCGATTCGCGCCCGAGGGACTCGGTCGCGCTCCGCTTTGGGCGAGGTCTTCACGGAAGTGAACGCGCTCAGTGAAATGCTGCGCGACCAGCGGCTTTCTTCCCTCGAAGCCATCGCGCTTCTGCGCAAGGTCATGGAAGAAATCGACGTGGCCATATTCACCTTCGACGGAGAGCAACGGCTCCGCCTTTTGAACCGCGCCGGCGAACGTCTGCTGGCGCAGCCTGCGGAACGAATCCTGGGGCGGACAGCTTTGGAATTGGGCTTGGGCGCATGTCTGGAGGGCGAAGCGGTGCGGACCATAACGATGTCTTTTCCCGGGGAGGCCGGCCGCTGGGGAATCCGTCGCAGCACTTTTCGCGAGCACGGCCGGCCGCACCAGTTGCTGGTACTCACAAATCTCAGCAAGGCTCTGCGCGAAGAGGAGCGTCAAGCCTGGCAGCGCCTTATCCGCGTCTTGGGACACGAGCTGAATAATTCCCTGGCCCCCATCAAATCCATGGCCGGCACGCTCGGCAGCTTGCTGACTCGCCAGCCTCGACCGTCGGACTGGGACGAGGATGCACGCCGGGGCTTAAGCGTTATCGAAGGGCGGGCTGAATCGCTCAGCCGGTTCATGGAAGGCTATTCGCGCCTGGCGCGCTTACCCTCCCCGAAATTGCAGCCGGCGGACCTGGGAGCCTTGGCGCGACGTGTCGTGGGCCTTGAAAGACGACTGCCGGTGAGCTTGGTTCCGGGCCCGGCGCTGACGCTCCAAGTTGACCCGGACCAGCTCGAGCAGATGTTGATCAACCTGGTCCGGAATGCGGTGGATGCAGCGCTCGAAACCGGCGGCGGCGTGAGTCTTGGGTGGAGGCGAAACGGAGAATACGTCGAATTATTGATTGAAGATGAAGGTCCGGGCCTGCCTAACACCGCCAACCTGTTTGTGCCGTTCTTCACTACCAAAGCCGTAGGCACCGGCATCGGACTCGTTCTCAGCCGCCAGATCGCCGAGGCGCATGGCGGCTCGTTGAGTCTTCAAAACCGGCTCTCTGGTCGGGGATGCGAGGCGAGGGTGAGATTGCCGGTGTGAAAAGCAGGATTCGGGATTCAGGATTCAGGCGAAAAAGTAAATCGCATGAATGGCCCTCTCCCTTGGGGAGAGGGTGTCACGCTCCGGCGCTTTCGTCAGCCGGAACGTGACGGGTGAGGGGTTGTTTCCGGTACGCCGCAACGACGTCGCGATCCGCTAGTCACCGATTTATAAACCCACTCCCAATGTTAACCACAATCAAATTACTGGAACTCGGCCACCCAATACGGTGTCCAATGAAATGAAGGAGAAAATAGGCAGCTAACGGAGCGCTCCGTGGCCGTCACCTGAACTTCGGATGTTCAAAGACTTCCTGAGGAGGTGCAGCCATGTTCGGCGACACGTTGCTGGAATCTTCACCCACACGGCCTTCCCTGCTGAAGAAACGCCACTACTTTTGCGCTGCCGGCGGCGGCGCGATCGGTTCGCTCGTAGGATTCTTCGCGCTGGGACGGCTGCTTTCCCCGGGCCCGAGCGGGGCGATCGGGTTGCAATCGCTGGTGATTGGAAGTGTCACCACCATTCTTGGCTTGATGCTTTGCTATGTGCACGCCGAATCGCGAGGACTGGGACTGAATACTTCGTTATGGGTAACACTAACTTGCCTCTTGAACCTTCCAGGCTTCGTGTGCTTCCTTGTTTATACAGCCACCAAGACGGGGAATTGGAAGCGGGCGGCCATCCCGTGCGTGTATGGCGCTGAAGGCCTGCTAGTGGGAGCGATGGCGCTGGTTCCGCTCGTCTACACGGAGGCGTTGCCTAAGACGGTTTGGACGGAGGTGCTGCAAGTTCCTACGCCTCCACCGCCGCCCCGCGCGCCTCTTGCGACACAGGCTCTGCGGAAACCCATGCGGCCCGTCCGCTCCGAGCAGGTACTTCAAGAACCTTCTGCGATCCCCACCCACATTCTGCCCGTCCACGATGAGCCCCTCCCGCCCGCGCAATTCCCATCCGCGTCCATTGGGGTACTGGGCGGAATATCGGACGGGCTTCCGGGCGCCGCGCTCGATCCTGCATTACAAAAGCTGCTCAGCAGTACCGAGCCGCAGCCGCCCGCTCCGCAAGGCCCCAAGCCGGTCCAACATCAGCAGATTCGCTTGGGCGGTAGAGTAGTCGCTGCCAAG
The DNA here is from genome assembly GCA_050008495.1 of Terriglobia bacterium. GTDB lineage: Bacteria > Acidobacteriota > Terriglobia > UBA7540 > UBA7540 > CAVROP01. Next base: position 61,653 of record JBEKMN010000009.1, on the reverse strand, counting down.
CTCGTTTACCAACCCAAACCCGATTATCCCGAGCTTGCCAGGCTGACTCGAACCCAGGGAGACGTGGAGTTTGAAGCCATCATTGGCAAGGAAGGAAGCATAGAAGAATTGAAAGTGGTCAGAGGTCATCCTCTGTTGGTGAAGGCGGCCTTCGAAGCCGTGCGGCAGTGGCGCTATCAACCCACCCTGCTGAATGGCGAGCCCGTCGAGGTCCTGACTGAAATCATAGTGACCTTCAGGCTGGGAGAATGAAGAGGACCGGGTGAGCCATTTGTGATTTGTGATTTCTGATTTGTGATTGGGCTTGGCAACGGCCGATCACTAATCACCAATCGCCAATCACAAATGGCTCACCCGATCGCCAGATCACCCGATTCCTGTGACTTAGGTCAGGAGGGGTCGGGGGCGGTTGATTCACTCGCCGCAAACTCCACCAGCGGCGCAACCCCCCGTTCTAACGGCGCGGAGTGGCCGAAGACGAGCGTCTTGATGGCGCTGTCGCCGGCCAGGCGGCGCGCAAGTTCCACCAGAGATTTCCGATTCTGGGCAGTATTCTTGGTAAAGACCCAAGGCGACGCCTTAAGCCGGCCCTGCCTGTCCTGGTTGGCGCTGTCGCCCAGAAACAAGTTCTGCCCGATCGCATACGCAGCGCTTCCTGGCGTGTGGCCCGGCACGGCGAAGACGCGCACCTGAAAGGGCCCTGCTTGCACGATATCGCCATCCTGCAAGGTGCGGGCAAGGCGAACCGTCTTCTGCTTTGAAGTCCTGGAACGCACCATCGGAATCCCGGAACTGCTCGTCGCAGCGTGAGCCTCCGCAGCCAGCGCCATCACCTGCGCTTTGGGGAACTTTCCAACACCACCAATGTGATCAGAATCACTGTGCGTCAGCAAGATGTATTTCACATCGTCGGGGCCCATCCCACGGCGCGCTAACTCCGCGAGAATTGCCTTCGCCTGCGGATCGTTGCCGGCATCTACCAGGGCCGCTTCGTCCTCGCCCAGCGGCACCAGGCCTGCGCTCACCATGCCATCTTTCACCAGAACCATGCCGTTGATTTCCGCCCGCTCCGGCAAACGCTTCAGCAGAAGAAACGGGCCGATCACCACGCCCAGCGCAGCGGCCAAAGTGATTGCGACCAGCACAATCCACCACATACAATCCCTCCTCAAGACAAGCTCCCCGGCTTCGCCTTCCTGCGATGTTCAGCATACACTGGTTTGTAACGCGTGTGTACGAAGCTTGTTCCAGGGAAGGGCGCGGGGGGTGCGATTTGAGATTTCAGATTTCAGATTTGAAAGGCAAACCCGCCTCAGACGATTCGGTTTTCGCGATTGTTCGGATTAAGGTGGGTCTCGGTCCGCCGCTCGTCTTGATCCCGCGTCGGCCTGGTTTCCAGTTTCGAATTTCGATTTTCGAGTTCGATTTTCGAATTTCGTCCTTCCGATTAAGACGGGCGTTGGTAGAAGGGAAGGCCCGCCACTTCGGCGACAGCGCCCGAGGGGAATTCTAATTTTGTTCCGGGCTCCGCGACTTCGCGGCGGAGGTAAGCCAAGGCAATCGCCTTGCCCAGGGTCGGCGAGACGCAGGCACTGGTGACTTCGCCGATCTCTCTGTCCTCGCGCGCCAGTTTCTCGCCTGCAGCGGGCGGAGTCTCCGATTCCAGGACGAGTCCCATCAGCACCCAATTCACATGACCGCGGCTTCGGGCACGCTCCACGATTTCCTGGCCGACGTAACACCCCTTGCTGAAGCTCAGAGCGTTCCACAATCCCGCTTCGTTGGGAATGGTATCCTCGCCCAGTTCCTGGCCGTAGCGGGGAATTCCCGCTTCAATTCGCAGTGTCTCGAGCGCTCGCGTGCCACAAGGGAGCATGCCGTAGGTCGGCGCCTGGCCGCAGGCGGCGCCCCAGATCGCCGGCAACCCTTTCGCCCCCGTCCAGACTTCGTACCCTTCCTCACCCGTAGAGCTTGCGCACACCACCTGCGCCGGGAAGCCGGCGTAGTTGGTGGCGAAATGGTCGTACTCCTGCATTGCGGGAAGAGTGATGTGAAGGGTTTTTTCCAGCAAAGGGCGCGCGCGTGGTCCCTGAAAGGCGAGAGCGTAGACGTCGAGAGGCTCGAATTCCACCTGGTCGGCAATCACGTAACGCTTCAGGCCCTCGAGCGCCTTGTCGCGCAGGTCGGCATCGGTGTCGGCGAAGAACCGGTCCTCCGCGCAGTAGAGCCGCATGTCCGCACGAATGTGCCCCTGCGGGGTCAGCAGCGTGGCGTAAGTCCCCTGGCCCGGCCTGAGCCGCTTGATGTCGTTCGAAACCATGCGGTGGAGAAACTTGGCGTGGTCTCGGCCCTTCATGGCGAACTTGCCGCGAAAGGAGAAATCAAACAGCCCGGAAGCTTCCCGCACCGCCTTGTGCTCCGCCACAGCCTCGGTGAAGTGAGAGGGAACGAGGGCGCCGTGATATTCCCCCAGCGTGGCGCCTTGCGAGCGGTGGTAATCGGCGAGAGGGGAGGAGAGAGGAGGTGTGTCCATTGGGATGACGTTAGAAAATGGAAATTGGAAACTGGAAAATAGAAACTGGAAACTGGGAGATGAAAACGGAAAATGTGAAATTGGAAATTTGAGATTCGCGGATCGCTACTTGATCTTCCAACGTTCATTTTCCATTTTCCAGTTTCTACTTTCTAATCTCCAATGCCGTCCCCAGTTGCACCAGCGTGCTGACATGTGAAGCCATCTCGGACTCACTGTTCTCGACAAGGTCGGCCAGGGTTACCTTGCTCAAAACCTGATCGACCAGCACTTGCAAGGTGCGCCAGAGTGTTCGGATCGAACACTCTCGCAGTTTCTTGCACGACACTTCCAACCCCGAGTGTTCGATGCAGAATCGCGGGTCAAACAATCTCCCTCCCAGCGCGGCGAGGACCTCGCCGACGATTATTTTCTCGGCCGGCCGCGCCAGCGCGTAGCCCCCCACTTGTCCTCGAACGCTTCGCACGAAGCCGTTCTGGCGCAGGATCCGCATCAGCTTGGCCACGTATGAAACTGACAGCCCTTCATCTTCGCTGATTTCATGGATGGTTAAATGGCCGGGATCGCTCAGCGTGGCCACACGCAGCAGGCAGCGCAAACCGTATTCTTCCTGATAGGAGAGTTTCACGATCAAACCCGCTGAGTCGGTAGCGCAGAGGTGGGCGCATTTTGCCCTCCTCTGCGGCACTTGTTGGGATATGATGCCCGCAGAAGAACCGCAGAGGAATCCGTCGGCTGACGGATACCTCTGCGCTACCCGTCAGAAGAACCCCAACTGCAGCTTGGCGGCTTCCGACATCATATCTTTATTCCAGGGCGGCTCCCACACCACGTCGACTTTAACGCTCTGAACGCCGGAAAGGACGGTGATCTTGTCTTCCACTTCTCCCGGCAGCGAGCCCGCCGCAGGGCAGCCCGGAGCGGTCAAGGTCATCTTCACTATCGCATGGCCGGAAGTATCGACCTTGGCCTCGTAAATCAGGCCGAGGTCGTAGATATTCACCGGAATCTCAGGATCGTAGCAGGTGCGCAATGTCTCAATCATCTTGTCTTGAAGGGCGATAGCCTGCGAGATCGTCAGAGGGGTTTGCTCTTCCATAATTCAAGTCACTCCGTGGTGGCCGGTTTCGATTCTCCGTTCAGCGCGCTGCGGAGCGTGTGCCAAACCAAGGTAGCGCACTTGACGCGGACGGGAAACTCACAGACTCCGGAGAAAGCCGCCAGCTTCCCCAGGGCGGGAGTCTCACCCTCCGCATGGGTTTTTCCGGTGACCAAGTCGTGAAAGGTTTCGAACAGCGCGTCCGCTTGAGCGCGAGTCTTCCCCTTCAAAATCTCCGTCAAGATCGAAGCCGAGGCCGTGGAAATGGCGCAACCGGTGCCCTCGAAGCTGATGTCGGCGATCCGGTCGTCCTGGAGCTTCAGATAGACCGTAAACTTGTCGCCGCAAAGAGGATTGTATCCGTCCGCGTGGCGGTCGGCGTCCTTCATGCAATGACAGTTGCGCGGCCGCCTGCTGTGGTCAAGTATGACTTCCTGATAAAGGCCTTCAAGATCTGCCATAAACAAGTCCAGAGTCGAGAGTCAAGAGTGAGGGCTCACGCGGAACGCTGGCTTTACGCCACCATACTCTTGAACGTCGCCCCACTCGCGTCATTCCCGCGAAACCGGGAATCCATCCGTCACTAGACTGAAAATGGACCCCCGCTTCCGCGGGGGTGACGAATGCCGACTTTCATTTCTATGGAAGGGCCCACCACCCCTGCCCCCACAGAATCACATGCCATTGCTTTCTTCCACCGCCTACCCCAGCACCGTCTTCACTCTTTGGATGCCTGCGGCCAGGGCATTGATCTCCTGCTTGGTGTTATAAAATGCCAGCGAAGCGCGCACGGTGGCCGGCACGCCAAAGCGGTCCATGACCGGTTGAGCGCAGTGGTGGCCGGTGCGAACCGCAATACCCTCGTGGTCCAGTATAGTCCCAACGTCGTGGGCATGTATACCGTCCAGAACGAATGAAATGACTCCGGCCTTCTCGCGCGCCGTGCCGATAATCCGCACGCCCGGGATCTGTTGAATGGCTTCCGTGGCGTAAGACAGCAAGGCATGTTCGTAGGATGCGATATTTGCGATGCCCACGCGATTGACGTACTCAAGGGCGGCCTTCAGGCCGTAGACCCCGGCAATATCGGGCGTTCCCGCTTCGAACTTGTAGGGAACGGCGTTATACAGGGTCTTCTCAAAAGACACGTAGCTGATCATGTCGCCGCCGCCCTGAAAAGGAGGCATGGCCTCGAGAAGTTCGAACTTGCCATAGAGCACGCCGATTCCCGTCGGTCCAAAAACTTTGTGGCCCGAAAAGGTGTAAAAATCGCAGCCCAATTCCTGCACATCCACCTTCATGTGCGGCACGGCTTGCGCGCCATCCACGAGCACTGGAACACCCCTCGCGTGCGCCATCTCGACGATCTGGCGAACCGGATTGATGGTGCCGAGGGCGTTCGAAACGTGCGCCACAGCCACCAGGCGGGTGCGGTCGTTCAAGAGCTTCTCGAATTCCTCCAGAATCAGTTCGCCCCGGTCGTTGACCGGCCCCACCTGTAGCCTGGCCCCTTTCTCCTCGCACAGCATCTGCCAGGGCACAATGTTCGAGTGATGCTCCATGGCGGTGATCAGAACTTCGTCGCCGGCCTGGACATTCCGCCTTCCGTAAGTCTGCGCCACCAGGTTGATGGCTTCGGTGGCCCCGCGCACGTAGACGATTTCCTGCAAGTTGGAAGCGTTCAGGAATTGCTGAACGGTCGTCCGCGTTTTTTCATAGACGAACGAGGCGCGCTCGCTGAGCAGGTGAACGCCGCGATGAACGTTGGCGCAGTCTTGCTCGTAGAACCGCAGTATCGCGTCGATGACCTTTTGGGGCTTCTGGCTGGTGGCGGCGTTGTCGAGATAGACCAGGGGCTTGTCATGGACTTTCTGCTTCAGGATCGGGAAGTCCTCCCGGATCCGCCTCACATCGAAGGCACGAGCGATTGATTCGCGGGCAGGTGCTAGGATCGATTCGTGCGTGGTGGCCATCATGCCTCCTCGGCTCGCTGGCCGCTCGCCAGGCGAGCAAACAAACCTTCGCTGAGCCGCTCGCGCAGCGGCCCGTACTTGATCCGCCCCAGGATGTCGTTGGCAAAAGCATAAGTCAGCAAGTCGCGCGCTTCCTGCCGGCCGATCCCGCGGGAGCGCAAATAGAAAATCGCGTCCGGATCGATCTGCCCAATCGTGGCGCCGTGCGTGCATTTGACGTCGTCCGCGTAAATCTCCAGCGCCGGCTTGGTGTCAATGACGGCTTTTTCTGAAAGCAGCAGGTTCTTGTTGCTCTGTTTCGAGTCGGTTTTCTGCGCATCCTTGCGCACGATGATCTTGCCGTTGAAGACCGCCGAGGACTCGCCATCCAGAACACCCTTGTAAACTTCCCGGCTGCTACAGTGCGGCTGGGCATGGTCGAGAGTGGTCTGGTTATCGATGTGTTGATGGCCGGTGATGACGTACATGCCCGCCAGCGTGGCTTCCGCGCCTTCGCCGTCCAGAACCGCGTTCACTTCTTCGCGGACCAGCCTCCCTCCCGTCGCAATGGAGTGCGTGGCGACGTTGCTCGAGCGCTCCTGGTGGAAGACCAGTCGCCCGAAGTGGAACGCGTTCTCGTTCTCTTGCTGGACGCGGTGATACGCGATCACCGCGCCTTCACCCACCGCGACTTCGCTTACCGCGTTGGTGAAATACACCTCTTCTGTGGGACAGGCACTCTTGCCTGTCGCTTTCTCCCTGTCCACATCCGCACCGGCAAGAGTGCCGGTGCCACTGCATACGTATGCCTCGATGATCGTGGCCTGGCTTTCTCGCCCGGCAACAATCAGATTGCGAGGGTAGGACACGGTGGGCAGCCCGCTCGGGTCGGATACGTAAAGCAGGTAGATGGGTTTCTCGAGCACCACGCCTTTGGGAATCTCAATGAACGCCCCGTCCTCGATGAAGGCGGTATTCAGCGCCACAAACGCGTGCTCGCGGTAATCCGCGGCGTAACGAGCCAGATGGCGCTCCAGCGTCTTCGCGTCGCTTGCCAGCCCTTCCGCCAGGCTTCCAGCCTGCACTCCCTTGGGAAGCGCTTCCAACGTCGAAAGCTGCTTCGCAAAACGCCCGTTGATAAAGACAAGCTTGGGGCATCCCAGGTCGGCCAGGGGATGCTGGAGAATCCGCAACTCCCCTCCTCGCTGAGGAGGGGACAAGGGGGTGGTCGCGGGCTGAAAAGGCACCGCCGCGATTGGAGCGACGTTGGTGTTCCGCCACTCTTCCTGCCGCGTGGTCGGAAATCCCTTCTCGGCGAACCCTGCCATCGCCGCCCTGCGGATTTCATGCAGCCAGGAAGGCGAGTTCGCGGCAAGGCGATCCTCGAGTTCCCTGAAGCTTGAAAGGTAAAGACCTTCTTTTTCACTTGTGGCAATCATCAGCGGAGATTTCCCTTTCTTTCTACCCAGGTGAAGGCCTGGAAATTGTGAATAGTGAATGGTGAATTGAAAGCGATTCACTATTCACTATTCATAATTGCATCCCGACAACGGCCGCTTTTCTTAAGCCGCAGATGCTTCCAACCATCCGTAACCCTTCTCTTCGAGTTCCAAGGCCAGTTCCTTCGTCCCCGACTTCACAATGCGTCCGTCATACAGAACGTGCACGAAGTCGGGAACAATGTAATTCAGCAGGCGTTGGTAGTGCGTCACCACGATAATGCTTCGCTCCTTGCTCTGCAGCAGGTTCACGCCATTGGCAACGATCTTGAGGGCGTCAATGTCGAGGCCGGAATCGGTCTCGTCGAGAATGCCCAGCTTGGGCTCGAGCACCGCCATCTGGAAAATCTCGTTGCGCTTCTTTTCGCCCCCCGAGAAGCCTTCGTTGACCGAACGCGTCATCAGCGTTTCGTCCATCTCCAGCAGCTTCATCTTCTCGCGTACCAGCGCGAGGAAGTCCATGGCGTCGTATTCAGGCTCGCCGCGGTGTTTGCGGATCGCGTTCAGCGCCGAGCGCAGGAAATAAGTATTGCTGACCCCGGGTATCTCCACCGGGTACTGGAAGGCTAGGAAAACGCCTTCCCGCGCGCGCTCTTCCGGCGGCATCGCCAGCAAGTCCTTTCCTTCGTACGTCACCTCGCCGCCCGTCACTTCGTAAGCACTATGCCCCGCCAGCACCTGCGCCAGCGTGCTCTTGCCGCTGCCGTTGGGACCCATGATGGCGTGCATCTCGCCCGTGCCCACTTCCAGATTAATGCCGCGCAGGATCTCTTTCCCCTCCGCTCTGGCTTGCAGATTCTTGATTTGAAGCATCCTCACTCCTCAGTGGAAATTGGAAACTGGAAATTGGAAAATCGAAAGCCGAAATTCGAAAATCGCCATTGCCTGTTCTCTGCCTCTTCCCCGAATATCGCTCGCTCCCCTTTTTGCCAGCTCAGCCCTCTCCCTTGGGGAGAGGGTGTCGCGCGGCGGCGCTTTCATCAGCCGGCGCGGGACGGGTGAGGGGTTACTGTCCCCTAAGCCACCGGCTTCATAGCCAGAACTGGCTGGAATGAAAAACTGCCCAGATCCACCCGCTCCCGCGCATGCTCGATCGTCATGCTCACGAGGTTCCCCTGGCCATCAAACTCGATGAGCGTATTCTCATCCAAATCCTTGGTCTCGCGAACTTCGGAGCTCTTAAACGTTACGCAGAGCGTGTCGGTGTCTTCGAAATACTGAATCGTCATATCCGCATCCTCAGGAACGATCGATCAAAGAAAGCGTTGTGGATCGTCTCTCCATCAGGCAGTAGAACTACGCGGAGAACCCTGTTCCCCATTTCCGGGACAACCCCCCATCTGCGAATTCGGCCGTCTCGCTGTACAACTTCCGACACAGGGTTTGTAATCACTCTTACGATCCATTCATCCAGAATCATCTTGCGGTCCGGCCTGTTTCGTACCTCATCGAAGTACCGTGTCGTTTTCACTGGCCCCGACCGCCTTACCCTTTAGCCTTTATCCTTTAACCTTCATCCTTCACCGTTCAGAATCACCCAACGCTCCCTTCAAGGCTCACCCCCAGCAGCTTCTGTGCTTCGACGGCGAACTCCATGGGCAATTCCTTGAAAACCTGTTTGCAAAAACCATTCACGATCATGGACACCGCGTCTTCCGTGGACATACCGCGCTGGCGGCAGTAGAAAATCTGGTCTTCCCCGATCTTGGACGTGGAGGCTTCGTGCTCCACCTGCGCGGTGGAGTTCTTGACTTCCAGGTAAGGGAAGGTGTGCGCGCCGCACTTGTCGCCGATCAGCAGGGAATCGCACTGCGAGTAGTTGCGCGCTCCCGCGGCCCCGCCCAGGATTTTCACCAGACCGCGGTAGCTGTTCTGCCCGTGCCCGGCGGAGATGCCCTTCGAGACGATGGTGCTCTTGGTGTTCTTCCCGATGTGAATCATCTTGGTGCCCGTATCGGCCTGTTGATAGTTGTTGGTGACCGCCACCGAGTAAAACTCGCCGATCGAGTTGTTCCCTTGCAGGATGCAGCCCGGATACTTCCAGGTGATGGCCGAGCCGGTTTCGACCTGCGTCCAGGAGATTTTCGAGTTCACGCCCTGGCACTTGCCGCGTTTGGTGACGAAGTTGTAAATCCCACCCTTGCCCTCCTTGTCACCAGGATACCAATTCTGAACTGTGGAATACTTGATCTGAGCATTATCCAACGCTACAAGCTCGACCACGGCCGCGTGAAGCTGATTCTCGTCGCGCATGGGCGCCGTACAACCCTCCAGGTAGCTGACGTAGGCCCCTTCGTCGGCAACAATCAGGGTGCGCTCGAACTGTCCCGTGTCCCGCGCGTTGATGCGGAAGTAGGTGGAGAGCTCCATCGGACAGCGCACGCCCTTCGGCACATACGCAAACGACCCGTCGCTGAATACCGCGGAATTAAGCGTGGCGAAGAAGTTGTCCGTGTAGGGCACCACCGAGCCGAGATATTTGCGCACCAGGTCCGGGTGCTCGCGCACGGCATCCGAGAAGGAACCGAAAATGATGCCCAACTCGCCGAGTTTCTCCTTGAACGTGGTCGCCACCGAGACGCTGTCAAACACCGCGTCCACCGCCACTCCGGCAAGCAGTTCTCGCTCCTTCAGCGGGATCCCGAGCTTTTCGTAGGTCTTCAAAAGCTCCGGGTCGATTTCCCCTTTGACTTCTTGCTTCTTCGGCGCGGCAAAGTAGCGGATGGCCTGGTAATCGATCGGACCGTACTTCACGTTCGCCCAGGTGGGCTCTTTCATCGTCTGCCAGTGGCGGTAGGCCTTCAGTCGCCACTCCAGCAGCCACTCGGGTTCCTGTTTCTTGGCCGATATAAGACGGATGACGTCTTCATTCAATCCCGGCGGCACCGTTTCCTGTTCGATGTCGGTCACGAATCCATATTTGTATTCCTGGGTGGCCAGAATTTCGACTTCTGATTGCGGCGTAGCCATCAAACCTCCTCTTGGGATCACTCCTGGATGGCGGCACTTGAGTCGGGCCGTCGCGCCGGTATTTTTCGCGCCGCCAGAACCAACAAAGTCATTCTAATAAATCTGTACTCCATAGTCAAGATTCCGCCTCTCCCTTCATCGCCGCTTGCCCTCCATCTGAATCTGAATCAAACTCTCAGGCTCGGATACGAGGCTAGCAATGGTCACTTGGCGCAGCGCCGTGGCGATGGCGTCGTTCACCTTGCGCAAGGGCTCGCGGACCGTGCACTTCGTCATCTGCTGACACTCGCTGCGGTCGGTTACGCACGAGGTAATGAACAGCGGCCCCTCGAGCGCTCGTATGACTTCGAACGCATTGATTTGGGAGGGATTTCTCGCCAATGCGTAGCCGCCGTTAGTGCCGTGCTGAGATGCCAGCAGGCCGATTCTCGCCAACCTCTGCAGGACCTTAGCGACGAGTTCGGCCGGCATCCCGTAAGTCAGGGCGATCTCCTTCGCGCTGCACGACGTGCGGAGCCGTTGGGCGGCCAGATGCCGAAGAGCGATTAAACCGTAGTCAGCCTTTTTCCCGAGCCTCAGCATTAGGATATCCGATCAAATTAGTCGTATATAGAATAGCGGTATGCCTGTTTCATGTCAAGCTATTTGTTTTCAGCCCCAAACAGACAAATTGACGCTCTCGCCCCTCGCTCTCGCGACGCACCTTCCGCGAGGATGGGGGGGACGTGCACGCTCTCCGAAGCTACTCGCCAGGAATGGGCTGCTTGTCCAGGGATGAGGCTAAGGGGCTTCGGAATCAGGGTGGCTTTAAGTCTGCGCTTCGGCGGACAATTACTTATCGCAGGTAATGCGGCGGATCGGCCAGAGGCGAGTTCGGATTCTACAGACCGTGAATTGCCTTGTCTCTTCAGGGGTTTTATTAATCACCTCCGGCCTCCTCCCGTTTATTATCGCCTCTACGCTCGAGAAGCTTGACAACCCTGCCACAGACAAATAGGGCTTCACGGCCTGGAAGCCTGGAAGGATATCCAAAAACCGGCGGAGCGGGCGATGACACATTTCGTCATGCTGTTTCGACAAATTAGGGCAACCGAAAGCCGTTTTTTTGCCCCGGGTGACCATACCTCGCGAGGGGATTTTTCAACACCATGATAAGACAGTGGTTATTTGTAAAAAAGAAACCACCTGAACTCCCAGATGGCAGGCAAACTGCACTAAAGCGGGTGCGAGTACGAGAGCACTCAAAATATCAAGGAGGAAGAAAGAATGAAGAAAGGTCCACGAGGTTTTTCACTGATTGAATTGTTGATCGTAGTTGCGATTATTCTGATCATCGCGGCAATTGCGATCCCGAACTTGCTGCGCTCGCGCATCGCAGCCAACCAAGCTTCAGCGGTGGGATCGCTCCGCACGCTTAACACTGCAGAGGTTACTTATTCCACTACTTACAACACCGGCTACTCGGCGAGCTTGGCTTGCTTGGGTCCTGCGTCGGCTGGCTCAACCGCGAGCCCTACCGCCAGTGCTGCTGGCCTAATCGACGAAGTTCTGTCAGGCACAGGAGCAGCCACACCGGTAACCAACACGAGCTCGAAGAGCGGTTACACATTCGTTTATTCACCAGCCGGCGCAGATACGACCGGCAAGATTGATTATTACAGCTTCACTGCCAGCCCCGTCAGCGCCGGGACGACAGGCACCAACTTTTACTACACCGATCAGTCGGGTGTGATCCGCCAGAACAGCACGGCAACTGCCGGTTCGAGCGACTCGCCGCTGGCTGGCTAGGGCCTCGGCTACCATGCATCGCGGACGTGGTGCTGGAGGAGTCCGCGTGAAAAACGTTTGGTCTGATGTTGGAGCACTACTCGGTCAGTTGTATGGCCCGCTCGCGGCTTGCCGTGGATAACGGATGGAAAGGATTGGGATCGCGAAAGCATCCGTGATTCGCGGCAGGCCGCAGCGGGTTAAGCACTCTCAAGGCCCAGTCCCACTTGATCGCTGACAACACCACGCCCATCGCCCACCCCACTCGGCAATATCAAACTTCAAATTTCAGATTTCAAACGGCAAACGGAGAACCGTTCGCAACCTGCTTCCTGCCGTTTAACGTCAGCTTTCCACAAATCACGCCTGCCTCTCGAACTCCCGCCGAAAGAGGATCTTGATTTCCTTCCTCCAGCCGTCGTTGATGCCCACCTGCAGAATGCGGATGGTAGGCTCGAGGTAACGGAGCATCCGGCCCGTGGTGGAGTGGAAGCGAAAAGCAGGGCAAACGAGATAGAGCAGGGGGGAAGAATCGGCGAGTTCGATTCCCGAAAAATATCCGAACTGCTGAAGCTGTCCGCGCTCCTGCAGCCACTTGACGCGCAGCCAGTAGTCGAGACCCTGGAGGGGAAGGTTGATATCCTCGTGCACCTTCAACTCCAGCACCGCCAGGCGCCCGCTGCGAGTGGCCAGCAGGATATCAATAACTCCGCGATCCATCCCGGTAAACGCGGGAACCTGGGGATAAACGCAATCGGGCATGAGCGCAGGGTCGAGTTTGGTGACGTCGCGCACCACCATACTCTCAAGCCAGCGCTCAGACTGAAGCCGGTAGAGGTCGCCGGAGGGGTCCGGGCTTGCGGCACAACGACTTCGCAGGGCGGTCTCGAGGAACTGACGGAATTCTGAGAGATTGCCCTCGTGGAGACGCCGGGCGCTGCCGGGCAGTCCGAAAGTGATACGCGGGGCCAGCAGACCTTCGAGGCGCGCCAACTCGAGACCGAGCACTCGAATGGAAAGTGCCGCGGCTGCGGCGTCGGCTACCACCTCAACCTCGGCGAGATATTCACCCAGCAGCCGCGAAAGCAGCCCGCTGTGGCGTTCGAGGAGGTCCGCACCCACCCGCCGCGGCGTCAGGCGGGTTTCAACGTTGCCGTAATCCCTCCAGTCGATCACGCTCGGCGGGTCGTCCTTGGCCGACCACTCGAGAATCTCCACCTGCACAGCGCGATGGTTCAGATAGGCCGCTCGGTGCGCGCACGTTTCCGCCGCCCGGGGCGGAAAGATCAATTTCAACCCGGGATAAGTGACGCGCTCGGAATGGCTGCGCAGCCAATCCAACCAGATCAGCCCGAAAGCCAAGGCCGCATCGGAAGCAGCAGGGGATTCATTTTCGCTCACGCCGAGAAAGGCCCAAGCCGTGCGGCCCTGCCGCGCCACGCCTCTTGTGTACCAGGCCGAAAACGAGTGTTCCCGATCAGACCGGTGGCTGACGCGCTCGAAGCTGCAGCCTGGGTATTGCCGCGCCAGCATGGCGAGCAACTGTTTCTGAAAAGCCGCGCGTGCCGGCGCCTTATCCGCCTGGCCGGCGGCGCGATCCGCCGGACGGAATTCCAGGGTGACCGTCTCACGGCCACCGGCCTTGCGCGCAAAGACGCCAAGCCGCTCGCCGTCGCGGTAGGCGACCTCCTCGATCTTCCGGCTCACCGAGCGTGCGGCGTTCCAGGCCGAGAATATCAGCTTGCCGAATTCCACCGAGAGCCGCCACTGGCTCGCCGAGAGGTCAAAAAGCTCGACCTCGTCTTCCACCACAATAGGATGAGAGAGAGAGTTTATGAAGAGCTCGATCTCGTCGCGAAGCTTTTGAAGAGATTCACTTTCAGCATGCGTTGCCATACATATTCGCTTCTGCTTACGAAACGACAACCCTCTCCGTTAGGGAGAGGGCTGTTTCACTACTTTCGCGTCTTTCTTCACGACTCCGTGGCGTGGTCCTGAATCGTTTCCGTGCCCGGATGGTAGTAGAGCTTCTTGCCGGCCCAGTAGGCCTCGGCCGCCATGATGCAGGCCACTGAGTGCGCATAGCCATCGCTCACGGGCGCCCTCGGTTCCTGGCGGCTACGCAGGCACTCGAACCAGTTTTCCATGTGGTGCAGGTCAAGGTCTCCCATCCCTTCGGGGGGCACCTTCTGGTCGCCGGGAAGCAGGATGTCTTTTTCGGCGCGCTGCCGGTCGATGTCGGGGTTATCTTCGTGGTTGCCTTTCTCCTCGACCAATTTATATCGAGGACTGCCTTCGCCCCCGATGTTCATGAGCGTCGCTTTCTTCCCCATGTAACGAGTGAAGCTGGGCGCGTCGTTGCCGAAACTCGTCGAGTAACTGACCATGAATCCCTTGGGATATTCAAACAGCGCCTGGAAGGTGTCCGGATTCTCGCGGCCATCTCGCCAGGCGAAGATGCCGCCGTGCGCCACCACGGAGCTGGGATACTTCTCATCCATGAACCAGTGGACAAGCTCGATGGCATGGCTCACCCACTGGTCGGAGATGCCGCTCGAAAACTCCTTGTAGAGGCGGAATTCGAAATAAAGTTGGGGGTCGAAGGGCCGTGGCGGCTTGGTCATCAGCCACTTGTTCCAATCGGTATCTTCAGCGCGGAGATGCTTCACTTCGTGGCGCCCTCGCCAACGCGGCCCGTGATAGTTCCAGACAATCTCGATCTTACTCACGTCGCCCAGCGCCCCGGACTGGATGACATCGCAAGCCGCCTGGGGATACAGCTCGCTGCGATGCTGCGTGCCGACCTGAACGATGCGCTTTTGTTGCTGCACGGCATCGCGCGCCGCCTTAACTTCTGCCAATACGTTGCCCATGGGCTTCTCGACATACGCATCTTTCCCGGCCTCGGCCACGAGCTTCAGAATGGGCGAATGCGAATGTTCGGGGGTGGAGATCAGCACGGCGTCCACGTCCTGCAACTGAAGCAACTCCTCGAGATGCTGGAACTGGCGAGGCGCTCGGCCGTAATAAGTTTCATTCGCGTGTACCGCTCGCTCCCGATTCACCTTCCAGAGGTCGCACACGGCGGTCATCTCCACGTTGTGCTTCTCCTTCAGTCGCGAGGCGAGCCAATCGAGCTCACGGCCGCGATTTCCTATTCCAATGTGCGCGAGCGAGATGCGATCGTTGGCCCCCACGATGCGCCCGTAAGAAACCGCCGTGCTTCCCAGCGCGGTTCCGGCCAGCATCGAAGCAGTGCGATTCAGAAATGACCTGCGGTCAAGCGTGTTCTCCGGCGTTCCAGGCATCGGACCCTCCAGTGATTAAGTTCAGAGTGAATCTTACACCAAGATTCGGCTGCTTAGTTAGGGTCCGTCCAAGGCGTCCGAGAGTATCCCGTCAAAGTGATGCCCTCCGATGATCCTTGTGATATGCTTCGACCGTTCGAAAGGAGAAGTGAGCGTGAAGCGCGAGACCTCTCCGGAAGCCGGTTCGAGTGCGCTACGTCCCCTATTTACCATAGGCCACTCTGTCTTGGAGTTCGGGCCATTCGCTAAATTGCTCAAGGACTGTGGTGTCGAGCTTGTGGCCGATGTGCGCAGCGTGCCCCAAAGTGCACGCCTCTCTCATTTCAGCCAGCCCGTCCTCGAGAAGCTGCTTGCTGCCGAGAACATCTCGTACCTCTTCCTCGGCGAAGAACTCGGAGGTCGCCCGGACGACGCCGACGCTTACCGCCCCAATGGAGTGGTTGACTATGCGGCGCGCCGCAAATCTTACGCGTTCCAGAGAGGGGTAGAACGTCTCTTGAAGGAACTGGAGGACGGGCCGGCGGCGATGATGTGCGCGGAGGAGGACCCCTTAGAGTGTCACCGTTTTATGATGGTTTGCCCGGAACTGGTCAAGCTGGGAGTTGATCCGCTGCACATCCGTAAAGGGGGCCAAATCGAAACCCAAGAAGCAGCCGAAGATCGGCTGCTCAAGGCCAACGGCTTGGGGTCCGTCGCCACAAACACCCTTTTCCCGCAGGCTCGCAGCGACGCGTTGGAGGATGCCTACCGACTCCAGGCCGAGAGATTCGCTTTTCGGGTGAACCCCGTCGCGCAGGAGTCTTGGTAGCACTGGCCATGACTTCAACGATCTTCACCATCGGCTTCACGAAGAAGAACGCGGCAGAGTTTTTCCGGCTTCTTCAAGAAGCTCGTGTGGAGAAGCTGATTGACATCCGGGAGAATCGTGTCGGGCAACTCGCAGGGTTCGCGAAGTACCCCGACCTTGCTTTCTTCCTCGATCGAATCGCTGGAATTGCCTACGACTACCAGCCCATGCTCGCTCCGAGCCCGGAGATTCGGGCTGCCTATCGCAAGACGCACGACTGGGCGCAGTACGAGAAGTCCTTTGAGGAGTTGATGGCGCAAAGGAGAGTTCTCGACGAGCTAGATCCCTCTCGCTTTGAGGGAAGAATCGCGCTCCTTTGCTCGGAGGCTCAACCCGACCAGTGTCACCGGCGCCTGGTAGCCGAAATGCTCGCGCGGCATTGGTCCTCGCAAGCCCACTCAGTCGAAGTGAAGCATCTGGTCTCCGAGGAAGGACGGCAGCGCAGGAAACCGATTCGCAAAAAACCGTGAGGGAATTAACTCTGTCGGACATCACGGTGATGGCCCAAGGGTATTGTGTTATCGGATTGGAACGAACCGCGCAAGGCGCCTTCCGTTCGGTCCGGCCGCTGCCGCAGAGGAGCCACGCCTGGCCCGCGTTCTTTCCCTACGGGCGGGGAAGCATCATTCGCTTTTCGCCCGCTACCACCCCGGCTTCAATGCCCCACGTTGAGGATCAGAATACCCACGGATTGGCTCCGACGGGTGAGCAAATAGGCGAGGCCGAGTTGGTTGAAATGCTTCGGACGGCGGAAGTATCCGCCAACCTCGACGAACTCTTCAGATGCCAACTGCATACTGACGTGCAAGGAGGCAACGCCTGGGCGGAGCCGACTTCTGCGACGCGCTCAATCTGCGGGTTCGAATTCAGAAACATCCGGTTTCGCGTCCTTAGTGAGCGCGGTGAAGCGAATCTGCGCGCCAAGTTGCTGCTGCCCTCCGGTGAAATCCTGTACAGCCTGCCTGTGGTGGATCGCGAATGGCGTCAGTTCTTCAGCGAACTCGTTCGAAGCCAGCCGCAGTCAGGAACAGCCCCAAGCGCGGAAGCTTTCCTCAACGGATCAATTCGCACGGAACTCCTGCGATCTCCTCACCGGTTTGCACGAATCGGTCTGGCGCGAGGCAGGTCAATCGAAGAGAAGAAGTGCTGGCTCATGCTGGACTCGCTTTTTCCGCAGCCGCAGGCTGCGTGGTTGCCCCAATGAGCTCATCGGCCCACATGGACGAATCGCACGCCCTCGAGATATGCCGGAGGTGCGTGGCGGGTAGACTCCCTTCCCAGGCGCACCCCGAAGATGATGAAGACCTTGTCAGGACGGGGGCTCTCGACTCCATGGGTTGGGTAGACGTTCTCATCTCTGCCGAGTCGGCTACGGGTCTTCGAGATTTCGGCAGCGATTGGCCGGAGAACCGGCCGAAGAGTATTCGAGAACTGGCGGAGGCGATCCGCGCGGCGCATACAGGACGTACGGAACAACACGCTGCGGAACGTTTCGCAACAAGTGCGGAGAACGGGTCAGAGATCACCATCAGAGGCTGGGGCTACGCGTTGGGATCGATGACTGTCGACGCAGAACAGATCGAACAGGATCTGCACCTTGCACCGCATAAAATCCGCGATGGGGCAGGAATTCAGAGCCTGCGATTTGCCGACGCCTCGGAAGATGAACTGATATTGGGTCAGAAGGCCGCCGAAACCGCATTGGACACGGCTGGGGTCGATGTCGAACGAGTCGACTTTCTCTTGACCACGAGCACCACGTTCCTTCGCCTTCCTTCGTTCGCCGCTTCGCTGCATTCACGGCTGCTCTTGCAGGAAGGTTGCGGCGCCTTTGACATCGGCGGAGCCTGTGCGGGCTTGATCTACTCGTTAGCCGTGGCGAAGGGCCTGCTTTGCACCGCTCCCCAAGGAGTGGCCCTTCTTGTGGCTTCGGAAGTCCATAGCCGCAGACTCAAGCATCCTGGCGTGCCTGGAGAATTCCGAGGTCTCTTTGGCGACGGGGCTTGTGCGTTTGTTCTCTCGTCTGCCGCAGCCACTGACCGGGAGCACACCCTCAGGCTCGGAGACTTCGTCTGGGGTTGTTCTGGGCACTTCGCATCGGCGTTAACCGTAGACATCGATGAGAACGCAGGCTTGGCTCTTCAATTCAAGGGAGAACCACTCGCCCATGCTGCGGTTGTCCAAACTGATCGTATCCTCGAAATGCTTGAGAAAAAGAGCGGACGGCCGCTAGCCGAAGCTGATTACCTTGCCCTGCACCAGCCCAATCCGCGCGTGGTCGAGATGCTGGCTGAAAAAGCCCAGGTTCCACTGGAGAAGATCCCGTTGATTTCGAGGACCTGCGGGAATCTCGGGTCTGCTACCTGCGGCGTCAGCCTGTGTCAGGCCCTCACAGAATTCTACGGACGACACGATCCTTTACGAGCGCCGTTGATCTTTTTGGCCGCAGTCGGCCCGGGACTGGTTTGGGGCGGCACTTTTCTAAAGTGAATTGTGTAGGAATGGCTGTTGTTCGGCTCGTTGGCAACCGCAAGGGTTGCCCCTATAACCTCACATTTCCACCGCCCGCCCTTCTCACCCGAGCACAGCCGACTCGTGAAAACGCCGGCAGCGCGACCCTCTCCCCACGGGAGCATAGGCGCGAGAATAAGGGCCGGGCCGTCTGTAAGCCCGCGTAGCGGGCAGCTGTGAAAAAATTGGCAACCTGTCATCCTGAGCGAAGCGAAGGATCCCTGCAGTTGCTTGTAAATCGTTGAAGTAAAAACAACTGCGGAGATCCTTCGCTGCGCTCAGGATGACAGTTTTTTCGATTCTTTCACACCTTCCAAGCCGTGGGGAAAATGCGTGCCCCAGTGAGTTTCTGAGCCCCGTCAGGGGCGAGATCCATCAGCCGAAAAGCGTGACACGAACCCATTCGCCACCGATGCCGCCCCTGCCGGGGCTGAGAAGCTGTTGGCTGTCAACGTATCCCACGGTTTGCGCCGTGGGCTACATGATGGCGCCACGACCGTGGCTTAAAGGTAGTTCTTGTGTCTTAGACTAGCTCCTATGCCCCAAGGGAGAGGGCACCCCTTTAATTTGGGTGGTTTCTAATGTCAGGAGGCCGCAGAGCTTCGCTCTGCGCTAGCCGGGTCAATGAACGGGCTGTATTCCAAAGCGCCGTCGCGGAGCGTGATGGTCTTGCCGGAATTCGCCGCCACGCGCTCGCCGGGCACGATGATTCCCACCAGGTTCAGCGGGTCGGCGGCGGAGAGGGTGACGAATTCGGCTTCAAGGGGTGCATAGCCTTGCACCGCTGCATCGGCGTGGCGCGCGGCACGCAGTGATTCGAGCGCCGAAGGCAGCGCAAACTGTTCGCCCACGAAGCCGTCCACAAACCGGCCGCCGCGCACCTCTCCACGATCTTCAAGGCGCCGGAACGTCATCAACAGCTCCCGCCACTTGACCGGGAACTCCTCCCGCAAGGTCAATTCGCGGAACACCACGCCGTAGCGCTCGAGCAGCACGCGGCAAACCGCTTCGAGGGCGTTGGCGCGGTCCGTTGCCTCGCCCGAAAAGAGCAGCGACCATCGTCCCGTGCTGTGGCGCGGGCGAGCCGTGCGCCCCCGGCCTTGTCCCGACCGCCGCTTGGGGTCGATGAGGGCGCGCAGATTGTCGAAGCCATCGGCGGTGAAGAGTCCGGCGGCCACGAGTTCCCAGAGCGCCGTTTCGACTTCCGATTTGAGGCGGCCGGTTCCGCGCACGATGTCGGCGAAGAAAGAAGCGCCGCGCTGACGAACGTATTCGAGCACCTGGCGCGCGGCTTCGCTTAGGGATCGAGACATTTCAGCAAGTGGGGCGTGGCGCGGCATCATCCAATCGGATTCTTCACGCACGAAGAAGGTAATGGGAGCCACGCTGGATGGAGTGATACGGCGGGCTGTATTCAAGCCGGCAGGGTCCCCATGTGGCACAGGCACTCTTGCCTGTGCCGCTGCCTTCGTGAAACCCGCATGGACAGGCAGGAGTGCCTGTCCCACAGCCAGCGTGGCCGGATGCGGGGACAAACGGCCCCAGCCGACTTCGCCCGTCAGGCAAAGCTGGTCGAGGATTAGCGGGTCGTAGTCGGCGACTCGACGCGCCAGGATCCGCGACTCCCACGCATTGGCTGGCGCCTCGAATCCCTGCAATTGCCGGATGACTTCCAGGACGCCGCGTTCGGCATTCGCCTGCGTCCCCGGGGCAAGGTGCTGCCAGCGGAGCAGCCAGCGCATGAATTGAGCTCGCGTAACAGGCTGGATCTCCCTGCGCAAAGCGCCGAGTGTGAGCCGATGAATGCGCGCCAAGAGCCTGCGGTCGCACCATTCCGCGGCGGTGGCTGCCGCAGTGAAGTGGCCACGCAGCACACGGCCTTCGGCTTCGAGGCGCAGCATTGCAGCCTCGATATCCGCAGCCGGCAAACCGACGGTTTGCGCGAGGCACGCGACCTCGACGGGCCCGGAATGCTCCATCCAGCCTCGCACCAGTTGAAGCACGGCATCGTCTCTCGAAGGAACAGGCCCATCAACCTCGGTCAACCAGGTCTCGAACTGCGCCTCGGGGAAGAGCGTCGAGAAGGCCTTGATCTTTTCGGCTGCAACCCAGAGGATGCTGCCGCCCACCCGGGCGCGAGCGGCGCGTTTATTAGCGACGAGTTGGCCAAAGACTTCGCCCCACGCCGCCGCCACAAGTAGCACAGGCACTCTTGCCTGTGCGTTCGCGTCTTCCGAGAGGCCTTCGTGCACAGGCACGAGTGCCTGTGCTACAGGCGGAACAAAGTTTTCCGGCAGGGCAACAAATACTTGCAGCACTTCGTTCAACTCGTCGGCGTCGCGGACGTCCGGCCAGGCTTCTTCGCGCACTTGCGCGATGGCGGCGGGATCGAGGCGGCCGATGTCGGTGAGCACGGTCTCCGGCATCACCCGGCGCAGCGAAACGGCGCGGGCGCGGCGCTCCTCGATGGGTGCATCGTCGAGATAGGCGTAGGGATTGGCGTTCAAGATTTCGTGGGAGAATTGGGAAGGCGCGGGCGTGTCCACCGCGAGGCAGCGGATGCTGCCGTCGCCGATGCCGCGCAGCACGCGCTTCAGGCCCTCGAGGTCCAACGCCTCCGTCAGCACGTCCTTCATTACCTCGCGGATCAGGGGATGGTCGGGAATGCGAATGTCGCCCTCGATGTTGTCCTGGCAGGCGGCTGCGTCCGGAAAAACGGCGGCCAGCAGGTCGTCGGCGCGCATGCGCTGAATCTGAATCGGAACCTTCTTGCCGTTGCGAAAACGCGGCAGCGCCAGGGCACGCGTCGAGTCCCAACGCCAGCGCGTGGCGAAGATGGGCGAAACCAGCGCAGCCTGCTCGAGGACCGGCGCGGCGGATTGCGGCAAAAGAAAATGGAAGACATCCGCCAGGGGAAAGCTGTGCTGCTCGCCCAGCGAAATGTTCAGGCCGTCCTCGGTGGCGGCGGCTTGCAATTCAAAATTGAAGGAGCGGCAGAAGCGCTTGCGCAGCGCCAGTCCCCAGGCTTTGTTGATGCGGCTGCCGAACGGGGCGTGGATGATAAGCTGCATGCCGCCGCCTTCGTCGAAAAAGCGCTCGGCAATGATGGTGCGCTGGGTTGGAACCGCGCCCAGCAGGGCGCGGCCTGCCAGGATGTATTCGACCGCCTGCTCCGCCCCGGAATCGTCCAGGCCACATTGGTCTTTCAGCCAGTTTATGGCGGCGGAGGGTGGCGCGGGCGTCTCGCCCGCCGTGGCACGGGCATCCTGCCCGTGCGCATGGCCAGGATGGCCATGCCACGGGGCGAACTCACTAATCTTTTCGCGAATCTCTGAGACTTGGGCGGAGAGTTCGGGGGTGCGCGCCGGCGCCTCGCCCAGCCAGAAGGGGATGTTGGGGGCGGCGCCGTGCGCATCCTCCACCAGCACGCGGCCGGAATTGCCCTCGACCCTCGAGATGCGCCAGGAGGTATTGCCGAGGAGGAAGACGTCGCCGCCCATGCTCTCCACCGCAAAGTCCTCGGCGACGGTGCCCACCGTCGTGCCGTCCGGCTGTGCGACGACGGTGAAGAGCGCAGACTCCGGGATGGCGCCCCCGTTGGTGATGGCCATCAGGCGGCTGCCGCGCCGTCCGCGCAGGCGATGCCCGACGCGGTCGCGGTGCAGATAAGCGCCGTAGCGGCCGCGGCGCGCGGTAATTCCCTCAGAAAGCATTTCGAGCAGCGCGTCGAAATCCTGGCGAGCCAAATCCCGGTAAGGATACGCCCGGCGCACGACCTGATACAGATCTTCCTCGTTCCAGTCTTCGCAGGCGCACATCGCCACGATTTGCTGGGCGAGAACGTCCAAGGGCGCCTGCGGAATCTCGAGGCGATCGAGTTCTCCCAGCCGCAGGGCATGGACCAGCGCGGCGCATTCGATCAGGTCGTCGCGAGTCATGGCGAAAAGGCGGCCCTTGGGCACAGCGCCTCGCCAATGCCCGGCCCGGCCGATCCGCTGCAAAGCGACCGCGATGGAATGGGGAGAGCTGATCTGGCAGACCAGGTCCACCGTGCCGATGTCGATGCCGAGTTCGAGGGAGGCCGTGGCCACCAGTACCCGCACCTCGCCCAGCTTCAGCCGGTTTTCCGCAACGAGGCGCACCTTGCGCGCCAGGCTGCCGTGATGCGCCGCGACGGCCTCCGCGCCCAGGCGCCGGGCGAGGTGATGCGCGATCCGCTCAGACTGCCGCCGCGTGTTCACAAAGACCAGAGTCGAGCGGTGCTGCCGCGCCAGTTCCGCCAGCCGGTCGTAAACCTCTTCCCACAAATCGTTGGTGGCGATAGGACCAAGCTCGCTGCGCGGCACCTCGACAGCAAGATCCAGCGCGCGGCGATGGCCGATGTTCACCCTGACGGGCTCGGCGCGGCTGCTTCCGGCTAAGAACCTGGCAACCAACTCGAGCGGCTTTTGAGTGGCGGAAAGACCGATGCGCACCGGCGGCCGGCCCGGTCGCCGCTGCTCCACCAGCGCTTCCAGCCTTTCCAGCGAAAGCGCCAGGTGCGCGCCGCGTTTGTCGTCCGCCACGGCGTGGATTTCATCCACTATCACGGTCTCAACATCACCCAGGAGGGCGCGGCTCTTTTCCGCAGTCAGCAGAATGTAAAGAGACTCAGGCGTGGTAACCAGGATGTGGGGCGGGTGCGCAAGCATCGCCCGGCGTTCCGGCATCAGCGTGTCGCCGGTGCGCACGGCCGCGCGGACGGGCGACATCGGCAAGCCTCGCGCAGAGGCCAGCGCGGTGATTTCACCGAGCGGCACTTCCAGATTCTTGCGAATGTCGTTGCTCAGAGCCTTGAGCGGCGAAACATAAACGACTTCGGTACGGTCCTCGAGGCGGCCGCTAAGGGCCTTGCGAATCAGGCGGTCGATGCAGGCAAGAAACGCCGCGAGCGTCTTGCCGGAGCCGGTGGGCGCCGAGATCAGTGTGGATTTACCCGCCAGTATGGACGGCCATCCCTGCTCCTGCGGTTCCGTGGGCGAGCCGAACCTGGCCGCGAACCATTCCTGAACGAGCGGGTGCGCCCAGCCTAAAGAAGCCGTGGCGCTTTGCGGTGCAGTATCGGAGCCCGAAGTCACCATGTTGTTCTAGTTTAGCCGCAGGTGGCGAAAATGCAATCGGGTCGATCTGGAAGCAAACTCGACCGCCCACCCTCTACCCACTTGAGGTATGATGTGACTCCGGTTAAACCCTGGATATGCCTCTGCCAAGAAGCGGCAGGGGCACGGATCGGGCGGTTCCACCAACGAGTTAAGGAGGCGGAATATGGCAAATCTTCAGGCGACGATTGAGGAACTCTACGACGCGCCGGCCGACCAATCCGGCGAAGAATACTTTACGGCATTCGATGAATTCAAACTGTCTCTGAACGAGGGCCGGATTCGCGCTGCGGAGCCTGATGCGAATTCGCCGACGGGCTGGAAGGTGAATTCCTGGGTAAAGAAGGGGATTCTGCTGGGCTTCAGAATCGGGCGCGTTGCCGTGATGGGACCTGTGGGTTTTCAGTTTAGCGACAAGCACACGTTCCCTTTGAAGCAGATTCGCTGGAACCTGAGCACGCGCATGCCGCCGGGCGGTTCCTCAATTCGGGACGGCTGTTACATCGGCAAGAACGTGACCTGCATGCCGCCGATGTATGTCAACGTAGGGGCTTACGTGGACGACGCCACGATGATTGACTCGCACGCTTTGGTGGGTTCGTGCGCGCAGGTGGGGAAGCACGTTCACCTGAGCGCCGCGGCACAACTCGGCGGCGTGCTCGAGCCCGTCGGAGCCATGCCCGTGATTGTGGAAGACTTGGTTCTGGTCGGCGGCAACTGCGGAGTCTACGAAGGGACGATGGTCGGCAGGGGAAGTGTTTTGGCCGCGGGAACTATTCTGACGGGCTCGACTCCCGTTTACGATTTGGTGCGGGACGCGGTGTACCGGCGCGAGGGTGAGAAGCCGTTGATGATTCCCGAGGGGGCGGTGGTGGTCCCCGGTTCACGCGCCATCACCACCGGACGAGGAAAGGAGCTGGGCCTTACCCTCTATACCCCCGTGATCATCAAGTATCGCGACGAGAAGACGGACGAGTCGGTGCAGTTGGAAGAACTGTTGCGGTGAACAGCAGTGGCACCGGAGTTCCTAACCTATTCCGGATGCGAGGCGCCTGCGACTTCCGTCAGGGACTGGAGTGCCTGAGCTACTGGTGCGATAGATTACTTTTATGCCGGTGATAAGCAAATTGAATTGTACTTGACGAACTAGCTGGGCTATCGTTGGCTAGTCGGAGTTTTACTCTAGGCCGACCCCCCAAGGGAGAGTTGCTTGTCGCCCGGAGGGGGTGTCAAACTAATGCATTACTCGCTCTTCAACAGGAACGTCATCCGTCTCATCCTTACGGCGCCGCCGGCCAAAGCGCTGTGCGGCGTACCCACAGAAGAATCCATCGCGATTATGGGGCCGCCAGCCTGAGAGCTGAGCGGCGAACCCCTGAAAATGCAATCGGCGACTCGGTGGGCGAGAGCGCCGAAATAAAAGATTGACGGGGAGAGGGCAGAATGGTATTCTACCTACCGACTGGTCGGTAGCACACACCCTCCGCCGTCGGAGCGGGAGAGAAGATGCCTAAGCTCTTTTCTGGTTCGGAACTCTTATTGGAAAGCCTTCGTCGTCAGCAGGTGGAAGTGTTTTTCGGGCTTCCCGGCGGCGCTGTGTTGCCTCTTTACGATGCTCTCTACAGCGCCAATATTCGCCACCTCCTGGTGAGGCACGAGCAGGCGGCTGCTTTCGCCGCCGATGGCTACGCGCGCGTCACCGGCAAGCCCGGGGTTTGCCTGGGCACTTCGGGGCCTGGAGCGACAAATTTGATCACCGGCCTGACCTCGGCGATGATGGATTCCATCCCGGTGGTGGCGTTGACCGGCCAGGTGCCTCTGGCGCTGATCGGCAAGGATGCCTTCCAGGAGGCCGATACCATCGGCATCAGCCTTCCCAGCACCAAGCAATCGTTCCTGGTGCGGTCGGCGTCCGAGGTTCCGGGCGTGATTCAGGCTGCCTTCAAATCCGCAGTTTCGGGTCGACCGGGCCCAGTGCTGGTAGACCTTCCCAAGAGCGTGCTGATGGAAACTGCTGAGGCCAACTTCCCTCCCGCTGCCGGCCAAGTGCCTGCGGAGTCCCCACACGAGTGGACGGACGACGACCTGGAGCGCGCCGCCGACATGATCCTGGAGAGCAAACGGGCCGTGCTCTATGCGGGCGGGGGCGTGATCACGGCCAACGCCTCCGAGGAGTTGCGCGAGCTTGCCGACTTAACTCACATTCCCCTTACCACCACGCTGATGGGCCTGGGCTGCTTTCCGTCGCGCCACCCCCTCTCCTTGGGCATGTTAGGAATGCATGGCTCCTATGCCACCAATTCGGCCATCTGCCAGTGCGACTTGCTCATCGCGGTCGGCGCGCGGTTTGATGACCGCGTCACGGGACGCTTGAACGGCTTTGCACCCAACGCTAAGAAGATCCACCTGGACGTGGACCCCTCCGAGGTCAACAAGAACGTGCGCGTGGATGTAGGGTTGGTGGGCGACGCCAAGGAAAGCCTGCGCGCGATTCTCGCTGTGTTGAGGCGCCGGAACATCCCGCCCCGGGTAGAAAGGCAGCAGTGGCTGCAACGCATCGAATCCTGGCGTTCTGAGCACCCGCTGACCTACGACAAGTACGCCAACAACGTCAAGCCGCAATTCGTGATCGAGACCCTCGCGCAATATGCCAGCGAGGATGCCATCGTGGCGGTCGACGTGGGGCAGCACCAGATGTGGGGGGCGCAGTTCTGGAATTTCACGCGCCCGCGGACCTGGCTCTCCTCGAGCGGGCTCGGCTCCATGGGCTACGGATTCCCGGCGGCCATGGGTGCGCAGATGGCATTCCCCAACCGGCAGGTGATTGCCATCGTGGGCGACGGCGGGTTCCAGATGACATTGAACGATCTGGCTACCGTCGTGCAGTACCGGGTTCCGGTCAAGATCGCCATCATTAATAATCGCGCCTTGGGGATGGTCCGCCAGTGGCAGGAGATTTTCTTCGAGAAGCGCTATTGCGATATCGACCTGGACTTCGCCCCGGACTTTGTGAAGTTGGCCGATGCCTACGGAATCCGTGGGGCGAGGGTCGAACACCGTACGGACGTCGCGGACGCGGTTCAAGATTTCTTGAGCGACCGCGAGCCGCGCCTGATCGACTTCTGGGTTGATCCGGCCGAGAACGTTTATCCCATTGTTCCGCCGGGAGCCTCACTGGCGGAAATGGTGGTGGAGCCGCCGCGCGTGTTGGTGGAAGAGGAAGCGCTCGACGATCTGTGGGCGGTATGACGAGGCCATGTAGGGGGACGGCTTGCCGTCCCCTTCCGAGGGTAGGGCAAGCCCTACCCCTACGTTCGAATGCGATTGAGATCGAAAAGGGAGCGGGTTATGCAGTGGCTACTGACGCTTGAAACGAACAACGACATGATAACCATCTGCCGGCTGATGAATATTTTCCGCCGCAAGAGCCTGAAGATTACTACCCTTACCATGACGGCCCGTTCGCTGGGTTTCTCCCTGATGGGCGTTGTGGAATCCGCGGAAGCCGATATCGATTACCTTTTCAACTTCCTGCGGCGGACAGAGGGGGTACTGCACGTCACTTGCTACCGGCATGAACCCTTCCCCAACGCTTCCTTCGTTTTTATCGACTCGGAGGACGACAACTCGGGCGTCTCTCGAGTGCTCGAGGCATTTCCAGAATCGAAGCTGATCTTTGCCAGTCACGGAAAGTATTTACTGGAGATTCCGGCGGAGAGACGGCGGAACTCGGCTTCGGCAGGCTCTCCAGAGACGGCGTTTCGTCCCTTTGCTTGCGTCAGGACGACACGCTGCGCCCCGCAGGCGGAGCTTGCAGCAGTTCAAGCCTGATTTTCACATCTTACACATGACGACAAGTTAGAGAACTGGTATTCTGCGAAGAGCCCTGCTGGTTTGTCATTCCGAGTGCAGCGAGGAATTTCGCTGCGATTCGGGAGTGGGGTGAAACAACGAGGGCGAGATCCATCGCTCCGATCAGTGTAACCACGGGAGTGGATATTTCAATTCATGGGGAAACGAAATGGCAAAAGTCTATTACGAAAATGATGGAGATTTGAAAGCCCTAACGGGCAAAACGGTCGCGGTGATTGGCTACGGAAGCCAGGGCCATGCGCATGCGCTTAATCTGCGGGACAGCGGGTTAAACGTAATTGTGGGTGAGATGCGTCCATCCACCCCTCAAGCGAAGGCAAAGGAGGCGGGCTTTGAAGTCGTGGACGCCGCCGAAGCCGCCCGGCGCGGCGACCTTATTGCCTTACTCATCCCTGACCATGTGCAGTCCAAAGCCTACAAGGAACAGGTCGAGCCCAATCTTGGCGAAGGGAAGGCGTTATTGTTTGCCCACGGGTTCAATATTCACTTCAAGTTCATTACTCCCCCTCCCACGGTGGATGTCATCATGATCGCGCCCAAGTGTCCCGGCCACCGCTTGCGCGAATTGTTCCAGGAAGGGATCGGAGTCCCGGCCCTGCTCGCCGTCCAGCAGGACGCCTCCGGCCACGCCGTCGAGACCGCGCTGGCATACGCCAGAGGGCTCGGGAGCCTCAAGGCAGGTGTCATCCGCACTACCTTCAAAGAGGAGACCGAAACGGATTTGTTCGGCGAGCAAACCGTGCTGTGCGGCGGTGTATCGTCACTGATCACGGCGGGATTTGAAACTCTGGTCGAGGCGGGGTACCAGCCAGAGATCGCCTATTTCGAGTGCCTGCACGAACTGAAGCTCATCGTGGACTTGATTTATCAGGGCGGCATCAAGTACATGCGCTACTCCGTCAGCGACACGGCTGAATACGGCGACTACACTCGCGGGCCCAAGGTGATTGACGCGCACGTGCGCGAGGCCATGAAGAAGATCCTCGCCGACGTTCAGAATGGGAGCTTCGCGAAAGAATGGATGGACGAGAACGCCCAGGGCCGCAAGAAGTTCCTCGAAATGCGCGCCCAAGCCGCAAATCATCTGATCGAAAAGGTCGGCAGCGAGTTGCGGAAAATGATGCCTTGGATCCAGGGCTCGAAGCAGGAAGTCACCGCTGCCCAAGCCGAGGCACGACGGTAACCCCACCCAGCAACCCCGTGGGTCGCCCCTGGCAGGCTGATGAAAAACCCTCGGGTGCTGTCATTCTGAGCGAAGCGAAGAATCTCGGCAGTGGCAGTTTCAACGAACTACAGAGATCCTTCGTCGCCTTCGGCTCCTCAGGATGACAGGTCGATGGGTTTTTCAGCAAGCTGCCAGTTCGCAGGAGCGATATGAAACCAGCAACAGACGTTTCTCAGAAGGCCGCTCGAGCCGCCAAGCCTTTTCACTTCCGGGTCAAGAAACTTGCTCTCATTGGCGCCGGAAAGCTGGGCGAAGCATTGCTCTCAGGAGTCTTAGGCGCGCAGCTTATACCTGTGGCGAGTGTCGAAGCGACCGTAGCGGAAGCCGACCGGCCGCGGGCTGATTACCTGAAAGAGATCTATGGCGTCAAAGCCCACACGAACAACCTTCAGGCGGTCTCCGGAGCCGACCTGGTGCTGGTTTGCTTGAAACCCCAGCAGGTGAAAGCGGTCTTGCATGAAATCAGGAAAGTTCTGAGGCGTGATGCGGTGCTCATTTCGGTTGCAGCCTCGGTCACCACCGCCTTGATCGAGCGTGAGTTGGGACGGGCCGCGCGCGTGGTGCGGGCCATGCCGAACACACCTTGCCTCATCCGCCAGGGCATGACGGCGCTGGCGGCAGGGCGGCACGCCACCGAAGACGACATCCTGATGGCACGCGAGATTTTCAGTTCCATGGGCCGGATCGTCGTCGTGAATGAAGAACATATGGACGCGATCACCGGCCTTTCGGCCTCCGGCCCCGCCTACGTTTACTTGATCATCGAGTCGCTCGCCGAGGCGGGAGTGAAGATGGGATTGCCACGCGATCTTTCCACCGAACTCTCCGCCCAAACCTTGCTGGGAGCGTCCGCCATGGTGCTCCACACCGGCGAGCACCCTGCGAAGTTGAAAGACATTGTCACCACGCCGGCGGGTTGCACGATCGACGGCCTGCTCGAGCTCGAGGAAGGCGGCCTGCGGGTCACTTTGATTAAAGCTGTGGTCCGCGCCGGCCAGCGGGCGCGAGAACTGGTGGAAAGCCAGAATACGTAGTTAGTCTTCAGGTAGCTGGTCGATGAGGCTGTCGATTTCTTCGACGATCGTCGTGGAGCGGATCCCGACCATCGAGATGTCGGCGGCGTGCTCGCTAACTTGGTCCCAGAACTCTTCCGTCTGAGGGTCGAGGGTAAGCACTTTCTTTACGGTCCTCTCGGTATCACGAAGCATTTCCACGTACTCTTCCATGAGCCGCTTCAGAACGTGAGTATCCGGTATCGCCGGGGCTTTTGTGCGGGGCATATCTACTTCTCCAACTGCTCACTTAACTTTCTCATGTTTTTGCGCGCTGTGTCAATTTCGCGATGCCATTTGCGCAGATAACCCGGGTCCGGTGTCGGTCGGCGGAGCTCGGCTTCGATTTTCTCCTCATGCGTTGCGATCACCCTCTGTTGGCCTCGGATACGCTTGCGCAATTGTTTGTTCTTACCCATGTTGAGCGAGCATTATAGCGTGGTTCGTCCGGCCTTACACAGATAGCGGGCAGGTCAATCGCAAATCCAAAATTGCCAAGCCCCAGCCCCTAGCCCCTAGTCCCCAGCACCTAGCCGGTACTCTTCATCCCAAAGGCAATACCTCCAACAGTAATTTGCAAAAGGTGGAGGATGTCCGGCTGCCGGTCGGGTGCGCGGCGCCATTTCTCGAGGAAGCGGGTCTGAAGGAAGTTGAGAGGGTCAACGTAGGGGTTGCGCAGGCGGATGGATTCCGCCAGGACGGGTTGGCGTTCGAGCAGGTGACTCGAGCCTGACACCGCGAGCACGCCCCGAACGCTGCGCTCATATTCTTCCCGGATACGCCCGAAGATGCTCAAGCCAAGAGACTGGGGCCGAACCAAGTCGGCGTAGCGGCTGGCGATATAGAGGTCGGTCTTGGCAAGGGAGGCTTCCGCGTTGCCGATCAAGATGCCGAAGAAAGGCCAGCCCTTGTACATGCGGCGCAGCACTGGGAGCCCGTTGGCGTCGTGATGGGCGATAAACTCCTCGAGCGCGTAGCCGAGGCCGTACCAGGCCGGGAGGAGGTGGCGAGATTGCGTCCAGGCAAACACCCAGGGAATGGCGCGCAAGTCGCCCAGGTTGCCGGTTTGAAACCGCCGGCTGGGTCGCGACCCGAGGCGGATTCGCTCAATGAGGTCGATGGGTGTGGCTTGGCGAAAATAGGTAACGAATCCGGGAGTTTCGTAAACGAGCTCGCGATAGAAGGCGCGGCTGCTGGCGGCGAGTTCCTGGGCGTATTCTTCCCATTCCGGAATCTGCTCCAACTCGAAGCCACGGAAGTGCAGCAGGTGGGCGTGCAGAACGGCGGTAACGAGCTGTTCGAGGTTCCGCTCGGCGATGGCCGGATTGGCATATTTGAGAGAGATGACCTCACCTTGTTCGGTGATCCGAAGTCTTCCGCCGGGAGCGGCGAAGGGTTGTGCCTCGATGCTGCGGTGGGATTGCCCGCCTCCACGGTCGATCGTTCCGCCTTTGCCGTGAAACAGGCTCAGGTTGACGCCGCATTCTTCCGCCACAGATGCTAATCGCTTCTGGGCGCGGAACAGCGCCCAGTTGGCGGCAACATAACCGCCATCCTTGACCGAGTCGGAATACCCCAGCATGACTTCCTGAAAGTCGCCACGGGACTTCAGTATGCGCCGGTAGAGCGGGTCCCTGAAAAGCTCCTGCATGATGACCGGACCCGCTTCCAGATCGTCCAAGGTCTCAAACAGGGGAATCACGTCGAAGCATGAGTTTGGCTGGCCCTTGCGGAGTTCCACCAGTCCTGCTTGCTGCCCCAGCAGGAGAATATCCCAAACGTCCGCCGCGCTGGAGGTCATGCTCAGGATGTAACGATGTGACGCCGCTTCTCCGTCACGCGTCTGAATTTCCTTGAGAGCTCGAAGCTCTTCCAAAATGCGCCGGGTGGATTCCGAGCATGTGTTCGTCTGCAGAGGCTCTGCGGCGCGGACCTGCGTCTTCAGCATCCTCGGCTTCTCGAGAAGTCTCTGGATGGAAAGAATGCGCGCCTCGCAGGGTTCGGAAGGAAGCCCTTGAATCTGCAGAAGCTCGGTGGCGGCAGCGCGGGTAGCATAGGAGTGGGTGCGAAAGTCGAGGCTCGCGCCATGAAAGCCAAAGACCTGCGAGGATACTCGCAGCCTGCGGGCGCCCAGTTTCGAGATTCGAGGGCTGCCATGGCGAGCCAAGAGGCGCTCCAATTGACGCAGATCGCAGGTGAATTCGCCGGGAGTCCCATAGGCGCCTCGCTCACGATTCACTGTCTGGTCAAGCCTCCACATCATGATGCGGAGTTTGCGCCGGTAGAACTCGCTGGGCTGATCCACTTCCCGGAAAGTGCGTGTTTCCGGAAAGCGGCGCATCAGCCGCTCGAGGTCGCGACGGATTTCCGGTACGTGGCGGCACGGATACGATGCCAGGCCTAACAAGCGCCGGCAACTCGCGTGGTAGTAGCGCAGAATGCTCTTGCGCACTTCTTCGGCGGCTTCTTTACTGGTGGCCGGCGTAACGTTGGGATTGCCATCCCGGTCAGTGCCGACCCAGGAACCGAAACTCAGAAAGGGCTGTGGTTCGGGAAGGCGGGGATCATAACGAAACAACTCGTCGCAGAATTTCTCCCAAAAAGTTCCTGCCAGATCATAGATGGTGCGCTCCAGGTAGAAGCGCGCATTCTCACTCTCGATTTGTGGTGTGACCGGGGACTCACGGACCTCGTCGGTGAGCCACAAAGCCTCGATGGAGGGGTCGATCGCCTGCTCCGCAGCGGCGCGCGGGCCTCCCTGCAAAACTTCCAGGGTTCTCCCGATCCGCAGAATGTGGTTGAGGACGCTGCGGCGCTTGGCTTCCGTCGGGTGGGCGGTGAGAACCGGCTCGATGTGCATGGATCGAAGCAGGCACTTGAGCTGGATTACCGGAATTTCCTGGCGCCGCAACTCGCTGAAGGTCCGGCGCAAGGACATGGGCGCGCCCGCTTCCTGCGAGGCATAGGCGCTCAAGCGGCGTACCCGCTCGCGTTCCTCGCAAAGGTTGACGAGGTGAAAAAAGAGGCTGAAAGCGTGCGCGACCTCGGTGGCCTGGCGGCTCGGAAGTTCGCGGACGGCCGACTCCTTCGCTTCTAGAAGCATCGGATCAGGGTTCTTGCGGATCAGCTTGGCCAGACTGCGCAGACGCTCGATCGCCTGGAACGTCTTTGCTCCACACTGCTCCTGCACAATCGCCCCGAGGCGTGTGGTGAGGAATCGAACTTCCTGCCGCAGAGCTTCGTCCATGAGTATTCAGGGTGTCAGGCGTCAGGGAAGCCTTCGCGGGCCCACCAAAGCTTTCACCACAGAGTACGCGGAGAACACAGAGAAAAACAGTCACGTCTTCTCAGTGGTCTCTGTGGCCTCTGTGGTGAGCCCCGACACGCTTTTTGCTGTGGGCTGTCAACTGTCGACTGTCGACTGTTGACTCTCGTCTCGTTCACGCCCCGTCGCCCACCACGGGTTCCAGCGCTTTCCGTAGCGCCTCGAGACTCGGCTCGACGCGCAGTCTCTGGCGGCTTTCCTGAACATCCGAGCGGTGGCGCATGACGTACTCGGTATCCTTCAGTTGGTTGCCCGTAAGAACGCAGACGATGTCGGCGTGCCAGGGAATTTTCCCGGCGCGCACCAACTTTCGAACCCCGGCGACGGTGGCTGCGGAGGCGGGCTCACATCCCACGCCGTCTTGCGCCAACATCGCCTTGGCCTCAAAGATCTCGGTGTCGGTGACGGACTCCGTGAATCCCCCGGACCACTCCAGCACTCGTTGAGCCTTCTTCCAATTGGCTGGATGGCCAATGCGAATCGCCGTGGCCTCGGTCTCCGGTTTATCGACGGGGATCAGTTCGTTCAAGCCGCCGGCCAGCATCTGATGGAAGGGACTCGCGCCGGCCGCCTGCACCACGACCAGTTGCGGCACCTTTTCGATGAGGCCCAGTTCTTTCAACTCGCACAGCCCCTTGCCGATGGCGGAGACGTTGCCAAGATTCCCGCCTGGAACCACGATGTAATCGGGCGGACGCCAGGCCCGTTGCTCGAGCATCTCCGCCACGATGGTTTTCTGGCCCTCGATGCGGAAAGGGTTCACGGAATTCACCAGGTAAAGATCCAGTTCGCAGGCGATCTCTCGCAGCAGCCTGAATGCCTCATCAAAGGTATCGCCCACTTCCACCACCAGCGAGCCAAAATCCAAGGCTTGCGCGAGCTTGGCAGCGGAGATTTGCCGGTAAGGCACAAAGAGCAGGGCTCTCATGCCGGCGCGAGCAGCGTAGGCCGCCATGGAGGAAGACGTATTGCCGGTGGAGGCGCAGGCCACCCGGCGTATTCCTCGCGAAGCGGCGCGCGTAATGCAGGCGGTCATGCCCAGATCTTTAAATGAGCCGGTCGGATTGTTGCCCTGGTGTTTGATGGTCAGGTGCACGGGGCCCGCCCACCATCCTGTGCGGCGCGTGCCCACTAGAGGCGTCGAGCCCTCCGAGAGCGAGATAATCCGGTCGCCCGGTCCGGTGAAAGGAATCAACTCGCGAAAGCGCCACACGCCGCTGCGATCGATCGGCTCGCCACTTAAACGGCGCTGATGCCATGTCCGCCGCTGGCATTCGGGATCGAAGTTCTCAAGTTCGTATTTCGCCTCCAGAAGTCCGCCACAGTAAGCACACGCGTGCGCGTCCCTCTTCACGTCTTGCTTGCGTCGGCAAGCGTCTTCGATGCATTGGAGGTAGGCGGATGGCATGGTCAGTTGTCCGTTGTCCGTTGTCCGTTGTCAGTTGTCCGTCGTCATCCCGATTCACCGATGAGAATGGGCAACGGACTACGGACCACGGACAACGGACCCCTACAGTTTAAACTCCTCGTGAATCGTCTTGACCGCTTCCTTCACGTCGCTAGACTTCACGGCGAACGAGATGCTCAATTCGGAAGACCCCTGGGCAATGGCGATGATGTTGATCGCGCGCCGGCCCAGCGCGCCGAAGGCGCGCCCAGCCACGCCCGGCGTGCCTTTCATGTTTTCACCGACGGCGACGACTATCGCCACATGCGGCATAACTTCCACTGACGCCGAGCGGTCGTGAATGATTTCCAGTTCGAAAGCTTTCTCGAGCTTGGCCTTTGCCTGTTTTAAGTCCGCATCGTGCACGGCCAGGCAAAGCACATTCTCCGCGGACGATTGGGTCACCATCAAAGAGGTGATGTCTTCCACACTGAGGCACGTGAAGACCCGGCTGGCCAGTTGCGCGAAGCTCAACCGATCCCCACCGCTCACCATGATGAGGCTGGCCTTGCTCAGCGAGGTGATGGCTTTCACGCCGGGCGGGCCGTCGGCGGCGGAAGGGACGATCCGGGTTCCCGGGCAGGAAGGGTTGAAGCTATTCTTGATCCAGACCGGGATCTTCTTCTTCATCATCGGCTGAATGGTCTTGGGGTGGAGCACCTTGGCGCCGAAGAAGGAAAGCTCGATGGCTTCCCGGTAGGAGATGCCGGGAATAATGCGCGCCTCCGGGACCAGCCGCGGGTCAGCCGTCATCACCCCGTCCACGTCGGTCCAGATCCAGACCTCGTCGGCATCCAGCGCCGCCCCGATGATCGTACCGCTGAAATCTGACCCGCCACGCCCCAGCGTCGTGCACACGCCCTCGGGTGTCGCGCCCCGGAATCCGGTAATCACAGGGATAACTCCGCGCCGGCGAAGCAGGGCCAGGCGCTGGCGGGTTTTGACGGTGGTCTCCTCAAACAGGGGAGAGGCGTTGCCGAAGTTGTCGTCCGTAACGATGAGTTCGGTGGCATCCACGGCTTCCGCTGCCAGACCTAAAGAGCGAAGGATAGCCGCCATGAGGTTCGCGGACATCACTTCGCCCAAGCTGGAGAGCGTATCCATGGCGCGGGGAGTAACTTCTCGTACCAGGGAGAAACCGGAACAGAGGTTTTCGAAGTTTCCGACTTGCGCGGCAAGCCGCGGCAGCACGAATGACTGCTCGGCAGCGGAGAGAAGCTGGTCGGCGACTTCGCGGTGACGGCGCGCCAGTTCCCGCCGCACATTTTTCCAGTGCTCGCCATCGCCCGCGCTGGCTTCCATGGCGGCACGAATCAGCATATCCGTGATGCCGCCCATCGCCGACACCACCACCGCCAACTCCGCCTGTTGCGCGTGCTCGGCCAACAGGCTACCCACGTTTTGCATGCGCTCGGCGTTTCCTACCGAGGTCCCGCCGAATTTCATAACCACGAGTGGTTTCCTGCTCTTTGCAGGAGGCATGCCTTCTTTAACCATGAATCATTCCTTAGCCGCCGTGGAAACTGCCCCTGTGCCTGGCGGACTGATCGCTACTCCTACCTTCGGCAGGACGGGGTGAGCGCTGGAGATGGGAGGACCTTCCCACTTCCCCACGCTTTTTTGTGGTCATGCCCGTCAGAGGCGGAAGGGACGCTAGCGACTTGCACCCGCGGCCAGGGATGAAGGGGCAGCTTCGGGCTTCTTAGTCGACTCGCGAACCACGTCGATGAAGACCTTTGCGGGAAGCGACAGATACCGGTCCCGGCGATACACCAAACCGAGTTCCCGGTAAATCTTTTCGCCCTCGAGTGGAATCAGCTTCAACACGCCGGCCTGGACCTCCGGTTGCGCGTAGGTCCTGCTGATCAGGGAGATTCCCAGGCCCGCACCCACAAATTTCTTGATCGTTTCAACGCTGGCCAACTCCATGGAGATCTGGATGTGGCCGCGGAATTCGCGCAGCAGCCGGTCAATCACCACCCGCGTGTGGCCGGTCTTGGGCAGAATCAGCGGGTGGTGCGAAATTTCCTCCGGCGTCACGCTCTTGTTCTTGCTCAGGGGGTGATTCCGAGGCACCACAAGCTGCACTTCGTCGCGAAATAGCGGGATGACCTCCGTGTTATTGGCCGCGTGCGGCAGGGTGACGATGCCGAGGTCGAGCACGCCTTCCTGAACCTTCTGCAGAATCTTGTGGCTGAAGTTGCGGTAGATGCTGATCTGCACCAAGGGGTAAAGCTGTTTGAACTTGGCGAAAGTCTTGGGCAGGACGTAGAGGCAGGTGGCCTCGTTGGCCCCCATATACAGCTTTCCGCGGGGCGTCTGGTTCAGCTCCGCAATGGCTTGCAGGGCCTCTTTATGGAGTTCCAGCATCTTCTCCGCGTATCGCCGCAGAATCTCCCCCGCCGGCGTCAGGAGGACTTTCTTGCCGCTGCGGTCAAACAGCTTCTCCCCACACTCCTGTTCCAAAAGCCGCACTTGAGCGCTGATGGCAGGCTGCGTGCGAAAGAGCTTTTCGGCCGCGCGCGAAAAACTCTGCAGCTTGGAGACTTCCAGGAAGCTGGCGAGCTGATCGTAGTCCATCGGAGTTTATTTACACCTAGCTTCTACTATATCAGATCGCGAGCGCTTCGAAGTGAGAAAACCGGGTAGCTGGGATCGCCGGCCCAAGGCCCAGGCCCAGTGCCTTCGGCGGGTGGCGCGTAAGTCCCGACGGTTCTTGTGGGGATGTATGCGCCCTCTGGCCCCGACAACCCGATCGAGGCGCATATATAAACACCAACGTATGCGCCACCCGCACGCAGCACTTATCGAGTGTTCATCATATAGTGACATTTCCGGCTTTCTTGTGGTATGGTTCCACGCGGGAAATGCTGCGGCAGGAGGATCAGCGGCAGCTATCCGTTATGCTGCGCTGATATCCTACGATTGATCCGCAGCAAGAGCGTCCACGCTTATGACACGACCGGCCACGCAGGGGATTTCACCATGCTTTATCGTCAGCAACGTCGATCAAACCATCGCCTTCTACTGCGATAAGCTTGGTTTTGAGACGAGGTTCCGGGCGCCGGATCGGAATCCTTTTTTCGCCATCATCGGCCGCGACGGAGCACAACTCTTCGTCAAATCCGACAAAGACGTGTCGCCGCTGCCGAACCACAAGCGTCATCATTTCATGAGGTGGGACGCCTTTGTCTATGCGCCAGACCCCGATGCGCTTGCCGCGGAATTTGCCGAACATGGCGCAGCATTCAGCGCACCGCTTAAGGATACAAACGACGGCCTGCGCGGCTTCGAGATCTGCGATCCTGACGGCTACGTTCTGTTCTTCGGGCGACCAATAGTCGAGGAATGAGATGTCCACTGGGGCAGTTCACCGTGCTACGCACCTTACTGGGATAGCCCCGCAGTTTCTTGTCGATGATCTTGACCGAGCAATTGCGTATTACTGTGACAAGCTTGGCTTCGAGCTCGATTTTAATTATCAATCGTTCTACGCGAGCGTTACGCGTGACGGATTCGCGATACACCTCAAGCGTGCGCCGAAACTGGCCGCGGACAGAGAACACCGGAAACAGAACGAACATCTGGACGCGTATATTTCCGTGTCGGGTATCCGAGGTTTGTTCAGCGAGCTGGAAATGCGTGGGGCTCAAGTGATCAAGCCGCTTGAAGAAAGACCATGGGCATGCCTCGATTTTTACGTCGAGGATCCTGACGGCTACATTCTCTGCTTTAGTGAACAGAACACTTGACGCCGGCCCTTCGTTACTTTGCCGCAGTCGTCCTTTGAAGGTCTTCGTTCAATTCAAATTCTCTAAGAGCCAGCGTTTCCATCATTCTTTCCTCCGAGCCGAAGAGAGAAAATGCATCTGAGTTAAGACCGAAAGTCTATGCCTTTTTGCCAGTTGTTATCGTAATGGGAACGCCCGGGCCCACAACGACAGGTCCTTTCATGATGCGTAAATCTCTCAACTCGGGCTCGCGCTGAGCGCAGCCCTGCGGTCTCTGTTAATCTCGGCTGCACGCAACGCAGGGCTTCGCCGTGCGCCAGCCTCGACCTAGAATGCCATGCCGTCACCACCAGAGGCTAGAGCACTAGCAGTCTACCCCTTTGGCACTTGACACGTGGCTAGCCGTGTGGCAGGCTGTACGCTTGGGAACGTCCGTCTCACCTCGCGTACGGGCGGTTTGCGAACCGCTCCTGATGCCAACTTTCCAATTCATGGAGTTACTATGTCTCTACGCAAAGCTACGTGTCTTACTCCCTAGCGGCTCGACGCTCGGTCAGAAAGTCCGGCAGAGGAGAACGGCGGCGAAACCTCAAAATCGCCGGAACAAAGCGAGAATGTCTTAGAAAACAAAGAACCGGCGGCCGAGGGAGTACACGCATGAGGCGTGATGCGGGGGTCCCGCCCCCGCAACAGGCCTCCGGCAGAGCCTGTCCTGGGCGGAGCGAAGGAATGCCCGCGCCCCGGCGGACCTTTTTGGCATGTGGTGCGTTGACAGGGGCGACGGTCCACCCTAGAATTCAAGTCAGGAGAGGGTCCGCCCCCACATGACGGGTCAAATGCTGGGCCACTACCGCATCCTCGAAAGAGCCGGTAGCGGCGGAATGGGTGAAGTCTATCGAGCCCGAGACGAGCGGCTGGAACGCGACGTCGCCGTGAAGGTTCTGCCCTCCGCTCTGCTCGCCGACGAGTCTGTCCGCAAGCGCCTGCGCAAGGAAGCGCGCGCGCTTTCCAAGCTGAGTCATCCCAACATCGAAATCCTCTTCGAACTGGGCAGCACGGAGGGGGCAGAGTATCTCGTGGTGGAGTATGTCCCCGGAGTGACGCTGGGCGCGCGCCTGGCGGAAGGGCCGTTGAGCGAGAAGGAGATCTCGCGGCTCGGTGCGCAACTCGCCGGCGGATTGGCGGCCGCCCACAGCCAGGGGGTTGTGCATTGTGACCTCAAGCCTGACAACCTGCGCATCACTCCCGAAGGCCGGCTGAAGATTCTCGATTTCGGCATTGCCAAATCGTTGCGGGTGACGAACGCGAAGTCCAAGTATGAGGTCTCAACCGAAAGCACCACAGGCGATTTGGGCTTGGCGGGGACTCTGCCGTACATGGCCCCTGAACAGCTTCGCTCCGAACCCGCCGACCCCCGAAGCGACCTGTACTCCGCCGGCGCGGTTCTGTACGAAATGGCCACCGGAAAGCGGCCCTTTCGGGATCGAACCGCGCCTCAGCTCGCGGACGCCATCTTTCATCAACCCGCCGTCCCACCCCGCGCCTTGAATGCCAGGATCTCGCCGGAACTGGAGCGAATCATCCTGAAGTGCCTCCAGAAGGAGCCGGAAAACCGCTACCAGTCCGCCGCGGAACTGGAAGTCGATCTACGCCAGTTGACAACGCTCGACGCGGCGCGGCCTGCGACCGGCGTGCAACCCCTGCCGTTTTGGCGGCGGCATGCGCGCATATTGAAAGTGGCGGGGGTAACCGTGGCGGCGCTGCTGCTGGTGCTGATCGTGCAAAGATCTCTGCCACAACCCGGCGCGAGCGCCTCGGGACGCATTCACTCGCTCGCCGTTCTGCCGCTCCAGGATTTTTCCGGAAACCCGCAGAACGATTACTTCGCCGACGGGATGACCGATCAACTGATTGCCGATCTCTCCCAGATCGGCGCGCTGCGGGTGATCTCGCGAACCACCATGATGCAGTACAAGGGCACGCGCAAACCTCTGCCGCAGATCGCGCGTGAGCTGAAAGTGGATGCGATGGTCGAAGGCTCGGTGCTGAGCTCCGGCGAGCGAGTGCGCATCTCCGCGAAACTGATCCAGGGCGCGACTGAGAAGAGCCTGTGGGCGGAAACTTACGAGCGCGAGGCGCGAGACGTGCTGAAGCTGCAGGCCGATGTTGCCGGCGCCATTGCCGACAACATCCGAATTGCCGTGACCCCACAGGAACGCGCCCGCCTGAGCAGCGCGCCCCCTGTTGTCCCCGCCGCCTACGACGCATACCTTAAAGGCCGTTCCGACTGGTATAAGGGGACCGACCAGGAGAAGGTACAGGCTCGGCAGTACTTCGAGCAGGCGGTGCAACTCGATCCGAATTACGCCTCCGCATATGCCGGCTTGGCCGATTATTTCTGGTCGACAAACACTGTGCCCCCACGCGCTGCCTTGCCCAAAGCAAAGGAGTACGTGCTCAAAGCGTTGGAGATTGATAGTAACCTGGCCGAAGCGCACACTTCCCTGGGGGCCATCCGGTTCCTGGGAGATTGGGACTGGCCGGAAGCGGAAAGAGAATTCCGGCGAGCCCTGGAATTGAACCCCGGCTATGCGGAGGCGCATCGCATGTATTCGGCTTACTTGTCGGCGATGGGGCGAGATGGGGAAGCCTTGGCCGAAGTTCGCAGGGCACAGGAACTCGACCCGCGCTCCACCGCGGCCCAGATTACGGTGGGGTGGACGTTCTACTACAGCCGCCACTACGACCAAGCTCTCGAACAATGCGGTAAGATCCTCGAGTCGCAGCCTGATTCGGCTGGTGCGCACGATTGTGTGGGGCTCAGCTTGCTGGCCAAGAATATGTATCGGAAAGCGATTGCGGAATGCCAACGGGCGGTGGAGCTTTCCGCCAACGATTCCAACCGGGCCGCGGACCTGGCGCGTGCCTATGCCCTGGCGGGCAACCAAGCCCAGGCGCGCAAAACGCTGGACGAGTTGCGCGCGCAGGCCCGACAAGGCTACGTACCGCCGTCACTGTTCGCCCAGATCCATCTTAGCCTTGGGGAGAAGAAGCAGGGGCTTGCTTGGCTGGAAACGGCCTACGCGGAGCGCGACGGATACCTGGCATGGCTCAAGGTGGACCCCGCGTTCGATTCTGTTCGGTCCGATCCGGCCTTTCACGCTGTCGTGCGGCGTCTCGCCCTCCCGCCCTAGCGACGCATCGGGAGGACTGTTTCCAACATGTACACCCCTGCCCTTCTGACAGGGCACAGAGTTCACTTCTGCGCTAAGCTAACTCGCCCCTGACAGTCCCGCGATGACTGTTGCCCCGCGTCCTCCCAAGCAACACTCGACGCACTAGCAACCGGCTCAGCCCGTGCCCTTCTTCCCATGCCGCTTCTTCTTCGTTGTCTGATGGGGGCAGGCGCAAAAGGTCACGATGGTCTCTTTGGTGTGGATCCCCCCCACCAGCCAGCGCGAGTCCTTAGTCGCGCTAGGAATTCCTCTACCTATCGGCGGCATGGCGACATGCGACGTCCACGACGCCGACTCCCCAGGAGGAAACAGCTTGTATGTTGATGCGAATTTCAAGGGTTCTTTATGAAACTCCTCAAATTGTTCAGCCGTAAGGTCCAGCAACACGACGCGGGGCCAATCGGGGGACAACGCTGTTTGGTAAAGCCTCAATATCAGTACACCACACTCGTCTTCCCACGGGGGCATTGGCTGCATGAGCGACCTCCCTTATCTGAATGGACTTCGGAGCAGTTCTGCTCGTGTTCTACCCCTAGGGGAGAGGAAAGTCAAGCAGGTAATTTGCCTTTCACTCGTACCTCAAGGCCAGCAGCGGGTCCAGCTACGCGGCGCGGCGAGCTGGGTCGTAGCCGGCAATGAAGGCGACGATGGACGGACCTCGTCTGTCACACGCTGTTCGCGCGGTAGCCCAGGCCTGAAAAGGAGGTCGACCCTGCCCTTGACAGGCACGCAAAAGTCGGGAAGTATTCTCCCTACGCATTGAATCAGACAAAGGAGGAATATGGCGGCTTCCAAACCGGTGGGATATGCGGTGATTGGATTAGGCGG
The DNA here is from genome assembly GCA_050008495.1 of Terriglobia bacterium. Classification (GTDB taxonomy): domain Bacteria; phylum Acidobacteriota; class Terriglobia; order UBA7540; family UBA7540; genus CAVROP01. Next base: position 19,312 of record JBEKMN010000009.1, on the reverse strand, counting down.
ATTTGCGCAGAGGGCGATCTTGCCCGGCTTCAAGCATAGCAAGCAGGGAAAACTCGTGGCGCTGGTGAGTGGCGACAAGCTCAAAGCCCAGCGGCTGGCGCGGAAATTCGGCGCCGGGGCGTCTTACACCTACGATGAGTTGCCCGCGTGCCTGAGCGATCCGCAGGTCGAGGCCGTTTACATCGCCACCAACAACGGTTCGCACGCCCGTTACACCGTTCAGGCGGCCAACGCCGGCAAGCATGTGCTCTGCGAAAAGCCGATGGCGAATTCGGTGGAGGAGTGCCGCCAGATGCTCGCGGCCTGCCGCGCGTCGGACGTGCGCCTGATGATCGCCTACCGCAAGTATTTTGAACCTTCCAGCCTGGAGCTCAAGAAGCTGTACGCGAGCGGGAAACTGGGGCGGCTGAAGTACATCCATTCCGCCTTCGGAATCTTTCTCCCGCCCCGCCTGGAGCGCGGTGCGTGGCACCTTGATCCCAAGCTCTCGGGGGGCGGCTCGCTGCCGGATGTGGGAGTTTACTGCGTGAATACGATTCGCTGGCTGGTGGGCGAGGAACCCAGCGCCGTGTCGGCTTATCAGTGGGCCGCCGATGCCAAACGGTTCAGCCAGGTGGATGAGAACATCGCCTTCCGGCTGGACTTCCCCAGCGGCATCGTGGCGCAGTGCACCTCGAGCTTTCAGGCTGCGGAGTCGTCATTCCTGCAGGTCAACGGCGAGAAAGGCTGGGCTTGCCTCAGTCCGGCGTACCAGTATGACCTGGAGCGTTGCCTGTTCGGCGAAATCGCCGGGCGCCGGCTCGAGAAGAAATTCAAGGTGATTGATGAGCTGGCGCTGGAGATCGACGCCCTTGCCGACGCGGTCCGCCGCCGGCGCGAGCCCGAGCCGAACGGCGTGCAGGGGATGCGCGATCTGGCCGTGATGGAAGCGATCTATCAGTCGGCGCGCGAGGGCCGGACGGTGCCCGTCACCATGCCGGAATAAGGAGGCCCGTGTCATGTTCATACCCGCCGTTTATTCGGTGGCGCTCGCCATGATCGTACTCAGCATGATCTGCTGGGGCAGTTGGGCGAACACTCAAAAGCTCTGCAAAGGCTGGCGATTTGAGCTGTTCTATTGGGACTACGTGGGGGGCATTCTGCTCATCGCGCTGATTCTCGGCTTTACGCTCGGGAGCACGGATAGCGGCAGCCCGGACAGCTTCCTGCAAAACCTGCGCGCGGTGGACGGCCATCATTACCTGCTGGCGTTCCTGGGAGGAGTGGTTTTCAACCTGGGCAACATCCTGATTGTGGCCGCCATCGCCATCGCGGGCATGGCTGTGGCTTTTCCGGTGGGCGTCGGGCTGGCGTTAGTAGTGGGCTCGGTTTTGAATTACATCGTCACGCCAAAAGGCAATCCCTTGATGCTGTTCGGGGGTATCGCGCTGGTCTGCCTGGCGATCGCTCTGGACGCGGTAGCTTATCGCAGACAGTCGAAAGGGCAGTCGGTGAGTGTCACAGGGATCGTAGTCAGCGTGCTCGGTGGAGTGATTATGGGGCTGTTCTATCCTTTCGTCGCCAAAGCGATCAAGGGAGAGAACCACTTCGGTCCTTATACCGTAGCCTTCGTTTTTGTTCTGGGGGTGTTGGTTTCTAATTTTCCGCTGAACTATTTCCTGATGCGCAAGCCGGTCGCCGGGCCGCCGGTTGCAGTGAGCGATTATCTACGCGGTGCCGGGAGTTGGCACTTCTGGGGCCTCCTGGGTGGCATGGCGTGGGGCGTCGGCACGATCTCCAACTTCGTCGCCTCCTACGCCCAGATGGTGGGCCCCGCAGCTTCCTACGCGCTCGGCCAGGGCTCAACCATGGTCGGCGCCATCTGGGGTGTGTTTGTTTGGCGAGAATTCAAAGGCGCTGATGCAGCGACCAAACGCCTGCTGGCCCTGATGTTCGCCTTTTTCATCATCGGGCTAGTCAGCGTGGCGCTGGCGCCGGTGGTGAAGTGAGGCTGGGGAAGTGAAGCTGTCATCCTGAGCGAAGCGAAGGATCTCTGCGGTTTTTTGGTGAACTAACTACAGAGATCCTTCGCTTCGCTCAGGATGACATCTGGTCGGGGAGGTTGAGCATGTTAAGCAAAGTTGTCCTAAGTCGGCTGCTGTTGTTAGGCTTGACGTTAGCGGCATCCGTTTCTGCCGCCTCACCGAGGACGCCTGTCATTCTCGACACCGACATTGGCACGGACATTGACGATGCGTTTGCGCTGGCGCTCATCATCAACAGTCCCGAGTTGGAACTCCGCGGCGTGACCACCGTGTCGGGCGACACGCAGGCGCGAGCGCGCCTGGCGGCCAAATTGCTTTGGGAAGCGGGAGGAGCCTGGCGCAAAGTTCCGGTCTACGCAGGCCATCCGGGAAAGCCCCAGCCGATTGACCAGACCCGCTGGGCGGAGGGCTTCACCAGCCCGGCCTTGCACATGAGCGGGGCCGTTGAATTCATGAAAGCCGAAATCAACCGGCAACCTGGAAAGATCACCCTCATTGCGATCGGGGAACTGACCAATGTGGCGGCTCTGCTGAAATCTGAACCCTCGATGGCGAAGAAGATCAAGCGGATTGCCCTGATGGGCGGATCGATGGCCCGCGGCTACGGCCCGGATTCGAAGCCTGAGGCTGAGTGGAATATCAAGTCCAACCCGGATGCGGCCCAGACCGTGTTTTCGTCCGGCGTGCCCCTGCTCGTGGCTCCGCTTGACGTCACCGCCATGCTGCAACTCGACGCCGCCGGACGCCGGCGCGTTTTCACGCATCTCACTCCGCTCACCAATGCCCTGACCATTCTCTACCACCTCTGGGGCAGTGAGACGCCTACCCTGTTTGACCCCATGGCGGTGGCCATGCTCATTGACCCGAGCATCTGCGAGACGCAACATTTGGCCGTCGAGGTTGACGCGGAGGGATTCACTCGAGTCGTCGAAGGCAAACCCGCCAACGCGACGGTGGGGATGCAAGCAGACCCCAAGAAATTCTTTGAGTTTTATCTGAAGCGGGTGGCGCCGTAAATTTGTGATTTGCGATTTGTGATTTGTGGTTGCAAGGTGGCGACCCGACCATCCCCAGGGGGCGAGGGTCTCCCTCGAGACTGTCATTCGCAAATCACCAATCACCAATCGCAAATTACTTGAGCTTGGCCTCGATTCGGTCGTGGATCCAGTGCGGGTCCCACCACTCGACGGGATTGACCGGGATTCCATCCAGCAGCATGGTAAAGTGCAAGTGGTCGCCGAAGGCCAGCCCTGTCTGGCCGCTGTGCGCGATGACCTGGTCCCGTTTTACGGCTTCCCCTTCCTTGACCTCGAACGCGTTCAAGTGAGCGTAAAGGCTCTGCAGGCCGCAGCCGTGGTCGATCACCACGACATTGCCGAAGATGCCCAGATAGCCCGCGTAAACCACGTTTCCATCATTGGCGGCCAACACTGGGGCGTGCTGCACAACCGCCAGATCAAACCCCAAGTGCACCTGGCGGTCGACCACCTGGCCGTTGTAGACGTAGGCTCGGAAGTCGGCAAAAGAAGCCTCGACTTTCGAGTTTCCGAGCTGCACGAAGGGTTGGGTCCAAGTGAGGTGCGGGGCGGTCTTCTGGGAGAAAGCCACCAACTGCTGCGCGTCCATGCGGCGCAGCGTGCCGTTGACCAGCAGGAAATTCTTCAGAACGCTGCCCTGATCCGACAGTTCCGGCGTCTGAGCCAGAATCGGCGGCACGACGCGCTGCATGTCGTCATCTTTAAGGTTAATGGTGTCGGACCTGAACTTTTTGGGGAATACCTTATAGTTGAAATTGACCAGGCTCTGATTGCCGGCATCGTCGCGCGCCACAACGCGGGCCGGCGTCGACGGGTCAACGTCGTACGGATATGCAAAGATGCACATGCGGGAGGTGGGATCGGAATCCTTCACGGGATAGCTCGGGAAAAAGTAGGTGCCCACCTGCACGCCGGATTCGACGGTCCCCTCGGAAACCTTGAGAAGGAGCATATCGCACCCGCCCTGGTTGATGTAATGCTGGGCAGTGAGAACCTCAGCGCGGGGCGGCATAAAGCGGACCGGCAAATCCCTGACGAGTTGGCTCTGGCCGCCGCGGAAGAATCGGCCCCAGGAGTTATTGGTGGCGGTAACTGTAAGCCTTGCAGAACCTTCCTTCAAATCGGGTATCGATTTGCGACCCACGTTGGCGTGGAAGATGGCACTGCTCTCGACGTGGCGCGTCCAGAACTTCCACCACTTGGGTTCGCGAACCTCCTCGGCGCCGCCCTGCGTCGGGATTTGAAAGGTCCGATCGCCCTGGCGCACTTCCACCACCGCCGACTTGATGCGGTAATTCGAGTCGTGAACGCGGAGATCCACGGGCGTATTGACTCCAATCCCTCTAATCTCCGGCTGCATTTCAATCACCGGGGCTTCACGGTTGGTGAGCTTCAGCGCCAGTATCGCGATCGCCAGAACCACCACCACGGCCAAGAACACAACCGCCCTTCCCACGCCCGCTTCCAGATACTCCCTTGATCTCGGCAACTCCTGACCTCCTCCTGGCGGCGGCTGCCGCCTTACAACCGTGCTTTCGCTTCAAGCGCGGTGACTGTTATTCTAAACCAAGTCGCAAACAAAAGCCTTGAAGACTCTCTCGGATTTTGGTCAAATAGATTCATCTGTACTGGGGCTAAAGACAACTCAAGTTCACGAAGGAGGATCGATGGGGGTGACACTCAGCGATGCGCGAAGGGTTATTGCGGCCGCCGAGAAAAAAGCGGCGGAACTCGGCCAACCGATGAACATTGCCGTGGCGGACGAGGGTGGGAATCTCGTGTCGCACGTGCGCATGGACGGCGGCTGGATCGGAAGCATTGATATTTCCATCAAGAAGGCCTACACCTCGCGGGCCTTCGATATTGCAACCAAAGACCTGGCCGCACACAGCCAGTCCGGAAACCAGTTCTTCGGCATCCATGTTTCGAACAACGGCAAGATCATGATCTTTGCCGGGGGCGTGCCTCTGAAGCGCGACGGTAAAGTGGTGGGGGCCATCGGCGTGAGCGGAGGTTCGGGGGAGCAAGACCACGCAGTCGCAGAGGCCGGCGCGTCGGCATTCTAAGAGCAGGATTCAGGAATCAGGATTCGGGATTCAGCATGTAGGGGCAGGCCTTGTGCCTGCCCTGGAGGGCGACCACAAGGGTCGCCCCTACACAAGGAGGAACTGCAATGGCAACGAATCGGGGTGTGGCATACATGGGGACCGGGGTGGTGGAAGTGCAGGGCATCGATTTCCCCAAGCTGGCCCTGGGCGACCGGAAGTGCGAGCATGGAGTGATCCTCAAGATTGTCTCTACCAACATCTGCGGAAGCGACCAGCACATGGTCAGGGGACGAACGACGGCGCCGAAAGGATTGATCCTCGGACACGAGATTACCGGCGATGTCATCGAAGCGGGGCGCGATGTGGAATTCATTAAGGTCGGGGATCTCGTTTCGGTTCCTTTCAACATCGCCTGCGGGCGCTGCCGGAATTGCAAAGAGCGTGCGACAGGGGTTTGCTTGAACGTCAATCCCGCGCGGCCCGGTGCTGCTTACGGCTACGTGGATATGGGCGGCTGGGTGGGCGGCCAGGCGGAGTATGTGATGGTGCCGTACGCGGATTTCAATCTGCTGAAATTCCCCGACAAGGCGCAGGCCATGGAAAAGATCCGCGACCTGACCTGCCTTTCCGATATTCTGCCCACGGGCTACCATGGCGCGGTCAGCGCGGGCGTCACCACCGGTTCAACCGTGTACGTTGCGGGCGCGGGCCCGGTTGGTCTGGCGTGCGCCGCGGCCTGCCAATTGCTTGGCGCCGCCTGTGTCATTGTCGGCGACCTGATTCCGGAACGCCTGGCGCAGGCGAGGAGCTTCGGCTGCGAGACCGTGGATGTCTCGAAGAGCGCAACGGTGGGTGAACAAATCGAGCAGATCCTGGGCGTGCCGGAGGTGGACTGCGGCGTCGACTGTGTGGGATTTGAAGCGCGCGGTCATGGCCGGGATGCGCGGCGAGAGGCTCCGGCGACCGTGCTTAACTCACTGATGTCCATTACTCGTGCCGCGGGCGCGCTGGGAATTCCGGGCCTCTACGTCACCGATGATCCGGGCGGGATCGATGACCAGGCCAAAACCGGCAACCTGAGCATTCGTATCGGACTCGGTTGGGCGAAATCTCATCACATCACGACCGGCCAGTGTCCGGTGATGAAATACAACCGGCAATTGATGATGGCAATCCTCTACAACAAAATCCAGATCGCCAAGGCCACGAATGTTACTGTGATCACCCTCGAGGAAGCCCCGCAAGGGTACAAGGACTTCGACAAGGGAGCAGCGAAGAAATTCGTCATCGACCCGAACCAACTGATTTCGCGCAACTGAGACAAGTTGAGGCGCTGCCGATCATGCTCGTCGCGTCGGACTTCTCGGGGCAGGGACAAAGCATGTGAAGAAATCAAAACAACTCACGCAAAGGCGCTAAGTCGCAAAGGTGAGCATAGCTCTGGCCCTTTCCTTCTTTGCGTCCTCCGCCGGCTTCGCGCCTTTGCGTGAACCTCTTCGTCCATATTTCCTCCCTCACGAACTCAAGACCTCCAAATGGCGATGTGTAGTCGCAGCCAACTCACGCTTGGCATAATGGCCCACACAGCGGTAGAATCTCTCCTCCGCAATTAGCAACGGGGCTGCTGTTAGTAAGTCTAGCGTTCGGGCCGGAGGTGGATGGAACACGCAACTATGAAACCGCGGAAGGTAGTGGTTACTGATTACATCGAGCCTGATCTCAATTGGGAAAACCGGGAGATGGCCCAGAGAGGCGTGGAATTTTTAGCTTATCAACTCAAATTCGCGCCGAACTCGGAAGTTATCGCGGCGACCCGCGATGCCGACGTGGTGGTCGTCAACATGGTGCCCATCACTCCCGAGATTATCTCGGGGTGGGAGAGGTGCAGGCTGGTGATCCGACACGGAGTGGGCTATGACAACGTCGATGTAGCGGCGCTCGAAAAAGCCGGCATCCCACTTTGCTACATTCCTGATTACTGCGCTGAAGAAGTCGCGGAGCAGGCCATTGCCCTTCTATTGGCTTGCGGCCGGCGGCTTGGCGCCAGTCGCCGAGCGCTCGATATCTCGTCTGCGCGCGGCGCTTGGAATTTCAAAGAGGCGATGCCTATTTTCCTCATGGCGGGCCAGACCTTGGGCATCATCGGCTGCGGCCGCATCGGCTCTCTCGTTTACCGCAAGCTGAAAACCTTCGGGTTCAAGTTCCTGATCTGCGATCCCTATCTCTCGGAAGAGCGGAGAGCGGAGTTGGGAATCGAAGTGGTAGACAAGGAGACGGCTTTCCGCAATGCTGACTTCATCACTATTCACACTCCGCTGACCGCCGAGACACGGCATTTGGTAAACGACCAGACCCTCGCCATGATGAAGCCCACGGCCTACCTCGTGAATACTTCCCGCGGACTGATGGTGGATTTGCAGGCCCTTGCCAAGGCCCTCGAGAGCGGTGTGATCGCCGGCGCGGGCATTGACGTTTTCGAGGTCGAGCCGCCGCCGCCGGATTCCCCTCTTTTCCGGCTGCCGAACACCGTTCTGACACCGCACTTGTCCTGGTACTCGGAGGACTCGGGACGGCGCATCCGGGAACTGATCGTGTTGGAGATTAACCGATTCCTGGCCGGCCAGCCGCCGCGGTTTGTGGCCAAGCCAGGCGTCTGAGTGGCAGAGCCTCAATTGTTGCGAACTCGTTGGATCCTGTCATTCCGAGCGGTCATGGGTCTTCGACCCACCCAAAGAAATGAAAGTCACAGGGGTCGTCACCCCCGCGAAAGCGGGGGTCCATCGCCGGTTCGGAACACAATGGATTCCCGCTTTCGCGGGAATGACGAGATTTTGGAAAGCGCACAGCGAAGAATGACAGTGGCATCACGGGTTGCTTTGCCCGCATTCAGCGATCGCCGCTAGAACGGGAGGTGCGCGATGAGTCACAAAATCACATCCGTAAAAGGGCCGCTGCCCGGTCCACGCTCGAAGGAGTTCTTCACGCGCTGGGCGCGCGTCGAGGCACAATGCACGGGCTACCAGGCGCAGGTGGCTTGGGACCATGCTTCCGGCGTGGTCGTGACCGACGCCGACGGCAACACCTTCATTGACTGGACCTCCGGCGTGCTGGTCACCAATGTGGGGCACTGCCATCCCGACCTGGTCAAGGCCGTGCAAGCGGCCGCCGGCAAGCTCTTGAACAATTATGAGTGCCTGCACGAATCGCGCGTGATCGCCGCGGAGAAACTCATCTCCGTTCTGCCCAGCTTCCTTGAGAAGTGTTTCTTCCTCACCACAGGAAGTGAAACCATCGAGGCCGCACTTCGAATCATGAAGCGTAAGACCGGCAAGTTCGAAGTCATCAGCTTTTACGGCGGCTTTCACGGCCGCACCCATGCCGCGCTGAGCGCCGGCGGATTGCCCGGCCCAAAGAAAGGCTATGGCCCGACAATTCCCGGCTCGATTCGCGTTCCGTTCCCGTATTGTTACCGTTGTCCGTTCCGTGCCGAGCCCTCCACCTGCGACATGCTCTGCCTGGACTACCTCGAGGACGCCGTGCGCGCCAACAGCACCGGAAGCCTGGCGGGCCTGATTGTGGAGCCGTACCAGGGCGCGGCAGGGTTTATCTTTCCTCCTCAAGGATGGCTGACGCGCCTCGAGCAATGGCTGCGGGGGCGCGGTCTCCTCTTCACACTCGATGAGGTGCAGTCCGGCTTTGGGCGGACGGGCAAATTCTGGGCGATGGAATGGGAAGGGCTGACTCCCGACCTGGTCTGCATCGCCAAAGGGATGGGAAGCGGCGTTCCGGCCTCCGCGGTGGCCGCGCGAGGCGAGGTAATTGGAGTGTTGGGTGCCGGGGAGATGAGCAGCACCTTTGGAGGAAACCCGCTGGCCAGCGCTGCCGTGAGCGCCGTTGTCGATATCATGCGCCGTGAGAAGTTGGAAGAGAATGCCTTGCGCATGGGGGCGCTAATGAAATCCCGCCTTTTGGAGATGCAGGAGAAATCGCCGTATGTGGGCGAAGTGCGAGGCATGGGGTTGGTGATGGGAGTCGAACTCGTCAGAGATAAGCAAACCAAGGAGCCCGCCCCGGACCTCACCCGAAAGCTGATTGACCAGGCGGCTGAACTCGGCCTGTTGATGGGTTCCGTCGGAGTCTTCGGCAACGTGATCCGGGTGGCGCCGCCGCTGGTGATTTCTGAGGATGAAGCTAACGAAAGCCTGGACATCTTTGAGAAAGCGCTGTTGCGCCTATGAATCCATTGACGTTGCCCGAAATTCGCGCTGTGGTCGGAACCCTGCGCAGCACCACCGAACAGTTTCTCTGCGACTTGATTCGCTTCCCCTCGCTTCCCGGCAAAGAACAGCAGGCTGTGGAATATGCCGCGCCGCGCTTTGCCGACGTCGGCGAGGTGGAACGGATACCGCTCTCCAACGCGCTGCGCGAGGACGAGGATTACTCCGACCCGGTGCCGGGGATCGAATACGAAGGCCGCTCGAACCTGCGCGTGCGCGTGGCGGGATCGGGTGGAGGTCGGTCACTGCTCTTCAATACGCATCTCGATGTGGTGCCGGCCTCCCCAGGGCAGGACAGGGCATTCGACCCCCGCGTAAGCGCCAATCGCGTGCATGGGCGCGGCGCTTGTGATGCCAAAGGCCAGGTGGCGGCGCTGTTCACCGCCTTGTTGGCCATCGAGCGCCTGGGCGTAAAGCTCAACGGAGATGTCCTGGCGCATCTCGTCGTCGAGGAGGAGGTGGGCGGCAACGGGACACTGGCGATGGTGCGCCGGGGCGAGCAGGCCGACGGCTGTATCGTGATGGAGCCGACCGACCTGCGCATTCTCTCCTCGGTGCGCGGCGCGGTGTGGTTTCGCATCACGTGCACCGGCAGGGCGGGCCACAGCGGCAGCGCCGGTCAGACGATCAGCGCTCTGAAGATGGCCATCCGAACGCTGGAGATTCTGGAGCAGTATCATGCCCGCCTGCTGGCTGCCTCCCGGGGCATCGCTTTGTTCGATCAATTCACCAATCCGATGCCGATTACTTTCGGCAAACTGGCAGCGGGAGTGTGGCCGGCCACCACACCCGCAAGCGCCTCGGTCGAGGGCGTTCTGGGCTTGCTTCCCAACAAGACTCACCAGGCGGTGGCGGAGGAAATGCGTCAGGCTATCCACGACGGTGGGGATGAATGGTTGCGCGATCACTTCACGCTGGAATTCATGTACCGACACGACGCCCATGTGCTGGATCCGGGGCACCCGCTCGTCAAGGGACTCGAAGCTTGCTGCCGGGAAGCGGGAACGAGCGGCGAGGTCAGCGCCATGACAGCTTCCTGCGATTCCTGGTTCTATAACAACCAACTGCGCATACCCACGGTGGTTTTTGGGCCGGGCAGCCTGCGGTTTGCTCACTCCAACGAGGAACAGATCGGACTGGATGAGATCAGCGAAGCGGCCGTCATCCTGGTACGTTTTGTGGCCGAATGGTGTGGAGGCGCCAACCGATGAAAGCTCTGGTGAAAACTCAAAAGGGCGCGGGCTTTCTCGAGATCCGTGATGTCCCCGAGCCGTCGCCAGGCCCTGGAGAGGTGCTCATCGAAGTTCAAGCCTGCGGAATCTGCGGAACGGACGTGCATGTCTGGCACGATGAATTCCCTTACTGGCCTCCGGTAATTTTGGGGCACGAGTTCTCAGGCCGCATCGTCGAGGTCGGTCCGGAGACCGGACTCTTCAAGACCGGCGAGCGGGTGGTGGGCGAGCCGCACACGCGCGCCTGCGGACACTGCTACCTGTGCCGCACCGGAAACATTCAGATCTGCCCGCTGAAGCGCTCCCCCGGCTGGGGGATCGACGGCGCCTTTGCAAAATACCTGAAAATGCCCGAGCGCCTCCTGCACCGCATCCCGGACTCCATGAGCTATGAACTGGCTGCCGTAGTGGAGCCGGCCGCCAACGCCGTGCACGACGTCGTAGAGCGGGCCAGAATTGATGCGGGCGATTTTGTGGTGGTTCTGGGGCCGGGGCCCATTGGCTTGCTTGCGGCCCTCACAGCGCGGGCCGCCGGTGCGCGGCAAGTGGTTATTGTGGGAACGCCGGCGGATGAGGCTTTGCGCCTGAGAAAAGCGAGGGAGCTTGGATTCGGAACGGTGATTAATGTCGCGCAGCAAGACCCTGTCAAGATCGTGCAGGAACTCACGGGAGGGCTGGGCGCGGATCTTGTCATCGAATGCAGCGGCGCGGCTCCGGCGATTGCCTCGACCGTCGAACTGATTCGCAAGAAGGGACGCATCTGCGTGATCGGCTTGACCGGCAAGGACTCAATCCTGTTTCCGTGGGATAAGGCGGCGTTCAAGGTGTGCGACGTGCTCTTCAACCTGTCGACCAGCTACACAAGCTGGGATAGAACGATTCACCTTCTGGCCAACGGCCAGTTGCCGGCAGGCGAGATCATCACACGCCGCGCGCCCCTGCTGGAATGGAAGAACGCCTTCGAGGATATTGAGGCGAAGCGGGCGTTGAAGGTTCTACTGATTCCCGAGTGAACGCACAGAAATGGTACCGGGAGCTATAAGGCCGATGTCATTCCGAGCGGAGCGAGGAATCTCGCCCTGGCTAGGCGGGGGCTGGAAGCCAAAATGGACCAAGGAGCATATTGAAAGTCGGGATCAGGGCGAGATTCTTCGCGGAGTTTACCCTGAGCACCCAGAGCGAGATCCTTCGCTTCGCTCAGGATGAAAGCGATGGGCTCGGAATGACAGTCAAGTGGGGGTCTGATGGGAACAGATTCAAGGTTGGGTTTTGGACTGCTCGGGACGGGGCTGATTGCCCCCTTCCATGCCAAGGCGATTCGGGCCTCGAACCTCGGCCGCCTGGTGGGCGCCTCAGACTTGTATGCCGATCGCCTGGCCAAGTTCACGAGTGAATTCGAATGCAAGGCATACACCAGCCTGGAGCAGATGCTCCTCGATCCCGAAGTGCAAGTGATTTGTATACTCACTCCCAACCATCTGCACGTTGACGCCGCGCTCAAGGCCGCGCGCGCCGGGAAGCACGTCCTGGTGGAAAAACCGCCTGCCATGTCATTACGGGAAGTGGATAAGATGCAAAAAGCTAGCGCAGCCGCCGGCGTGAAGCTTGGCGTAGTTCTTCAATGCCGGACGCGCCGCGCCGTGCAGGCCATCCGCAAAGCGATTCTGGAGGGCCGCTTCGGGAGAATCCTTCAGGCCGATACGTATATGAAATGGTTCCGTCCCATCGACTACTACACTTCGGACGGTTGGCGCACGCAGCGGCGTTCCGGGGCGGGTGTCACCATTCAGCAGGCCTTCCATTACATCGATCTGCTCCAATATCTCGCCGGCCCGGTCAAGCAAGTGCAGGCGCAAATGACCAACCTCGCGCACCCGAGCATCCCCGTCGAAGATACTGTACTGGCCTTCGTGACCTATCAGAGCGGTGCGCAAGGCGTAGTGCAGGCCTCAACGGCGCTGTGGCCGGGCACTGATATTCGAATTGAAGTGAACGGGGAATTCGGCACGGCGATCATGGTGGGCGAGCGCATGGACACCTGGAAGTTCAAGGATCAGCGGCCGGAGGATGAAGAAATCCGCCACTACGGAAGCGCCGCCGCGGCGACCGGCGCCACGGGCGCGGCCGCTCTCGGCTTCCAGGACCATCAAGCCGTGATTGAGGATATGGCTGCCGCAATTGAACACGGCCGCGAACCCATGATCACACTCGCCAGTGTGCGCCCGACTCTCGAGTGGGCGCTCGCCATGTATCAATCAGCCAAGCAAGATGCTCCCGTGGATTTGCCGCTCACCGACGAACAAGACGTTTGGTGAGGGGGCTATGGACTTCACGTCGTCCAGTCGCCTTTAGCGGTATAATGGGGGCTGGGCGACCGAATGCTGAATAATTCCGCGCGAGGATCGAGGCAGAAGTATGGGCTGGATTGAGAATCGCTTTGAACAGAATTTCATCGTCACCACGGTGGACCAGATTTTCAACTGGGCGCGCAAGTCTTCCCTTTGGCCGCTCACCTTTGGTTTGGCGTGCTGCGCCATTGAGATGATCGCTTCCACCACTTCGCGCTTCGACATGGCGCGCTTCGGAGCGGAAGTGTTTCGTCCCAGCCCGCGCCAATCCGACCTCATGATTGTGTCCGGCACGGTGACCCTGAAGATGGCGCCCGCCGTCAAGCGAATCTGGGAGCAGATGCCGGCCCCGAAGTGGTGCATCTCCATGGGCGCCTGCTCGAGCGTGGGCGGCCCGTTCAATACCTATGCGGTGCTTCAGGGTGTTGACAAGATCGTGCCCGTGGACGTTTACGTGGTGGGCTGCCCCCCGCGCCCCGAAAACCTCTTCTATGCTCTGCTGAAGCTCCAGGAGAAGATCGACAGCATGAGCCTGGGCAAGCGCCCCACCGAGGTCCGCCTGGAAGAGAGCATGCTGGAAGAGTTCAAGAAATCCGTCCGCATCGGCAAGCCCGGAACGCCGGAAATGGTCCAAATTGGTTAGGGTCTTCGAGTGGTCACTGTCGCGGCGAGTTCGTCTTGCGATTTAACGGCGTCAAGCCGACTTCACGAAGGAGAGTCGCACATGGCCGAATTTGTGAAAGCCGCAAGCCTTTCTGAACTTTCCCCCGGATCGGCGAAGGTGGTCGAAGTGGCCGGGAAGACGCTTGCGCTTTTCAACGTGGGCGGCACGATCTACGCCACCGACAACACCTGCTTGCACCAAGGCGGACCCCTCGGCGAAGGTGAACTCATGGGCGAGGTGGTTGTTTGCCCTTGGCATCAGTGGGAGTACAACGTTCGCACCGGCGAGAATGTCGGCGATCGTGCCCTCAAACTCGCTACCTACCCCGTGCAAGTCGAGGCGGGTGAGATCAAAGTAGCTGTGTAATCCGCGGGCCCGTCTTTCCATCCAGCGCAGTTGTAGGGGCGGCCTCTGCGGCTGCGAGGGTGGCCACAGAGGCCGTCCCGATGACGGAATGTCCCAATTGTGGATAGGCCAATCCCAAAACCGGACATGGCACGCTTACTTGAGACCTCGCCAAGCCTCTATCAGGCTGTTATTAAATGACTTAGCTAACTTTCAAAGTGGCGTCCGAATTGCCCAAAAGCTTCCAGGCGGCTAGAAGTCGAAAGTCTGCCGACTGCGCTTTGAAAGATGAGAGGAGGCGCTTGATGGGGGCGTTGTTCCAAGACCTTCGTTACGGCCTGCGCGTGCTGGCGAAGAACCCCGGTTTTACCGCCGTGGCGGTGCTGACGCTGGCGCTGGGCATTGGCGCCAACACAGCCATCTTCAGCGTCGTCAACACTGTCCTGCTGAAGCCGCTTCCCTACGCGCAACCTGACCGGCTGGTGGCAGTCGAGTTGACGAACTCGCACGGCGCCCTGGCCACCGAGAGCCTCTCGTTTCCCAACTTCTTCGACCTGCGCGCGCGCAATCACGTCTTCGAGCATTTCGTGACAGGCCACTCCGCGAACCTGACGCTGACGGGCTACGGCGCGCCGGTACAGCTCGACGCTGGCATGGTCACATGGGATATGTTCCCGGCTCTTGGCATCCAGCCGGCATTGGGCCGTGGTTTCCTGCCTTCCGAGGAAAAGCCCGGTACGCATGTGGTGGTGCTTAGCCACAAGCTTTGGCAGTCGCAATTCGGGGGCGATCGCAGCATCTTGGGCCGCAGCATCACGCTCAACCAAATACCCTATACTGTGGTGGGCGTGGCGCCCAGCGGTTTCAGCTTTCCAGTCGACTCGCCCAACCTTCAGCTTTGGACCACCATCGCAGATGACCGCGAAATGTTCGATCAGCGCGGAGCTCGCATGTTGACTGGACTCGGGCGTCTCAAGCCGGGAGTCAGCATCGAGCAGGCGCGCGCCGACCTCAATGTAATCGCGGCAGCCCTGGCCAAGCAATATCATGACTACAACGCAAACTACAGCCAGGCCTCGGTCCGCCCGGAACTCGACACCCTGGTCGGTGAATCGCGCACGCCGCTGATGATCTTGCTCGGCGCGGTCGGGTTAGTGCTTCTGATCGCCTGTGCGAATATCGCCAATCTGCTCCTTGCCCGGACCGCCAACCGCACTCGCGAAATGGCTGTGCGGGCCGCTTTGGGGGCGGGCCGCCGCAGAGTGGTCCGGCAGCTCCTGACCGAAAGCCTGATGCTGGCGGTCCTGGGCGGAGCGGCAGGCGTCTTCCTGGCGGAGTACGCCCTGCGAGCGGCGCTGCCCTTGGGCGGCCAGAGCATCCCGCGTCTTGCCCAGACTCAAATCGACGCCTGGGTGGTCGCCTTTTCGTTTCTGCTCGTTCTCGTCACCAGCGTGCTCTTTGGAATGGCGCCCGCCCTCGAGGCATCGAGGGTTGATCTCACTCGTTCACTGAAGGAGCAGGGGCGCGGCGGCACAAAAAGGCACGAACGTATCCGCGGCGCGTTGGTGATCGCGCAGGTGACGCTAGGCTTGGTCCTGGTCAGCGGAGCCGGATTGTTAATGTCGAGTTTTCTGCGCCTGGAAAAGAGCGATCTGGGCCTGAACCCGGACCATCTGCTTACTTTCTGGTTCAGCCTCCCCGGATCGCAATACGACACGCCCCGCCAAGAGACGTTCTACGATCAATTGCTGGAACGCCTGCGCGCCTTGCCGGGCGTAAAATCCGCTGCCGGAGTTTGGCCGCTGCCTCTAGGTGGCGACAGCGCGGTTGTGGCATTCAATATCGAAGAGCGGCCCGCAGCGCAGCCCAACCGGCCCCACGCGCGCATGGCCTTTGCCACGCCGGGATACTTTTCCACGGCCGGGATTCCGCTGCTCAAAGGCCGGTTCTTCACCGAACTCGACGACGCCAAGGCGCCGCGCGTCTTGATTGTCAACAAGGCATTCGCAGACAAATACTTTCCGGGTGAAGACGTGCTCGGCAAACGCATCACTTCAGGCGCCGGTGCTCCCGGCCGGCCGCCGTCGCCCGAAGAAATCGTGGGCGTAGTGGGCAGCGCCAAGCTGTTCGCCCTTGATGCCGAGCCGCAGCCCATCTACTACTTCCCCTATAAGCAGCTTCCCTGGCAGCCTCCGGTGGTATTGCTGCGAACCGCTGTTCCGCCTCAAACCTTGGAAACCGCAATTCGCGAACAAGTGGCGGCGCTCGACCCGGCCGTTCCTGTGTTTCAAGTCCGTACCATGGACGAACTGCTTGCGACACAGATCACTGAGGAGCGCTTCCACACATTGCTGTTCGGTTGCTTTTCGGGCCTGGCGCTGTTGTTGACCACGGTGGGGCTGTATGGCGTGATGGCGTACTCCGTGACGCGGCGCACGCGGGAAATCGGCGTGCGAATAGCGCTGGGTGCCGGCCGCTTCGAGGTGCTCTCCATGGTGCTCAAGCAGGCGGTCGCGCTGCTTGGCACCGGACTGGCGCTCGGTCTCGTTGCGTCTCTCGCCACGAACCGCTTGCTCCAAAGTTTGTTGTTCGGTGTTTCTTCTCTGAACCCGGGGGTACTGGCCTTATCCGCCCTGCTGGTTGCCTTCACAGGTTTGCTGGCCGCTTACTTGCCGGCTCACCGGGCCACCAAGGTCGATCCCATTCTGGCGCTGCGCCACGAATAGGTGCCAGAACAACAAGCTGTCAGCCATCAGCCTTCAGCCGGGAGTGCGTTTCAGCGGAAACGCGGCTGCCTCATCGGCTCCGCAATTTACTATTCACTATTCGCAATTCACTATTCACCATTTATAATTTAGAATTCCCTGTGCCCGAACTTCCCGAAGTCGAAACGGTTCTGCGAGGTCTGAAGCAGCATGCCTTGGGGCGCCGCATCCTCTCCGTCGAGGTCCGCCATCCGGGCGTTATTGCGGGCTCGCCGGAGCAGTTCGTCGCTGAGGTCGAGGGGCGGACTGTCGTTTCGATGCGGCGCAAGGGCAAGGCGCTCGCTCTCGAGCTCGAGGCCGAGAACACGCCGCCTCGTTATCTTCTCGTGCGGCTCGGCATGACCGGGCAGTTCACCGTCTCCGCGCGCGAAACCCCTCTCGCGCCACACACCCACGTGCTGCTCGCCGTCGGTGAGCACGATGAGCTGCGCTTTCGCGACGTGCGCCGCTTTGGTAGATTGCGTTCCTGCACGCGTGAGGAACTGGAATCCGTGTTCGACCGCCTCGGCCCGGACGCGCAGGAAGCGACCGAGGCTCAGTTCCTGAACGCCATGCGCGGACGGCATGGCGCCATCAAAAGCTGGCTGATGAACCAGCAGTTGCTCGCAGGCCTCGGCAACATCTATGCGGACGAGTCGCTGTTTGTGGCCGGAATCCACCCGCTGGCGCAGCCGGGCAGGGTTTCTGCTTTGAAGGCCCGCCGGCTCTTCAAGGCTGTCAGAAAAGTACTTGACCATGCGGTGAAGCTCCAAGGCACCAGCTTTCGGGATTACGTTGACATCGAGGGCCGCCCCGGCAACTACGAGCCGCGCCTGCGGGTTTACCAGCGCACCGGAGAGCCCTGCCGCCGCTGTCGCCGGCCGATCCGGCGCCTGGTGATCGCCGGGCGCAGCAGCCATTTCTGCCCCTGGTGCCAGCCGCGTCCCCGCCACGTCGCCAAGATGCGATTGGTCAAAACCCCATGACAATCTCGTTTGGATTGGTGGGAATCCTCACGTTGATGCCACGCTCCCGATTGGCAGCGGTTCTGGCTTTGAGATCGAGATCAGTAAGCGGTATGGTGCGCGGTTTACCGTCAACGGTAAGGCGCAACAAGCATCATTGAATTCAAAGCAGTTTTCCGCGAATCACTGTAATCGATCCGATGGGCAGGGTGTACATGCCGTCGGGACTGGGCGTCATCGTTGTATTCTTGTTCTCGCTGGGGGTGTTGCAGTACCGCACGAGGGCGACTGGCCCCGCGAAGGAATGGTGCTCGTGCTTGGCATCGTCGATGACGAGGTGAATCTCGTGAGCCGCATTCAGGTCGTGATTGATCAGCATCAACGACCAAGTTCCATCCGGGCGATGCACCGCGTAAGAAGTGATCACCGTGCGCCCGGCGGCGTCAAAAAGATCAGTCGAGGCGGGGAAAATCTGGTTCGCTCCCCCGCCGTGCTCGAGCCACTCGAAGTTGATCATGTGCGCGGAAGTGAAGGGAGTGTATTCCGGCGTGCCGTACGCCCCGCCGCCGTTAGGGTCTCTTCCGGCGCCAAGAAAGCCCCCGCCGCTGGCGCCATCATTAATGGCCGGCCGGTAGAACGCCGTGCCTCCCTGTTCGAAGAACGTGCCGAACGCGTCGCATTCCCAGATGGCTCGGCCCGTCACGCCCAGGTAACCGCGTGAGCTGCGGCCGGCGGTGATGCCGCTTTCGGAGATAATCAGCGGCACGTCCTTGGGAACGCCGTCCTCACGCCACATCTGGAGGACGTGCTTCATGATTCCCGGTTCTATGTAAAGCGTGTCCCACTCGTCGGGGGGGCCGGAGCCGTTCTGCATCAATGGGTAGTGCTCGAAAGACATGAAAGCGAGATCCTGAAGGTGTCCGTGGGCCTTCAGGTAATCGACGAAGCGAGCCATCCACGAGGTGCGGCCCTGGTCGTCGACCCAAAGGGTGATGTCCTTGTTGACGCCTTCGAAAACCGGGCCGCCCAGCTTGGCGCCGGGAACGAGTTTGTGAATGGCCGTCGCCCATTGGCAGTAGATGGCCCCGTAGTCTTCCGGCATGGTGTGCTTGCCGTCGCATTCCTCGCCCATCTCAATACCCACCACCGGATAACCACGCTTGTGGATGTACGCAACCTCGTTGGCGCAATCTTCGGGCGTGTCATAAATCGCCGCGCAGGCGACCAGCGCCGGGTGCCCCATGGTCAATCCGCTGGTAAAGAAGTTGTCCATGCCGTTGTATTCGTCGCCGCCGCCGGTCACCAGGTTATCGGCCTGGTGCCAGGGGTCGACGGAAGAAGCGCAGAAGTTCCCTGCGGTGTCGGCCGCCGAGTTGGGGAAGGCAGTGGGCTGACCGGGGGGATGCCGGTGACGCTCGCCGGGCACAGAAGGTTTCGGTTCGACGCCATCCGCCGGGTAGGCGATCGAGTACGCGCCGCTCGCATCCATCGTTCCAACGGAAAGCGTCTGGAGCGCATAACCCACGCAGTTGCGAATGTCCTGCGCGCCATGCGTATCGCAGGTTCCTGAGGATTTCGACATCAAAACGCGGACGAATCGGGCGGTAATCGGCTTATCGGAGAGTTTC
>JBEKMN010000089.1:0-23990 GCA_050008495.1 Terriglobia bacterium | reverse complement strand
CTCCGCTACGGGCAAGGCCGGCGAAAGACCAAAGCCAGAACAACCTCACAGCAATAAGTTCGAAAAGGGGACATTTCTAACGAGATAAGAAAGGGGACATTTCTAAAGAGCTTTGACACCGAGCAGAATTTGCTTGACAAGCCGCCCTCGAAATGCTAGCCTACTAATGAGGGTTTTGCGCCAAGAAACGCGGGACCGCACAAGTGGCCTCCGGTTCCTTTTCCCCAGATCGACAATATGCCTTTCACCTTCCCATGCGATGACCGAGCCGACTCTGAGAAACGAAGGAACAAAGCGAGAATGTCTATGAAAACAAACAGTCGAGGAGTTGAGGAGTCGAGGAGTTGTGGGGCCAATTCAAGAGGTCGGGTCGGATGGTGACGGTTTGTCACTCCTCAACCCTCGACTCTCGACTTCTCGACTTGAATTCGACGGAACAAAGCGAGAATGTCTATGAAAACAAAGGACCGCTGTGGGAAACCCTTCCCGGAAGGTGTGTAGGGGCGGTTCGCGAACCGCCCCTACGCTTGCGGGCCGTTGCACTCAACAGCGCGAGGATGAACCAGGAACAACGGACCACGGACGACGGACAACGGACAAGCTTTGTCGGACACTTTGCCCATGAGTGACCGTTCGCTGATGATCGTAGCCGGTGAGCGCTCCGGGGATATTCTCGGGGCGGAACTCGCCCGAGCCTTACACGAGCGGCTGGCGGACTTGAAACTGTTCGGCTGCGGGGGCGACGCGATGCGCCAGGCCGGGGTGGACACGGTCGTGGACGCCCACCGGCTAACCATGATGGGCATCACGGAAGTGATCAGCGGGCTGCCGAGAGCCTACCGAGCCCTTCAGACGTTAGTGGCGGAAGTGGATCGGCGCCGGCCACAGCTTGCGGTACTCATCGATTTTCCCGACTTCAACCTTCGCCTGGCCAAGCGGCTCAAGCAGCGAGGAGTCCGGGTCGTCTATTTTGTGAGCCCACAGGTCTGGGCGTGGCGGAGGGGCCGTCTGCGCCAGCTCAAAGCTCGTATCGAAAAGATGCTCTGCATTTTCGATTTCGAGGAGGCCATTTATCGCCAGGCCGGGATTCCCGTCGAGTACGTTGGGCACCCAATGGTGGACCTGGTGCGGCCGAATCTGACACGGGAAGAGTTCTTTGCCCGCATCGGGCTGGACCCCGCCCGGACGACGGTGGCGCTGCTGCCGGGCAGTCGCGCGAAAGAAGTGAGCCAGATCCTGCCCACCATGCTTGCGGCTGCCGGGCGGATTTCGCTGAATCGCAGGGTGCAGTTTGTGGTCGCCATGGCGCCGACGCTCGATGCCGATTGGGTGGAAAGGACGCTGCTCGAGCCATTTGCCGGCAGGTTGACGATCCGCGTCGCGACCCAGGCCACCTACGACGCCCTCCGGCATTGCGATGTGGCCATCGTAGCCAGCGGCACTGCCACCCTCGAGGCGGCACTCTGCGAGCGCCCGATGGTGGTGGTTTACCGGGTATCGCGGCTCACGTACTGGATCGGGCGACTGCTGGTGAAAGTTCCCTTTTACAGTATGGTCAATATCCTTGCCGGCAAGCAGGTGGTCCCAGAGTTGATTCAGAGTGATTTCACGCCTGCTCGCGTTGCCGGTCAGGTAGAATACTTACTTGATCATTCCCAGGCACGCGAGGAGATGGCGGCGAACCTGCGAGCCCTGAAGACGCGTCTGGGGCCCGGGGGCGCTGTCGGGCGGGCCGCCGAAGCGGTGGCAAAGCTAGGATTCAGAATTCAGGATTCAGGATTCAGAGCGGCCGGGACCTGAATTCTATCCGCCATGCAACTTGTTGGTTTCGGCAGCAATCCAATCCAGTAGGATTCTGGATTCAGGATTCGGATTCAGGGGATATCATGCAAGAGCATCAGGAGCTGGTCGGATGGCAAAGGGCCATGGACCTCAGCGTAGCTGCTCTGCATGCCAGCAAGCGGATCGCAAGGCTGGAGCCTTATCGGCCGGCGGGAGACTTTCGCCGAGTAGCCGTATCGGTTCCGCCTGAGATTGCTGGGGTCATGGGCAATTCAAGGTACAGCGGAGGCCTGAATCCTGAATCCTGAATCCTCCATTGCGGGGAGCTGTTTATGAACTATCTACGTGCCGGGGGCGGGGCCGAATTTCGGCCGGCTCGACTCCGGACGCTGCTGGTGAATGCGCTGCCATGGTTTCTGACGCTGGGCCTCGTCCCGGTCGTCACTTTCGCCCAGTCAAATGCACCTCGATTTACGGTAACGAATTACGCTATCACCGCAGAGCTCTTTCCTTCCCAGCACCTGCTTTCGGCCTCGGTGCGGATTGATTTTCTCCCTCAAGCCGACCTCACCACCATGAGCTTCGAGCTCCAAAACGGCTTGCGAGTTTCCAGCGTGAAGGACGCCACCGGCAAGGACTGCAATTTTCGACAGGAAGGGCTCATCCTCTCCATCGACTTCCTGAATCCCGTGCCTCAGGATAAGCCCGCTTCCATCACGGTGAGGTACGGCGGTCTGCTTTCTTCGGCGGAAGGCAGTCCGGTGGAAAACCTGAAGCTGGCTTACGTCGGGAATGAGGGAAGTTACCTTCTCTACGTGGGACGCTGGTTCCCCGTGAGTCAGTACGGCGTGAGCCGCTTTGCAGCCAGCCTGAGCATCACGGTGCCTTCCGATGAAATGGTAATTGCCTCGGGAAAGGCTTCCGCTCCCGTGCGCGAGGCGGGAAAAGTGACGTACGCGTTCCAATATGACCGGTCCTCCTTCCCCGGCACAGTGATTGCCGGGCGATACGTGGTGCAGCCGGCAACCGCGGTGGGCGCAGACATCTCCTTATACATGAAGCCGGGCCACGAAAGCTTCGCCGCGAATTACGGCGAAGCCGCCGCCAAGATCATGGGTTTCTATTCCGACAAGTTCGGTTCCTTGCCCAATGGCCATCTCGACATCGCGGAAATCGAGGACGGCACGGTGAACGGATATAGCTCCCCCGGCTTGGTCGCGCTCGCCTCACGCATCTTCTCCACACAAGTGAAGATCCAGCAACTGGCGCAGCAGATCGCCTATCAATGGTGGGGAGAATCGGTGAGTCCGGCCTCGCGCAACGACTTTTTCCTTGAAGACGGGCTCGCCACCTACTCCGCAGGGCTCTACCTGCAGGATGCCGAGGGTGACACCGCCTTTGAGAACCTGATGCAGGAGACCGAAATCGGCGCGCTCACGCACGAGGATGTTGCGTCCATCGGCCAATCCGCACAGTTGCACGAGTACACGCCCGAGTACCAGTCGATCGTGTTTCAGAAGGGCGCCATGGTGCTCCACATGCTGCGCTGGGTGATCGGCGACGAGGCGTTTTTCAAAACCCTCCAGGCCATGTATCAGCAATACGCCGGGAAGTCCATTTCCACGGACCAGTTTCAAAAGCTCGCGGAAACCGCTTCCAAGCAGGAGCTGACGTACTTTTTCGCGCAATGGGTGACCTCCACCGGTGTTCCCCAGTTTACGCGGGTGTGGTCGGTCTACAGAACCGCGAAAGGCTATCAAGTGGTGGGGAAGATCACCCAGGATTTGGACCTGTTTCGCATGCCCGTCGAGGTCCGGGTGATTACCGAGGGAAGCAGGCCGGTCACCGACCGTGTGCCGATGGTGGGTACCACGGCCAGCTTCACCGTGAACGTGCGCACGAGGCCGACGCATGTGCTCGTTGATCCCGCCAGCCGCATCCTTAAATTCGACGAAAAAATCAAATTCAAGGTCGAAATGGCGCGCGCCGACCAACTGGCCCAGGAACAGGCTTACCTGGAGGCGGTCAAGCAGTATAATGCGGTCCTGGAACTCAGCAAAAACAGCTCGATGGCTCACTACCGGCTAGGCGATATCTACTTCAAGCTGCGGAACTACAACGCCGCGATGGAGGAGTTCCGGCGCGCCCTGGATGGGGACCTGGACCCGAAATGGACCGAGGTCTGGAGCCACGTGATGCTGGGAATGATCTTCGACACGACGGGGCAGCGCGATCGCGCCCTGAATGAGTACCAGCGCGCTCTGCAGACCAACGACAACACCCAGGGCGCCCTGGACAAGGCGAACGAGTACGTGAAGAAGGCGTACGCGGGGGAGAACAAGCAGACAAGTTAAGTAGCCTATTAACAAGTGAGTGGGCTGTCATCCTGAGCGTAGCGAAGGATCTCCGCAGTTTGTGCGGGTGCGCCTTATCTCTGCGTATGAAGAGCGAACTGCGGAGATCCTTCGCTACGCTCAGGATGACAAGCCACTATTCATCCCCGGATGCTCCCGTACTTCAGCCCCGTCAAACTGGGCGACTCGATCCCTCGATGCTGAATCAGCACCTTGAAAACGTTCCCCATTCCTTCCGGATGAATCAGCCGCTTTAGTTTCAGCCTGGCCTGGAGATTCTCGATCTCGTTAGCGCCCGGCTCGTAAAGGTCCGCGAACTGGTTGGCTTCACCCAGCGCCAGCAGGAATCGCTCCTGGCTGGTGAAGCCGGTCAGTCGCAGCCCCGCGTCCTCGCCTGCGTCGATCAAGGCGCTGAAGTTGACGTGCGCGGTAAGGTCGACCTGGCCGGGGGCGCTGAGGGCGTCTTCGAGCGGCAGGTGATGGTGGTAGGCAAGCAAGGTGCCTTGCGGCCGGTCCTCGGTGTAGAGACGCCGGGCGAGGTCGCCGTAGTCGATGGTGATGACAAAGCCCCGGTCGAGCTTCCCGGCCAGAGAGCGCATCCACTGGGTTGCCACCAGGCTCACCTCCACGCGGCAGCCTTCCTCGAGCCGATTGGCGTAACGAGCCACCGCCGCAGCCACCAGCGGGTTGCGGATGCGGCCGGTTTTCTGGCGAAGTTCGTCACCTTCTGCCGTAACGGAGATCTCTCTCAGATGCCCTCCGGCTCGGGTGACGACAGCCACCGGGAAAGCATCAACCAACTCGTTCGAGAAGAAGCAGCCGGTGACGGGTGTGAGCTGCTCGAGGTTTTCGAGCAAGTGGACTTCTCCGGCTAGGCCCTTTTCCGCCAGCCGCTCTCTCAGGAACGCACCTTGTTTGGGGCTTGGCTCGATGGCCACGTATTCGAGCGCACCCGCAAAATCCGGCAGGGCGCTCTTCACCCAGGAGAGGAAATCCTGCGCAAAGAGCCCGCTCCCTGCGCCCATCTCAACCCAGCGGAAGGGCGAGGGACGGCCGAGCAATTCCCACATCTCGACGGCCTGGCGCGCCACCAGGCGAGCGAATATGGGATGGAGGTCCGGACTGGTGAAGTAGTCGCCGCCAGCGCCGGTGCGGCGCCGCCCTTGGGTGTAATAGCCGTACTCGGGATGATACAGGCACAACCCCATGTAGAGTTCAAACGTGACGGGCCCAGACCGCCTGATCCTTTCGAGGAGGAACGTCTTGAGGGGTATTTGATCCACGATGACTTGGCGGGCGCTACGCCGCGCTGGCCTGCGGGCGCGCCGTCAACTTTTGGAACGCCTCTTCGAACGTCTTGAGCGCCGCATCGTCGTAAAGCACGAAGTGGATTTTCTCCAGGCTGGTGCGAATCCTGATATGCTCGAGGACCGCCTTGAGCATAATCTGCGCGCAATCCTCGACCGGAAACCCCGCCGCGCCGGTCCCGAGGGCAGGCAGAGCGAGGCTCTTGATCGTCTTCTCTTCGGCGCGAAACAGGATCTGCCTGGTCGCCAGCTTGATCGCTTCCGCCGTGGCCTTCTCGCCGGGCCGGCTCGCGGCGGCGTGAATCACGAAGAGCGCTTTGAGGTTGCCGGCGGTGGTGACCGCCGTGGCGCCGAGCCGGAGGGGAGCCAGGCGTTCGCACTCCTCCTGGATCCGCTCGCCGCCCTTGCGCCGGATGGCGGCCGAGACTCCGGAATCCATGAGGAGATCCGTGTTGGCCGGATTGACGATCGCCTCAACCGGCATGTCCGTGATATCGCCTTTGGAGATGTAGATTTTTGTTGGCATTTTGAACCCTTCTAAGGCCAGACAACCCCTGGAAAAACTCACGCCCTCTCAGGATGACAGGTTCAACGGTGCTTGGCCAGCTCGCGGCACTTGGCCACGAAGTTCTCAAAGAGCTTGCGCGCTTCGGGCCGGTCGACCATCTCTTCCGGGTGCCACTGCACGCCCACCAGGAAAGGGTAGGCATCGGCGGATTCCACGGCCTCGACCAGTCCGTCTTCGGAATGTGCGGTCACCCTCAGTCCTCGGCCCAGGCGCTTGACGGCCTGTCGGTGCAGGCTATTTACCCGGCAACTGCCCTGGAACGTTTCCGCAAGCGCTGAATCCGGGTCTGTCAGCGTGACGGCGTGGGTTGCCTCGGGGCGCGCCGCGGACTGATTGTGTTCGGGCCGAACCGGAGCTTCCGCGCTGAACTCCTGCTTTAAGTCTTGGTAGAGCGATCCACCGAATTTTACGTTGATCATCTGGACGCCCCGGCAAATGCCCAGAATCGCCACCCGGCAACGGTGCGCACGCTCGAACAGCTCAAACTCAAAGGCGTCCCGTTGCTCGTCGACCTCAACGAGGCCGGGGTATTTGAGCGCTTCCTGATAATGCTTGGGGTTGATATCTTTGCCGCCGGTGAAGACCACGCCGTCGTAGTCTCTCATATTGGGGATGGAATGCTGAGAGGGCGAGACCAGTTCGATTTCCTCGGATTTCACCCCAACGGCCAGAAGCGCCTGGTAATAGGGAGATTGGTCGCCCTTGGTTTTTTCCTTGTCGGAAACAGAGATCACAATCTTCATCGCGGCGCCTCCTTTCAGTCGCGGGCAGGATTCTGAAAAACCGCCTCGCAGCGGCCAGCCGAACTGGCTCCTCAGCCTGTCTGAACAATTTACATCAGGATGCCCGCCGGTGGAAGGGTCGAGATTGCGCTTGACTTTCGCTTTTTATTCGCCTATGCTGGAAGCCGCTGGGTGGTTGCTCGCCCGGCCCTTCTGCGCGCGGCGGGTAGGGTAAGCCAGACCCGAACATTTTTCGAGGGGCGGCTTGCGCCCCCAGAAGGGAGAGGCTCGAACCTGGAGGTTGCCAATGGCAGAGGGAGGATCGGTATCTTTGGAATCGCAGGGCGGCCTGTTCCGCCCGGGGCAGGACTTCGCCGCCGCAGGGGCGCGACCGGAACGCACCCGCGTTCGAGCTCTGCACTATGAGCCCGTCGAATTCAGCAACCGCACCGTGAAGTCAAACCTGGCGCAGGGAGAAATAAAATCCCCGCCTCACAGTCCGTGGACTCTTCCGGCGCGCGGCTTGGCACTCTTCCACGGCGATCACGACGCGGCGCGGCTCAGCCACTATTTCTTTCCGCGCCTGCTGCTCGAGGGGAAGCGAATCCTGATGCTGGACGGCGCCAACTGTGCTGATCCGCGCCTCCTGGAACGCCTGGCTCGCCAGCGTCGCGTGTCCTTCGAACAGTTCTGCCGGCAGATCCAGATTGCTCGCGCCTTCACCTGCTTCCAACTTACCGAGTTGACTGCGCGCCTGCCGCGGTTCTTGGCGGACTTTCCCGCCCAGGTCGTGATCGTCACAGCATTTCCTGAACTCTACTACGACGAAGATGTGCGCGATTGGACCGCGCAGGTAGCGTTTGAGCAAGCGCTCGCGAATCTGCAGCGGTTAGCGGGTAGCGGCGACGTCACCCGTACGGCCATGCCATGGCGTTGTACGGGCGCGCCATGGCGTGCCCCTACCGTGGCGGTGTTTTCCTCGGCCAGCACATTTACACCCTCTCCGGCACGCAGACGATTTTTTGTAAAGCTCTGCGCAGCAGGATCGGAAGTCTGGCAGTTCACGCAGAACCGTGAGAGGAAGCTCGGGCTGGTGTGCAGGAGCCATATGCCGGAACTCCCTGTTTCCGCGACCCCCTCACCCGGCCCGCGATGGCTGATGAAAGCGCCATCGTGGGCCACCCTCTCCCCCGGGGAGAGGGCTTGAAGTATCAACAGAATTGCCGTTATCAATCGGCAATCGACAATCGAAGAATCGTCAATCAGGTGCATTATGGGTCGAACTGTATCAACGTTTCGGGATTTGATCGAGCAGGAGCTCCGGAATTGGGAGCGGGTGTTTGGCCGGGCGTTGCGGCGCGAGGAGCGCGTGCACTTCGAAGCGATGTTCAACCGCGTGCGCCTTTACATCCAGGCCTGCACTTACGAATTCCCGGTTCACGCCATGGATGCGATCCACGTGGCCGTAGGGCTTGACCATGAGATTCGGCTGCGCGCGCTCGAAGCGCGCCTGGGGATTAACCTCGATGCTCAGTGGATGGATTCTCGATCTCTACCCTTGCCCGGAGGGGATGGTGTTGTGGCTGATCGGGGCGGAGGGAAGACGTCATCGGCTGGTTGACCTGTCGTTCGTGCCCTGTTTCTATGTGGATGGCCCCGAGCCGCGCCTCACCTCTCTCGCCCGGGACTTGGCGGCGCGCGCTGCTGTGAAGTGCGCATGGGCGGCGAAGACCAACATCTGGGATGGCAGGGAACTGCGCGTGCTCGAAGTTGCCGTGCGCCACCCCACGCAATCTGCCGCCCTGGTGCGCTTCGTGCATCGCTACGATTCCGGCCTGCGGCTTTACAACTCCGACTTGATGCTGGCGCCGATGTATTGCTGGCAGAAGGGCATCTTTCCGCTGGCCAGGGTGGAGGTGGAAGAACAAGGGGCTAGGGACTGGGGGCTAGGGGCTGGGAACCCGCGATCGGCGGGCGCTTTCCCCGGCCGAGACCGGGCGGGCACGAGGCCCGCCCCTACGGTTCGCGCGATCACGTGTTGTGATGACGAATGGGCGGTCAACTATGCGCTGCCTCCGCTGCGCATCATGCGCGCGCGCATGGAAGGTCTTTCCAATGTGGACCCGCAGCACGGCCGGCGTGGCGCGCTGGAAGTGGAAATCGACGGCGAGTGGCAAGTACTGGATGATGCCGAGGAGCCGGTGGCGCTGGGTCTCGAGCGCCTGCTGCGCGTCCACGACCCGGACATGATCTTGAGCGAGTGGGGTGATGCGACGTTGTTTCCGGCGCTGCTTCGGCAGGCCCGGAAACTGGGCCTGACCCTCTCGCTCAACCGCGACGCGCATCCCGCGGAGCGCCGCCGCGCGCGCAGTTACATGAGCTATGGGCGCATCCTCTTCAAGGGCAGCACCACTACCTTGTTCGGGCGCCTGCACGTCGACACGCAAAATTCCTTCATTGCCGATCAGTGCGACCTGGAGGGTTTGTGGGAGCTCACGCGCGTGACCAAGCTGCCCGTGCAGTACTGCGCTCGCACCTCCATGGGAACCGGCATCTCCTACATGCAGATGGAACTCGCTTACGGCGACGGCGTGCTGATCCCCGAGCAGAAGGCGGAGCCCGAAACCCCCAAGCATCCGGATGAACTCCTCAAGGCGGATCGTGGCGGATTGGTCTTTCTGCCTCGCCTGGGATTTTTCACCAACGTGGGCGAACTCGATTTCGTCAGCGAGTTCCCCAGCATCATGGCGCGCTTCAACATTTCGCCGGAGACCGTCAATTGCGGCTGTTGCCCGGAAGCGCCCCGCATCCTGGAACTGGGTTATCGCGTCTGCCAGCGGCGGCGCGGCATTACCAGCCGCGTGGTCGAGCGCCTGATCCGGAAGCGGCAGGAATACAAGCGCCAGATGGCGGGTGATACGAAGGGGGAAATCGCAAACCCCCAAGAACAGGGGCCTGCGCCAGTCGGCCCCCAAGCTGTCATTCTGAGCGAAGCGAAGAATCTCGCCCTGACTGTTTTCAAGACAGTGCAAGATCCTTCGTCGTCCCGCGGATGCGTGCCTCCTCAGGATGACAGCTCGAGAAATTCCGCGGCCTGTAAAACCCCGCCCTGCCATGGCGTGGCAGATTCCCCCGCCGCGGTTCTTGAGCGCCGTCACGCTGCCAAAGAGCGCCGCGCCGCGCTGAAGTGGCTGCTGGTGTGTTGCTTCGGCTACACCGGCTATAAGAACGCCCGCTTCGGCAAGATCGAGGCCCACGAAGCCATCAATGCCGTGGCGCGGGAGAAGTTGCTGGTCGCCAAGGAGACGGCGGAGGCGCGGGGCTATCGCGTTTTGCACGCCCTGGTGGACTCACTCTACGCGCAGAGAGACGACGCGACAAGAGAGGACTACGAGAACCTGTCGCAGGAGATCGAGCGGCGCACGGGCCTGCCTATGGCGGTCGAGGCCGTTTATCGCTACGTCGTCTTCCTGCCCTCGAAGCAGTCGCCGGAGATTCCCGTCCCCAACCGTTTCTTCTGCGTGCCGGAGGAAGGCGAAGTCAAGGTGCGTGGCCTGGAATGCCGAAAGCACGATACTCCGCCCTTGGTGGCGCGCATGCAGCGCGAAGCGCTGGAGGTCCTGGCCGAGGCGCACGACTTCCAGAGCTATGGCTGCAAGCTGGAAGAGGCCCGCGAAGTGCTCGCGCGATATCTGGCCCAACTCGAGACCGGAAACGTCAACCTGGAACAACTCGTCGTCAACCGCCGCCTGACTCGTTCTCCCGGCGATTACAGGCAGGCGAGCGCCACGGCCATCGCGGCCAAACAACTCGAGCGGTCGGGCGTCAAGCTGCGTCCCGGAGAAACCCTGCAATACATCATCACCGACGCGGAGGCCGAATTGCCGGACGACCGCGTCCGAGCCTGGACGCTTTGGGAAGGGTGGCACGGCTATGACGTGAAGAACTATCAGAAAGCGCTGCGGGATGCTTTCGAGGCCTTCGAACACTTTGCCATGCAATCAGGTGATCGGCAGATCGGATGTTCGGGTGAGCGTTTCCTACGAGGCGACGACTCTTAGCGTCGCTTAGTACTTTTGAGCTATTTGCGCACTTCGATCGGAGACATAGTCTCAAGCGGAGGCCATGTTTTCGGGCCGAACTGAAGCAGCCGAGGAGAAAGGCAACATGAAAAAGTTGACTGCGCTCGCCCTTATCTCAGTGTTCGCCGTGTCTGCCCTTCACGCAAAAGACAAGCCCAAGA
Source organism: Terriglobia bacterium (assembly GCA_050008495.1). Taxonomy (GTDB): domain Bacteria; phylum Acidobacteriota; class Terriglobia; order UBA7540; family UBA7540; genus CAVROP01. Next base: position 13,014 of record JBEKMN010000089.1, on the reverse strand, counting down.
CCGGTGAAATGCAGTGCCGCGACCTGCGCGAAGCCAATTACACACTTGGGCCAGACGAGACACTTGTGGACGGCAAGGTGTGCAAGAAAGTCCTTCCGATGCCTGCGACGTGGATGGTCCCGGATGTGAACGTGCCTGAGGAGCCAGGGCTTTACGCCCTTCTATCAGGCGGAACGATACGCCAAATCGCGGGTAGGCCGACGAGCTTTGTCCGCACAGGGAGTCTGCTAGCGTCGGAACTCACAATGGGCATCCACGCGCGTCGTGTGAACACGCAGATTGCGGGCCAGTCGGCATATGTCACGGTAGGTCGGCGCGCAACCTTTTATTACCGCGTTGCACAGAGCGCCCCTGACCAGGTAGTTCCCGGCACCGTGAGCTTGATCCTAACGCAGATGTCCGTCAAACAAGGTCGTCGGCAGTTCGAACTTGACGCGGAAGGAATGTTTCGCCGCAGCCAGGGGATCTCGGTCCGGCACCAGGCCAACTTTGATGCCCAGGAACTTGAGCCAGGGCTCTTCAAATTGAACCCCGACGACCTGCCCGAAGGGCAGTATGCATTCTTTCTCTATGTTGCCGGCCCTGGTAAAGGTGGCGACTGGGAGTGGACGCAGGAGCGCGCGACTTCAAGTCACCGCGCCGGGGGTGAGGCATTGCGAGGGTTCCTCTACGACTTTCAAGTCGAGTAGCGAAGCCCGTGGGGGTAATTTGGGGGTGGAGCTTGTGGCGTCCGGGCACCCCAAGCGGTGCCCCTACTATTGGCGTCGACGCGGGGTGCTGCAATCTACGCGGCCGGCGATGAGGAACGAGCCAGCGTGGGCGGCTCTTTCAAGATTTGTGCTGTGAACGCTTGGATTCTTGCGCCCTGCTGCCAGGCGTCGGCGGGCAAGCCGGCTTTCACGCAGGTCTCTTGCAGAAACTGTTCGCGGTTCCAGTTCCATTCCTCAGCCACCTGCGGCAGGAGGAGCCCGCGGCGTCCGCCGCGCGAAATCAGCAATCCATGCCGTCCCACTTCGACCTGCTGGGGAGCAACATCCACCAGAGGGGAAAGTATGGAAATCTCGATATGCAGGGAGGAAAGTTCGGCGGGCGTAACCGGGTCGAAGCGGGGGTCGTCAAGAGCCGCGGCGCGGGCGCATTCGCGCACGGTAAAGTAGAGAGGTCTGACCGCTTCAATGTGACCGATGCATCCTCGCAAGCGCCCTCGCTCGGTGAGCGTGACGAAGGCCGCGCAGGGAGTTTGCAGGGCCTCTGCGGACTCCGTCACCTCCGACACTTTCCCAAAGCGCACGGCCTCTTCGAGGGCTGTTCTCGCCAGCTCGAGCAGCCGGTCCTTCTGAGCGTCACTGAGCTGCAACATCTTTCTCTTCCTGTTCCTTCTCGCCTGTCCTGAGAACTGCCCGGTGATTTAAGCCACGGCGCTTGATGCGATTGTCCAATCTCTTCCAAAAGGAAATGAAATACTGTCCCGCAGACGCCAGCGCGAAGAGAACCACCATCCATAACAGGACACTGCCCGGGAGGCGGAGCAGAGGCAGCCGCCGCTCCAGCGAGACCACGGTGATCGCCACAACCTGAAAGACCATCTTTGTCTTTCCCAGTTCGGACACTTTCAGAGAGAAACCTTCCGCCGAGGCTATGGCTCGCAGACCCGACACGGCGAATTCCCTGCCAATAATTATCACTGCCATCCAAGCAGAGATTAAATGCAGATAGACGAGAGAAATGAAGGCGGCCGAGGTGAGGAGCTTGTCGGCAATCGGGTCCAGCAGGATGCCCAGCGAAGTCACCTGGCCGCGCTTCCGCGCCAGATAACCATCCAAAAGGTCAGTGGTCGCGGCGAGGAGAAACACCACCACCGCCCACAGGTCCATGTTGCGACCCGAAGTCAGTAATAGCACTACCACCAGGGGCACGAAAAAGATGCGGAGCAAGGTTAGCGAAATGGGGAGATTCATGCGCCTTTGAGATCTGCCCTAGCGGAGGAGCGGACGGGATCGACACCCTAACCGCGAGCGCCGTAATGCAGCGTCAGGACAGCTACCCTGTCCCACCTAACTATATCGGACCGCCAGGGAGGTGTCAACGGATTGACGATTGCCGATTGTTGATTGTCGATTGGAAGCGCGCCCTACGAACCATGGATTCGAGCCTGCGGCTTCATTTCGAGCGGAGCGAGGAATATCGCTTTGCTTCAAGGCGAATCGCTGACGAATGTATCACGGCAGGCTTCCTCGCTCCGCTGGGAATCACACCGGCGCTGATCTCCTCGGGGCACTGCCAGCCCGAATCCCCCATCCATCGACCATCGTCAATCGACCATCGTCCATCAATCACCCATCGAGCCTAGGTCCAAATTAGCCTGATTTAATGCGGATAAGCAGGAAGTTCGGGGCTAGGTAATTTCCCCTGGATTGCCTTATCTTTGTGCAAAACTCTCTCGTTTACAGGTGCCTTAAGCGCCGGACATAATGCGAATATTGAAGGTTCGTTTACGGCCCTTGCGATTCGTAAGTTATTGAAAACACGGTATTAAAAATCCACATCTGCATGGGAGCCGCATTCTTGGCGGGTGCGCGCGGGCTGGAGAAGGGCCGAATCTGAGTGGATTTTCCACAGTTTTTTCCACAACCTGTTTGGGCCTGAAAATGCCTGCTTTAAGAGCCGGAAGCCACTGGCTCTTCGCGTCTTTTCAGCCGTTGCCAAAGCGAGGCGCGCAGTCGCGCCCGGACCTTGACTCGCTCGGCGTCGTAGTGTGTGGAGAGCACGACGCCAGAGCGATGAAGAAGGGCCAAACTCTCGCCGTCGGCAGGCGAGAGGTCGAGTTCGGCCTCGATCACGGGGTCTGCGGTCAATCCTTCATCGATTCGTTGGCGGAGGGTGTCAAGGCCCTCGCCGCGGCTCGCCGAAACCCAGACATCGCGCGGCCCTGAGGGAAGCCGGTTCCTTCCGGTTGCGTCCACAAGATCGATCTTGTTCCAGACATGAAGCCGCGGCGTGGTCCCCACGCTGAGGGTTTCCAGCAAGCCTTCGACGGCGCTGTCCTGGGATTCGTACCGCAGATCGGAGGCGTCGGTGACATGCAGCAGAAGGCTGGCATCCTCCAACTCTTCCAGGGTAGCGCGGAACGCGGCGACGAGGTGAGGCGGCAATTTTTGGATAAATCCCACGGTATCGGATATCAGAACAGGCCTTCGCGATGGCAGGGGCAAGGCGCGCACGGTGGGGTCGAGAGTGGCGAAGAGGCGTGAAGAGGTGAGCACGGTCGAGGAAGTCAAGGCGTTGAAGAGAGTGGATTTCCCTGCATTGGTATAGCCCACCAGCGCGACCGTGAGGAATTGACGGTCCCGCCTCCGGGCGCGATGCAAAGCGCGTTGCGACCGGACCTTTTCGATCGCCTCGCGCAGCGAGCGAATGCGGGTGCGAATGCGCCGGCGGTCATATTCCAACTGCTGCTCGCCGGGGCCGCGGGTACCGATGCCGCCGCCCAGTCGGGAGAGTTCAGTGCCGCGTCCCCCCAATCGTGGCAGCAGGTAGTTCAACTGGGCCAATTCGACTTGCAACTGGCCTTCACGGCTGCGAGCGCGGCCCGCAAAAATATCCAGAATCAGTTGAGTCCGGTCGATCACCCTCAGGTCCAACTCGCGCTCCAGGTTGCGCAGTTGAGAGGGCGTGAGGTCGTGATCGAGGATGACCAAGTCGGCGGCAGCGGCGTGGGCGGAACTGCGGACTTCGGTCAGCTTGCCTTTCCCCAGCAGGGTTGCGGGGTCAGGTTGGGGGGACCTTTGAAGGAGAGAGCCCACGATGCGCGCCCCGGCTCCCACCGCCAACTCGCGAAGTTCCAGAAGCGAGTCCTCCGCCTCCGGCCTGCCTGGCATCCGTCCCCAATGATGCGTAGGTTCCCAGCCGGCCAGGAAAACTCTCTCGGATGTTTGTGCGCGGCGAATCCTCTTAGCCCTCCGACGGCGCCGGCGCCGGAGCACTTCCGGCGCGCGGCAGCACCACGGTAGCAACGGCGTGCTTGAAAACCAACTGTTCCTGGCTGTTGCTCTCCAGGATCAAGGAATATTTATCAAAACTGCGGATGCGTCCGGTAAGTTTGACACCACTTAACAGATACACTGTGACCACAAGTTTTTCCTTGCGCACAGTGTTCAAAAATCCGTCTTGGATATTTTGCGGTGGCTTGTCCATCCTTTCTCTCTTTTCTGGCACAGGTCCGCTCATCCCTTGTCCAGGTCTGGAAACAGAATGTTGAACGCCGGAATCTGGCATACGATTCATCTCCTTGGTGCGGCCCACCGGACAGGCGCAAAGGCAACTCGTGTGGTTGCCCGAGGGCGGCCACAAGGGCTGCCCCTATGCGGATCGTGTAAAGAACTTCCGTGTACGGGCACGCCATCGCGTGCCCCTACGAATCGGCGGCGACGCTTGATTCGCGCAGAGCGTCGATGACTTGATCCTGGATTCTCGGGTCATCGCCGAATCCGCTAAACCAGGTGATTCCCGCCTCGTGTCTAAACCAGGTCATCTGCCGTTTGGCATATCGCCGGGTAGCCGCCTGAGTTTGAGAGACGGCGTCCGGCAAACTCATCTGCCCGTGAGCGAATGCGCTGGCTTGGCGGTAGCCCAGCGCCCCGAGGGCCTTCAGCGGGCTTGAGTCCTGGCGCGCCAGCAGGGAACGAGTTTCCTCGACCAAGCCGTGCGCGAACATCCACTCCACGCGCTTGTCAATGCGCCGGCAGAGCTCCGTTCTTTCGGGATGCAATCCCACTTTCAGGACCCGATACCCTTCCAATCCGCTCCGGCCGCGCGCCTGCATCGCGGAGATCGGAGTTCGGGCCAGGATGCACACCTCCAGGGAGCGCACGGCTTTCTGCGCATCCCGGGGCTGAATTCGAGCCGCTGCCCCCGGATCAAGCCGCTCGAGGAGCCGGTGGAGAAACTCGCGTCCTCTTCTCTCCACTAGGGCACGCAACCGGCTCCTCAATTCTTCCGAGCGGGGCGGGCCATCGAACAGCCCCATGAAGAGTGCGCGAAGATAGAGTCCGGTGCCGCCGACAAATACCGGTAATTTACCTCGCTCTTTGACTTCCGCCAACACGCGCAGTGCCTCCCGGCGGTAGTCTCCTGCCGTGAACTCTTCTTGGGCCTCGAGGCAGTCCAGGAGGTGGTGGGGAATGCCCTGGCGCTCCTGGGAGGCGAGTTTTCCCGACCCGATATCGAATCCTCTGTAAAGCTGCACCGAGTCGTAGTTAATGATCTCCCCGTTCAGCGACCCAGCTACCGCAACCGCCAGGGCCGACTTTCCAGCCGCCGTTGGACCGACAATGGCAACCAGGGGAGCGCCCTGCACTATCGGGACCACCATACCAGACGCAACGCGCGCAACAGGAGGATTGCTAGAACCACCGCGAGCAGAAGAAAACAACCCAGGAGTTGAGTTCGAGAAAGGCGGAGCATTACCAGCTTCCTCTATCAAGGGTTTCATGCCGGGGCCAAAGCTCGGTGAAAATGAAAGTGAAGTGTGTACACTCACCTCCCGTTGGTGCCACTCCTCAAGCTGTGATTCTAACATACCAACCAGTGCTTTTCCGACACGCTTGAGGCACATCGAGTCGACGTACTGCCCTGATCCGTCCATAACGGGCCGGTGTCGGGGCGAGGCCCCGCCTAGCCCCGCCTGGTGAAACCGGATGCGGCGAAGGGTCCATGGCCGTGCGCCCCAGCCAGTCTCGCTCGTCGCTATCGACGGGTTACTGGCCAGGCGAAAGGTTGTAGAGGAAAATAAACTGCAATACCAAGTGGTTGCCGGTGAACTCTTCGGGCAAGGGCGGGAAGGGAACAGAGGCACGGATGCCGGTGAGGGCCGCGCGGTCGAGCGGGTCGGAGCCGGAGGAGGCCACCAGTCGCACTTGCGGCACGGAGCCGTCCTTGAGGATCTCGAAGACAATGCCCACCCGTCCTTTCTCGCCCAAGCGCGCTGATTCCGGGATCACCGAATACCAATTCCGTCGCACGGCGAAAACCACCCGCGCCAAATACGGGCCAAAATCCACGCCGCGTGTATCGGAAAGGATGAGCGGCCCTTCCGTGGAGAAGTTCGGTTCGAGGTTCTGAAACTGCCCGTTGCCTTCTCCATATCCTGAGCTGTTGCCCACTCCACCGCCAGTCGAACGCCCGCGCGCTGCTGATTGCAGTGACTGCTGGATAGCTTGGCCTGGGGTAAGGTTCGGGAGGTTTAGGCCCTGGCCGCTGCCCCCAGAGGGCGGCTTAGCGTCTTCCAGGCGCAGACCATCGTTCTGGGCTACCCGGCTTTGGGGCTCGGGGTTGGGCGACTGATTAGCTGGCGCGCCGGGAGCGGCAGGAGCGGCGTTACCGCCCGCCGCAGGAGGCGGAGTGGGAGGAGGAGCGGCGGGAGGCCGCCCGCCGGCAATCTCCGGCAAGGGCGTGTTGCCGCGAGAGTAGGGCATGGGAAGCCCCCTGGGGTTGATAACGGGAGAACGGCCTTGCGCCTTGCGGTCTCGATCGGAGAGTGGGGAATTCTCCGGCGGCGGCTCGGTCAGTTTGCGTAGGACCTCCGGCGGGAGTAGAAGATACGAATACTGTTTATTGGGCGCCACTTGAACGGGCAGTCCGATCAACATCCTTCCTCGCCGCAGCAAGTCCGGTGAGAAGAGGAGAAGCAGCAGCAGGAAGAAGTGCAGGATCAGCGAGGACAGGTACATCGTCCGGCGCCGCCACTTTACGGCCTCCGGATCGGCGACCAGCACGACGTGATAATCCTGCCACCCCGCCGGGAGATTGAGGGGCTTTGACTCTACCGGGTAGGCGGTCTCGGGACTCGCGAAAAGATTGAGCTGGTTCGGGTCTTCCGGAACCAAGGGCGGGACTTCTGTCGGCGGCAAGGTGACATGCCCCGGCTTGATCGGACCCGGAGTCTTTGGTTCGTGGACCCCCGCTACAAGCTGGCGGAAGAGAGATACGGGCGGAAGCGTGCGTTCCACGAACGTGGCATGGAACTCACCCCCGGAGACGACGGAATTCCCTGCCGACCCGGCATCCGCGCCACGCCTGTAATACTCGCTCTGAAGAGGGACTTTCGGTTCGCGAAACCTCTGTCGAATTTGTCGGAAAAGTGAAATCGGTGGAAGGGTCGTATCCACGAACGTCGCGTGGAATTCAGCGCCGGGCACGGGAGAACCCTGGCTAGGTGGGTATGCCTTTGGAACTGGTGTCTTCGGTTGACGCAGCCTGTCTCGAATCTGGCGGAAAAGCGAGACCGGGGGCAGCGCGGTATCCACAAAGGTAACGTGGAACTCAGGCTCGGGTGCAGAGGGACTCGCGGCCGGCACGGATTCGGCGCGGAGCTTCTCGTCCTTGGTATCGACAACCGCCATAATACAAATTCGAAACTAGAAATCAGAGCTTAGAAAATTGGGCGCATCATTACATCTCGCCGCTTTGGCCTACCGGCCGGCCCAGGCGCACGTCCACCTTGCCAGCATGTTCTTCGATGCAATTCATGACGCGTTCGGCTAAGGCGAGGGCTCGGCGTCCCTCCAGTCCGCCCACCAGCGGGGCAGAGCGGGTTCGGACCGATTCGAGAAAGGCTTCGAGCTCCGACTGCAACGGGTCTGCGGGCTTGGTCTCGAGCTTCTGAAAAGTGATGCGGGGAGTGGGGCCGCTGTTATCGACCCGCAAAAGCGTTGCATCGCGTCGCGTAAAGTCAATGGAAACATATTCGTAGGGTTGAAAATAACGGAACTTTCGAATCGGTTCCGTGCTGGCGCGGCTGGCCGTGATGTTCGCCACCGCACCGCATTCAAACTCTACCCGCGCGTTGGCAATATCCACTTTGTCCGAAAGCACCGGCAGCCCCACCGCTCGAACTTCGCACGGTTCGGAGTCGAGCATCCACAGCAGAAGATCGAGGTCGTGAATCATCAGGTCGAAAACCACGTCAACATCCAGGCTGCGCGGGCTGAACGCGCACATGCGGTGAATCTCAAAAAACAGCGGCCGCCGAGTTATGGCTTTGGCGGCCACTACCCCGGGGTTGAACCGCTCGAGATGTCCGACCTGTAAGATGCGGCCCCGGCATTGGGCTAGGGCCGTCACCTCTTCCGCTTCCTCCACGGTGCGCGTAATCGGCTTCTCGAGAAGCACATCCACATCGTGGGCGAAAGCCTCGCGCGCCACGTCCGCGTGGCTGGTGGGGGGAATAACCACACTCACGGCGCGAACTGTCTTCCATGCCTCGTCCAGGCTCGCGAACGCCCGAACTCCCAATTCCGCCGCCATTTCCCTGGCTTTTTCCGGCCGCCGGTCGTAGACCCCCACGAGCTCAGCTCCCGCGAGCTGTTTCAATGCTCGGGCGTGCTTCTTGCCGTGCTCACCGACTCCGATGACTGCTACGGCAACTCGATCGCTCACCTCAGTCCTTTTGGAAACTGGAAAATGGAAATTGGAAAATGGAAAACGGGAAATCGAAGCTGGGACGTCTATCCTGCAAGGCCAGTTTCCGTTTTCCGTTTTTCCTTTCTGCTTGCTCAGTCTTTCATGCCCAGGATGGCGATGCCGGCCTCGTCAGCTTCTTTGATCAGGGCCGAGCGTTCAAATAACAGGGTCTTGCCCGCATCCACCGCGAGCACGCGGGCGTTTGACCGCCGCATCACCTGGATCGTCTTCAGCCCCACCACGGGGACATCAAAGCGCATGTCCTGACAGGGCTTACTTACTTTGACGACTACCAGCGCCCGTCCGTTACTGAGGCCGGCGGCCCGTTCGATGACGGCGTCGGTCCCTTCCATAGCCTCGACGGCCACGCAAGCCCGGCCGGACACTACGATAGTTTGGCCAATATCGAGGCCGGCAATCTTCTTGGCAATCTCGCGGCCATACTCGATATCGGATTCTTCCTCCGCATCCGGCGCACGGCGCGTGAGCGGACCGGCATCCGGAAGCAGCGGCTTCAGAAATAGCGTCGAATCCACCACCTGGATGCCGCGGCTTTCGACCATCCGCACGAATATTCCAATCAGCGAGTCCGTATTCTTGCGCGGCAGGCTTTTGAGGACGCGGCTCACCAAGCCGTCCGGCTTGATGGAACTGAAGAGTTGCGCGTGCTTCACCTGGCCGGCCAGGACCAATCTGCCGATGCGCTCAGCCACCAGCAAATCCAGAAGCTTTGAGACTTCACCCAGGCTCAGCCAGTGGATGGCACTCGCCACGGAGGCGAGTTCCGGCGAGGCTTCTTCCTTGATGCCCACCACCAGCGGGTCAATGCCCTGGTCCCGCGCCGCTTCGAGCACCAGGAAAGGGAAGTGGCCGTTACCCGCGATAATGGCGTACCGATCATTCATGACCGAAACTCGAAAACCGAAACTCGAAAACCGAAACTGGAAATTGGAAACTTGAAAATGGAAACTCAAAGATCTAAGGCTATAGTTCAGCTTTGTTACGGTCACCCCCGAGTTACGAACGGTAATTTCGAGTTTCCAGTTTCCAATTTCCAGTTTCGATTTTCGAATTTTGGCTACTTGGCCACGCCGCGCTCAGAGGTCCGGATGAATTCCACGAGGGCGCGGACGTGGTCAGACTTGAAACCGGCGGCATCGATCGCCTCGAGCGCCTGGGTGGTATTGAGCTTGGATCTCGACAGCAGGCGGAAGGTTCGCTCCAGCTCCTTCAGGTCGTCGGCGCTCAAGCCGCGCCGCTCGAGCCCCAAGCGGTTGGCGCCCAGAACGTTCAGCGGGCGGGGGGCGGAAGTTTTCGAGTAGGGGAGGATATCCTGGTTTACCACGCTGTAACTTCCCAGGAAACTATAAGCGCCGATGCGGCAGAACTGGTGAATGCCGCAAAATGCACCCACCGAGGCATAATCCTGTATCTCGACGTGGCCGGCCAGCGAGGCCCCGTTGGCCATGATGATATGGCTTCCCAAGTGGCAGTTGTGCGCGATGTGGACGTAGGCCATGAGGAGGTTATGGCTGCCGATTCGCGTGACCCCGTCTCCCGTCTCGGTGGCGCGGTGAATGGTGATGAATTCGCGAAGCGTGTTGTCGTCACCGATCTCGACCCGGGTCGCCTCTCCATGGTACTTCAAATCCTGAGGCACCAGTCCAATCGAGGCCCAGGGGAAAATCCGGTTGCCCTTGCCGAAGCGCGTGTTTCCTTCCAACACACAATGCGACATAACCTCGCACTCTTCTCCCAGTTCGACGTTTTCCCCGATCAGGGAATATGGCCCCACCGTCACGCTGCAGGCGAGCTGGGCGTTGGGATGGATGATTGCCGTGGGATGGGCCTTCATTGACGTGATTGGCCGAGCAGACCTGGACTTGCCGGGCCGGATTGGCCAGGACGGTCCGAGATGGCAAAGGCCACCGTCGCTTCCGCCGCCAACTTCCCTTCTACGGTCGCTTGACCGTGCATTTTGCCAAAGTTGTTGCGCCGGTTAAGCAACTGCATTTCCACCCGGAGTTGGTCGCCCGGCAGCACGGGGCGACGGAACTTGGCGTTTTCAATGCCGGTGAAATAGATTAGTTTCTTATCCTTATCCGGCATGTCGCGGTAGATCATGACCCCTGCCACCTGGGCCATACTCTCGATGATCAACACCCCAGGCATGACCGGCGCACCGGGAAAATGTCCTTGAAAAAAGGGCTCGTTGATGGTCACGTTCTTGAGCCCCACAATGCGCTTGTCACCCTCGATTTCCACAATGCGGTCAACCAGCAGGAACGGATATCGGTGGGGAAGAATGCTCATGATATCCATGATGTTGTAGACAAAGCCCTTTTCCGTACTGGCGAGTGTCGGAAGATCAGCCACGCTTCACCATCCGTTTCGATTTCGGCGCTTCAAAACGCCCGGCACACCAGCCGCCAGCCTGGGAGTGATGCCACCGGTCTTCATCCGGCGGCAACTGGCAGCGCTGTAAGCGGCCGTCTGGTCATTATAAACGAAACCCTCTCGCCTTCCAATCTTGGAGTGCGCTGGGAGAGGACACTACCCCAATTCCAGCGGATTTGACAGGATACTGTTGTCAAAGATAAGATGAACCAAAACTTAGCACGGGTGTTGCATCTGTCCCTGATCTGGTCCAGGCGGGACCCCGACAGGTCGGGGCAGGCTGCCCGCAGCGCGAGACGGCTCCTCAGGCCCACGGGACCTTCGGCAGCCTGCTAAGGAGAGGCGTTGCAACTAGAGGACAAAATATTCCAGCGGCCCGTCGACGCAGGTGGAGCAAGTGCGCCTCGGCCTTTGACCTTCCCGCTTCGCCGCCGGGCTTTTAATTACCCCTTGCACGCTGCCCGAATCTTACTTGTGGCGGCTCTGTTTGGAGCGCCCTTAGCCTTTGGCGCCGTGATCCCGGTGGCCTGGGTCGCCCTGGGCTTGATCGCCAGCGTGGCGCTGTTTTTGTGGGCCCTGGGAAGCGTTCAGCTCGGCCAAATCAAACCGCTATGGTCGCCGCTCTACATACCGCTGGGCCTCTTCTTTCTCCTGGCAGCGGCTCAATCTGCGGCTCGCCTTACGCTCGACACGTCGGAAACTCGCCAAGCGCTGGTTCTGCTGACCACGGATTTGATTTTCTATTTCCTCGCGGTGCAACTTTTTGGCGGCGCGCGCGGCTTCGCTCTCCAGCCCTTCGGCATGGCGGCGCTGATTTTTGCCGGGTGCCTGGGACTCTTCGCCATTCTCGAATCCGCTTCCGGCGCGCAACGCATTTATGGCCTCTTCGAGACACCTAATGGCGGCATGTTTGGTCCGTACGTCAACCGCGACCACTTCGCCGGGCTCATGGAAATGCTCCTTCCGGTGGCGATTCTGTACCTGGCCGGGCGGCATGGAAGGCTATCGCTTGAAGGTTCGGTATGGCGTGCCTCGGCGGTGGTGCTGGCGCTCGCTGCCCTGCTGCTTTCCGGCTCGCGGGCCGGCCTGCTGGCGCTGGCCGCGGAGATGGTTATCGCCACGGTGGTTCTCCGCCGGGCGGCGCTCCGCACGGGGCAGAAGCGGCGCTTGGCCACCGCCGCCGGCCTCGTTCTGGTGGCGGGCGTCATCCTGTTCGCTTACGTGGACCCCGGCTGGGTGGCCAAGAAGCTCGGCTCGGTAGCCTACGTCAACAGAACCTGGACGGACTGGGCCGAGGAGCGCAAAGCGTTATCCCGCGACGCCCTCCACATGTGGCGCGAGCATCCCTGGCTGGGGGTGGGCCTCGGAGATTTCGAGACCGCTTATCCCCGCTATCAAAGTCTACCCACCGATCAGTGGATCGATCACGCACTGCTGATTCTCGCCACAATGGCCCTGTTTCTTTATCTGGCCTTCCGCAATGTGGCACACTTGTTTGGATCGAATGCCGGCTGGGTTCGCCTGGGCGCCGCCCTCGGATGCTGCGGCCTGCTGGTCCATAGTGTGGCGGATTTCAACCTGCACATTCCCGCCAACGCCGCCTGGTTTGCTGTCCTGGCGGGGATAGCGACTTCGGAGTGAAGTGGTGCGGGCGTCCCGCCCGCCAGAAGCACTTGCTGATCCTGGATTGACTGAACTCTGCCCGCCACCTCCCAAGCCCTCAGAAGCGCAAGAGGCCTTTACGCCGTTTTGTCTGAGAGTGTTTGCATTCTCATAAGTGTTTACAGTGCTGTCACTTAGTTATTGCAACAATTGGTACTTGACAGCGCGTCCGTTCTGCGTTTTACTTGCTGAAGCCTCCCGTCTCGAAGGCGGGGGGAAATGGTCTCACAGCCTGTTGCTTGCGCTGCGGGCAATCTCGCCCGCGCAGTGCCGGATTCGAGGGAGTGGCGAAGCCCGGCGTGCCAGATCGTAGGAGGAGCAACTCATGAAATCTGCGAAGCGTTTTCTCTATAAACTGTCTGTGCTCGCCGTGGCTTTTTTCGGCCTCATCGGCGCCGGCATTCTGCTCTTCGGGCAGCAGCCTGAAGCGGAAAAGACGGGCGTGCCCGACGACTGGTCGCACCACCACCTGATTTTCTCGAATCCCGGGACGGC
>JBEKMN010000088.1:0-23569 GCA_050008495.1 Terriglobia bacterium | reverse complement strand
GCCTCAACTCCCTCTCACTCATCCTGGTTCGCCCCAATCTGCCTCCTTTCGGAGACTCTATTAGGGGACATTTCTAACGAGGAGAAAAGGGGACATTATCATCGAGGTACAACAGCAAAAAATGCGGCAAAAATGCGGATCAGGTCGAATTGCCCGAATCTGTCCGCCGTGCCTCGCTGGAGCACGCCAAATCAGCACCCTCTGCTGGTCGAATCAGCGGCCCCGCTGCCCTGCTCTGGGGAAAGGCGCATAAGATGTGATTCAATGCGGGGACGGACAAGCCGGTTTCACGCAAAGCAAGGGTCTCTGCTTTTGAAAACGGTTGGGCCGAAGGCGTCTTGGAGTGCGGTAGCGCCAGCTACCGCCGTTCGCTCGAATTCCACGGCGGGAGCTCCGCTGCCGCACTCCATGACCCTCTGCGCATTTTCATGGTTTCCGGGTGCCCGTCAGCGGCAAGGCGGGAATCACTGCGTGGAATAATACCCGTCTCTCGCCTGTACGATCAGGTCTTTTTGTTTAGTTGTCAGATGTATCTTATGGTAGCCCGCAGTGGCGTCCGTTGGGTCGGGAGTGTAGCCGAGGTTGTACTGGTTGCGTAGCTCATCTTGAATCTGGCTGTAGATCTGCTCGATCGGCAGTTTCTTCGAGACTTCAAAAAGGCGCCCGCCCGTCTGCCTGGAGATCTGCTCGAGGGCTTTCTTGCCATCCGGGCGGTCCTGCTGGGGATATCTGCCGGGCCAACCGCCGCCGTGCCGGCCCATCCCTCCCATGCCGCGGCCGCCGTAACTGCCTCCATAAGGGTGCTCATCGGCAAACAGGATCGAATAGACTAAGGTATTGGCGCGCTGGGCCGCTGCGACCGCGCTGGCCAGAGTTTCCTTACTGCCGCGATCGACTCCGTCTGAGAGCACAATCAACGCCTTGCGCCCTTGTTGCTTTCCCATCAATTCGTTCGACGCCAGGTAGACTGCATCGTAGAGGTGAGTGCCCCCGCCCCCGCCGCCGCCCCGCCTTCCGGAGTCAGGATATGAGCCGGGCGAATTTCCGGAATCGCCTCCGCCCTCCTGGCCGGCGCGGTGCAGTTGCGGCGCCTGAAGCAGCGCCAGGGCCGCCTCCAACTTCTGGCGGGACGAGGTTAGATCCTGGAGGAGTTCGACCTCGCGGTCGAAGTGAATCAGGAAAGCCTTGTCCTTGTCGACGCGCAGCACCTGATCCAAGAAAGTCGAACTGGCATCACGCTCCTGGTCAAGAACCCGTCGCTGGCTGCCGCTGGTATCCACCAACAGGCCCAGCGTCAGAGGAAGGTCAGATTCACGTGAAAAATAGCTGATCGTCTGAGGCCGGCCGTCTTCTTCCAACTCGAAATCATCCTTGGTCAGGTTGCGCACGATTTCTCCGTGTTTGTTGCGCACGCTGGCAAGGACGTTGACAACCTTGACGCTGACGGAGATTTTGGGCGGAGCGGGGCTCGGTTGCTGGCTGGGCGACTGGCCCTGCGCGCTGGGTTGTTGGGCCCAGCTTGGCAACCACAGGCACACCACAGCGAGAAGCAGGCAGAGCCCTTGCCGGGCACAGGCTCCGAAGCTTGAGACAACGCCGCGAGCTTGCGTGGCCCCTCGCGCCCAGTTCGCCACGTCCACCACGAGTTGCTTCGTGATCCCCATGCTTATCAATAGTATTCCCGCACCACAAAGAAAAGTTCCTATTTCTTCGTGCAAACTCAGGCTTGCGTGGGTGGTTCTCCACAGCGGTCCTTTGTTTCCAGCGACATCGCCGGTTCGTTCGTTTAATTCTGGGGTGAGGAGGCAAAGCTTCGAAGGGAAGAGAAAGCACCCAAAGCCTGGACGGCGAAGCAGTCGGCTTTTTCGGGGCCTGGTGACTACGCTGGCGAGGCGCCCAGACCCAAGCGTTCCTCCCCGCTGTAGCAGACAAATCGCCTGCTGCGCAGGAATCCGATCAGTGTAAGTCCGCACTCCCGCGCCAATTGGACCGCCAGGCCGGAGGCCGCTGAGACCGACGCCAGCAGTGGGATTCCCGCCACAAGCGACTTTTGAATGATTTCGAAGCCCCCACGGCCACTTGCCAGTAATGCACATTCTGACAAAGGAATGCGCCCCTCGAGCAATGCCCAGCCGATGAGTTTATCCACGGCATTATGCCGCCCTACGTCTTCTCTCACCGCGATCAGCTTACCGGAGGGTTCAAAAAGTGCGGCGGCGTGCAATCCGCCGGTCTGGCCGAAAACTACCTGGCCGGCGCGAAGAGTTTCCGGCAGAGTACAAAGCACTTCGGGATCCATCCGGAAGCGCGGGTTGGGCCGCCTAATCCCTTGCAAAATGCAGTCCTCGATGAATGCTTTGCCGCATAACCCGCAACTGGAGTTGGCGAGGAAGTTGCGTTTGGCTCGCTTCGAATTGAGGATTCCGGGGTTCCTGAGTTTGATCTTCAAAACATTCGGATCGGGTCTCGACACGCCGCAATCTTGAAAACCGGCAAGGTCCTTCGCGGACTGGATGATTCCCTCCGTGAACAGGAAGCCTGCGGCCAATTCTAGATCATTCCCGGGAGTCCGCATGGTTACGCTGAGGGGCCGTCTCCCAAGCTGGATTTGCAGCGGCTCCTCTCCGACCAGTGCATCGCGCAGGCGCCGCACCTTTTTGTTGTTCCACTCGCACACCGTGGAGTAGTTTACCGCTTGTGAGCCAGGTTCCATTCCTATGTGCTCCTCGGCCTGACGGCTGTAGCATCATTGTAGGCCGCCCCGAGCCGTCGAGTCCACATTCCCGTTCCTTGCCCGGCGCACTCCAAGGCACCTTCGGCACACAGATTTGCAGGGGGATGTGTGAAACTTCGCAGTGAGCAAGCGTGGCAAGGCTCTGACTTGGTGTCGAACCCATCGACACCCTTCACAAACCCCAAGCGCGGCGTGTTAACGGCGTAGTTTCAAGGGCTTAGCCGAAATCAGCTTCCCGCTACTGTGGTGCGCCGCGTGCTACGTGTAAAACCGTAATTCGAACCAAGGAGTAAGTGTGCCTTGGCTCGATGGCAAGCACGCTGAAGGAGAACGACATGGCTTCATGTCAACAGTCGGTGGCCACGCTCTTGCCTGAAGACCCCTCCCTGGTGGACGAAATCCTCTGTCGATTTCCAAGAATCGGTTCTTCCGATGTGATTCCGCTCTTGCAGGCGGTTCAGCAACGCTGGGGATACCTGCCGCGCCAGGTGCTGGAGGAGATCGCCAAGCGGACGCGGGTTTCGTTAACGCGCATCTACGGCGTGGCGACGTTCTACGAACGGTTTCGTTTCCAGCCGGTCGGTAAGCACGTGATCCAGGCCTGTCACGGCACAGCCTGCCACGTGAACGGCGCCAAACAGATCGGCCGCGCAATTCACCAAACGCTCCAGATTAAGGACCGCGAAACGACGGCGGACAGATTGTTTACGCTCGAAACAGTAGCGTGCCTGGGCTGTTGCAGCCTTGCGCCGGTGATTATGATCGACGACAAAGTGTATGGTCGTTTGAACCCGCAACGCGCGCAACACGTCCTCAGCCGCTACCGGCGCAGTTCCAGCCATTAGGCCGGCATCTGCCGACCCCTCGCTCCGCGCGGGGTAATGAGAATCAGCGTCGTCGCCCCCGCGAAAGCGGGGGCCCATTGTCAATCCAATGGATTCCCGCCTGCGCGGGAACGACAGTGAAGGGGACTACCGGGAGAAACCCCGATGAAGACATCCACGACGAACTCGCACTGGCGCATTGCGGTGGGCCTCGGCTCCTGCGGCGTGGCCGCTGGCGCGCAGGCACTCTACGAGCTGATCGAAAAACGAGCTGACCCTTCGCGGATTACGCTCCACAAAACCGGCTGCGCCGGGATTTGTCACCGCGAACCGATGCTCGAACTTTATTCACCAAGCGGCGGGCACTGGACCTACGTCCATCTCAATGAGCGCGGGGTGAAGCAGATTCTGGACCGCCACATCGGACGTAACCAGCCTGTTGAAAAGTACCTGCTCGAGGGTGGCGGGCGCGCCGAAAGCGTGCGCGGGTTTTTGTCCAAACAGAAAAAAATCGCGCTGGAGAATTGCGGCGCGATTGACCCCGAATCGCTCGAGGCGTACCGCGCCTCCGGTGGTTACCGCGCCGCCGGCCAAGTGCTCGGCGGCATGACGCCCGGCCAACTCATCGAGACGATCACCGCCAGCGGTTTGCGCGGACGTGGCGGCGCGGGTTTCCTGACGGGATTGAAGTGGAAATACGCCGCCGAGGCGGCCGGAGACCGGAAATACATCGTTTGCAACGGCGACGAAGGCGATCCGGGCGCGTTCATGGATCGTAGTGTGATGGAAAGCGACCCGCATCGTGTGATTGAAGGGATGATCATCGGCGCGTTCGCCATCGGCGCCTCGGCCGGTTTCGTTTATGTACGCGCCGAGTATCCGCTGGCGGTCAAGCGGATGGGTTTGGCCATCGAGCAGGCGCGCGCTGCCGGCCTGCTGGGAAAGAATTTCGATCTCGAAATCCGCGAGGGCGCGGGGGCATTTGTCTGCGGCGAGGAGACGGCGCTGATCCAATCCATCGAAGGGGCCCGCGGCATGCCCCGGATGCGTCCGCCCTTCCCCGCCCAGAGCGGGCTCTGGGGTTGCCCGACGCTGATCAACAACGTGGAGACGTTCGCCAACATCCCCTGGATCATCACCAACGGCGCGGCGGCGTTCGCGGCGCTTGGCACCGAGAAGAGCAAAGGCACGAAGGTCTTTTCGATTGTCGGCAAAATCCGCAACAGCGGCCTGATCGAAGTGCCGATGGGCATCACGCTCTCCGAGATCATCTACGAAATGGGCGGCGGCAGCGCCACCGGCCGCCCCATTAAGGCGGTGCAAACCGGCGGCCCCAGCGGCGGCTGCATTCCATCCGCCTTGTTCGAAACGCACATCGACTATGAAGAACTGGTTCGCCACGGCGCCATCATGGGCAGCGGCGGCATGATTGTCATGGACGAGGACACTTGCATGGTGGACCTGGCGCGCTATTTCCTCGCCTTCACCGCCAAGGAGTGTTGCGGCAAATGCGCGCCGTGCCGGCTGGGCACGGCGCAGCTTTTGGAGATTCTCACGCGCATTACTCAGGGCCGGGGCGTCGGGGCCGACTTGCAAACGCTCACCGAGCTTGGCTCCACCGTGAAAACCACGTCGTTGTGCGGCCTCGGGCAGACTGCGCCGAACCCGGTGCTGACCACGCTCCAATACTTCCGCCAGGAATACGTAGAACACATCCGCGAGCGGCGATGCCGCGCGGGCGTTTGCCAGGCCTTGATGCTGGCGCCCTGCGAGAACTCCTGTCCGCTGCACATGAACATCCCCGGCTACCTCCAACTGCTCAAGGAAAACCGGCTCGACGATGCCTTCGAGATGGTGCTGCTCGACAATCCGTTGCCGGCCACGACCGGCCGCGTCTGCCAATACCCGTGCGAACAACGTTGCCGTCGCGCCACGGTCGACGAGGCCGTCAACATGCGCGAGGTCCACCGTTTCATCGCCGATGCCAAGCTCGGAAGGACGCCGGTGGCAAAAATCGTTCGCCGGTTGAAACAGCGCCAACTTCCTGCCACCGGGAAACGCGTCGCCATCGCCGGCGCCGGGCCGGCGGGATTGACGGCGGCGTTTTACCTGGCGCTGCTCGGCCACCACGTGACCATGTTCGAGGCCGCCGCGCACCCCGGGGGCATGCTTCGCTACGCGCTGCCCCAATACCGGTTGCCGAAAAACACCCTCGACCGCGAGGTCGCCGTGATCCGCGGACTGGGCGTGGAGTTCACCTGCAACACCGCCGTCGGCCACGACATCACGCTCGAGGAATTGACCGGCGCGCACGACGCGGTACTGCTGGCCTTCGGCACGTGGGAAGGCGAAGACCTCGCCGTGCCCGGCCGCGGACTGGCCGGTGTTGAGCCGGCGCTGGATTTTCTGGAAGCCGCCACCCGCGGGGAAAAACATCCCGTCGGCCGCAGCGTCGTTGTCATCGGGGGCGGCAACGCGGCGATTGATTCCGCGCGCACGGCGTTGCGCTTCGGCGCGGAGGTGACGATCGTTTACCGGCGCTCTCGCGAGGAAATGCCCGCCATTGCCGAGGAGACCGCGCACGCGCTGGAGGAAGGCGCGCGGCTCATCACGCTGGCCGCGCCGGTGCAAGTGCTGGGCGAAAACGGCAAGGTGACGGGACTGGAAGTCGAAAAGACTGCGCTGGGCAAATTCGACGCGCGCGGCCGTCGCGCGCCCGTGCGGACGGGCGAAAAATACGTCATCCCGTGCGACACCATCATCGAAACCATCGGCCAAAGAGTCGAAGCCGGGCTGCTCAGCAAACTCGGCCTGCGGGTCACCGGCGCCGGTACTGTCGAGGTGGATCCGTGGACGCTGCGGACGGGCGATCCCAAGGTCTTCGCAGCCGGTGACGTTGTGAGCGGCGCGGCCAACGTCAGCGGCGCCATGGCGCTGGCCAAAAAGGCCGCTCAAAATATTGACCGCCAGTTGACCGGCAAGGATCGTTTTCGGGAGCTTTGGCCGGCGTTCGAGTACGACAACGCGCCGCCGCCGCAGGGCCAGGGCGGTCCGCGCAATGTGGCGAAGATCGCCGCCTGTGCATCGCGCCGCCACAACTTCAACGAGGTCACACAAACATTCAGTACGAGACAAGCGCGGGCCGAGACCCTACGATGTCTGCGCTGCGACATCAGGACCACGGAGGAGGACGCAGCATGAAAACCGTCTCGCTCAGCATCGACGGCAAATCCGTGACGGCTTCCGCTGGCACGACGATTCTGAACGCCGCAGCCGCCGCCGGCATTGACATCCCGCATCTTTGTTACGACCCGCGCGTTGAGCCCATCGGCAGTTGCCGGCTCTGCGGCGTGAAGGTGGAGGGAATGCGCGGCCTCATCGCCTCCTGCGGACAGGCGGTCAGCGAGGGCATGAAGATTACGACCGAGGACGACGACCTGGCGCTGCACCGCAGGCAGATTTTGCAATTGTTGTTATCCGATCATCCCCCCACCTGCACCACTTGCGATAAATCCGGCAACTGCCGGCTCCAGGATTACGCCTACCGTTATCATGCCGATCAGAACCGATTCGGCCCGTTGATGCACCAACCCGACGGCCCGAACTACACTACCCTCAACAAGGGCATCCTTTACGACGCCGAAAAGTGCATCAAATGCGGACTCTGCGTGAAATATTGCGAGACCGTGCAGATGGCCGAGGCGTTGACGTTTGCGTGGCGCGCCAAACGCCTGGTGGTCACCACGCCGTTCGAGGAGGATTTGCACAAGACCACCTGCGAACTCTGCGGCGGCTGCATCCGCGTTTGTCCCGTCGGCGCCATGCTGGACAAATCCGCCGTGGGCATGGGACGCGAGAAGGACCTCAGTCGCGTCCGCACCACCTGCTCGTACTGCGGCGTCGGCTGCCAGATGGACCTGTTGGTGGACAAGCCTCGCAACCGCATTGTCCGCGTGTCCGCCGATCCCGGCTCAACGATTAATAGCGGCAACCTCTGCGTCAAGGGACATTTCAGTTTCGAGTTCGTCGCGTCCAAGGACCGGCTCACCCATCCGCTGATTCGCAACAACGGCAGCTTCGAGCAAGTGACATGGGACGAAGCCATCGAATTTGCCGGCAAACGCCTGCGTGAACTGCGCGACAAACATGGAGCCGACGCCGTTGCTTTCGTCTCCTCCTCGCGCTGCACCAACGAAGAGAACTACCTGATGCAGAAACTGGCGCGCACGGCGGGATCCACGAATAACGTGGATAACTGCGCCAGCACTTGACATGCGCCGAGCGTCGCCGGTCTGGCGATGTCCTTCGGCAGCGGCGCGATGACCAACAGCAGCGCCGAAATCAAAGACTGCAACGTGCTCTTCCTCATCGGCGCTAACCCCACCGAGGCGCATCCGATTTACGGTTTAGAGATGAAGCGCGCGCTGCGCCGCGGCGCCAAGCTGATCGTCTGCGACCCGCGCAAGACCTGGCTGGCCCAGCGCGCTCACATCCACATCCAGCACCGTCCCGGCAGCGACAGCATGCTGCTGAACGCCATGATGCGATTCATCATCGACGAAGGGCTGGCCAACCGGGAGTTCATCGAGAGCCGCTGCGAGAATTTCGAGGAGTTTTGCGAGAATTTGCGGGCGTACAGCGTGGAAGCGGCGGCGAAATATTGTGGCGTGGATGCGGAATTGATCCGCACCGCCGCGCGATGGTATGCGACCGGAAATCCCAGCGCGATTTACTACACGCTGGGCATCACTGAACATACCTGCGGCACGGACAACGTCAAGAATGTTGCCAACCTCGCCATGCTCTGCGGCCAGATCGGCAAGCCCTCCAGCGGCGTCAACCCCATGCGCGGCCAGAACAACGTCCAGGGCGCCTGCGACATGGGCGCGATGGGCGATAAATTTCCCGGCTACCAGGATGTGACCGACCCCGCGACACGCGCCAAATTCGAAAAAGCCTGGGGCGTCGAGCTCCCGCAAAACAGAGGCGCCAGACTTCCGGAATTTATCGAAGCTGCCGGACGGGGCAAGTTGAAGGGGCTTTACATCATGGGCGAGGATCTGGTGATGACCGAGCCCAATAACGCTAAAGTGATCGAGGACCTGCGTAACCTGGAATTCTTCGCCATCCAGGAGATCTTTCTCACTGAAACCGCTAAGCTCGCACACGTCGTTCTACCGGGCGCCTGTTGGGCGGAGAAGGATGGAACGTTCACCGCGTCCGAACGCAGGATGCAGTTGGTCCGCAAGGCCGTCGAACCGCCCGGCGAAGCGCGCGCCGACTGGCAGATTCTTTGCGCCGTCTCGACCGCCATGGGATACCCGATGCAATACGAGAGTCCGGCGCAAATCTTCGACGAGATGGCCGGCCTCGCGCCGATTTTCGGCGGTATGAGCCATCGACGGATCGCCGCAGCCGATGGCCTCCAGTGGCCATGCCCGACGCGAAACCATCCCGGCACGCGTTTCCTCCACGAAGGCAAGTTCACACGCGGCAAAGGCAAGTTCCATGCCATCACCTTTCAAGCGCAGAAGGAGGAACCGTGTGAGGAATTTCCGCTTATCCTCTCCACCGGCCGGACGCTTTACAACTACAACGGCGGCACCATGACTCGCCGCTCCGCTGTCATCCACCAGAAAGATCCAGCTAACTTTGTCGAAATTCACGCTGACACCGCAGCGCGCTACGGTATCCAGCCGGATGAGAAGGTGATCGTCCGTACCCGCCGCGGCCAAGTCACCGGCCGTGCTGTGGTCGGCGATCGCGTGCGCCCGGACACAATCTGGATGCCCTTCCATTTCGTAGAAGAACCGGCCAACGCCGTCACCAACGACGTTTTTGACCCCGTCACCGCCACCGCCGAGTACAAGTGCTGCGCGGCGGCGATCGAGAAAGTACACTAAATGCTTTCACCACGGAGGGCACAGAGGACACGGAGAAAAGACGTAGGACTGGATGAGAAAGAGCGACTGAATGGGATGACGCAGGCAATTATCGGAGCAGCAATTCAGGTGCACCGCGTGCTCGGCCCAGGCTTGCTAGATACTGCTTACGAAGCCTGTTTGGCATTCGAGCTGAAGAAGCGGGGACTGAGCGTAGAGCAACAAAAGCCCCTGCCGCTTATCTATGAGCAGGTCAAGCTGGATTGCGGCTATCGTATCGATCTTTTGGTGGAAGGGGTAGTGGTGGTAGAGGTCAAATCGATAGATGCTCCGGCCCCCATTCACGAGGCCCAGGTAATGTCGTACCTCAAACTGTCAGGATGCAACGTGGCCCTGCTGATCAACTTTAACGTTCCGTTGTTGAAAGATGGCATTCGCCGGTTTGTCAACGGCGCCTTGTAGTTTTCTCCTCCGTGTTCTCTGTGCCCTCTGTGGTGAATGCCTTTGCTCTTAGGCTCGCGCCTCGATTGCATCCAGGATGTCGCCCACGGCCGCGAGCAAATCCGGATCTTGCACCGGCAAGCCGCGGCGGGAGGCCTGGCGCAGCGCGAAGCTTTCGGGAAGATGCGCCACGACTTTCAGGCCCGCCATCCCCTTCTCAATCATCTCGCGCTCTTCCGCGTCGCGGGTTTTGTTCCCCACGACTAACAAGCGAGAAAGGCCTATGTCTGCGGCCAGTTGTTGAATCCGCCGGGCCGTTTCGATGGAAGACTGGCTCGGCTCGACCACGATTAAGAGCGCGTCTGCGCCTCTCGAGGTTGCTCTGCCCAGATGTTCCAACCCCGCCTCGCAATCCATGAATACCCAATCCGAACGCTCCAGCATGATGTGCTGAAGAAGGTTCCGAAGGAAAGCGCTCTGCGGGCAAGCGCAGCCGCTTCCTCCCTGGCCGATGCCGCCCATCACCAGCAGCCGAACACCATGATCTTCAAAAGAGAAGCGGTCCGGAATGTCGTCCACGCGAGGGTTGAGCCGGAAAAAGCCTTCCAGCGACCCTAGCCGCTCCTCGATCAATTCCTTCATTCCGACCAAGGCCGGCGGGGCGGAAGGAAAACCAAGGGCGAGATGCAAATTGGGGTTTGGGTCGGCGTCAATGACTAGAACAGGGTGTCCCCTCAAGGCCGCTTGCCGCGCCAACAGGGCTGTCAAGGTAGTCTTACCGACCCCGCCTTTGCCACTGAGTGCAATTTTCATGATATTAGTCTATCAAAAAGAACTTCACCACAGAGGACACAGAGATCACGGAGAAGAGGATTTACTCTGTGGCCTCCGTGTGCTCTGTGGTGGATCTGTTTTTCGCGAACTCAACCAGCCGCTCGCACAGCATGCCGCCCAGGTGGGCCAGAATCTCGAGGTGGTGATAATGGCTGGCGGAATTGTCGAATAGGACCTGCGCGGAGTCGGGGAACTCTCCGCCTCCTGACCAGTACACCACGGCGAGAGGCAATCGTGGAAACACCCAGAAGCGGAACGCCGCGTCGCCCATCTCGACTGGTTCGCCACCAAGTCCTCGAGCGACGCCGCGAAATGCTTCCACATCGCCACGAAAGCTCTTCACCAGCAAGTTGCCGCTGTAGGATTGAAACGCCTGCTCATAGAACGCCCCATGAGGCAGGTTGCGCAACGAGACCCACGTGTTTTCTACGGGCGCCCCATCAGCTAAGAGGAGGTGCTGGAGGATTAAACCCGCAAAGTGCGCAGGGCAAGGCTGGCCTGCCTTGTCGCGAACCGTCAAGTCAGACCAGGTCACGAAATAGGGCCGACCCCAGAAGGGGATCTCAAGCCGAGTCTCACCCGCCACAGCTTCGCAGCGCGCGCTGGACCACAATGCCACTTCCGCAGCGTCCCGTCGCCGCAGCGCTTCTTGCGTCTCACGCAGTTGTTTCTCCAGGCTGGCAGCCCAGGTTGGGTTTACTGGCATGGATTTATTAGCTCTCAGCTATCAGCTCGCAGCCTTCTGCGAGCTTCAGTCGACAATCGTCTGCTCATGGCTGATAGCTGACGGCTGATCGCTGCACTACACCCCCACCGTCACACCCTGAAACGTTTTCTTCGCCGTGTACATGGGTGGCGCGAGCTTTAATTCAGCGCGCTTCTTATCCAGATGCTCGATGATCTGGGCGGCAGCTTTGACGGGGTCGGGTTCGAAGAAGAATTTCCCGCCTGTCAGCTTTTCGACGTCATCCGTAAGGAATTTATGCACGGCTGGGCTGCCCAATACCGGGTGTGGGGTTCCGAAGTGAGTAAGCACGCCCGAGGCTACACAATAGAAGCCAATGGCAATCGCCTTCTCGGACATCCACTCAGGCGCCGAACCCGCCACCGGCAGTTGCGAGAAATCCTCTCCCAGACCGCCTTCTCCCACGATCTCGATGAGCGTTGTCAGAATGCGGGAATTGTCCACACACGACCCGAGGTGCAAAACGGGGGGGATGCCGACGGCTTCGCAAATCTCCCGCAATCCCGCGCCGGCTTCTTGGTAC
Source organism: Terriglobia bacterium (assembly GCA_050008495.1). Classification (GTDB taxonomy): domain Bacteria; phylum Acidobacteriota; class Terriglobia; order UBA7540; family UBA7540; genus CAVROP01. The sequence goes on along the minus strand of JBEKMN010000088.1, from coordinate 11,586 downwards.
GCTGCTTCGGGCTTGAGCAGGCCACACTTCGCGTCCGCAATGGCGGCGCAGCCTGTGCTGACGATCAACACGTCGTTCTTAAGCAACTCGCGGGTGAGCGTGAGGTGCGCATAGTCATGGACCATGTTCGGGTTGTTGCACCCCACAATTCCCACTGCGCCGCGCAGCCGCCCGTCGATGACCGCATCGTTCAGGGGACGGAAGGTGCTGCGGTAGCGGCCTCCCAGGAATTGAAAGACCGAATCGGTGGTGAACCCGGCGATCAAATCCGAGCGGCTGTCAGGGATATTTACTTTGCGCGGGTCACGCCGGGTATAACTCTCGATTGCCTTTGCTACGATCTCCTTCGCGCCCTCGTACGCCCGTGTTTCATCGAAGTCAACAGATTCAACATTGGGAATTTTGTTTTTGCTCGAGGTGGTTACCAGCTTGGTATGGAAGCAACTGGAGATGCTGGCCAGGGACGGCATGATGCATTGCACATCGACCACCATGAGATCGACCGCGCCCGTGATGACGGCCAGTTCCTGCTGCAAGAAATTGCCTGCCACCGGCACGCCGTGGCGCATCAGGATTTCGTTGGCGGTGCAGCAGATGCCGGCAATGTTGATTCCCTTGGCACCATGCGCTTCGGCCATCTTCAGAAGTTCCGGGTCGCGGCTGGCCGCCACCATCATCTCCGACAGGACGGGCTCATGGCCGTGCACCACAATATTGATCGCGTCCTTCTTCAGGACGCCTAAGTTGACCGCCGCGCGCAGGGGTTTGGGAGGGCGAAAGAGGATGTCCTGAAGGTCCGTAGCGAGCATGGAACCGCCCCAGCCATCCGCGAGCGAGGCGCGCAATCCCTGCATGAGGATGTTCCGGTAATCCGTGTCAACACCCATGGTGGTGCGGTGCATGATCTCGACGATCTCGCGATCGATTCCGCGCGGGCTGATGCCAAGCTTGCGCCACAGTTCCTGGCGCTTGGCGGGCGCTCTCGAAACATACTGGAGCTCGCCTTCTTGTTGACCGAACATGGAAAGAGCGCGCTCCGCCAGGGCCTTGGCGATTTCGGCGTCGCTGTGCCCATCGGGTGCAACGCCGAATTCCGCCGCCACGCGGCGCAGCTTTGCCGAGTCCTGAATGGCGTAGCCGCCTTTTCCTTCCGCTGCAAGGAGAAGCGTATGGGCTACGTCGCGGCCGTGATCGGAGTGGGCCGCCGAGCCGCCGGCCACCATGCGCACCAGGTTGCGGGCCACAATCGTATCCGCGTCCGCGCCACAGGCGCCCCGTTGCGGCCGGCCGCCAAAGGGATCGATGCGGCAGGGGCCCATGTTGCAGATTCGGCAACAAACTCCAAGCTTTCCGAAGCCGCATTGCGGCTGCTGCTCCTCCCACCGGTCCCAGACCGTCTCGAAGTGCTGATTTTCGGCGATCTGAAGCATCTCCAGTGTTGCTGGATCAACGCTCTTTTGATTCATAGGTGCCTCTCCTCGAAGGGCAGGTGGGCAGATTGCCTTCACCCCATTGCCCGCCTATCAACGCGTCTGGCCGACTGCCAATTCCAACCACGAACTACGAACTGCCCACTGACAACTGCTGACTGCCTATCTGCCGACCTGCCTACCTGCCCGCCCTCACGCTGCCACAGTCGCCGGGCTCGACCCGGTCCGTTGGCGGTAAGCCTTCAGGTAGCCGTCGCTGTAAATATCCATACCGAGCAGGAGTTCAGCCGTGGCCACCGATTGGCGTAATTCCTCATCGCAGACGTCCAGGATTGCGGTATCCAACCCCACCGCCAACGCCATGACCATGAAGGTGCGATTGATGAGCTTGCGCTCTTCAGTCTTCGAAGAAACGTTGCTCAGGCCGATGGAAATATGGCACGGCGGATCGGAGAGCGTGGTCATCTGCTGTATGGCATTGAGAACATTCTTGGGCTGGTCCTGCATGAACTTGACCGGCATCACGATGGGGTCGAGAAAGATTTCGGATGGCGAGAGTCCTGCTTCGATCGCCGCCGCGAAGATTTTTCCACCCAGTTCCAGCCGCCGGTCCACATCCTGGGGGCTGCCTCTTTCATCCATCACCACGCCCATAATCGACGTCTTGAATTCTTTCGCCAGTTCGAGAAGCGGGATGAGCTTGCTGTCTTCGGCGGTGGTGCTGTTGAGAATTACCGCCCGCTCTCCAACGGTGTCGCGATAGGCCGTGAGGCCCGCCCGGAACATGTCGGCGCGGGGGCAGTCAAGCGAGAGCGGCAGGGCAGTGGATTCCGCCACGGCTTGAACCAGCCAGGCGTAGTCCTCCAGCTTGCGCGAAGCTGCTCCCATGTTCACGTCCAGGTAATCCGCCCCGCCCGCTTCCTGCTTGGCGACACGATCCTTGATCACAGTCTTGTCATGTTCTTGAATGGCCTTGCCGACGTCCTTAAAGGAACCGTTGATACGTTCACCTATTAAAATGATTCCCATGGGTTCTCCTCCTGGAGATTTAGTCTCCGCCCTCTTCCCAAGGGAGAGAGGGCTATCGGGTCACAGTAATCTAGGCGGCGACCGCGGTAACCGTGCCTCCGCTCAGTTCGGCGATACTCTTCTTGAGTGCCTGAACCGCTTCGGGGTGGCGCAGAATGAACAGGTCGCCACCTGCCACGAGAAACGCGAGGGCTGTGCTGGCTTCCCAAAGCGGCGCGCGCTGGCGCTGGGGACCCCAGTCGGGGATCTCTTTCTCCGAGACCCGAGCCTCCTTGACGCCCCATGCCTCGATGCCGACATCGCAGATCATGGGTTGCGCCAGCATTCTATCGCCCTTCAAACCTGCCAGCCGTGCGCGCTCCATCACGGAATAGATGTACTCCAGACCGTATCCAAGCGCGGCGCAGGTGGGGTAAATCACAATATTTTCGACCGGGAAGCCCATGTCCTGAGCGAGGATGTTGACCTGTTTGGCCATGTTGACGTCGCAGGGTGATTCGGCGACGATCTTGTGCTTGTAAGCCGTGCTCACCGCCGCCAGGGTCTTGTAGTTATCCTCCGTGATGCTTCCGATCAGGCAATTCTCGCCCGCTGCCGCCTCCGCGACGGCCGGGAAGACCTCGTTGTCTTTGTCGGCATTCCCCGTACCCCAGATGATCAGGGGCGCCGGGACTCCTTGCAAAACCTGCCTTACGGTTTGAGCGGCTTCGGCGGGAGTTCGGTTACCGCGTTCAGGATGGCACCCGTCCAGGCGCAAGCAGATCAAGTCGGCGCCCATTTCGAGACACTTTCGCGCCCAATTCACCGGGTCGTTCAATGTGTCTCCGAATGGTTCTCTCAGCAGGTCCGGCCACTCTTGCGGGTAGGTATCGCAGATTTCCATGGCCACGGCCGGCTGGACGCACGGCCCCTCAAAATCCAGGAAAGGCAGCGTCGCGGACCCCCCGATTGTGACGGTATAGCCTCGCGTTCCCCCACCGGCCTGAGTCGCACCGATCGTCACCGAATTGACTCGTCCACCCCAGGTTTTCTTCGCATCTGGAACCATTGTTTTTCCTCCTCGAACTTCCGACTCTCATTCTGAGTAAATTGCAGAATCCATCCGGTGCCGGGGAAGTGACCCCTCACCCGACCCTCGACGGCAGATGAAAGCGCCGTCGCGGGCCACCCTCCCCGATTTCCGGGGTCCGATGGACCCCATCGGGGTCCAGAAATCGGACTCCCCTGGGGAGAGGGCATTTTCTTTTCGCAGACGTTCTTCCTCCCCATCTACAACGCGGCAGTTGGCGACAGGGCTGCTTCAAGCAGCTCCCGCAAGCTGCGCCGGGCCGGCGAATCCGCCGCCAGTTGACTCACCGGTTCCGCCATCCGGCTCAGTTCGCGCAAGCGGCTGTCCGACGGCACTACGCCGAGCAACTTGAGGCCCGTTTGCTGCGCGAGTAAAGGCGCGTCGCCATTTTCCCTTCCGCCCCCAGCCGCTTCAACATCGTTGAGGACCAGATATTGCCCTCCGATCCGCAACGCCAACTTCTTGGTCAGCTCGCGAATCCTCGCAGCCGCTTGCAGCGAAACGGGCAGGCCGTTGCTCACAACCAGGAGCACATCGACATCCTGGGTTGTGCATCTGGAGAGGTGTTCGAGTCCCGCCTCGTTATCCAGGACCACGTACCGATAAGCGCCGCGAAGGCGGTCAATGCAACGCCGCAGAACATTATTCACCGCACAGTAACAGCGCGGCCCTTCGCCGGCGCCCATGACCAGCAGATCGACACCACGTCCTTCCCACAAGCACTCTTGAATTCCCATCTCCAGGTAATCGTCTTTGGTTACTCCCGCGGGGAGTTTGCGGATGTGATCCAGCAAATCGTCTCGCAATTCGCTGATGGTCTTCTCCACTTTGCACCCCAGCACGAAGCCCAGGTTGGGGTTGGGATCGGCATCGACCGCCAGGACAGGCCCCTCCCCGCGCTCGATCAAGGTTTGAATCAGCAATGCGGCCAGGGTGGTCTTGCCAGTGCCGCCTTTGCCGGCGACGGCCAGGGTGAACGCCATTTATGTCAAAGCCTCCACTTCTTGCCAATGCTGCACGGACTTAAACCTGCTGAGATCCGTGTGGGGAATGAACCTTGCCGCCAGGAACTCGTCGTAATAATTTGGATAATTAATAAGGTCGTAATACGTGACCGATTCAGCGGTCGAATGCAATTCCTGCCACGTGCTCTCAGAAAGCAGGCCTAAATCAGCGCCCACGATGGATGTGTTGCCAACAAATCGGATCTTGTCCCTCGGCAAGTCCGGAATCAATCCGATGGCGATCGCCTTGTCCCGGTCGAGGTAGTTGCCGAACCCGCCCGCGATGTAGAGCTGCTCGATGTCCTGAAAATCGAGGCCAACGACTCGCGCCAGGACCTCCGCGCCCGCGTAAATGGCCGCTTTGGCATTCAGTAAGCTGTTCAAATCCGCCTGGGTGACCACGATATCCTGACCCGTATCCAGGCGCGTTCCGGGGACCACCACGAACTCCAGCATGCCGTCCCGCTCACGGATACGCGGACTTGCGCCGGGCACCAGATTCCCCGATCGGTCAATCGCTTCCGCCTTGTACAATTCGGCGATCAGGTCGATCAGCCCGGACCCGCAGATACCACGCGGAATGCCGTTCCTCACAGTACGATATTGAACCGCGCCTTGTTGATTGATCTCGACCCGTTCAATGGCCCCGTGGATCGCCTTCATTCCGTGTTTCACACCCGAACCTTCGAAAGCGGGACCGGCTGAGGCGGAACAAGCAATAGTCCAATCGCGATTGCCGATGGCGATCTCGGCATTGGTCCCGATGTCGATCAGCATCTGGACCTTCTCCGAACGGCGCAGACCCACGGCGTAAATACCCGATGTCACATCTCCCCCGACCCATCCTCCGATGCTGGGAACGGTGTAGAGCAGTCCCCGCGGGTTGACCTGGATGCCGACCTCGACCGCTCGAATGGGCGAGGTGGTGGTGGTAACGGGAACGTACGGCGTCTTGCGAATGGAACTGGGGTCCAAGCCCAGCAGCAGATGTGTCATGGTGGTGTTGCCGGCGAACACGACCGCTGTGATGTCGCTCACGGTCACTTTGTTGCGCTGTACCATGGCGCCGATCAGTCCGTTGATATTCCCGATCACGGCTTTCTGGAGTTCGTCCAAACCACCCTGCGTGCCGGCATGAATGATGCGTCGCGTGACCTCATCGCCCCAGGCGCGCTGGGAGTTGCACACCGCCTCGGCATCGATTCTCTCCGTCGTATCCAGGTCGATCAGGTGGGCCACAACCGTGGTTGTGCCCACGTCGACCGCCACACCCAGGTTCCGGCTGGTGCGGTCACCCGGCTCCACCTGGAGCACTTCCAAAGTGCCTCCGCGCCAGCCCACCGTGACGGTGACCTTCCAGTCCGCTTCGCGCAGCAGCTTGGGCAAGCTCCTCAGCACCTTGAGCCCGAGTTGCATGATGGGTGCTGGGCGCCGGCGGCGAATCTCCCGAAAGAGCCGCGACTGATCGGAGAGGCTGTCGTCGAGGGTCGGACGCGCCAATTCGAGATACAGCTTGCGCGTCAGCGGGGCAGGATGCACCTCGAGCGACCCGACCACAGGGCAAAGCGCGCGATAGCGCTGCGCGTCGATATCGATGAGGATTTGTGTTGCCTCATCGCGAGACTCCGGAGGAATCTCCACCTCGACGTCCCCAGCCACTTGGGTTTGACACGCCAGGACGTAGTCGCGCCGGATCTCCTCGCGGCTGAGCAGGCTGGTGGGTTGGGCCGTCACGTTTCCTTGCCGGACGATTACCCGGCATTTCCCGCACAGGCCGTCCCCGCCGCAGGAACTGGCCAAGTCCACCCCGGCGATCTTCGCCGCCTCCAAGAGGGTTGTTTCCAAAGGCACACGAACGCGCTCACCTTCCGGCCAGAAGGTGACCTGCGCTCGATGCTCCTTGGGAAGTGGACCTGAGCTTACACTCATTCGTTTGCCTATGTGTCCTCGTAGGGGCACCCCTTGTGGGTGCCCAGGGCGGCCACAAGGGCCGCCCCTGCGGGTTATTTCCACTGCGTTCTGAGAAAGTTAACAATCCCTGCTGCTTCCTCGGGACCGACCACAACCTCGCAGCCGGTTTCGTCCTCGAGTTCGCCTTTCAGAACTGCCACCAGACCTGGAATAATCAGCTTCTTGTGCTGCACCTGATTCATAATTCCACAAGCCTTGATTGCCTTCCCGATCGTCTCGCCCGTCAGCTTGTCGTCGGCGTAGGAATTCAGCACTCCCAGTCCACCTGTTTCGACGGTGGCGATGTAGGCAGGCACCTTGCTGTTTTCTACCTCGCCCTCGACGGTGAAATACGTGAGGGCAAAGTTCGTTGTAACCAGCACCGGCGAAGCCGGGCCGGCATCGCCCACCCTATACACTTTCGCCTCGACCGCATTAGGCACCTGCGGATCGGTGAAGATGTTGAACCGGGCGGTGAGTACGGGAAGCATCTGCCAGGGCTGTTTGCCGCGCATGACTACGATGCCAGCATACTTGCACGCGTAAGTAATAGCCTCCAGGGTTTCCTGGGCCGGGTCTTGTGCCGTGGTCAAAACCATCACCGGATAGCCGAGCGGCCGGAAGTTCTTCTCCAGGGCAAGCCGCCTCAACTGGGTGAGGCAGGTGATCCCCTCTTTCATGCCGCTGATGACGGGCGCTAAAACCAGGTCCGCCACGCCGGCCTGCTTGATCTTAGCCGTCAGGTCCGCGAGTTCGTCCAGCGTGCTGCCTTTCGCAGCTAACGGGACCTTGAACTTGCCGCTGACCTCGGCCATTTGCTGCCAGTTGTTCTTGTCCGCGGCATAAACGAGCGGCCGGCGATCAGCCAGGACCTCAAGCGCGCCAGTCAGCGCCGCAAGGTCGCTGCTCATCAGGAGAGCCGGAAGTTCCGTAGATTCACGGAGCTTTTTCGCCGCCGCCACGAAAGAAGCGCTGTCGCCCGCCTGCTCGAGTGCGACGAGCTCGACACAGACCGGTTTTCCACTGCGGACGAATTTCAAGTTGTGGATCAACTTGATTTCCGCCGCAACGTCATCAGTATCCTTGACGCAAACGGCAAAAGCGGTGGGATGGTGGAACTTCTCTTCGTGGCGGAACAGAACTGTTTCGCCGCCGATCTGAACCGCTCGGGGACCTGCGCCCACCGTCACCGTGCGCATCGGCGGGGCCGCCGATTCGGCAAGTTCCTGCTTGGCAGCCTCGGACACGTACGGGCATGCCTCGAGCGCCACTTTTTTCGCCGCTACTTGCATGGCGAACGCCATGCAGGTCGGGAAATTGCACTCTCCGCAGTTCGTCTTAGGTAAAAGTTTGTAAATTCCAATTCCAGTAAGCTTTGCCATGTGCTCCACTCCTTCCGAAATAGTTCCGATAAACTACGGTATTTGGGTTAGCGCCTCCGTGCCCTCTGTGCGTCGAAAAGATCAAACACAGAGGTCACTGAGGCGCTCGGTGATCTCTGTGTTGAAGCTTCGAAAGCACGGAGATCACAGAGACGTCAATCAGCCTAGGACCGACGCCATCGCCAGGGCCGGGTGATCCACCTTTTGCAAAAACTCGACCAATTCTTCCACTGAAACTGCGTCCTTCTCGCTCGCAATCTTATCGAACAACTCCGGCTGCCCCATTTCCGCCAGCCGTTTTTCCAGGCGCTCCCGCATTTCGTCTTTAAGTTCCTGGGGCATCCACACGACTCGCGGCAGTCCGCCTTCCGCGGAGATGAATTTCTCGCTCACCAGGTACATCCTGCCCACGCCCAGGAAGCCGGGGGTTTGCACTCCACCGCCCACCTCGCCGGCCATGGTGGAGAAGGTCATGCCAATTGGAGTCATCCCCTGGAATTCGCGGTTGACCACCATCACGCCGTTGGTTTCCGGCAGGATAGCGACAATGCACTCGAAGCACCCGCAACTGGTCTGCGGGTCTTCCATGATCGAGTACATCGTCACCTTCTGAAGGTGACCGTTGGAGGCCTTGACGACGTATTGATTGACCCCTGCCCAAACCCCCAGCGTCGGATCGAGGCAACTCCCTTTCGCAATGGGCTGGTTTGGACCGTGTGCATCCATCTCGAACGCCGCCCGGCAGTCGAGCCAGGTGTAAGCGCCGCAAAGGCCGAGCCGCTGCGGCGTGACGACGCAGACGTGGTTGGGCGCGTAACTCTGGCAGAGTATGCAACTGTAGAAGCGGTCCACATCTTCGTCTTTCATGCCTGCCATGCGCTCGTCGCGCTTGTCATAAGCCGCCCTGGCGTCGCGCAGCGAATCCTGCATCTGTTTCTCATCGGTGTAAATCGTGACCTGCACTTTGTCCACGATGCCGGAGAACTCGTCCTTGTACTTATGGATCAGCAGTTCGCCCAGGTGCTTCATGCGGAAACCTTTCTGGAAGGCTTCCTTGCCGATGCGGATCCAGTTGATGTCGCGCTGGCCGATGTGCATGATGCCGGCGGCGCAACTGGTGAACTTATGGACGCGCCGCTCCAGCACGCTCTCGAAATCCTCATGAAAGTTGCGACCGGCCACTTCCACAACGATTCCCAGGGGCAGGGCTGTGCCCGGCGCGACCGTGTCGATGTCGGGACCCACCAGCGTCACCTTTCCGTCCTCGACCTGGTCCATGGCCCTCTTGCGCAGGTACTCAAAAGACTGCGAGTACTTGCCGCCGAATTCCACTTGCAGGTTCTCCTTGCGAACTCGCTCTCCTTCGAACGCCGCGCCGTAGGCGATCGGGATGGGGATCTTGGAAACCTTAAGCTTGAGCCCCCGAACCTCGACCGCTTTGGCAACGATGCGATCCAGCGGCACCTTGGAAACGACGTGCTCATAGGTGCAAATGCCGCGCGGCAGGATTTGCGGGATGGCAGAGTCGGCAATCACGGGAAAGCCGAAGTTGATGGCCCCGGCCGCCGTTGCGTATTTCTGATCCGTGATTAACTGGTCGGGCGGAGCTTCCGGATCGGTGCCCAGCGCCAACACAAAAGCAAACACGCGTTCTTTGTTGTAAAGCAAGATCTTCCGCGCACCCTCGATATCGCCCGGCTTGACCCCGCCGAAAGTCATGGCGGACCGCGCCGCAAAGTTCAGAGCGTGCACGGCCGCGCTCATCTCCTTCCCATAGGGAACAAGGTAAGTGTCCCAGCCCATCTCCACGTTCTCTTCCGCCAACTGCTCGGCCATCGATCGGCCATTGCTGCTGCCGGCCATGAAAACCAGAATGTTCTTCTCCTGGAGTTCGCGGGCCAGGGCCACGGCTTCCTGGTTGGTGGGCAAAGCGCCTACGCAGGCGGCAAAACCGGGCATACGACCGTCTACCAGCTTGATGCCCTGGGTGCGCAGGATGGAGTCGTCCGTAAAACCAATGAAGGGGGGCGTTGGGTGGTATTGAGGGTCGAGGCACTTGAGGGCCTCGATCACCTCTTCGGCGACTAAGGTGGCGATCCCCGCGTCCAGGGCCGAGCCGAGATAGGGAAGCCAGAGGCTGTCGCTGGGCACTTCGGGAAGCAGAATCTGCATCTCGTCCAACGCTTCCACGCAGTCCTTCAATCGTTCGACCCTCTTTCCCAACAGGGCCAGGATCAGCGGCAGATAGTAGCCCGTGTTGGGGTATGCGACTTTCGCGTCCGGTCCGCGCTTCTCAATAGCCTGACTGAGTTGCTGCCGCGCCAGCGTCATGTAATAGTGCGCGCCACGAATGGCGGCTGAAGCAATAATCTTGGACATGGTTTAGTTCCTCGATGTAATTCCCCTCCTCGACGCGGAGGGGAGCTATCCAGCAAAAGTCTCTGGCTTTGCAATGCTTGGCCCCAGAAGCGCTTTTCCCAGCGACTTGCCACGGCATTCCGGGCACATCTCTAAATAAGATTTCGCCAGCGGCTGGCGGTACTTCAAAAGCTCGAGGTGGCGTGCGGCTCCGAAGGCTTTGCCACAACTGCGGCATTTCAAGAACGGCATCAAGCTCATCCAGCGGTCGATCATTCGTTCTGTGGGAAGGTCTTCCATCTTGATGCAGCCGGTGGGGCAAACATAGACACAGGCCCCGCACCCAATGCAATCCTCGCTTGGCTCGCCAAAGGGCGTAGCCGTCTTGCGGTCTGCACCTCGGCTCTCGAAACCGATCGCAGCCTGCCCGATCAGGTCACGGCAGACATTCACACAAAGCCCGCAGAGGATGCACTCCTCTCCAGATGCCTTCTCCAGATCGGTGTCAAGGACCCCGAATCGGGCGGCGAATTCACGGATGACTGGAGAGCTGAAACACCGCGCCAGCAACAGCTCAATGACTGTGCGGCGGTCCTTCTGGATTCGCGGGGAGTTTGTGGAAACCTCCAGGCCATCTTCCTCGATGGGGAAATTGCACGCCGTCACCACCCGCACCCGCCGGCCGCGCTTCAGTTCGACGATGCACACCCGGCACACGCCATAAGGCTCGAGCGCCGGATGATGACAGAGCGTAGGGATCTTGATTCCCACTTTGCGTCCGGCCTCGAGGAGGGTGGTTCCCTCCGGCACGGACACCGGCTGGCCGTCGATTCGCACCGTACAGATTTTGCCCGCTTCTGCCATCAAATTCCCACCGATCTCCTCACCACCGCGTCAAATTTGCAGATCTCAAAACAAATCCCGCACTTAATGCATTGCTGTTTATCGAGCCAGTGCGGCTTCTTCAGCTCTCCGCTGATCCCGCTTCGCGGGCAGAGCTTTACGCAGGCCATGCAACCCGTGCATTTCTCCGGGAGGATCTCGTATTCGATCAGCGCCTTGCAGACCCCCGCCGGGCACCGCTTATGCCGGATGTGAGCAACGTACTCTTGCTCAAAATACTTGATTGTGGTGAGCAGGGGATTGGCCGCACTTCCGCCCAGCGCGCAGAGCGAACTGTCCTGGACCGCATTGCCCAGATCGACCAGCCGTTCGAGGTCGCCCTCTCTGCCGTGACCCTCACACACGCGGTTGAGGATAGTGACGATTTGCTTGATGCCTTCCCGGCAAGGAGTGCACTTGCCGCAGCTTTCGTCCTGGAGGAAATTGAGGAAATACCGGGCCACATCCACCATGCAGGTGTC
>JBEKMN010000087.1:0-23913 GCA_050008495.1 Terriglobia bacterium | reverse complement strand
TCCGCTTTCTCCTAAGCGACGACGCGCGCCCCGTGCGCTCCGCCGTCGTGCCCGTGCTGGGCTCGACGTAGCGTCGACCTTCAGGCCGGCAGGATTGTTAGCGGCCGCAGAAAAAGCAGCTATCTCGGGGCGGCCGGATTTGAACCGGTGTCCTCCGGTAGTATTGAGAAAGCGCGTCCAACGTTGACTTGGCCGAGGTCGCGGCCTATGATCGCAGTACGAGGATTTCCAGCACCCAAGGTTCGGGGGCCGGCTCACGAAAGGTTAAGCAGTATCCCCCTCCCGCATTCTCGAAGATCCAGGTGGCGAGGGATCGATTTGGCGTACAAAGTTGAGGATGCGAAACTGGCCGGCAACCGAAGCTACTCTCCTCTCAGCACCAAAGACCGTTCATCTACGTTATGGAGGAATCTATGTGCCGTGTCCGGCTCTCCCTGCTTCTTGCCTCCGCAGGTTTGATAGCGAGCACAGTTCTCTCACAGCAGGCCCGCATTGAATATCCGCCCACGCGCACCGTGGACACCGTTGATACCTACGGGAGCGTTAGAGTTCTGGATCCCTACCGCTGGCTCGAAGACCTCGACAGCAAGGAAGTCGCGGATTGGGTGAAAGCCGAAAATGCCGTCACCATGCCCTACCTTGCCGCACTGCCGGGTCGCGATGCATTTCGGGAGCGTATCACTGCCCTTTACAACTATGCTCGCACCAGCGTGCCCTTCTGGGAAGGCGGGCGCTGGTGGTACACGAAGAATTCGGGCTTGCAGAAGCAGAACGTCTGGTATTCACGCCTCACACTCACCGGCGCCGAAGAGATGATCATCGATCCGAATCAGTTGTCACCGGACGGCTCGACGGCGCTCTCCGAGTTCACGCCCTCTCCGGACGGTAAACACTACACGTACGGCCTGAGCGAAGGGGGCTCCGATTGGGTCACCATCTACGCGCGCGATCTCGCGACGGGCAAAAACACCTCGGACATGATCAAGTGGGTCAAGTTCAGCAGCGCGGCGTGGACGAAAGACGGGCAGGGTTTCTTCTACTCGCGATTTCCCGAGCCGCCCCAAGGCAAGCAGCTCGAGGCCAAACTTGAACACCAGACCCTCTATTATCACAAGCTCGGAACTGAGCAGGCCGCCGACATTAAAATCTATGAGCGGCCCGACCAACCGTCGTGGCTCGTCTTTGGCGGTGTCGACGAGACGGGGCGCTTTTTGTTCGTGCTGACAACCAGGGGCACGGACAAGAATGAAGTGTACGTTGCCGATCTCGGAGACCCGACGCATCCGAATGTCCAGGCGCGGATTCGACCTGTAGTCACAGGGCAGGACGCGAACTACAGGCCGCTCGGTGTTGAGAACGGCAAGCTCTTCATGACTGTCGACAAAGATGCGCCGAACCGCAAAATCATCGCCGCGCCGATTGCGACGCCGGAGGCCGAGCACTGGACGACGGTAATCCCCGAAGGAACTATGCCCATCGAGGACGCGTCACTGGTCGCGGGGCAGCTTGGGCTGCTCTCCCTGCAAGACGTTGCCTCGGTAGTACGGCTTTATGCGGTCGACGGGAAACTCGTGCGCGACGTCAAGATGCCAGGGCTGGGATCGGCCTCGGGCTTGATGGGGCGCTTCGACCGGCCGGAGATTCTTTATTCGTTCACTTCGCCGCTGCACCCGACCGCGGCCTATGTCTACGATGCCAAGGCGAACACGAGCCAGCCGTTCGATCCGCCCAAGCTCACCTTTGATCCTGCCGGCTTCGTGACCGAGCGGGTGTTTTATCACAGCAAGGACGGCACGCGCGTGCCGCTGTTCCTCACTCACCGCAAAGACTTGGTAAAGAACGGAGAGAATCCCACGATGCTCTACGCCTACGGCGGATTCTCGATTTCGTCGTTGCCGGGTTTCCGTCCTGATGTCATCGCCTGGGTCGAGCAGGGAGGCGTCTACGCCCTCGCGAATATTCGGGGCGGCGGCGAATACGGCGAGGCCTGGCACCGTGCTGGGCAATTCGAGAAGAAACAGAACGTTTTCGATGACCTTATCGCGGCCGCAGAATACCTCATCCGCGAGAAGTACACTTCGCAGGCGAAGCTGGCCATCAACGGTGCTTCGAACGGCGGGCTTCTGGCTGGCGCGGCGATGACTCAGCGTCCGGATTTGTTCGCCGCGGCAGTACCCCAAGTGGGAGTGATGGACATGCTGCGCTACGACAAGTTCACCGGCGGGGCGGCCTGGGCGACCGAATACGGAAAGTCCAGTGATCCCAAGGCCTTCGCCTATCTGCGTGCCTACTCGCCGTTGCAAAACATCAAGAGCGGCGTCTGCTTCCCCGCCACGCTGATCACCACGGCTGACCATGACGATCGCGTCGTGCCGAGCCATTCCTTCAAATTTGCCGCGACCTTGCAAAGTGTGCAAAGCGCTGTTGCCGGTTGCGACAAGCCCGTTCTTATTCGAATCGAAGCCCAGGGCAGCCACGGGTATCGGCCGCTCGACCGCCGCATCGCTGAGCTTGCGGACATCTGGGCGTTCGTGGCCCAGCAGACCGGAATGACGGTGAAGGCGGAGCCCTAGGCTAAACCCTCCGGTCCTCGCGGGCCTCGTAGTCGGATGATGGCTGTGGGAGCCGAGCTTGCGAGGCGAATTAAGGAACATTGGCAGGAGAACGGGTCAGCCTGGCTCTGTTCCCATCGATCTCTTCTGCATTGGACTCGACGTTTACCATCTCCTGAGCTGGCGCAAGATCCCCATAGACAACGGCAGGCTCTCGCGGTAGTGTGATACGCGCCATGACTACCAAAAACAACCGATGGAGTGCATTAGAGAACACGCTTGCGCCACTAGCAGTTTTGTTAGCGATGAGCGCGCTGATGTGCGACTTCCTTGGCCGGCCGGCCTACGCGGGAACTATCCAGGCGGCGACCAAGGCCAAGGTTGCAAGCAGAACGACGCACGGCATACCGGCAGCGCCCAATCCCGCGGACATGACGCGGAGCCGGGCCTGGGCGAAACAGTTCTTTTCCCGCGCCGCCGATCTTCCCATCTCTTTCGTGCTGGACGGCAAACCCCTACACGGCATACCGCCCGCGTGGCACCCGGAAGTATCCCGACAGGCGATCGACAACAGTCGCGTCGAAACAGATTTCGAGGGCACCGATCCCAAGACGGGCCTGCACGTTCGGGTGGAGTGCACGGAGTACAAGGACTTTCCGGTGACGGAATGGGTGGCATGGTTCAGCAATGAAGGACGCGGACCCACGCCGATCATCCGCGAGGTTCTGGCCCTGGATGGAAAACTCCAAGGTTCCAAGCCGGTGCTCTACTCGAACAATGGCGATTTCTACAGCGAGACAGGGTACACGCCAACCGTGAAGGGCCTGGATAACGGAGCATCGGCCAGTTTTGCGCCCAACGGGGGCCGGCCCAGCGACGGTGCGTTCCCTTACTATCGCATCATGTTCGACAAGTGGGGACTGTCGCTCGCCATCGGCTGGCCGGCACAGTGGGCCATCCAATTCGATGGAGCGCCCGACGGCGTTCAGGTACGAGCGGGTCAGCAGAAAACCAACCTGCGATTAAGACCCGGCGAACGCATCCGCACACCACGCATGACCGTCTTGACGTGGTCAGGCGACGCATCCCGAGCGGTGAACCTGTGGCGCCGCTGGTACCTTGCTCACATTCTGCCCCGGCCCAGCGGTCAACCTCTGAAGCCACTGCTGGCTGCTGCTGCCACGGATGAGGGTGAGGAATTCACCCGCGCGACGGAGGAGAACCAGCTCCGGTATATGGATAAGTTCAAACGGCTCGGCTTTAACTTTGACATTTGGTGGATCGATGCGGGGTGGTATCCGTGTGGCGGGCACTGGCCGAACACTGGCACCTGGGAACCCGATCCTGAGAGGTTCCCCCACGGCTTCAAGCCGGTATCCGATTTGGCAACGCGGAACGGCGCCGGCCTGTTGGTTTGGTTCGAGCCGGAAAGAGTCCGGCAGGGCACCGAACTTAGTCGCGAACACCCGGAATGGCTGCTCATTCTGAAGGGCAATGAGAATAGTCTTCTGAACCTCGGCAACCCCGACGGTCGTGAATGGCTGACCGAGCACGTGTGCCGGCTCATCAAGGAGAATGGCATCAAAGTCTACCGGCAGGATTTCAATTTCGAGCCGCTCGAATACTGGCGCGAGAATGAGGCTGAGGACCGGCAGGGAATCAACGAGAACCTGCACGTGCAGGGCTACCTGAAGTACTGGGATGACTTGCTGGCGAGGAATCCCGGCCTGTGGATCGATTCCTGCGCCAGCGGAGGCCGCCGCAACGATCTTGAAACTATGCGCCGTGCTGTGCCGCTGCACTATTCCGACTACGGTTACGGGTATCACGCCATCAAACTCTCATTCCACCAGACTCTCTTCGAGTGGCTGCCTTATTTCAAGGACGTCACACTCTCCTGGGACATTGACAAGCCGGGCCGGTTCGACAAACAGGTCGACAGCTACGCCTATCACTGCGCCATGGCTCCGATGTTGGCTTTAGGGCTGGACATCAAGCGCGACGATTACGATTTTGCGAAGGCTCGAAAAATGATCGCCGTCTGGCGCCGCGCTGCCGGCCTGATTCTGTATGCTGATTACTATCCTCATACGCCTTTCCGCCGAAGTCCAGACCAATGGGTCGCCTGGCAGTTCGACAGCCCCGAAAAAGGCCAAGGATTTGTCCAGGCGATCCGCTTGCCGGCATCGCAGGAAGAGACGCTCATGATCCATCCGAAGGCACTCGATTCGAGCTCGACGTACGTTTTCGAAAACGGCGAAAGCGGCGAAACCAGACAGATCGCGGGAAAAGACTTGATGGCCAACGGCTTCAGCTTCAGCCTTCCGGCCCGCAGCGGAGCCATCTGGTTCTATCGGAGAGCGAGTGACTGATCCAGGCTGTTTCATTGAGTGATCCCGACAACGTACTCCAGTACCATTGCTCTCTCTGCCTGCCGATGTCATAACTTACGCGAAAGAGTGAAGAGGAGGAAACCAGGCGAATGATTCTCTCGTGCCTCATTTTGGCGCTCTCGATGGCCATGTTCTTCTTCTACTTTCAGGCCACCTGCCAGGAGATTCTGCGCCGGCAGTTTGAGCAGGAGTATTTCCAATCCATCGCCAGCGTGATCCGTTTGGAGTTTCCCTCGCTGCAAAAGGCGCTGGCGGATTCCGGCGCCACGCTCGACTATTCGCGGTTGCCCCGGATGCTCAAATGCGACTTTCTCGCGCTGACCTATCTGCTGAAGAATACGGCAGGGGCGCGCCAGCGCTATTCCCGGGAAGAACGCCTCCTGATGGTGTACTTCCGCTGGCAGTTGATTTCGCTGGCAGCGCGACGGCGTCTGAAAGTGGGCGAGAAGCAGGCAACGCTCAAGCTGGCTTCAGTACTTCATTATTTCGCCAACGTGGTTGGGCAACGCGTGAGCACGGAAGGCTTTGGGAATTTGCAGGCCGACTACTTCGTGAACCTCTGACCTACTAAGCCTCGGGGCGCACCCGGGTCGGGTCTCCCGCCCGGGTGTGCCCCCCTCTGTCCCGAGGATTTTCACTGCATTTAATGCTAACGGCTCGTTTGCGCGAGCCCTCGCACTAACTGACCCCGATTGTATTCAGGGCACACCTCAGCACGCAATATTACGAAAGTAATCGGACCGTGCCGGGCGGGTACTAGTACCTGAGCCCTCAGGCGCCCCACGGCATTCTTCCGCAACGCGATCAACGCCACAGATGCCACGTGCGCCTGGAATTGATCACCGCGCAAGCTTGGTTCGCGCTATGCTAGGAGTTCGCGACGGCCGGCGCGGCCTTGTCCCTGGAGGAGCCGATTGAATCTCCCACGCTGCCTTCTATGCCTCATCCTCCCTTCCTTGTGCGCTGCGGGCGGGGCGGCGGCGGAATCCTCGAATAGCCTACAATACTTGTCTTTCGCGGAAGCGCAGCCCCTGCTCCGCGCCGCGGCCGCGAATCTTCCTGCGGAACTGAGCGGTCCCAGTCCGCTCACCGCCCAGCGTTGGGCCGACTGGATGCACAAGGAAGATGCGGAGATCCGCGCGCGGCTCGACCGCGGCGAAGAGGACACGCTTGTAAACCTGCTTCGCTTCGGGGTCACTTTCACCAAGGAATACCGCATCGACGACCCGTACCTTTTCAAGTACGGCCAGAGCACGCTGGTCAACGCCTTCGCGGAGAATCGAGCCAACGATCTCGTGCGCGCCATGGCGTCCGGCAACGCCAACGAGGGCGTCGCGCACCTGCGCGCCTTCCTCGAGAAGAAGGGTTACTCCTTCGCGACGCCGAAAGACCGGGCGCGGGTCAAGAGTTACCTGCTGGCGAACCTGGCGCGGATGCGCGACGAAATCCGGCGCTACATCAGCCAGACGCAGGCCGGCGGGCGCTTCCAGCTTTTCGAGGACCGCGGCATTTCCCTCGATACCAACCTCTGGCCCGACTTTCTGATTGACCAGCACCTGGCGAACATGGTCCGGAAGGGCTTGCTGAGCCCCGGTTCCGTGCATCGTGTGGCGGTGGTCGGGCCGGGACTGGATTTTGCCAACAAGGAAATGGGGAACGATTTCTACCCGCGGCAGACGATTCAGCCCTTTGCGGTTCTCGATTCTCTCGTCCGCTTGGGCCTCTCGAACCCGGCCTCCGTCGAACTCTACACCCTGGACATCAGTTCCGAGGTTAACTTTCACATGGCGCGTGCCAGGAAAAGTGCGGCTGCCGGACGCGCCTACGTCGTCCAGCTTCCCTGGAACACCGCGGCGCGGATGACGGACGAATATCGCCAGGCCTTCACCGAGTACTGGGAGAAACTCGGCTCGAGCATCGGCGAACCCGTGCCGCCCATCGCCGTTCCTGCCGCCGCCGCGGCGGCGACCGAGACTCGCGCCGTGAAGATTCGCCCTGCCGTCGTGCTTCGCATCACCCCCTTGGATACAAACATCGTCATCGAGCGTCCCGCCCGGGCAGCGCAAACCGGTTTCGATCTCATCATCGGCACGAATGTCTTTGTCTACTTCGGGGAATTCGAACAGGCACTGGCCCGTCTGAACATGGCGCTGATGCTGAACCCCGGCGGCTTCGCGCTCTCGAACGATCGGCTGCCGGGCTCGGCCGCCGACGGCCTCGCCGACTCGCTCGAAACTACCCAGATCTTCGCGCGCAACCCCGACCGCACCGAGTATATGTTCACGTACCAACGCCGCAGGTAGCGCGCATCGATCCGCAGGCTGTTCCGTTCGCTGCCGCACTTCTCCGCCCGTCAAGCTCACTTCTGCGGTCCAATCCGGGATTTGACACGCAATTCCGGGTTCGTTTTGGGTTCGTTTTTGCACTCTACAGAACGTGACCTCCTTTGTTTTCAACGACTTCTTAGGTTCGTTCCCACGATTTCTGCATACTGAAAACAAACATCATCAGCGGCCCTCTCCTGTTGGGGAGAGGGTGGCGAGAGTAGCGAGCCAGGTGAGGGGGCACTTGACTACACGACTTTTTGACCTCGTCCTTTGTTTTCATAGACATTCTCGCTTTGTTCCGTCGAATTCAAGTCGAGAAGTCGAGAGTCGAAGGTCGAGGAGTGACAAAGCGTCACCATCCGGCCCGATCTCTTCAATTGGCCCCACAACTACACAACTCTTCGACTCCTCAACTCCTCGACTGTTTGTTTTCATAGGCATTCTCGCTTTGTTCCCCGAGAAAGTTGAGAGTCAAGAGTCGAAAGTCGAGAGTCCGGCAACTGCCCGACGGGACGCCTATGGACTTTCTCCCCAAACTTGGTCGCGCTGCTGTCGCTTCTCGACTCCTCAACC
The DNA here is from genome assembly GCA_050008495.1 of Terriglobia bacterium. GTDB lineage: Bacteria > Acidobacteriota > Terriglobia > UBA7540 > UBA7540 > CAVROP01. Next base: position 16,068 of record JBEKMN010000087.1, on the reverse strand, counting down.
CCTCGACTTCTTGACTTTTTGACCTCTTCCTTTGTTTTCATAGACATTCCCGGATCGTTCGTTGAATTCTGGAGTCGAAGAGCTGGGGAGTCGAGGAGGCAAGGAGAGGCCGGCCACCTGCCGGCCTGCGGCCGGAAGGATGAAGTCGCAGTCGGGTTCGAACACCCAACTCCACGACTCCTTGACTCCTCGACTTCTTGACGGCGCTGAAGGCAGGAACCACAGGCAGGGACCACAGACGAAACCCGAGGAAGGCTTCCCAGCATAACGCATCCGGCAGGCCCTGGCCGCCTGCCTAACCCCACAGCATCATTCTAGCCTATGGCACTCTATTTGTCAAGAGAAAAATGCGGAGAGAACAGAAAGTCCGATCCCGCCACGGAACCGGCATCCGCTTTTCTTCCTCGGCGCTGGAGCATACGCGTGGCCCTTGTTTCCATTTTTCTTGCAAGCTCTGGGGTCCTGGGCGTTCAATGTACAGAGGTTATCTACAGCCCAGTGGAGGCGAGTTTGGAGAGGTGAGAGATGTCAAGAATCAATAAAATCGCACAACTTCAATTATTGGTGCTTCTTTTCCCACTAGTCCTTGGAGCACAAGCACCACAGAATGCTGCTCCGCAACCGCAAGCGAACCCGGCCAAAGTTGATTCTTCGCAGCAACAGAAGCAAGCCCCCGTTCCACAAACAACTTTACTGAAGAAGACGGTTGCGTTTATCACCCTGGACTGCATGGACGGCAACCAGCAGGTAGAGGACCGAGCGACTGTGTTCTTCGTTGGCGTCCCAGATGCTCGGCTCGGCAAGAATGAATTTGTTTACTTGGTGACAAACCGCCACGTGGCACAGCCAGAGAAGGAACACCGTAAGCTTCGAGTAACGAAACAGACCCTACGACTGAACCTAAGAAAGGAAAGTAACGGCATCGCGGCTGCAGAAGGTACCATCCCGCTGGATACCCACTGGTACTTCCCGAAAGATGACGCTGTTGATTTGGCTGTATTGCCGTTAGCACCAGACTTGAACAAATTCGACTTTCAAGTTGTCCCAATCTCTTTTCTTGCCACTAAGGATGTCGTGGCGTCGAGTATGATCGCAGAGGGTGACTACGTCTTGTTTTGTGGTTTTTTTTATCAATATCCAGGTCAGAAGAAGATAGAGCCGATCATTAGGCAGGGAATTCTGGCCATGATGCCTGATGAGATGCTTAACGCTACACTCGGAAAACCGGGGCGCGTTTACCTCGCCGATGCCCACGTCTTCCTCGGTAACAGCGGGTCTCCGATGTTCGTTAACATAGGGGGGTATAGGAATGGAACCATGATGATCGGGGGATTTTCCTATCGTTTGCTCGGAGTCGTCAGCGGTTATTATTATGAAACCGAGGATTTACGCTTAGAGGTTGCGACAACGTTGACAGGAACCGCAAACGCAAACAGCGGGATTTCGATAGTCGTGCCCGCAGATGAACTGAAAGAACTTATCGACTCGCCTGAGTTGCAAGAGCAACGAGACGCGGAGGCACAGAGGTACCTTCACCAAGGCCACTAATTCGGGAATGCAGACTCCTCCCTTAAACCTATCCAGCACCAGAGCCTGTGGGGACCCCACAATGTACTTGACCGCCCCGTTCGGAAACGTGGCTGAGGACATGCGCGAGGGAGACCGTTTATACGCGGGTACTGGGCTGGGGGCTGCAAGGTGCCGTTGTGTGGATTCCAGGGCAAGGCCGTCACGATTCCCAAACAACCCAGGTTAGAATTCACGTGGCCGGTTGGCGTGAACGCTGGGGAAGAATCCGCACCTAACCCGCAGACTTCTCTTCAGATGAGTCAGATTTCTCCAGCAGTTTTGTGAAGCCTTCTCTTGTATACCACACGTCGCGGAATAGAAATCTATCGGCCTTGTCAATCATCAGGTCAAGCGCATCTGGTTGGCCTGGTTGAATCATCCAAGTCTTGCCGGTTGTGTCTATCACTTTGATGTCTTCTCCGTGCTTAATAACAAAGTCGTGCAGCCGTTCCAACGTCATTTTAGCCACGATGCATCCTCGTTCCTTGCTTAAAGCACTATCTTTCTGTCGGGTGTTGGTCCATCCATGTGAAGCAACTGTGCGCCTTCGGACAATGTGCGCAGACCCATCCTCTGTGAATGGGGCGCCACCCTGCCCCCGCTTCGCTGGCGGCATCTTCCTTCCTGCAATGTTGCTCCACGCATCTTCGAGAGGCACCCACATTGTCTAATTTCGTCACCATAACGAAGCCATTCTACCACAGCGGTTTTCCAAACTGCGGCACTATGTACGCGGTGGGTGCCGGGCTGAGCAAAGTAGCGCAGACCTGAAGTTCAGGTCTGCTGCTTTTGGAGTGGTCCCAGGCAAAGAACCGCAGACCTGCAAAAGACGCAGGTCTGCGCTGCCCTACTTGTGAGCGGGTTGGTGTTTTCGACCGTTTTGGCCCGGGAGCAGGGGATGGGCTTTCACTCCAACGGTATCTCGACTTCGACGTAAGCACCGGGAGTCGCCGCATCGACAGCGGCCACAACCTTGTCAACAAATCGACGCAAAGTGGGCCACTGCTGATCGCCGAGAACGACGAAGGCGATTTTCCGCGCTCTTAGGTTCTGCTGGTAGCGGATGTTTTTGTCCGTGGTCACCAAAACCTCGAAGCCTGCGGCCTCGGCAGCCGCGATCAGTTCGCCGTTAAGAAACCGATCCCATCCGCGCTCGAACGCTTCCACCACCACGTGGCCTTTGAGCGCATGCCGGAGCGGAGCGGGGACGCCGTTGTCAAAGAGTACGAGCATCGAGCGTTGGGCCGGCGGGCTGGAGCGGCGGCGCGTCAAGGCTTCGCGCGGCAAATTCGATGACGGTGGTTACCTGCTCGTGGGAGAGATGAAACCACTCCTTGATTTCGTTGATCGAGGCGCCCGCCTCCAGGTTGTCAAAAACAACTGACACCGGCGTCCGCGTATCCCGGAACACCCAGGCGCCGCTGCGTTTACCCGGGATGCTTTCGACCACGGGGCACTGTGACCAATCGAGCATATTCCAACCCCCTCAGCTTCATTATTACCACAGATTGGAGGTCGAGGGAAGCTCACCAGATTGAGCCTAATCCGTCGATAGCGCGCGGGTCGGCGGCAGAGAAGTAGGGGCGAGGCGCCGCCTCGCCCCTACAGGTAGCACCCTCCGGGTGATACCGGATGTGGCGCGGGGACCATGGCCGTGCCCCTTACCAGTTCCGCCAGTCGTTACCGACGGATTAGGGATTGACCGGCAAGCCCTCGGGGCCCCGCGGCGCTCAATTGATTTTCGGTCTCTTCCTCTCGACCGTCAGCTTGTGCTCTTCACCTTTCTCGTCGAGCAGATAGCACGTCTTTTTTTCAATGGCGAATTTTACGGGAGCGTCGATCGTCAGGTTGAGCGGTTTATCATCTTTTTTAGTCATGTGCCTGCTGACCACCCAGCGATATTTCCCGTCGTCAATGGTGTAGTAGGTCACGTCATTGCGCAGCGTCGCGACCTTCGGCCCGGTTACGATGGTGGGAGGGATTCCGACCGTTCTCGAATCTCTCTCCGTGTCAGCATTCACCAGCGTTCCCGTTATCCAGGCCCGATCTTTTGCCCGAAGGGGCGTTGAGCAGACGACAAGGAAAAGCAGAGCAAACAGGAGACGCCTCATATGTCCTCCGTAACCTGCGGGTGTGTGCCGCCAGACCTTGCCCGGCCCTCGAAGCCACCGCCGCGGTCTGCGCGATCGTCCACGCGGCTGCGGCACTTGCGGCCGGTTCCATCAAGAGCATTGTACTCCGATGTGTGACACCACGCTTAGCGGCCGCTCCATCACCTGCACAGGGTGCGTGGCTCGGCGGAACTCTCAGGTCACCAAGGCCGAGTTTTTCTCAGTCTCTGCTCGGAGCCGCATCCAAGTGGCAAGGGGAATCTTGCGGAACACTTCGACAAGCTGAGGATCAAATTGTGAAGCGCCCATTTGCAGAATTTCATTCCGGGCCGCTTCAAACTCTAGTGCCTTTCTATACGGCCGGTCGGAAGTCATGGCGTCAAGAGTGTCTGCCAAGGCGAATACGCGTGCCCCACGTGGGATTTGTGCACCTTTGAGTCCGCCGGGGTAACCTGTCCCATCGAAGCGCTCGTGGTGATGGCGAACAATATCGCAGACAGGACGCAAAAAGGGAAAGCTCCTCAGAATATCGTACCCTGCCTCAGGGTGCTTGCGCATCTCCACCCATTCCTCGGACGTGAGCGGACCGGGCTTCCTCAGGATAACGTCCGAGACTGCAATCTTGCCGATGTCGTGCAAAAATGCGCCCCGTTCGAGCGACGGCAAAAGCTCAGCCGGGTATCCCGCCTTCTGCGCCAGGTGGCGCGCATAGGCGCGCACGCGGTGGGAATGGCCAAACGTTTCGTGGTCTCGCGCATCGAGGGCCGTCACCAGCGCTTCCATGGCTTGCAAGCAAGTGGCCTCGAGATTGCTAAGGGCTACCGCGTGTTCGGCCGCCGGATGCGGTGCGCTCGTTTCGAGAGAAGCGGCGGAGAGTTGATCCCATTGAGGATGCGAGGCCGACAGTTCGGTAAGGGGCGTCTCAAGGCCCGGCAGACCGCCTTCGAGGAAACGCTTCGATACCCCTTTCTCAATGTCTTCGGCTGAAGCCAGCGCTACGCGGTTCCGTCCCGCGATCTTGGCGCGATATAGGGCGGCATCGGCGGTGCGGACGAGCGTCTCAGATTTTACTTCACCGAGGTCCCCGAGCTCCGCCACCCCTACACTGAGGGTCATGGGAATTATACCTTCTGGAGTTTCTATGGCCTGGTGGTCGATGCGAGTGCGAAAGGATTCGGCAAAGCCAACGGCGGTAGCAGAATCGCATCCGGGGAACACCGCCATGAACTCGTCTCCACCGTATCGTCCGAGGGAATCATAAGTTCTCATCGTCGCCCGCAGGCGGTGCGAAGCTTCCCGCAATACGGCGTCGCCCGCCGGGTGGCCATAGGTGTCGTTAATTGTCTTGAATCGATCCACGTCGATCATGGCGACGGCAACGGGAGTGTGGGTGCGGGAGGCACGCGCTACTTCCTTAGCCAGGATCGCAAGAATGGACCTATGGTTCCAAAGATCCGTCAGTGGATCCCGGCTGGCTTGGTCGCGAAGCGCCTCCTCGGCGCGCTTTCGTTCAGTAATATCGCTGAAAGTGACCACCGCTCCGACGACAATCCCGGATTCTTTAATGGGCGTGGCGGATACTTGCACCGGAAAGCCGCTACCATCATTTCGCCAATACCAATCCTCGCAACGCAGCGGGAGGCCCGTGCCCAGAACCGAATACACCAGGGGGCAATCGTCGGCCGGGTAGGGTGTTCCGTCAGGATGGCTGTGGTGAAAGATGGCGTGAGCGCCGCCGCCTACGAGTTCCCCAGCCGCATAACCAAGAATTCTGCTGGCGGTGGGATTCACAAAGGTGAGAATGCCCTCCCCGTCCACACCATAGATTCCTTCGCCGGCGGCCTCCAGAAGCGACTTGATCTGACGGGCCGCGCTCTGGGCTTTCTCTTCGGCCCTCTTGCGCTCAGTGATGTCACGCGCAATCGTGGCCAGCCCCGTCAGCTTTCCACGGGAGTCGAGGAGCGGGAACACACTCAGCGAAACATCCACCAGGCTCCCATCTTTCCGAACTCGTGCCGTCTCCAATTGCTCAATGGACCCGCCGCGCCGAAGACTTGCGAAGACCTGTTTAGCCTCCTCGGCTCGCTCGGCCGGTTCGAGGGCGGAAATAGGGTGCCCCAAAACCTCTCCGGCGCAATAGCCGAAAAGTGTCTCGGCGCCTTTGTTCCAGCTCGTAATGAAGCCTTCCAAGGTCGTGCCAACAATCCCTTCGCCCGACGACTCCACAATTGTGGCCAGCCGGAGTTGCGCTTCCAAAGCTCGCTTGTTCTCGTGGCGAAGGCGTCTTTCTTCCAGCGCCCGTTTAACTGCGGTGGGCAATCGTGCGAGGCGGTCCTTGAGAACGAAGTCCGCCGCGCCCTGCTTGATGCATTCTGCCGCAGCTTCGTCGCCCAGAGCGCCTGTTACGACAATGAGCGGAACATCCTTGTTTGAGTGCTTTAAGACGTCCAGCGCGTCGAGCGCAGACCAGTCGCGAAGGCTGAAATCGGCGAGAATGATGTCGTACTCTGCTTTTTCCAGACGCTCCCGGAAGACTTCCAGGTCGTCCGTGACCTCGAATAGCACTTTATACCCCCCGCCCTCGAGTACGCTCGCCGTCACCACTGCATCGCGCGGGTCATCTTCCAGGATGAGCGCGCGTAAGGGAGGCGAAGAGATGCTTAATCCGTTAGGCGACTTTTCATCCGTCGCGGAATTACCGTCAGTTTTGATTTTGGCGTCTGGCAGAATACTCATGCGCCTTACTTGCGGCGAATGGTTCTTCGACTAGGACGAAGGAAAAGGCAAACCGGCCTCAGCCCAGTTTTGTCTCCGGGCCCGGCGTTACCAACGTCATCCGCAGCTACCTCCACTCACTCCCATCGGCGGAACTCGCCGCGGCATAAGACCAGACGTCCGGTCAAGACTATTCCCGGCATCGGTTGTCCGGCATTCTCCCAACTCACTGATTCCGCTTAGTTAGAGTCGCATAAGCGGTCCGCCTACTTTTGGATTTTGATTAAACCTTTTAAGCATTCCGCCGATTGTGATAATGCCTGGAATAGAAAGAAAATCTGGATGTTCGTTGTGAGCAAGGGCGCCTGCGAAAGCGCCGAAAGGACCCTGAGTCGGAGGAAGAATGAGCTGGTATGGACGAGGGACTTGAAAAGCCTACCCGAATTCTGCTGGTTGAAGATAACCCGGCTTATGTTCGGCTGACGATCGAAGCCTTCCGCGATGTGAAGGCCGGCAACCATCAAACGGTAGCAGCCAATGGAGTGGAAGCACTGGCAATGCTGCGCGGCACACCCCCATACAATGATGCAGGTCATTTTGACCTCATTCTGCTCGACCTCAACCTCCCCAAATTGAATGGTCGCGAGCTCCTGGCAGACTTGAACAGCGACCCCGAATTCAAGCACATCCCGGTAATTGTCCTCACAACATCCAAGGCGGAGGAGGCTATCCGTGTATGACCCTGCGACCCCTTGCTCGCTTGAGACCTTGATCAAACGCGCTGAGATCGAGGCGAACCCTAAATGTCTTGGTCCCACGGCATAAGGAGAAGCCATGCCCGTTTCTCCCAGCCTGCGATGCCCTTGCATCCCATGCCGTGCTACCTCCTCAAGCGGCGTCCGGCGGTTTGACCCCAAGGCGGTTGGAGTTCTTCTTTCGCCTGCCGTCTGGACATAGGAGGAGATTCGCGGACGAGCTGGCAATCTGTGCCTCATCGGCACCGGTGCTCAGCCGGCAAGATGGAGTTACTGTTGGCAGCGGAGCCCCCACTGCTTGGTTGGGAAAATGGCCTGTCAGGATGAAACAAGAATGAGCAACTGGACGAAATTCTTCCGGCCGTTCTCGCTGGAACAAAAGATGGTAACCGGTTTCGGGCTGGCCCTGGCGACTCTGATGGCGGTGGGTGCGATACAGTACCGAGCCACTCAGGCGCTGATTGAGACGGACCGCTGGGTAGCGCACACCATCGTCGTCCGCACCGAACTTGAACAAATCTATTCTGCGATACAGCAAGCTGAGGCCGGCACAAGGGGGTTTGTGGCCACGGGTAACGAGACTTTCCTGGAACAACACCAAGCGGGAATCTCACGCGTCCCCCAGCATCTCCAGGCACTCCCCGGCCTGATCGTGGACGATCCGTTCGAGCGTGATCAGGTGGACAAACTCTCGTCCCTGACCAACCGCAAAATCGCTGTGATGCAGAACCTCATTTCGCTGCGCCGCAACCAAGGATTCGCGGCCGCCAGCCAAGAGCTGAACAAGGCGGAGGGGCTCAGGTTAATGAACGAAATACGCGAGCTTGTTGACTCCATGCAGTCGAACGAGAGCAGTTTATTGCGGGTCCGCGAGGCCGCGAGCCGGGCCCACGCCCGCACCGCGGACGCCGTGGTTATCCTCGGGTGCCTCTTGGCTGTTATGGTCTTCTCCGCGGGAAGTTGGATTGCCCTCCGGGGCAGCGCCGCGCGCCGGAGGGCCGAGGAACGGTTGAAGGGGGCGAGCGCCTATAACCGCAGCTTGATCGAGGCCAGTTTGGATCCGCTGGTGATGATCGCACCCGGTGGCAAAATCACCGACGCCAATTCCGGCATGGAAAAGGCCACCGGCCGCGTCCGACAGAAGTTGATCGGCACGGACTTCTGCGATTACTTCTCCGACCCCGCAAAGGCCCGGGTTGGATATCAACAAACCTTTCGCGAGGGCTTTGTCCAGGATTACGAGTTGGGAATCCGGCACCAGGATGGACACCTCACCCCCGTCCTCTATAACGCTTCGGTTTACCGGGACGAGGCGGGCGTGGTCATCGGCATCTTCGCCGCGGCTCGCGATATCACCGAACGCAAACGCGCGGAGCAGGAGGTCCGGCGTCTGAATGAGCAACTCGAGCAGCGGGTGCGCGAGCGCACGGCAGAACTCGAAGCCAGCAACAAAGAGCTGGAAGCCTTTACTTATTCGGTCTCCCACGACCTGCGGGCCCCCCTGCGGCACGTCGACGGGTTTTCCAAGCTCCTCGTGGATCGGCACGGCGCCGAGCTTTCCCCTGACGCCTTAGAAGACATCGCGACGATTCGCGATGCAGTCCTCCATATGGGAATGCTGATTGATGATCTGCTCAACCTGGCGCGTTTGGGGCGAAAGCAAATAAGCATGCAAGCGACTGGGCTGAACTCCCTCGTGGATGAGGCCAGGGCGGATTTGATGCGCGAGAACCCCGACCGCACGATCGAGTGGAAGGTCGAAACCCTGCCCTTCGTCGAGTGCGATCCGGCTCTGATTAAACAGGTCTTTGCGAATTTGCTCTCCAATGCCGTCAAGTTTACTCGCCCGCGGAAACCGGCGGTGATTGAGGTGGGAACAACTCAACAAGAGGGCTGTGCCGTCATTTTCGTGCGGGACAACGGCGTAGGCTTCAACATGAAATATGCCACCAAACTCTTTGGGGTGTTTCAGCGCCTGCACCGGAGCGAGGATTTTGAAGGAACGGGCGTGGGCCTGGCCACGGTCCAGCGCATTATTCACAAACACGGAGGGCGGGTTTGGGCGGAGGCCGCCCTGAACCAGGGAGCCACGTTTTACTTCACGCTCAATGGCAGCGGCCAAGAAGGCCTGGAGGCTGAAATCGGAAGTGCTGCGGAGGGTTGAAGCGAGGCAGCGTGAGGGTGCAAGGAAACGCCGAAGTGGGCGGAGGAACCCGGCGGAGCGGGAGAATTTCCCTCTCGCGACCAGCGCCAGGAGACAGGTGGGCGGTGCACCGCAGGATGCGCCAAAAGCAAGTTGATCAAAATTTGACCGAGGAGGAAAGGAAAATGGCAAATAGAAGCAAATTGAGTGGTACGGCGGCCCTTGAAGACATCGAGGGAGTTGCCTCGCAGGCCTATCTGGCGTCGATTGTAGAGTGCTCCGACGATGCCATCTACGGTAAAACCCTGGATGGCACGATCCTGAGCTGGAACCGCGGCGCCGAAAGGATTTATGGATACTCGGCGGCGGAGATGGTGGGCAGGCCCGTCAGCGTTCTGGTGCCCCCCAACAAACCTGACGAGGTACCCGCGATCCTCGAAAAAGTGAAACGGGGAGAACGTGTAAGTCACTTTGAGACTACCCGGGTTACGAAAGATGGGGAGGTCATTGACCTTTCTCTGAATGTCTCGCCCATCCGCGATGCCTCCGGCCAAATTATCGGAGCCTCGACTACGGCCCGAGACATTACCGAGCAAAAGAGGATGCGCGAGGCACTGGCCGAGCGGGCCAAGGAAATCCTGGATGTTTCCACTCCCGTACTGCAAGTGTGGGAAGGGGTGGTTGTCGCGCCGTTCATCGGCACGCTGGATACCCAGCGGGCGCAGCAGTTCATGGAACGCTTGCTGGATAAGATTGTGCAGACCAACTCCGCGGTCGCCCTCCTGGATGTGACGGGCGTCCCGGCCATTGATACGCGAACCGCGCAACACCTGATCGAGACCATCACCTCCGTGCGGTTGTTGGGGGCGCAGGCGATACTGACGGGCGTGCGGCCGGCGATTGCCCAGACCCTCGCGCATTTGGGGATCAACCTGGCGGATGTTGTGACTCGCTCATCGCTGGCGGCCGGGCTGCGCGTGGCGCTGGACATCCTCAACCTCAAGATTATCACCCAGGAAGATCAGGCCAAGGGAGCGCACTCCTTGTGAGACATTCCCTCTATTCCGGAAGGAGTTATGGCAATGACGAACCAAAATATCTCACTGGTTAAGGTGCGCAATACGCTGCTGGTGACGATGCCCGCCGACCCCGACGACGTAACGGTGACGACCCTCCAGGAGGAGGTCTTGGGGGCCATGGAAGAATACCGGCCGAAAGGGTTGGTGCTGGATATCTCCGCTGTCGAGACGCTCGATTCCTTTTTCGCGCGCACGATCACCGAAACCAGCCGCATGGTGACCATGATGGGGGGACAAACAGTGATCGCCGGAATGCGCCCGAGTGTCGCCATCACCGCCACGCAGTTGGGCTTGACAATGGTTGGCACTTTCACGGCGCTTACGGTAGACCGCGCCCTGGATCTGCTGACCCACCTGCACCCTCGGAGGCGAATACGATGAGCGACTTAGCACGGGGGAATATTCCCATCAAGTCCGAGAACGACATCGTTGCCGCGCGACGGGTCGTACGGGATCTGGCTACGCAGTTATGCTTTGGAGTCACCGATGTCACGCGCGTCATTACCGCCGCATCCGAGTTGGCTCGCAATGTATTTCTTTACGTAGGTGCGGGTGTTATGTGGTGGTCCATCCTCGACCGGAGCGGGGAAGTGGGCCTGGAGCTAACGTTCGAAGACCACGGAGCCGGCATCCCGGATGTCGAGCAGGCCATGACGCCCGGCTACAGCACAAGTCGCGGACTGGGTCTGGGCCTGCCCGGCGTCAAACGGTTGATGGATGAAATGGAAATTCACACAGAAGTGGGAAAGGGCACTACGGTGAGGGTGCGGAAATGGCTGCGGAAATGACTGGCCGCAATGACATTGCGGAGCAATCCATTGAAGTCTCTCAGGCCGGCCACGTGGGTACCGCTCAGCAGGCAGGCAGGACGATGGCCCGGGCGCTAGGTTTCGGCGTGAGGGAGTGCGAAGAAGTGGCGGTTGTGGTGACCGAACTGGCTTCCAACCTCCTGAAACATGCTGGTCGAGGCAGGCTGACGCTCATCCCAACTCGCGAGAGCGAGCGGGCAGGAATTCAAATCGAGTCCGTCGACAGGGGCCCAGGGATCAGCGATGTGGAGCAAGCCATCGCGGATGGCTATTCCACTGCCGGCAGCCTGGGGTGCGGCTTGGGAGCGGTCAACCGGCTCATGGACGACTTGATTATCTCTTCGAGGGGCGTGGGAGAAAAGGGGACGCGCATCGTCTGCCAGCGTTGGAATTTGCTTAAAAACACTACCCTCAAGCCTTGTCCCCTGGACATGGGCGCGGCCACTCGACCCCATCCGGGGCAAGAGAAAAATGGCGATACTTTCGTTCTGGAAAGGTGGGGTGAAAACGCGCTGGTGGGAGTGATTGACGGAGTGGGACACGGGCAATTGGCATTTCAGGCGGCACGAGAGGCTCAACTCTTTGTCGAGGCACATTACGACCGGCCTTTGGACACTCTCTTCTGCGGCGTGGATCGAGCCTGTCGTGGAACACAAGGAGTGGTGATGGCGCTAGCGCGATTCGATTGGGGGAGTGAAAGCCTTATTTTTGCCAGCGTCGGCAACATCGAAGCTCGCGTGTTTGCGTGTCCACAAAAAATGAACTTTTTGGTGCGGCGCGGCTTGATCGGGTTGAACGCTCCCCATCCGGTCATCACCGAGCACCATTGGGAACCAAGTCAAGTGATGGTGTTGCACTCGGACGGGGTGTCGGCCCGTTGGGAATGGGCAGATTATCCTGAACTTCGGGACGCCTCCGCCACCCGCGCCGCCCAACATCTGTTAAACCGTCATGCGAGAGACACCGACGACGCGACGGTGGTCGTGGTAAGGGAGGCCCAGCCGCGCGCACGTATGGCGAAGGGTAGGTAAAACCGGGTGGCGAACTTCCGGGACTCTCCCTCCGGCTTAGGTAGAGAACCTATGTACGACATCAAGACGCTCGAATTGCCTGCGGACCCCTATGACACGATCCGGGTCCTCCAGAAAGAGTTGGAGGAGACAAATAGGGGGTTGGTGGCTTTGGCTCTGGAACTCGAACAGCGCGTCGATGCGCGCACGGCGGAATTGCAGGAGGCGCACAACGAGCTGCAGAAGACCAATTCGGAATTGCTTCAGTCGACTTTGGAATTGGAAGGGCGCGTGACGCGGCGGACGGAGGAGATCCGCAAGCTCAACGAAGAGCTGGAGTGGCGGGTGAAGAAACGGACGGCGGAATTGGAAGCCGCCAACGGGGAATTGGAAGCTTTTACATACTCCGTCTCCCATGACCTGCGTGCGCCGCTACGTCAAATTGACGGGTTCGCAAAGCTGCTCGTCGAACGGCACCGGGCCGAGATGTCCCCCGGAGCACAAGAATATGTCGCGACCATTCTTGAATCGGTCCTCCAGATGCGTACGCTCATTGATGACATGCTCAATCTGGGGCGGGTAGGACGATCACAACTGAGCGTACAGGTAACCGGACTGAACTCTCTCGTCGACGCCGTCAGGTCAGATTTGAATCGGGCAAACCCCGATCGCTTGATCGAGTGGAGGGTTGATACGCTACCCTTTGTCGAATGCGATCCGGGGTTGATGAAACAGGTCTTCTTCAACCTGCTCGCCAACGCGGTTAAATTTACCCGCTCGCGTAGACCGGCCATCATTGAGGTGGGTGCGGCCGGTCAGGACGAACACGCCACCATCTTCGTGCGCGATAACGGCGTGGGTTTCAGCATGAAGCATGCCCAAAAACTCTTTCGGATGTTTCAGCGCCTCCACCGGGCGGAAGACTTTGAAGGTACCGGAGTGGGCTTGGCAACCGTCCAACGCATAATTCATAAACATGGAGGGCGCGTTTGGGCGGAAGCTGAACTCGACAAGGGCGCGACTTTCTATTTCACCCTGGGATCGTCGGACAGTCCCGAACGGGAAAAACGAACAGAATCGGGAGGTGTGCAATGACGCCAAAGGATGTACAGATTCTTCTTGTTGAAGACGACCCCAAGGATGCCAAGCTGACCATCCACGCTTTACGTGAGGAAAACCTTGCCAACAACCTTCAGGTGGCTCGTGACGGGGAAGAAGCGCTGGATTATCTTCTCTGCCAGGGCGAGTTCGCAGGCCGCAGCCTCGATCACCTGCCCCAACTGGTCCTTCTGGACTTGAAACTGCCGAAAGTGGATGGCCTGGAAGTCCTGCGCACGCTAAAGGCCGACCCGCGCACCAAAACGATTCCGGTTGTAGTCCTCACTTCCTCGCGCGAAGAAGACGACCTGGTGGAGAGCTACAAGCTGGGGGTCAACGCCTACGTTCAAAAGCCCGTGGACTTTGACTCCTTCCGCCGGGCAGTGAAGCAACTGGGGCTCTTCTGGCTGGTGGTCAATGAGCCACCGCCCGCGATGTCACAGCCCAGAAGCAAGCCTCCGAGTATGCACGCAGCCTGATTGAGGCCTCCGTCGACCCGCTGGTCACCATCAGCGCCGACGGGAAGATTACCATCCACCTTTTACTGACCGATTTGGTGATGCCCGGAATAAGCGGGAGGACTCTGGCGCAATGCCTTGAGATGGCGCACCCCGAAGCGAAAGTGCTCTTCATGTCAGGATATACGGGCGCCGCTGCAATCTGCGTTGGCGGGCTGGAAGCCGGAAAGGCTTTCATGCAGAAACCTTTTACACCAGATAGCCTGGCGCGCAAGGTGCGCGATGTGTTGGATGCATTACCAGGCCCAAAATAGGCAGCAACGCAGATGAATGTCCCGGTGCGGGTAGTTTTGCACGACGGAACAGCAATTCTGATGGTACGACCAGATAACCCATGTCCTTGAAACTTTTGGTGGTGGATGACGAACCGGCCATCCTGAATGTGATCAAAACCATAGTTGAGCCACTCAATTGTGATGTGGTGGCCATACAAGACAGCGATCCCGGCCCACCATTTCAAGAACGCGACACACTGTGTCGCAGATCTGAAAGAGTGCTCGAGGAATCGGGTTTTGAATTCACTTGTCAGTGAGTAAGGTCGAAGAATATGCTAATGTCCGGAGGTAGATGGCATGGATCGCGCTTGCGCAACTGTGAATATAGAGAATAACGCCGAGAACCAAGACATCAGCGCCGCTTTGTCTCGGTGCCGGAAACCGATGGTGCCTGCGATGCCGTCGCCACAGTCGGTAATGAAGACGAACATCCCTCCCAATTTGCTCGAAGAACTTGCTCTGAAGATTCTTTGCTTGAAAGGGGAACAAACACTCGTTGACTTGAGCAAGCACCTCCGGCTGAGCTTTGCGGTTGTTGACGAAGTCTTTCAACGATTGCGCAAGGACCGTCTTTGCGAAGTTAAGGGAATGACAGGGCTCGTACACCGGGTCGCGCTCTCCTCGGAAGGAAGGACCAGGGCCTTGGAATTCATGTCGCTGAGCCAGTATGTGGGTCCGGCTCCAGTGTCCCTTGGCGACTATACGGCTTGTGTACGAGCACAGAGCGTGATGCGTTGTGAGGTGCACCCCCAGGACGTCACCCGAGTATTAGAGGACTTGGTATTATCCAGTCGCATCCAAACCCGGCTGGGTGTGGCAGTCGCGTCTGGTGCATCGCTGTTTCTTTATGGACCGCCGGGATGCGGCAAGACCATTATCGCCGAGAAGCTCTTCAGTGTCTATGGTGACTCCGTCTGGATCCCGCACGCCGTTGAGGTCTCCGGCCAGATTATCAGTGTCTACGATGGCGCTCTCCACAAAGGGATCGACGAGCCTGTCCCTGAGGATACCGACGGTCGCTGGGTGCTGTGTCGCAGGCCATCGGTAATTGTAGGAGGCGAACTGACTGTTGAAATGCTGGATTTGCATTTGGACCCGGCCAGCAGGTCTTACTGTGCCCCCATCCAGATGAAGGCGAACAACGGTGTACTTATCGTGGACGACTTTGGCCGGCAGTTGGTGCCGCCCAAGATGTTGCTGAATCGATGGATCGTTCCGCTCGACCGCCACATCGATTTTCTCACTCTGGCCGGGGGAGGAAAATTCGAAGTTCCCTTCGATTCGCTGGTTGTGTTTGCAACGAATCTGGACCTGGCCGACCTGGGTGATGAGGCGTTCTTTCGCCGGCTCCAGACCAAGATCAAAGTGGACTATGCAACGCCCGAGCAGTTCCGTGAAATCTGCCAGCGAGTCTGCCGCGAATCCGACCTCGAGTACGATGCGACGGTCGTCGACCTTATGATCGACAACGTCACCACAGAATTCAATCGACCACTGCGGCAATGCTATCCGCGCGATATCGTCCGACAGATCTGCCTTAAAGCGCGCTTCCAGGGCGAGCAGCCGAGATTCGACACCAAGGCGGTCGCCGAAGCCTGTCTCAACTGTTTCGCCTTCGATCTTGACTATATCAACTCCGGTGCCCCTGTCGAGTGGCACCGCCGTCGGAAAGAGACGAAGCTCGCCGAGAGGGCTGCGAATCCCCCCTCGATCTAATCCTTCTAAGACCGGTCCGCACGGCAGGCTTGCCGGAGCCGCTGAAACAGCATGAGATCCGGGACGCCCACGGCAGTCGTCCCTGCCAGACTCAAGGCGTCAGGCTGGGTTCAAGATGTGGTATGCAGTCAGGCCGCCTCCCAAAAGCGGAGCTTGGGGCTAATCTACTCGGGGGAAACTTCAATGGCATTGATGCGGGGATAATTCCGTACTGGCACGAAGTTGAAGAATATCTTCCCCTGGTCATTTGGAACGATGCCATGGAAGGTC
>JBEKMN010000086.1:0-24143 GCA_050008495.1 Terriglobia bacterium | reverse complement strand
CAGCTTACTCACAACATCCCTCAGGACAAGATCCTGGAAAACTATACCGAAAGTATGCACGGCGAGGGCTTGTTCCGCCGTGGCCTGATCGTCACGGCGGTTTGTACCAGTTGCCATACGGCGCACTTCGTTTTGCCCCACACCGACCCCCGGTCTTCGATTTCCAAACAGAACATCACTCGGACCTGCACGAAGTGCCATGCACTGATTGAGACGGTGCACCGCAAATTCGTCCGCGGCGAGCTGTGGGAGAAGCGACCGGGCCTGATCCCCGCCTGCGTGGACTGCCACGAGCCGCACAAGATCCGGCAAGTCTTTTATGCGCAGGGGATGTCCGACCGCGACTGCCAGCGCTGCCATGGCAACCCGGATTTGAAGACCGCCAGCGGCAGGCGCTCCATGTTTGTGAACGAGCAGGAACTTTCCGGGTCGCGGCACGCGCGAACCGCCTGCGTGCAATGCCATACCAGTGGTGACCCGTCCCTGGCGCGACCTTGCGCCACCATAACCGCCAAGGTCGATTGCTCGGTTTGCCACGCCAATGCCGTCGAACAGTTTCAACAGAGCATGCATGGACAGTTGTTGGCCAAAGGCAGCCCAGATGGGCCGGCCTGCGCGGACTGTCACGGCACGCATGGAGTCCTGAGCAGGAGCAACCCCCGCTCGCCGACCTTTTCACGCAATGTTCCGGCCCTGTGCGGCAAGTGCCATCGCACGGGGCAACAGGCGGCGCTCCGTTATAAAGGGACGCAAACCAACGTGGTGGAAAATTACGAGGAGAGCATCCACGGCAAGGGTTTGCTGCAAAGTGGCCTGACCGTGACGGCGAACTGTGCCGATTGCCATACGCCTCATGATGAGTTGCCCAGTCGCGATCCACGCTCCAGCGTGAATCCCAAGAATGTGGCCACGACCTGCGGCCGCTGCCACCAGGGGATCTACGAGGCCTTCAACGCCAGTGTCCATTCGGCAGCGGTAACCAAGACGAACAAGCCCCTGCCGGTGTGCAACGACTGCCACTCCGCGCACAGCATCAAGCGGACCGACATCTCGGATTTCCGCCTCCACATCATGGAGCAATGCGGTCGTTGCCATGAGGACATCGCCAAGACCTACTTCGAGACCTACCACGGCAAGGTCTCCAAGCTGGGTTATGTAAAAACTGCCAAGTGCTACGACTGTCACGGAGCTCATGACATCCGCACGGTCACCGACCCCGCCTCCCGGCTCAGCCGAGCGAATGTCGTGAAGACCTGCGGCCAGTGCCACCCCGGCTCCAACCGGCGCTTTGCCGGATATCTGACCCACGCCACTCACCATGATCCCAAAAAGTATCCAATCTTGTTCCTCACCTTCTGGGGGATGACCTCGCTGTTGCTGGGCACGCTGGTCGTGGCCACTATGCATACGGTGGCCTGGCTGCCGCGCTCCCTGCAGTACAGCCGGGAATTGAAGGCGAACGGCAACGCCAACGGCGCGTCCTACGTGCGCCGCTTCCGGCCGTTTGACCGCAACCTGCATCTCATGGTCATCACCAGTTTCTTGGGCTTGGCCCTGACGGGCATGATGCTGAAGTTCTCGTACACGCGCTGGGCGCAAGTGGTCGCCCACCTCCTGGGAGGCTTCGAGGCCGCCGGCGTCATACACCGGTTCTGCGCGGTACTCACCTTCACCTATTTCGCTTTGCATCTCTGGGACGCGGCACGCCAGCGCCGGGCGAGTGGAAAAACCTGGCGGCAGTTCGTCTTCAACCCCGATAGCATGGTGTTCAATCGGAATGACTGGCGGCAGTTTATCACTTCGCTCAAATGGTTTGTGGGCAAGGGACCGCGGCCCGACTACGGCCGCTGGACGTACTGGGAGAAATTCGATTACTTCGCGGTGTTTTGGGGCGTGGCGGTCATCGGCACCACGGGGCTATTACTCTGGTTCCCGGAATTCTTCACGCGGCTGCTGCCCGGTGCGCTGATCAACGTGGCGACCATCATCCACAGTGACGAAGCGCTGCTGGCCGTGGGATTCATCTTCACTGTACACTTCTTTAACACGCACTTCCGACCGGAGAGATTTCCAATCGATACGGTCGTTTTTACGGGCGGGGAGCCGCTGGAAAAGTTCAAGCTCGACCGGCCGCGCGAATACCGGGAACTGCTCGAGAGCGGTGAGCTAGAAAAACGTTTGATGCCCGCCCCGCCAGCCGTCCTCGTTCAGTTTTGGCGCCGCTTCGGCTTCACTGCCTTGACGATCGGGCTCCTCATCATCGCCCTCATCCTCTACGCCGAGATCTTCGCTTATAAGTAAACCCCTGTAACGCCGACCTTCAGGTTGGTAATTTGCTTTGTTATCTCGTGCTGACCTAAAGGTCAGCGCTACGGCGGCGCGGCAGACCGCACCGGTTGGCCTGAGGTGGCGCCGACCTTCGTGTCGGTATTCTGCTTTGTTTTCTCGTGCTGGCCTAAAGGTCAGCGCTTCCGCGTGACCGGCTTGCGGGGGCTGAGGATGTCCGGTTCGCGCGAGCGTGTAGCGGGCGAAGGCGGGTTCGCACTCCTGCCCTCTGGCGCCGCATCTTGTGGCGCAGCCTCATCTTCTTCTCGCACTTCGTGCTCCGGGGCACGGCCATTGATCAGCGTCCACTTCAGCGGATAAACCTCCGGATCGAAGATCACGGCGTAGAAGTGCCATATGACGATAGCGAGTGTTGCCAAAATCGCTTCGTAGTAGTGAATGGCGGTGAGGACATCCAGCCATGAGTTGGAGAGATATCGAAGCACGTAATTATGGGCCCAGAGCAGAACTCCGGTGATGCCCATCACCACTGTTCCCCAGACCAGGGCCCAGTATTCAACCTTCTCCGCATAGTTAAACTTGCTATACGACGGCAACTCGCGCCGGTAGCCAAGATTGTAGCCCATGGTGTGGACAGCCTCGCGAGCGTCCCGGACCTTGGGTAGCATGGCGAGCAGGGCTTTGCGCCCCTCGACGGTGAAGAACAAGTAAATAAGGTGGTAGAAGCCGGCGGCAATCAAGACTACTCCGGCGATGCGGTGTATGAGCCCGCGCAGCGGGAAATCTTTTTCCCAGCGCACGATCGGTTCAGCCCAGAAACTCCCCGGAAACTTCAGGGCAAAACCCGTAACCACCAAAAGCAGGAAGCTGAGAAGAAGAATCACGTGTTGGACGCGCTGGTTGAGAGTAAGGCGCACCGGCCTGGTGAGAGATCCGTATTGAGCGATGTGCCTGCGCAGCTTGCGCAACCAGTCCAGGAGATTGTGGAAGAGCATGAAACCGAGCGCGGCAGGAATGGTGAACAGGTAGAACAACCGGACGTAGCGCAGCCAGGGGTTCGCGGCCGCTGCGTTGGGAACCACATGCACAGGCCCAAGGGCAAACGTTTCCCCGGCATCCGGATGGCACTTGCCGCAGGTGGCGGCAAGATTGGCTTTGGCAATCGAGGAACGCGGGTCACTGGAAGGAAGAATATCGTGAACGCCGTGGCAGCTTGCGCAGTTGGCGACCGTCTGTGAGCCGGCCTTTGAAGCCAGCCCGTGGTAGCTGTTCTCGTAACTGCTGACACGGTCGAGAGGAAGGCTGAAACGCCTCTCCAGCCGTGTGTCCCCGTGGCAGCGCGAACAGGTAGCGATGGCCACATTCGTCACATAAACGGGCGATTGGGGATTGCCCGGCGCCAGGATGTTGTGCTCGCCGTGGCAGTCAGTGCAGGTGGGGGCTGCCGTGACCCCTGCGGCCACCGCCCGGCCGTGAATGCTGTCCTTGTATTGAGCGAAGGCTTGCTCGTGGCATTTGCCACAGGTCGAGCCGACATTGCGTTGCGAAATCGGGGAACGAGGATCGGAAGGCGGAAGGATGGCGTGGGTTCCATGACAATCATTGCAGACGGCTGCCTTCTTTCCCTCACGAATGGCCCGCGCATGAACGCTGGCTTCGTACGCCTCCACCGGCCTGACGGCGGCGAACAGGTACTTGTGCGCCAGCTTCGGGTCCGAGTGGCAGCGCCCGCAAGTAGAGGGCAGGTTCTTGCCATTAACAGGTGAGTCGGCCGTGGAAGCTTCGACCACCTGGTGGGTCGCCCCGTGGCAGTCTGCGCAACCTGGCGCGTTCGTGTCACCTTGCTTGCGAGCACGTCCATGAACGCTGGAGGCAAATTCTTTCACCTCGCCGGCATGGCAAGTGGCGCAGAGATTGGCGCCACGGGCGGCGGGAGCAGCCACCTCGTGCGCGTTCCCGTGGCAACTCATGCAGGTTTCGGAACTATCCGGTTTCCCCAGGGCGGAATGAGCGTGGTTTGCCAACTCCCCCGCGACTTCGCCATGACACGTAAGGCAGGAGGCGGACGCGACCTTGGCCGTGTGAGGGAGCTTGGCCGCTCCGGCGTGGCAGTCCACGCAGTGTAGGTCCTTGTGAACACTGTGCGCGAGCGATTCCGGCTTCACGGTGATAGGTTTGCCTTGCGAGTTCGTCAAGCCCGTGGAGGCTCCATGGCACGCAAGGCAGTCGTCGGAGGCCCTGAGGGCCCCCGGGCGTGCAAGGAAGACAATGACTGAACTGAGAATGACTAGCCTGGTCGGACTCATTTCTAAGATTCCCACCTCTTAGTACGTGAACGATATCAATACGCTCCGGATCGAGCCCGCGTCGGACAGAGTCTTTTGCGTCGCCTTTTTGTCAGCGTCCGACTGAAGGTCAAACTGCGAATTTCCACCCATAAAGTCGGGCTGCGAGGGACAATTTGAATCCGAGCTAGAGACCCGGAGGCGCTTAGGGACATAGTGTTGCAGTTAGAGTGCCGTTTACGCTGCTATTTTCAACACTCTGAGGATGACATAATATCACCCCGGTCGGCCTTGGGGCCAACCTCCCTCTCTCCAAACATGCGTTGCTCAGTTATTGCGAAACTTGGAAGCTGAATTCCGCGTCAGGCCCGATCTTGCTGCCGGCGGGCGGGGATTGCGTCAAGATGATGCCGCGCGCACCGCTTGCCGCAACGACGGAGGTAACGCCCGCCACTTTGAAGCCTGCCTTCTCCAGGCTGCGGCGAGCTTCCGCAATAGATTGGCCGACGAACCTTGGGCACAGGTATGCGGCAGGCTCCTCGCCCAGAGAAACCAGAATATTCACGGCGGGGCTCCTGAGCTCGGCGCTTTCAGGTAGAGGATCCTGCGCGACGACTTGGTCAGGTTCGGCGCTGGGCCAGTGTACGCCCACCACATCGCCCAGTTCGAGGTTGCGCTGAACGGCGGTGATCCTCGCCGCCCGGATGCTTGCCCCCACGAAATTGGGGATGAAGACTTGGGGCAGACCCAGGCTCACCAGAACGTGCACATGCTGGCCGATCTTAATGCGGGTTCCCGGGGGAGGCATCTGCGACGCTATCGTCTGCGCTGGATATTGAGTGTTGTAGAGCTTATCTTCGACTTTCATCTCAAGACCCAGCCCACTGGTCATGCGTTGAGCATATTCAGAGGTCAGTCCCACCAGGTTGGGCATCGTCTCCTGATGCCCGCGAATGGTAAGCCGGATAGTGGTGAGGGCGCTGACCAGCGCCACGGTTACCAGCACTGTGGTTAGCAGAAAGAGGCGAAAAAGGGTCCGAACGCGTTCCCGAACGCTCATCTTGACGCCTTATTCTACCACGTACCGGGCGCGCTACCTTAAATCAGTAAACCCCATGATCCAACCGCCCCTGACCCCTCCTTAACCAAGGAGGGGAACTCGAAACTCCGCTCCTCCGTTGAGGAGGAGTTGGGGGTGGTGGGTCGTGCCCCGGCGCATCGTGCGCCTTGACTAAGCTTAACCCAAACCAGTACTATGTGGCTCCAACCTAATGGAGGTGCAGCATGTCCAAAGGCTCGTCCGAACCGACTCTCTGGAAGAGTTTAGAGACTTTCCGAATTGAATTACCCTCGTGGGGGTTCGCCAACACCGGCACGCGTTTTGGCAAATTCACCCAACTGGGCGCAGCCACGTCCACCGAGGAGAAGTTCAGTGATGCCGGGCAAGTGCATCACTTTACAGGCATCTGTCCCACCGTGGCCGTGCACGTCCTCTGGGATTTCCCAGAAGGCCTCAAGAGCACGAATGAAGTGAAAGGGTACGCCGCCCAATACGGCGTTGGTGTCGGCGCGATCAACCCCAACGTCTTCCAGGATCAGATTTACAAATACGGATCGCTGGCGAATCCCGATCCCGCAGTGCGCCAAGCGGCATTGCAGCACATCCTGGATTGCATCGAGATCGGGAAGCAGACAGGGAGCCGGGACATCTCCCTGTGGTTTACGGACGGATCGTGCTATCCGGGTACCGCCAATATCCGGCAGAGGAAGCAGTGGTTCGCAGAGGGTTTGAAGGCCAGCCACGCGCAGCTTTCATCGACGCAGCGACTGCTGGTGGAATACAAACCTTTTGAGCCGGCTTTCTATCACACGGACATTGCCGACTGGGGCATGGCTTTACTGTTGGCGCGCGCGGCCGGTCCGCGCGGGAAGGTACTTGTGGATACGGGCCATCACTACCAAGCCCAGAATATCGAGCAAATCGTGACCTGGCTGCTGAGCGAGGACATGCTGGGCGGCTTCCATTTTAATGACCGTCGATACGCTGACGATGATCTGACGCTGGGTTCGATCGATCCTTACCAGATCTTTCGCATCTTCCACGGAATCCTCTACTTCGAGTGGGAGGCCGGACGTCGCGCGGACATCGCCTACATGATCGACCAGAGCCACAACCTGAAAGGCAAGATCGAAGAAATGATCCAGACTGCGGTGACCGCCCAGGAACTGTATGCCAAGGCTACACTGGTCGATCACGAGAGCCTGGCTCGCCACCAGCAGAAGTGCGAACTCATCGACGCCGAAGAGTGTCTCAAAGCAGCCTTCTCAACGGATGTGCGACCGGTGATCCGTGAGTGGAGACGCTCCAAAGGCCTGCCGGAAGACCCCTTGGGTGCTTTCCGCGAGTCCGGCTACATGCAACGCATCGAGCGTGAGCGCGCCGAGCGGAACCAAGCCGCGGGCGGAAGCTACGCGTAGCGCGTTGTAGGGGCAACCCGTGTGGTTGCGCGAGGTCGGTCACAAGGACCGCTCTTACAATCTGGCAAGGAATGACGACCATGAAAACCTGCACACACATTGTGGCAACTGATCTTGGAGCAGAGAGTGGCCGTGTGGTCCTTTGCCGTTGGACGGGGGAGGAAGGAATTCTGGAAGTGGTCCACCGTTTTCCCAATGGCGCACGTGAAGAGGCGGGCCACCTGGTATGGGATTTGGACCGCCTCTGGCAGGAGATCGTCAAAGGGCTTCACCAGGCCGCATCCAAAGCCGCGGGCCGCATCGCCAGCGTTGGCGTCGACGGCTGGGGCGTGGATTACGTTTTGCTCGACCGAACGATGAATCGCATCGGCCGATCCTACTGCTACCGCGACGCCAGAAATCTCCCTCAAATGGAGCGCGTTTATGCGCTGATTCCGCAAAAGCGCTTATACGAAATCACTGGAATTCAACTTCTTCCTTTCAACACGGTTTTCCAGTTGATGGCCCACATCGCCGAATTCCCTTCGGAGTGGGATCGCGCGGCAAAGTGGCTCACCCTGCCGGAGTATTTCCTCTTCCGGCTCTCGGGAGTTGCGATGGCCGAGTACACCGAAGCCAGCACCACTCAACTCCTCGATGTCCACAAGCGGTCATGGTCAGAGGAGTTGACCCGGGCGCTTAAACTCAACCTGGAGAAGTTCCCCTCCATCGCGCCGCCGGGGACGCCGCTGGGGAAGATGCGCAAAGAACTCGCCACGGACCTTGGCCTGTCAAACGTGCAAGTCATCGCGCCGGCTTGCCACGACACCGGCGCAGCCGTGGCAGGCATTCCTTTCCCGCATGAAAAGCTGGCGTTCATCAGCTCCGGGACATGGTCCCTGGTGGGCATGGTGGTTCCCAGCCCGGTGGTGACCGCGGACTCCTATGAACAGAACTTTACCAACGAAGGCGGGGCTGCGGGCAGCATCCGATTCCTGCGCAACGTGATCGGATTGTGGCTGCTTCAGGAGTGTTTGCGCGAGTGGAGAACACAAGGGCTGGAGTTGACGCCTGCCGACCTGGCGCAGCAATGTTCGGAAGCTCCCGCGATCGGGCCATCTTTCGATGCGGAGGCGGAAACATTCCTTGCGCCGGGCAACATGGTTGCCCGCATCAATGCCGCGCTCAAAGCGCACGGGTTCGACGAGGAGACTCAGCCCAAGGAGATTGCGGCCATTATTTTCCGCAGCCTGGCGCGGCAGTACGCCAAAGTGATCAAGGACCTTCAGGCGATAACCGGCAAGCCGATTGAACGCATCTGCATCGTGGGCGGCGGCGTCAAGAACGAAACCCTCAACCGTCTGACCCAGGAACTAACGGGGCGGGAAGTTCTGCGGGGGCCGAGTGAGTCCACAACCATTGGCAACATCGCGTTGCAGATCGCTGCGCTCGAAAAGACCAAATCCCTCGACCAGATTCAAGCCATCAGCGCGCGGCTGAAGTTTCCCGGGTAGTTGTGGAGTTGAGGGTGAGGATTCGGGACTCTTTCCGCTGTTAGTTAAGGGACAGAGTGAAGGTCATTCCCGTTCGACGCTCGACTCTTGACTTTTCGACTCCTTGACTCCCGGACTCTGCGCCCCTGGAGACCCCCCATGAACCTGACCGAGGCATTGGCGCTGGGATTCGGTTCAGGTCCCATCTGCGTTGCTTCCTGCGGACCGGTCCTGTTGCCGTGGCTGGGAGCCGAACCGCGCAAGCTGGGGCCCACGGGCCGGCTGTTGGCCATTTTTCTCGGCGGGCGCCTTGCGGGGTACCTGGGATTCGCCGTGCTGGCCTGGGCGGCCGGGTTAACCCTGCCGCTTGATCTGCGCTCGCGTAGCCTGGTGTTCGGGCTGGCCAACCTGGGCCTGGCCCTGCTGCTGGGTTTCTCGGCGTGCTTTCCTCGCCGTGCCTGCGCGCCACCCGAAGAACGATCCACCCGCCTCTATCAGATCGGCGCCGCGAATCGCTTCCGTCCGCCCGCTGCCCTCACCCTGGGCTTGCTCACGGGGCTCAATCTCTGCCCGCCGTTCGTTGCGGCCGGCGTGCGCGCGGCGACGACGCATAGCCTCCCCGGAGCGCTCGCCTTCTTCGCGCTCTTTTTCGCCGGGACCTCCGTGTGGTTTCTTCCGGCGCTCGGGGTCAGTTGGTTGCGCCGATTCACCGCCGTTCCGACCCTGGCGCGTATGACCATGGCCGCTCTCGCCATTTATTACGCCTACCTGGGAGTTGTGAGCGTGACCGCTTGGCGAATGGCGCCAGCCCGGGCCGGCAGTCTTTTCATATTTCTCAGCGGGATGGTGTCCCATGCCTGATACTGCTCCTATGAGCGCGTCCGATCTCCCCCGCGGCATCGGGCGCTCGATTCTTCTCTGCGTACCGATGGCCCTGTTTACGCTGCTGTTGTTTACGCCGGTCATCCAGCAACCGGG
This sequence comes from Terriglobia bacterium, assembly GCA_050008495.1. GTDB lineage: Bacteria > Acidobacteriota > Terriglobia > UBA7540 > UBA7540 > CAVROP01. Next base: position 14,644 of record JBEKMN010000086.1, on the reverse strand, counting down.
CCGCCCTGCCAAGCTGGCGGCGCTGGTTACCTGGGTCTTTATGATCGCCTTGTTCTTCCTGATGATGCGTACCCGCGAGACCTATCGCTGGCGCCGCGTATTCTTCATCGCTTTGGGATTCCTGTTCCCGGTGGGCTTCATCTGGGACCTCATCGCCCTGCGCTCGTCGATGAGCATCCCCCTGGAACGGATGCTCTCCGGCGACACTCCTTTTTGCTTCATGGTGATCCCCATGACGCTCGTCCCCGCCGCGCTGACGAAAACCATCATCTTTCCGGGCTCGATCCTGCCGACGCCTTCGAACCCGCACAGCATCGCCATGATGGTGGCACTTTGGCTGCTTGCCACCGTCATTCTGGGCAAAGCGTGGTGCAGCTATGGGTGCTTCTTCGGGGGGCTGGACGAAGGTTTTTCGTCGATCGCGAGGAAAGCGCGCCTTCGCAAGATCAACCCGCGGTGGCGCCTCGCGCCGTGGGCGATTCTGGTGGCCATCGTGCTCCTCTCTGCGGCTACCTTTGAGCCCACCTATTGCATGTGGCTCTGCCCGTTCAAGGCGGTCACGGAGTTTCCGCAGGTGCGCTCCACCCAAACCGCGATCCAGTTCGGCGTCTTCATCGCACTGTTTCTAGGGCTGGTGGTTGTGCTGCCGTTCCTTACCAAGCGGCGCACCCAGTGCGCTTTCTTCTGCCCGTTCGGCGCCTTCCAGTCGATCTTCAGCCGGACCAGCATCTTTGAGGTACGGATCGACAAAGAAAAATGCGGGTCCGGCTGCCTGTTGTGCCAGAACAATTGCCCCACGATGGCCATCGACCAGGAGTCGATTCGCGCCGGCAAAACCCTCACCTCCTGCATGCGCTGCGGCGCCTGCATCGACGTTTGCCGGAAGGACGCTGCGGTCTGGCACATCAAGGGCACGCCGGTGGGCCTCAAGCCGGAGCGCGCGCGGCTGCTCTTTCTTTATGCGGGGTGGCTCTTCGCCACGATGTTTGGCGGCAGCATCATCGCCCATTCTCTGGAGAGGCTCATTGGTCTGGTGATGTGAGGAAAGGCCTTACCACAAAGGTCACAGAGTTCATGGAGAAAAGCTTTTATCTCTCCGTGATCTCTGTGACCTCTGTGGTGGATCGGTTCTTCGCAGGGAATCAGGAGCATGCCATGAAACGCCTGACTACAATACTGGGTTATACGGTCGCGGTGTTGACCATCGTAGTGGCGGTGGTGGGGCCGATGTTCTGGTTCGGCTTCTTCAGCCGCGCCGCCGCCAAGACCTCGTTGCGGATTAACCCCACCTATACCGGAGGCGAGCCCGCCCGCACAATCGCCCGGGACGCTTACCAGATTGTGATCTACAAACCCGTGCCGAAGCGCGCCCCGCTCTCTGCCACCGGGTCGTTCGTGCAAATCGTTTGGAAACCTGCCTCGGCGCTGCCGGCCACCGTGTCTGAGCCGCTCGATCTGGACGGCGATGGCCGGCCGGATTGCGAGGTTTCTTTCCAGGCGCCGCGCGATCCCAAAGTGAAACTGCTGGTCAGCGTGAAGCCGTTGAACCATCTCGTCAAGCCTATGAACGCCGTCTCCAAAGATTCGTTCGCCTCGCTCATCGCACGGGTGAACGACACGATTGTCGTTCGCGTGCCACTGCGGTGAGGTGGGCAAAACACACATGTCACCGCAGAGACACAGAGGGCATAAGATATGGGCTTCCCTCAGTATCTCAGCGCCTCGGTGGTTCATTCGACGTGATTTTGATTCTTGACCCCCGCCGAGTTTTCTAATAGCGTGAGAGCTTCGAGAGGTTTCGGATGTCGAAAACTCGTGCGGCGTTGTTTGTGACGTGTTTAGGTGACCAGTTCTTTCCGCAAGTTGGAGAGTCCGTCGTCAAGATCCTTCGGCGCCTGGATGTCGAAGTCACCTTCAATCCAGCCCAAACTTGCTGTGGCCAGCCGGCGTTCAATACCGGTTACCGGGATGAAGCCCGCGTCGTAGCTTCCAAAGTTCTCGACCTTTTTGATGATGCGGACTACGTGGTGTGCCCTTCCGGCTCCTGCACTGCGATGGTGCGCGTGTTCTACCCCGAGCTGTTCGCCAACGACTTGGATCGCCTCAAAAAATGCCAGCAACTTCGCGACAGGTTTTTCGAATTCTCGGAATTCCTGGTGAACGTCTTGAAGGTTGAGGATGTTGGGGCGAGCTTCCCCCATCGCGTCACGTACCACGATTCCTGCCACCTTCTGCGCGAGCTGGGCGTCGAGCAGCAGCCGCGCAAGCTACTGAGCAACGTACGAGGCATCGACTTCGTGGAGATGGAAGGGTATAAGGTGTGCTGCGGCTTTGGGGGGACGTTTGCCGTCAAGTTTCCCGAAGTTTCGGCAGCCATGGGCCAGGACAAACTTGGTTTTGCCACCGCGACCAAGGCCGAGTACCTGGTCGCCAATGACTCCGGGTGCCTGATGCACCTCGCAGGGATGATTCATCGCCAGGGATTGGCGCTCAAGACGATGCATTTGGCGGAGGTGCTGGCGCAAAAGTAAACGGGCGACCCCCTCACCCGGCCCGCGCCGGCTGATGAAAGCGCCGGCCGCGGGCCACCCTCTCCCCCAAGGGGAGAGGGAATTGGATATCGCTTGATTTGACCTTCGACTCTTGACTTTCGACTCTCGACTATGTCCGACACCGGTGTTCACAGTAACGAAGTTCACGAGCTGGGTAACAAGAACCTTGCCGACCCGCATCTTCAGGAAGCTTATCGTTCCTCCACGCTACGTCTTTACACCCACCGCTTGGAAGCGATCAGCGAAGTGCCGGGCTGGGAACGGCTGCGCGAGCGGGCTCGCGAGCTGAAGCGCGAAGTGATCGAGCACCTGGACTTTTACCTCGAACAGTTCGCCGACCACGTGGAGCGGAACGGCGGCAAGGTTCACTGGGCTGAGACCGCCGACGAGGCTCGCCAGATCGTTCTGGAAATCGCGCGGCAATGCGGAGCGCGAGAAATTGTGAAGGCGAAATCGATGGTGGCGGAGGAGGTGGAGCTGAACCACGCTTTCGAGGCGCAAGGAATTCACCCCGTTGAGACTGACTTGGGCGAGTTCATTATCCAACTCGAGGGCAACCGGCCCGCCCACATCGTGGCCCCCGCCATTCATTTGACCCGGCATGACGTGTCGGAACTCTTCGCGAAGAACCTTCAGTCGGAGCGCACCGAGGTGCCGGAACGTCTGACGAAGATTGCGCGCCAGGCGCTGCGCGAAAGGTTTGCCCGGGCGGAAATGGGAGTGAGCGGCGCCAACTTCCTGGTGGCGGAAACCGGCACGGTGGTGTTGATCGAAAACGAGGGGAACATCCGTTTTTGCACGACGGCGCCGCGAGTGCATGTGGCGCTGGTGGGCATCGAGAAACTGATCCCGCGTTTTGCGGATCTGGGTGTCTTCCTGCGCATGCTGGGGCGTTCCGGCACGGGGCAAAAGCTGACGACCTACACATCTCTACTCAGCGGCCCGCGGCGGCCGGGTGAGGACGGCCCGGAGGAGATGCACGTGGTGCTGGTGGACAACGGGCGCGTGGCGACGCTGGCGGATCCCAAGATGCGCGAAGCCCTTTACTGCATCCGCTGCGGCGCCTGCCTCAACACTTGCCCAGTCTACCGAAAGATCGGAGGGCATGCTTACGGCTGGGTCTACAGCGGCCCTATCGGGGCGTTGGTTACTCCTCAATTCACCAGCCTTGAGCAGGCGCGGGAACTGCCCTTCGCCTCTTCGCTTTGCGGCGCCTGCCGCGAAGTCTGTCCCGTCAAAATCAACATTCCCGACCTTTTGCTGCACTTGCGGAGTGAAGCTCAGGAACATGTTCCAGTTCCCCGGGCCAAAGGCGCGCTGCTGCACGAGAAGACCATGATGCGCTTGTGGGCCTGGGCATTCTCGCGCCCCTGGGTTTATCGGCTGGGCGGGCGAATGGCGCGCTGGGGCCAGTTCCTGCTCGCTCGCTCCGGTTGGATTCGGAAGGTGCCGCTCTACCCCGCATCCCGCTGGACCGATGCGCGAGACATACCAGCCCTGGCAAAAAAATCCTTCCATAACCGTTGGAAAGAGCTATGAATGCCTTAGCCAGAATCCCTCCCCCGCCTCTCAAATTCTGGGTCGACGGGACGATTCGAGTAGGATCGTCTGAGGTGCGTATTGACCTTGTAGTGCAGCATTTCAAACAGGGCGCCACCGCTGAGCAAATCCAACAACGCTTCCCCTCGCTGGCCCTTGGGGACGTCTATCGCGCCATCATCTATTATTTGGAACATGTGGAAGGGATTGAAGCCTACCTTGCAGAGCAAGAGGAGCGGCAGGCGGAGGAAGACGCGTAGCGCGGACCTGCTTTTCAAGGTGTGCGGCGCCTCTCGCGCCGCGACAGACCCCCTCACCCGGGCCGCTTCCCGATAAAGTGCATCGGGACAGCGGGCCACCCTCTCCCCCAAGGGAGGGCTGTGCTTCTCAGTTCTGAATCCTGACTCCTGCCCTTCAGAACTTCACCCTAATGGTTTTGACCTCGTGAGGCGCCACCGGCACTTTTATCTTCTTGCCTTCGATGACGAACGACTTGGGCGCAACGTACTTATCCCACTCGAGCATATCCGTCTCGCGGGCGGCTTGCGGGGCGCGATTGAAGCTGAGGACGGAGTCGGCAGCTTTACCGCCGGTCTCATAGAGACGCACGATCAGCTCATTTGAGTCTTCGGCCTTCTTCACCGCCTCGACCACGACATTCGCGGGCTCGACATTTAGGGCGCTAAAGGTCCTGCCAAGTTCGCCGGCGTGCGCCGGTTCGAATTGCACCAGCAACGGCGCATTGTAGGCAACGCCCAGCCGCGTCGGCGCCAGAGCTTGCCAGCCTCCGCGATGGGGGACGAGTGCGTATTTCACGTGATGGATACCCACCAGCGGTTCATCCGACTGGTCCGACCACATCTCCGGAGTGTCAGGATAGCCGCGGCGCGGCCCGCGGACGAGGCTCATGCGGAGCACATTCTGCTCGAAGGAGAATCCGTATTTCGAATCGTTCAGCAGGGTCACTCCGTGGTCCCCGCCCCGGTCGGTCACGTCCGCCCAGCGCTGCGCGGCTAACTCGAATTTCGTCCGGTCGGCGATCTCCCAGCCGCGCGCAGGCTCCTCGAGCCGGGTATTCGGGTCTTCTTTGAAGGTATAGTCAAAGCGCTGGATCGACCCGAACGGAATCTCGTAGGTTGCGAAGGCGCTCGAAACCCGAAGCGGGAAAGCAACCTTGGCAAAGCGGTAGTGCTCGTGCCAGTCGGCGCGGAATTCGAAGTCCACGCGATCCGCATGGCTGTAGAGAACGATATCCTGTACGAATGCCGACTTGCCAAACTGCTTCTTGACTCGCACCACGGCCCGCACCGGCCCCTGCTCGATCACCTTCACGCTTTCGGATTTGTCCAGCTTATGAACGTCGCCCAGGTAAATATTCCAGGCCGGCTCGCCGCCGGGCGCGTCGGGCGGGCGATCCTCCCAGACTTCGAGCGCATTGCCCTCAAGCTCGTCGGGCAGGAAACTCTCCTCGCTTCCCTTCTTCTTCAGCGATTTCAAATTCCCGGTGTTCTCGTCGACTTCGATTTCGATCTCGCTGTTGGCCAATTTCAGCCCCGACACCACCAGATCGGTTTGGAACTCGGGCTTGTTCGGGCTTGGAACCAGGCGATACTCTTTAAACCCAAGGCCGGGAACTTCCTCTGCGAAAAAAATGGCTTTGTCGGCGCCGTCCCCATTAATGATTTGATAGGGAACGAGCCGCCCGGCCGGATCGACGATTTTAAACGAGGCGGGTAGCGCGAGTAGGGTGACCAAGTCCGTCCGCGCCCAGGTCGAGGGGTTGAAGACCAGCAGAGCGCGACCTTCGCCCTCCGTGTTGGCCCGGTGTGCGATCGAAGCCAGCGCCACATCGAGGAGTTTGCCGCCCTCGATTTTGAGGTCCGTGTAATCGGTCGCCGCGTCTCGATAGACTTCCCCGACGGCTGAGCCGTCGATGTTGTCGTGGACCTGGCCGAACAGCAGCTTTTCCCACATTGGCTGCAGCGCCGCCTGCGGGTAGGAGTGGCCGAACTCAGTGGCCACAGCCGCGAACTTCTCCGTATTCATGAGCAGGACTTCGCAGCGGCGATTGTCCCGCTTCACCTGCGAATCGGTCGTGAAAGTGCCGCGATGCGTTTTGACGTAGAGTTCGTCATTGACGACTGGGAAGCCGGCACTGGCGGGCAGCGCCTTGATGGTTTCAAAATATGCCTGGGCCTTGGAGAAACGGACTTTGGGAAAGCCTGGCATGTGCATCAGCTCCGTAGCCCGGTTGACCATCTCCGGCATGGGGCCGCCGCCGTGATCGCCCTGTCCAAAGAGGATCAGGAGCTTGTCCACGCCGTGCTTCGCTTTGAGCTCAGCTAATTCCTGGAGCATCTCGTCCGGGATAACTTCCTGGTTGTAGTCCCCCACGGTGTGGAATGCCAAGACGCGCGAGCCGTCAGAAGCCTGCCACCAAAACAAGTGATAGGGGAACGGCACGGGGGGATTGTTCCGCTCGACTTGCCATTTCAGCTTGTGAGTGACGAAGTAATCAATGCCGCACTTGCGGTAGATTTGGGGCATGTTCCAGTTGAAGCCGAACACATCCGGCAGCCAGCCCACATGGACGTCGACGCCGAAGTTGTCCTTGAAAAAACGCTTGGCATAAAGATGCTGGCGCACCAGCGACTCGCCATTGGGAATGTTGGTGTTGTGCTCGACCCACTGGCCGCCGACAATTTCCCATTGGCCCGACGCCACCTTTTCCTTGATCCCCTGAAAAACATCCGGGTAGTACGTCTGCATCCACTTGTAGAGCTGCGCGGCGCTCTGAGCGAAGATAAAGTCGGGGTGCTCGCCCATGATGCGCATGACGCTTCGAAAGGTGAGCGGGCAGACCTCGTGGATGGTTTCACTCCTCGGCCATAGCCAGGAGGGATCGATGTGTGCGTGGCCAACCAGGTAGAACTCTCCGTCTTGGGAGTATAGATTCGTCGCCATGCAAGAAAGGATGGCAAAAAGCAGGAGAGCGTGACTGAACCGCTTGAACATTCCTAATCTCCGTCGAGTGCTGATTTGGTGCATCCGGGACGATGGCGATGCAAGATTGCCGCTGCTGAGAAGTCCCGAGCAGCAATATACCTCGGAGGCAAAGTACGGGCAACCCTTGTGGTTGGCCCAAGGGCGTCGACAAGGTCGGCCCCAGCGAGCGGTTGTGCTGGGAGCCATGGAATGCTAAAGTGCCTGGCGATAATCGCTCACTGTTACAAATTGGCGCGTAGCCGCCAGCCTGGTGACGACGGACAGCGGAAGGAGGACCCACCATGAGTACTTCACCATTGAGCCTGATGAACAGTTCACCGCCTGCGGACGTTCAGTTCGCGAATCTGGATGGCCGCCGGGTTCACTACCGCAGCTTCGGCTCCGGCGCGACTCCCGTGATCTTCCTTTCCGGCTGGGGGTGCGACACCTCGCTATGGGTAAACCAGGCTCCCGTGCTGGCACCGCATTATCGAGTACTGCTCATCGACCTCCCAGGTCATGGGGGCAGCGACAAGCCGGACATTCCGTACAGCATCGACCTGTTTCTGGGCGCGGTGAACGCCGTGGTCGAACAGGTGCAGGCGCCGAAGGTTGTTGCCGTGGGGCATAGTCTGGGCGGGATAGTAGCCTACGAGTATGCGCGCCGCTGGCCGAAGAAGATCGTCGCGCTGATCTGGGTCGACGCCGCATTCAGCATGCCCATTGATGTCGACCAGCAGATCGCCGGGCTCCGCAAGCGTGCGGAAGAGTTCCGGTCGCCGGATTATGAGGCTAAGGTCCGGAGTTTTGTCGACCAACTGTACGTCCCGGAGACCCCCACGGCTATCCGAGAGACAGTCACCGAAAGTATCCTCTCGACTCCCCAACACGTACTGGCAAGTTGTATGGAGGGTCTTGCCGACCCCCGACTCTTCCAGCACGAGACGCTTGACATTCCCGCCTTCGCGATATTCAGCGCCTTCTGGAATCCCGAACGCTTCGTCGACCTCATTAAGAAGACCCTGCCCCGATTACAGTTCGAGCTGCTGACTGGGGTCGGACACTACCCGATGCTCGAGAAACCGGAACAGGTGAACGCGGCGCTTGGGCGCTTTTTGGCGACCCCTGAGCCCGTGTGAAGGGCCGATAATGGAGATTCGATTGAGATGTCCTGGATCAAAACCAGTGCTTTTATTGAATTGAAGCACACGGGGAGGATCTCCGTCAGGAAACGGGCGACCAGAAACTGGACGAGCACGTCAAGCACGATTATCGACGGGCCGGGCTTTCGGCCCGACAAAAGGCTCTGTGCCAGTTCGCAGTGAAGGTGACGCGCGCGCCCGCTGCCGTCCGCCGCCGGGATATAGGAACGCTGCAAAAAGACGGCCTCTCGGATCGCGATATCCTGGACGCAGTTCAGGTGATTTCCTACTTCAATTACATCAACCGGGTTGCCGATGCACTGGGAATTGAGCCGGAGCCGGAAATGGCAAAGAGAGGGAACAGGGAATAGGGAATAGCAACTTTTGCTAGTTCCTTACTCCTACCCTCGCAGAATCCAGCGACCCAGCAGGCCCAGGCCCGCCAGGAACTTCACGGCATCCAAGCCGGTGAAAGCTCCGTGCAGCGCCCAGAAGCGCGGCATGACGGGTGGGGGTGGGGTGCGGGGAACAAAATCGATGCTTCGTCCCAGTGAAATGATCATCGGCGTAAGGGCGAGCGTGAGGATCAAGACCAGACCCAGCATGAAGCAGACCACTCCGAAGCCAAGCACGTCTCGTGGGGTCGCGCGCCACAAGAGCAAGAGCAGCACGCCGCCTAAAACGATCTGGGCCAAACCGTAGCCCCAGAAAAATGAGCGGTTGATTTCCGAAGCCAAGTGGCGCAACACCACCCGAGCCTGTCCCTCGGCCATCCCCCTGGTAGCTTCGCTGAATTGAGGGTTGGCAGTGCGGAGAACGCGGTCCACAGTGGAAAATGACTTGGTCGCGGCGAACCACATAACAGGCGTCAGGATGAGCCATGCACTGAGGATGGCGACTTTGAGCATGGGGATTCGTCCCATGGAGCAGTCAGTCTTTCGCTACGAGGTCGGGCAACCCGTCAACTCGCGGGGGCGCCCCTACAAAAGCTCGCCACTGCCTTGGAATTCGGTTAAGCTGGCGTTTAGAATTATAGCTCATCATGACTAAACCCTATGACGCGATTATCATCGGCGGTGGCCATAACGGCCTTGTAACCGCCGGCTACCTGGCGCGCGCGGGGCTTCGCGTGTTAGAGCTCGAGAGCCGACGCGTGGTGGGGGGCGCTTGCGTCACGGAGGAAATCTTCCCCGGCTTCAAGTTCTCGACGACTTCCTATCTTTGCAGCTTGCTCCAGGACAAAGTCATTCGCGAACTGGAGCTGGAGCGATTCGGGTATCATGTCTATCCTAAAGACCCGGCCTTCTTCAGCCCATTTCCCGACGGGCGCTATCTGCTGATGTGGTCGGATACCCGGGCGACGTGCGAGGAGATTGCGAAATTCTCCACTCACGACGCTGAGGTTTACCCGCACTATGAAGATCACATCGATCGGCTGGCGCGCTTTATCGAGCCTCTGCTGCTCCAGTCGCCACCTGGCCTGGTCCCCCGAGGGTTCGATGATTGGCGGAGCCTCGCCAGGCTAGGGTTGGGGCTCAACAGGATGCCGAAAGAGGAACGCGTCGGCCACCTCCGCATCCTGACTCAAAGCGTGAAGGATTTTCTCGATCCGTGGTTCGAATCGGAGCAGCTCAAGACGGCTCTGGCCACGGATGGCGTGATTGGTACCAAGGGTGGTCCCTACACGCCTGGGACAGCCTACGTCCTTATGCATCATTGCATGGGAGGCGTGGGTGGAAAGCGTGGACTGTGGGGATTTGTTCGTGGAGGCATGGGCAGCATCACGCAGGCCATGGCTGATTCGGCACGCAGCCGAGGTGCGGAAATCCGCACCGAAGCCCTCGCGGAGAGGGTGCTGATCCAAGGTGGCCGCGCCGTCGGCATCGTGCTGGAGGGCGGCGAGGAAATCCGTGCCAGGATTGTCGTGTCCGGCGTGGACCCCAAGCGGACTTTCCTCAAACTTGTCGAGTCGAGTCACTTGGACAAGGAATTTCTGGGCGCCGTCAGAGCATTCAAGAGTGAGGGCGTATCGATGAAGATTAATCTCGCCCTGGATGGCCTGCCGGACTTCAAGTGCCTTCCGGGCTCGCAGCTCGCGCCGCACCACAAGACCACGATCCATATCTGTCCCACGCTGGAATACATCGAGCGAGCCTTCGACGACTCAAAGTATGGGCGCCCCAGCCGGCGGCCAATGCTCGAGATCACCATTCCAACCACTTATGATTCCTCCCTCGCGCCGCCGGGGAAGCACGTGGCAAACATATTCCTGCAATACGCGCCTTATACGCTGTCTCCAGAGGTCGCCACCAGTTGGTACGGTCTTAAGGACAGCTACGCCGACGGCGTGATGGACCTCATCGAGGAGTATGCTCCGGGATTCAAAGGGTTGGTGCTGCATCGCCACGTACTCTCCCCGCTGGACCTCGAAGAGGAGTACGGCCTGACGGGCGGGAATATCTTTCAGGGCGAGATGGGCACCGACCAGCTTTATTTCCTTCGGCCGGTTCCGGGCTGGGCGCAATATCGCACGCCCATCCGCGGCCTCTATTTGTGTGGCTCGGGCACGCATCCCGGAGGAGGAGTGACGGGAGCGCCGGGCCACAACGCGGCGCGAGAGATCCTCAAGGATTGGCGGAAAGCATGAACCGGGTCTTCATTCTCCACTATCACGAAATCTGGCTCAAAGGAGGGAATAAGAACTACTTTCTCAGCCGGCTGCGCTCCGCCGTCAAGCAGAGCCTTGCCGACTTGCCCGTCCAATCCTTGGAGAGCCTTGCCGAACGCTTCCTGCTAGTCCCCGGGGATGAATCGGCCGCGCCCGCTATCCTGGAGCGTTTACGCCGCGTCTTCGGACTCGCCTATATCGCCTCGGCGCGCGAAGTGCCGAGTTCGCTTGCGGACATGGGTCCCGTGGCTTGCGCTTTGATGGCGGAGAAGAATCCGCGCAACTTCGCAGTCCGCGCCAAGATTGCAGCCACGGGATGTGGCATGCATTCCATGGACCTGGAGCGCCAACTTGGGCGAGTCATCCTGGACCATCTGCGCGCAATGAACCCCAGCGTCCAGGTGAATCTTAGCAACCCCGAGGCGACTTGCTGGGTCGAAGTGGTGCCCGGGAAGACACTCCTCTATGTCGACCGTGTGGACGGTCCTGGCGGTCTGCCGGCCCTCACCAGTGGCCGGCTCATCGTGTTGCTTTCGGGCGGGTTCGATTCCGCGGTGGCGGCCTACAAGATGATGCGTCGCGGTTGTCATGCCGCTTTCGTGCATTTCTACGGAAACCCCTCGCCTTCGCGGGATTCATCAAGAGGCGTGGCAGAGGAGATCGTTCGGACGCTTACGCCCTACCAGTTTACTTCCCGGCTCTACCTGGTGGCTTTTGAGGCGGTGCAGCGCCAGATCGTTGCGAGCGCGCAAGAGAGCTTTCGCGTGCTGCTGTACCGGCGCATGATGGCGCGCATGGCGCGAGAGATCGCCCGCGCCGAGCGCGCCATGGGCCTGGTGACCGGCGATAGCGTGTCGCAGGTGGCCTCGCAGACCTTGCATAACCTGGCGGCCATCGACCACGGGCTCGACTTGCCCCTCTACCGCCCGTTGGCAGGCGACGACAAAGCTGAAATACTGCGGTTGGCCCGGCAGATTGGGACCTACAAAATCTCCTGTGAACCCTTTGAGGACTGCTGCCCGCGCTTCATGCCTCGCGCCCCCGCCATCTTTGCCCAGACCGAGCAGCTCGACGCGGAGGAGGCAGGAATCGACATCCCTGCCTTGGTCAGGATGGGTCTCGAATCCACCAGCGTATTGAATTTCAAATTCGAGAGGGGATTAGTCACTTCACGCGAGGCGACGTCGAGGCGCTTCGAAAAACTCCTCTACGCCCTTAAAGCGACAGCAGACCCAAACCAAGCTGCTGCACATTGAAAGTCAGCATTCGTCACCTCCGCAGAAGCGGGGGTCCAGGGTCAGTCAAGGAACCACTGGATTCCCGCGGGCGCGGGGGTGACGTGGTTTTCGATACCGCCGCCACGAATTTGATCTAGCTCACACCTCAAGCACCCTGCCCTAGCATAGAATTGACCGGCCCGCCGAGGGCTTCTATAATTGTTAGGTGTATTGGAGAAGTCGCGGATGAGAACACTTTTCCTGGTTCTTCTGTTGTTATGCCTGCCGCTGGGACGGATTTTCGCCCAGCAGCCTCCCGCCGAGCCTGCCAGCCCCACCGCCAACAAGCCTCAAGTCGCCGGCGACCAGAGTCGGATTCAGGTGCGCGTTGAGTTGGTGCAAATGCTCGCGACGGTTACTGACAAGAAGAACCGGCTCGTCACCGACCTCACTAAAGACGATTTCAAGATTTTCGAAGACGGCAAGCCCCAGGAGATCCGCTTCTTCAGCCGTGAGACGGATCTCCCTTTGCGCATAGGGATGTTGATCGATACAAGCAACAGCATTCGCGACCGGCTGCACTTTGAGCAGGACGCCGCTGTCGATTTCCTTACGGAAGTTCTGCGCCCCGGCAAAGATTCGGCCTTCGTGGAGGCTTTTGATGTGGAGCCCCAGTTCATTCAGGACTACACGGACGACGTCGAAAAACTCTCGAACGCCATTCAGAGTCTGCGAGCGGGTGGGGTTACGAGCCTCTACGATGCAGTTTACCTTGCCTGCAAGGAGAAACTTTATATCTTTCCGCCCCCAGAGCCTTACCTGCGCCGGGTCATGATTGTCATCAGCGACGGACAGGATAATCAAAGCGTGCACACCCGGGACGAAGCCATCGCCATGGCGCAGAAGGCCGAGGTTACTATTTTCACAATCGGCACCAACCGCAGCGGCGCAGAAGGGAAAGGCGACCAGGTCCTGAAAATGTTGGCAAAGGATACGGGCGGCCATCCCTTTTTCCCCTTCGAGGCGGGTGATTTGGCCGCCAACTTCAAGGAAATTGCCCGCGAACTCCGCAGCCAGTACAGCTTGGCTTACGTCTCAACGAATACTTCCCACGACGGAACCTTCCGCAAAATCGCTATTCAGCCGGTCGACAACTCCCTGCGTGTCCGCGCTAAGGACGGCTATTTCGCGCTGTCTCAGTAGGGAACAGGGAACAAGTTACAGCGAAAAGGCACTAGCGAACCCAGAATCAGCTATGCGCCCGCGCTTATTCGCTGTTCCCTATTCCCTGTAACCTGCTCCCTACTCCGTGGGTGCGTAATAACCCCGCCGCGCCTGCACCTTGTAGTCTGAGTTGTGAACTTGCACTCGAATCTTGCGGAAGGCTCCATTGTGCTTGGTGTTGGTGGGCGTATATCCGATCAGGTACTGAGTTCGCAGTTCGTTGGCGATTTCCTGAAAGGCCGCCGCCGTATCCTTGGTTTTGTTCACTTGGAGGACGCGTCCGCCCGTATCCTCGGAAAGCTTCCTTAGAACCGAATCGCCGCTGAAACCAATCGAGCGTATGCCGTAGAAAGGACGGTCGACGATATTGACGGCATAGTTGATCACATCCGACTTTTGCGCCGCCTCAAGGGCGGTCTCGATCTTGACGTTGCTGCCCTGATCTTCACCATCGGTCAGGAGAATGAGCACCTTGCGCCCCACTTCATTCCTCAATAGCTCGTTCGATGCAAGGTAGACGGCGTCGTAAAGGTGGGTGGCGCCACCGGCGTCACTGGTGGGAAAGGGCCCCGGCATCACCCCATGGCCACCGCCATTAATCACGGTTTGATCGATGGCGTGGGCGAGCAGCTTTTGATCGGCCGTGAAATCCTGGAGGAGCTCCACGTCGACGTCGAAGTGCAGGACGAAGGCCAGGTCCTTTGGGCGCATCACCTGGTGCAGAAAAGCGTCTGCTTGCTCCTGCTCGATGCCCAACACCCGTCCCTGGCTGGGGCTGGTGTCCACCATGATTCCCATGGTCAGAGGTGTGTCCGTTTCACGTGAGAAATAGCGGATCTCCTGGGGCACTCCGTCTTCCTGAACTTCGAAGTCCTCTTTCTTCAAGTCCGCGATCAGGTGCTTCTTCTTATCCTCTACCACCGCATACACGTTCACCACTTCCGTCGACACCTTTAAGGTCGCTGGAGGCGTCTGCTCGGGGTTCTGCTGGCTCGAACCGGGCACACTCGTCAGCGCCCAGAAGAGCATTCCGAGAAGGAGGTAGGTTCGCTTTCCGCTTGCAGTCGAGTACTGCAGGACGGGCGGCGGCTCGCTGACTTTCGATATTGTTGCCATGTCTTTTGGATGCAATTCTAAAGTTCCGCGTCGTTGCCTATTATATGCCTGTTTAGAACGTCAGTCATTCACAACCATAAGAGTGTCGCGGCAAAATGATAATGTCCGGTTTCAGCAAAGTAGAAATGTCCTGTTGAACTCCGTCAAACTCGACGGATGGAAAAACAGGAGATGCTGATGTTGAGTGGGAAAGAGCGGGAC
>JBEKMN010000085.1:0-24954 GCA_050008495.1 Terriglobia bacterium | reverse complement strand
TCGTTCACCTCCTGCTGCTCCCCACCCCGCCTTGCGGCGACGCAGTTGCAGTCGGTTTCAAGTTACGTTGACTTGGAGAGGACTTCCACCTCTCCGGTCGATTGCGCTTTCAGGCGCACCAGCCCAGGCCAACGGCCTGGGTGAGGAATCCATGCCGCGCAATTGGCCAGCCCTGAAGGGGCGTGACGAGCCGCTCGACGCGCGGAGGCCAACGCCTGGTTATTTCGCCCTTGCAGGGCTTGCTGCCACAGGAGGTTGGGCACTGCTGCGAAACCCAGGCCGTTGGCCTGGGCTTTGTTAGCTCGCCCCTTTGGGGCTTTCGAAGCATCGGACAACCTCCATGTTGAATGGCCATCAGAACTCGAGTGAAAGCAGCGAAGGCATCCTGGAGTGCGGCGGCTTCGCTCCGCTTCGGACTCGGTGGCATTGCAGCACTCGGGTCCTTATTGCCGTCTGTGATATTCGAAGGCGGCGTCAAGCCGCCGCACTCCAAGGTGCCACAACTCTCGCACTGGCTACCCTCTTCCTGCTTTCCTGTGGCTCCGGTTCTTCTTCGTCCCCCAATCCGACGCCGACTCCTTCCCAGCCGAATTGCAGCAATGCGGCAACGGGCAGCCCCACCGATTACAGCACCAGCCCCACGATTTCGAGTTGCCCGGTGTTTCCCACGGATAACCTCTGGAACGCCGATATCTCGAACTACTGCGTTGATCCGAACTCGGACCAGTACATCGCCAGCATCAACCAGGAAAAGCAGTATCTGCATGCCGACTTCGGCCCGGATCCCACCGATGGGATTCCGTACGTTGTGGTACCGGGCACTCAGCCACTGGTGACCGTTATCTTTAATCAGTATCCCGCCGAAAGTGACCCTGGATCCTCGGGGCCGGGCTGCACCACGAGCTCCACCAGCGGTTGCTACCCCTTTCCACCCAACGCACCCGTGGAGGGCGGCAGCAGTTCCACGGGCGACCGCCACGTGCTGACGCTCCAAGCCGACCCCACGCACAACAACTGCACGCTGTACGAGGTGTGGGAAGGCGTTAAGGACGCCAACGATAACAATTGGACCGCCGCCAATGGTGCGATCTTCAACCTCTATTCCGACAAGCTCCGGCCCGATGGCTGGACATCAGCGGACGCGGCGGGGTTACCAATCCTTCCCGGCCTGGCGCGTTATGACGAGGTGGCGGCGGGCGAAATCAAACACGCACTGCGCTTCAGCGTTTACCAATCCCAAGCCGGTTTCATCCATCCCGCAACTCACTATGCGAGCGAGTCGACCAATCCCGCCCTGCCCCCGATGGGCTTGCGCCTTCGCCTGAAGGCCTCCTACGACATCTCGTCCTTTTCCGGCCAGTCCCTTGTTATCTTAACTGCTCTTAAGAAATACGGCATGATGGTAGCGGATAATGGCAGCAGTTGGTACATTACCGGAGCGCCCGATCCGGGATGGGACGACACAGACCTCGACCAGCTTAAAACTGTCCCTGGGAGCGCTTTTGAAGTGGTGGTGACGGGGACGATCCAGACCCAATAGCGATCACCGCGGCTCATCCACTTCCAGGATCTGGTCCGCCTTGACGTCGCGAAGGGTTTGCAGGATCCCGCTGGGCCATCGAATTTCCACCTTCTGCGCGATCGTTTCCGGCCCCAGACCGAAGTGCACCCGCTTGTCGCTGGAAGACAGATAACTGCCGGCCGCAGTGACCGTGGCCATCTGCATGCCGCGAGCGGTAACCACTTTGACTTCCGCACCGATGGCGTCGCGATTGCTCCGGTGTCCCGTCAACTTCAAGATCAGCCAATGATTCGAGGTGGGGGTTTGGTTAAGCAGCACGTGAGCCGGGCCTTCGGAGGTGGATACCACGGCGTCCACGCGGCCATCGTTATTGATGTCCCCAATCGCCAGGCCACGGCCTGCCCACGCTTGGCGGAAGACTTCCCCGGATGCCGCCGAAACATCCACAAAGCCCTGGGGGGTGTTCCGTGCAAGTAGGATCGGCTCGCGGTAGTGGAGGTTGGGACTGACCTGGTTGACGGTGTCCATCACGTGGCCTTGCGAGACCAGCAGGTCTTTGCGGCCGTCGTTGTCATAATCGATAAAGTGCAAACCCATGCCTGAATGCTGCATGGTGATGTTGCCGAGTCCGGTCGCATCCGTGGCATACTTAAAGAAACCGTTGCCTTCATTTTCGTAAAGCGCGTACGTGTCGAAGGCCAGGTCGGCCACGGCCAGGTCCGGCAATCCGTCGTTGTTGTAATCGGCAAAATCCACACCCATGCCCGCATAGGTGCGCCCGCTGTCCGTCACACCCACACCTGCCAATAGCGCAACTTCCTCAAAAGTGCCATTGCCTTTGTTGTGGTACAGGAACCCCGGCATGGAGTCATTGGCCACATAGACGTCGACGTGCCCATCGCGGTCGTAATCCGCGATCGCAATCCCCAAGCCCTTGCCCGGCTTGTCAAGTCCTATCTGGCGCGACACCTCGGTAAACGTGCCGTCCCCGTTGTTGTGATAAACCAACGGTTCGATGGGCGGAAAACTGTCGGGCCGGCAGTAGGTCCGCAGAGTCCCATTGACCAGGCACACGCGGTCTTCGAAATCCCACTGCACGTAACGAAGGACCACGAGATCGAGGAAGCCATCGTTATCGAGGTCCACCCAGGCGGCGCTGGTGGACCAACCACTGCCGCCCACGCCCGCCTTTTCCGTAACATCCGTAAAGGTCCCGTTGCCATTGTTGTGGTAGAGCCGGTTGCCGCCATATTCGGTGACAAACAAGTCTTCGAAACCGTCGTTGTCGTAATCACCTACTGCCACTCCGTATCCGTAACCCCTCCCCTGCACACCCGCTCGTTCGGTAACGTCTTCGAACGTACCGTCGGGTTTCTGGTGGTACAGGCGATGCCAGTATTTGGGGTCGGACTTGCGCGGGATGGTGCCCAGCGGGGTGGGGTCGCTGATGGGCGCGCCGTTCACGAGGAAAATGTCCAGCCGGCCGTCATTGTCGAAGTCGAACAGGGCCACACCGGAGCCCATGATCTCCAGCATGTATTTCTTGGCGGTCTGGGAGGCGTAATGGTGGAACTGCACGCCGGCCGGGGAGGTCACGTCTACAAAGTTCGCTGGCACCACATCCGGATGCTCCGCGGGCAGGCCGGACTTTGCCCGCCCATCCAGAAACCAAAAACCGAGAACAATGAGCGCAGCAGCCGCCGTGGCACGCCGTAAGTTCATGCGACCTCGTTCGACAAGACCACGTCTCCAAGTTCTCTCGTGAGCGCCATCGTGCACCATGCCCTGCGTATTTCGGCAACGCGGACACACCGGAAGATCATCTCACCTCGGGTCCTGATCGGGAGTCGAATGCGCGCCCACGCTGGCCGCGTAGGAATCGAGTTCCGCCTTGGCCTTCTCCATTTGGCCAGTTCTGCGGTAGAGCTGTCCCAGCATGAAGTGCAGACGCACCACCTTGGGAGCAAGCTCCATTGCTTTCTCGATCTCCTGTTGAGCGGCGGCGAGCTCATTCAGAAGGGAGTAGGCTTTCCCCAGCTCTTCATGCGCCTCGGCCGAGGCCGGCTCCATCTGGACCACCTGCCGAAGATAAGGCAAAGCCTCTGCCGGCCGATTCTGTTTCAGCAGCACTCGGCCGAGGCCAAGGTAGGGCGTGGGATCGTCCGGCTTCGACACTTCCCAGCCTATGGCGGTCCTGTAGGCCGTCGCGGCGTCCTCCAACCGGCTCAACAACTCCGCGCACCACCCCATGCTGGTTTCGGCGGTAACGACCCGCGGGACGAGCGCGAGAGAACGCTGATAGGCCTGGATAGCCGCCGCGAATTGTTGCTCGTTCGTCCTGACCTCTCCCAGCGCTTGCCAGGCGCCGGCATCGCCAGGCTCCATTTTCAGGGAGCGAGTGAGCCACTTATCGGCGTCGCCATAAAGGTCGAGCGCCAGGCAATCAAGCCCCAGCATCTTGAGCTCCACCGCGGAGAGATCACGGTATTTGGCCGCCTCTTCGAATTCGGCGCGCGACTCCTGCCAGCGCTGCTCGGTGTAGCGGATGAATCCCAGCAAGGCATGACCGTTCCCGGCGTCCCCAGTGGTCTCAAGGAACTGCCGTGCCCGCACCTCGGCTTGGTCTGGCGCCAGTTCGACGGCGCGCGTCAGGTATTTCACGGCCTCCTGGGGTTTGTTCTGCTTCTGGAGGACGCGGCCGAGATTCCAATAGGGTGTGGCGTCCGGCGCCGCTTTCGACGATTGCCACGCCATGATCTTCCGATAGGCTGCCGCTGCCTCCTCCCATCGGCCCAGCCGCTCATAGGCGCTGCCCAGGCCATTCTCCGCATAGTCGTTCTTCGCGTCCAGCTTCAAACATTCGCGAAAAGCATTCACGGACTCGCTGTATTTCTCCCGCAGGAACTTGCCCTGCCCCAGATCATTGCAGGTCTCGAGATCATGGGGATCCAGATGAAAGGATCGCGAGAGCCACAGGTCGGCGTTCGCATAGTCCTTGAGCATCGCCGCGCTCAGGCCCATGATTTTCCACTCGAATGCAGAGGGCGGGCGTAACTTCGCGGTTTCCCCATACTCGCGGAGCGCCTCGGCAGGTCGGGATTGTTTGAACAGGATAAACCCGAGAACGGCATGTCCGTCCGGGGAGTTTGGACGCTCGTCGAGGAACCGGTGGATGACGGGAACCGCCTCGTCCAGTTTCCCTTCGCGCACCAGCGAACTCGCCTGGACCAAGAGAGGCTCAGGGGGAGTCATCCGCGAGGCTCCGGGCCCAGGCGGAGCACCGGCTTGCCCGGCGAGGTCCGCCGCTGCGCAAAGCCAAACGAACACGAGCGCCAGGGCTCCAGCCTTCACCTGCCGTTCACCTCCAGAATCTGATCGCCGCGGGTCCTCCCCCTTCGGGGTGTGGACGAGAAAGCCGAGGCAACCTCCGCCTAGCATACTCCGCCAGCGGACGCAGAGTACAGTCTTGCGATGGCGCGGAACCGCCTGATTCGGTGTAATATGAAGGGCGATTATGCGTCGGCAAAGGACCAAGGCGTTGCCCTGTCGAACTCCCCCCCTGGGCTTGGTGGCTGTGGCGGGACTTCTGGTATTCCTCGGCGCTTGCCGCCATGCGCCGGAACAAGCCCGCCTCGAGCCGCGCGACGCCAACGTCTTGCTTATCACTCTTGACACCACTCGCGCCGACCACCTGAGCTGTTACCATCCCGGAAAAGCCAAGACTCCCCACCTGGATGCGCTGGCAGCGCGGGGCGTGCGGTTCGCGCGCGCTACAGCGCAAGTACCCCTCACCTTGCCTTCTCACGCCTGCATCATGACGGGTGCTTATCCACCCGTACATGGCTTGCGCGACATGGGTGGTTTTGTTCTCAACCCATCTCATCCCACCATCGCGTCTCTGGCCCATGCTGCGGGGTTTGCCACCGCAGCCTTTGTGGGCTCGCGCGCCGTCGCCACGCAGTTCGGCCTCTCGCAGGGTTTTGACACCTATGACGATGACATGGGGCCGCAGACCGAGGAGGGAAAACTGCCCGGCGTTTTTGCGGAGCGGCGTGCCAGCGTGGTCACCGATCACGCCCTCGACTGGCTCAAGCAGAATGGCCAGAGGAAGTTTTTCCTCTGGGCGCACTACTACGACCCTCACGCGCCGTATGACCCTCCCGAGCCTTATAAGCGCCAGTATGCGAAAAGCCCTTACGACGGGGAGATTGCCTACATGGACGAGCAGGTCGGGCGCCTGCTCGATGGCCTCGACCCGATGGGGCTCGCCTCGCGCACCCTGATCATCGCCATGGCGGATCACGGCGAGAGCCTGGGCGAGCATGGCGAAGCCGCGCATGGCATTTTCCTTTATGACGCGACCCTCCACATTCCGCTCATGATAGCCGGTCCTGACGTTCCGCAGGGCAAAGTGATCGAAGACCAGGTGCGGTCGATCGACATCCATCCCACTGCGATGGAATTCCTGCACCTGGCGCCGTCGCCGGAAGCGCAGGGCGTCAGCCTCTGGCCGCTCCTGCGTCAGGGAACGCACGTGCGGTCGGGTTACTCTTACGGCGAAACGCTTTATCCACGAACATACATGGGATGGTCGGAACTTCGTGCCATGCGGACGGACGGGTGGAAGTACATCCTGGCGCCGCACCCCGAGCTCTATGACTTGCGCCGGGACCCCGGCGAACTCAAGAACTTGATCGCGCAGCATCCAGGGGACGCCGACCAGTTCCAAAAGCTCATCTGGAAAATCGCCGGCACGCAAGGCAAGGCGGAAAACCTCACGACGGTCCCCCTGGATGAGAAGACACGCAGGGAACTGGAGTCACTGGGGTACGTCGGAGGGGGTGGATCGCGTGAGATCCAACTGGGCTCGGACGCCGCTGACCCCAAAGACCGCATCCCGGTTCTCGAGCTCACCCAGCGAGCGGAGGCCTTCCTTGATGCGGGTGACAACGCACGCGCCGCACAGACCATGGAGCAAGCGGTCCGCCTCGACCCCGGTAATCCCCGGGCTCGCATTGAGCTCGGCGCAGCGTATGAGCGCGCAGGCCAGCTCGACCAGGCTGCCAAGGCCTACGAGGACGGGATCAAGCTGCACATGCTCACCGAGACCTTTTATGCACGACTGGGTAAGCTCTACCTGCGTCTCCACAAGCTCGATAAGGCATTGGACGCCATGACCCAGGCCAGGCAGACCGATCCCACCAACCTCGACAACCTGCGCAACCTGGGCACCGCAGAACTTCAGTTGGGCCGCGTGGATGAAGCGGAGAGGGCCTTCAAAGCTATCGTCCTCCAGAACGGCAATTTCAGCGGCGCGTACAACGGCCTCGGCCTGGTGGCCATCCAGCGCGGTGACGCCGACGCCGCCCGGCACGACTTTGAAAAGGCCATCGAGCTGAACTCCGCCGAGGTTGAGCCGCTCTTGAACCTGGGCGTACTCTATGACAAGGCCGGAGACAAGACCGAGGCTCTGCGGTATTACCAACAATTCCTTGCCAAGGCTTCGGCCAAGGATTACAGCGCGCTGATTCCCAAAGTCCGCGCGGCTGTTCAGGACTTGAAAAGCGGCAGATGACCGCCCACGGAGCGGCGCAGGCGCTCGTGACGGGGTCTCAGACCACTCCTCCCGTCGCGAGCACAGGTGCGAGTCGGTATGCTAGCGGCGAACACGCAGATAGGTCCTCCGGGAAACAACGGGAATCGGCCGGCCTGCGGAATCAGTCCCTGATTGCGGCAATGTTCATGATGGTAGTGGCGCTCTTGGCTGCTCCGACACATTCCGCCGGGCAGGCGCCAACGATCAGCTCCCTTAGCCCCAGCTCGGCAAACGCCGGCTGCGTATGCAACTGATGAAATCGTCGATGTGCGCCGCCTGCAGTGCGCGGGTGGCGCATACGTCGCGACGCATGTTGTCGCGATGTATGCGCCCAATGTCGGGTCCGCGACGTGCCGCTGGACCACTATAACGGCCCACGGCATGCAAATCGTGGCGTGGTTTACTCCTACGACCCCAAAGGGCGCATACATGCCGACAACTGCCGTCGGCACGTCTGCGCCACGCGCGATTGTTTGGCCCGTACTGTGTCCTGTGCGGGGCGGCGACTGGGTAGAAGATGGGAGTTGGCGGAGACAGAGGGAAGCCCATCTGCTGTACACCTCCAACCGCGGCGGCACAATTTCGTTGGACCTCGACGGCGAGAAGCTGACGGATGCTCTGGAGATCGCGTCGACGAAAAACGATGCCGACCCGGTGGCTTGGCGCCAATGGCCTCATTGGAACGTCATGAAGGGGTTAGCTGCGGTATCCTTGCCGAAGGGCAAACATATTCTTACTATTCATATTCTCACCAACGGCAATATGAATCTCGCCTATTTCGATCTTATGCCTGCGACCAAGCGAGCGAAGTGACGGAGTCCGGCGGAAGCACAACGTTCCGGGCGTGAGCTGCGAGCGTACACTGCACGCGCCGCTCAACGGCGCTGTCGTTGGTCATCACGACCACTCGGCTGCCATCCGCATTCTCGGCGGCAACGTGCGCGATTCCGGGCACTTCGCCGGTGGAAGCGAAAATGTGCGCGCCGCGCTTAATCGTGTATCCCCGTACTCGCAACGCTCCGCGCGCGTGCCACCGGCACACTCGGGGCGGCGATTGCTCAGTGCCGGAACTGGCGCGGCCGGCGCTCGGTCATGCCAAGTCATAGAACACCTCGAGCCGTTGGATCCTGTCCGAGCGGTCGAAGATGGCCGCGCTCATCGCCGCATCCAGCTTAAGTCCATCGACAGTCTGCGATGTTCCGTCGGCAAAGGTCACCTGGGTGCGCCGCGGACCGCTTCGGTGCGCCACCACCGGAACTTGACAGTAAGTAAAGGCCACCGTGCCCCGATCCAACTTTAGCGCTTTGGGGTTGCCTTTGACATCCCGACAGTGAAACGTTTTGGGCTCGGCAAGGAACTCCGTCCTGCAGATATGCTCGGGAACGAAAGCAAGCTCACCGTTTTCAACATGAATGCCCATTTCGCCCATGCGAGCGATGAAGTCTTCTTTCACTTGGCCGGTCATCCCCGGCTGCTGTGCCCCAGCGAACGCCGGAGTGTGCGAATACGGGTCAGTGGGAATCGCCCCGAAGACGGCTGGAGACTTGTGTATTCCCAGGCCGTCATAAAGGCGGTTGTAATGAGCTCGGAGTTGTCGAAGGACGGAATCATCCGCGCCGCTCGCGACGGCACGCTCCAACGCCTCCCGCACAGCCAGGAGCAACTTTGAGACCATGTGCCAGTAAATGCACCCCAATCCCTCGTACTTGTAGAACGTGCCGGAACGCCCTGTGAACGATTGATGATCGAAAACCTTCTCGTAGAGGTCAAGAATCTGTGGTTCCTCAGCTTTTGCAAGCTGACCGAGGCCGCTCTTCTTCAGCTCGCGAAGCGCTTCCTTGAGATTCTCCACGCTGGAAAACGAGGCATTAAAGTGAAAACCACCTTCAACGTCACGAGCCACGATGCGGCGATCGTCCCGCTCCAGCATGGCGATCAGCAGCTCCGACTTCTCGACTTCGCACTGCGGAACGTTGTTCTTCTGGAAAAAGCAGGGCAGCGGGCGGTTAGGATAGAGAATATAGCTCGCCTGGTCGGGGCGGTAGAGGCTGCTTTTTCCAAGCGCTTCGAGCAGCGCTACGCTCTCGGCGGGCGTGAGCGCTCCCGAACTCAGCACCGCGACCTGGCCCTCCAACATCTCGTGCAGCGTCCGAATCCTGATCGAGTCTGCCGCGATGGTCATCAGATTGTACGAATGGTAGAGCCCATCGTTCCGGCGATTGGCGTGGACGGAATGATCCAGATGCCGCAAAGCGGAATCGCAAAACGACCGTAAACGCGCAACTGATACGCCGCGGCGCTCTCCGGAAAGACCTTGCACGTAGAGCTTCTCCCGATAGATCGATCCGGCGCTTCCCAGCTCGTCCAGAATCGCCTTGCGCTGCTGGTCCGAGATCGGGCCATTCAAGAGCGGCAGAAAGCGTTGCAGCGCGTCGAAGACTTGGCCGAAAAGCTCTGCCAGTTCCGCGGACAGCTCAATTTCTCCTCCTTGTTCCTGGGCCAGCAGTTCGCGCGTGAAAACCAGGAAGCGGCGCAGATAGTACAGGGTAACCATGGAAGCGCCCGCGCCAACGAGCGCGTTATTCGCATCGTTCCACTCGGGCCGCTGCGTGTTCATCCATATGCCGGCTTCGGGAACGTAGTTCGCAAGCTTGGCCAGAATGACGAGAAGAATCTTCTCCGCCAGGTTAGCTCGAGCAAGCTGACGGTCGCGAGTAAGCAACGCTTTTCCGTCCGCTCCAATCTCCGCCGAGCGGTCCATGGTCTTCCGATGCGCCACGCTGTCAAAAACAATGGTGTTCCGCGAATCAGCAAGCAACGACGCATAGGGCAAGATGCGATACGGGACGTTCGCATAGGAGAATTCGGCGCGCGACAGCAGTTGTCGCAACCCGTCCGGATAGTGCCGCCTCGCCTGCTCGAGCAACTTCAGCAGATAGATGACCTGGTGATCTCCCCAGTAGCCGATATACGACCAGGGATCATGCGGATCAACGGTTTCCCACTCGTATCCGTCGCTGGAGATGCGGTAAGGGTTATAACCATCTGCGGTGGAGGAGTCCAGGAACTTATAGATCATGCTTTCGATAAAGCCGGGATACGACAGGCTGAGGGCTTCCCAGTTCTGAAAGATGTCGCGCCAGTTTCCCTGGTAGTTCAACGCCCTGCAACCGCGCTCATCCTTGAGTTTGATCTCGAAGCTGTTCCACGGACGGCTCGGGTCGCCGTGGCGGCGGCTGAAAGTGAGCGGCAGATACTCATGGGCAAGGCGCGCCAAGTCCGGATCACGCCGCTCGCACACTCTTTCGAGGAGAACCCTGTGCGAGAGCGACTCCGGCAATCCCTCGAGAAAGTCCTTGTGCTTCTGTGCAACCTGCCGATTGGCCTTCGAGATGAACAGCTTTAGCTGCGCAGCCGAAACACAGTAGTTATGGTCCGGAATCCCACCGCGCATTACGTTGAAGAGAGTGCTTGAATAATGGCGCCAGACGGCCGGCTCGTCCTGAGTGAGCTGGAGTCCGTCAGCCGCAGCCACGGTTCTCACCAGGTTCCGGGTGCCACGCGCAACGTCCTCATCAATCTGCGCCCCAATGTTCTCGATGGACTGGAGATCGTGGAGCGTAGACTTCACGCCTGCCGCGTCCTGGTTGACTTCGGCGACGATCTTCCATTGCTTCTCGCCCCGGGCGGGCAAGGCAAGCGAAGCCTTCAGAAAACAGGCGCCGCGGCGCCCCTGGATGTCCGTCTCCTGCGTAACGGCGTGCCCGCGGCGAAACGCGTCGAGTTGAACGCTGGAAAGAAGCCGCGCCTCAGGATCGAGGCCCACCGACCAGGCGGTGTTGACGCGTAGCGCTTCGCTGGGTTCCGGCTTGTCCACCGGAATCGACGACAGACGAAAGAGAACAAGGCCTGTCGTCGGCTCCAGTTCGGTGCGCTTGTAGCCATCGACGAGCGTGCTGTATTCCAACTGGAATCGCCGCGTAACGCCGCAGGGCAAAACGTTTTGAATACCATCGAGGAGCTCAACCGTGACCGGCCGGGCGCGGTGATTCACCAGCCGGGCAGGCCGGACGAACCCGAAGCGCTCGCTCGTCATCCACCCATAGGAGAACGTCAAACCAAGATCATGGTTCACTTCTTCGAAGATGATCTTGTTTCCGTAGGCGCTTTTATAAAGGTGGCGCGAGACACGATGGCGCACGTCGCATCGGCCTGAGAACGGCTCCCAGAGCGCGTCTTCGCCGTCTTCGATGACGCGAACGATGGTCTTGCTTCCCGTGTGCTCGCAGCTATCGTGGATACGATCCTCGGGATAATAGGGAAACAGCGCGTGGTCAGGATCTATTCGGCCCGCCGTCAGGCCGCCGTTGCTGGAAATGAAAAGCCAGTGATCCGAGTCACTGACGATACTCATGAAGAAGGGCGGAATGGCATCGTAGTGCGCAAGGCGATAGAACCGTTCCCCGCCAAGGTCGACGAAGGAGCCCTCAACAACTCCGGCAGAGACAGGGGCCTTCCGCCCGGCGGCGAGCGCCTTTGCACTCGTGATTTTCTTCCTCGCGCGCAAAGATTTCACCTCCCTGGAGCTCTTCTGGCCGCCGCTCCTGGATGTTGCACTGTGGAATTTGAAGTGCGGCTCAGCCGCGCCGACCTACTCATTCTGCCTCTTCATTGGATGATGACGACGGACCGGCGGCCTGCTGCAAAGTTCTGCGCTGCTTGAGATCCTGTTCAATCTGTACCATCGTCGTATCGTCCAATTTGTAGAATAACACCGCCGTGGCTGACAGGAAGCCGACGATCGCGGGGTAGAAGCTCATCACGTAACGTATGCCGGTCTGTACATGGAGAGGCTGCGCCACGTTGGCCTTGAATCCGATGTAGCCCATCAGCCAGAGAAAAAGGGAACTCCCCGCCGCCCAGCCCAACTTCTGAGAGAACGAGGCAGCCGAGAACACCAACCCCGTCGCGCGGCGTCCGGTCTTCCACTCTGAATAATCCGCCGTGTCGGCGTAGAAGGCCCAGAGCAGCGGCGAGGTGGGGGCGAACAGCGTCGAAATTGCGATGTGGGTGGCGAAAATAAGGGGAATGCTGGTGAGCGGAACATAATAGAAGAGCACGGTAAGCGCGCTGGCGAGCGTCATCAAGATGATATAAGCGCGTCGTTTGCCGCCCAGTAGCGTCGAAAGGGGCCGCGCCATCGCCGCGCCGAAGATCACGCCCACGGTTCCCATCACCATGAACCACGAGGCGAGGGCCTCGGCCCCGAGGTCAACCTTAACGTGCTGTCCCAGAAACGCGCGCTCAAAATGGTAGAAGTGCCCGGGCTCGACGACGCAATACTTGAAGTAGTAGAGGATTGCGCCCATGCGGAGAGAGATAAAGAAGACCGCGAATACTCCGATAAAGCACACCATCACCCAGGGCAAATTCTTCAGCAGATCCCGCAGATCGTCCTTCAGCGCGTCGCCCGGACGGTGGGCTGTCTGGACACGTTCGCGGGTGGTAAAGAAGGTTACGAGAAACAGCGCGATGGCCAGGATTCCATAGACGACCATCGCTAACTGGAAGCCCCGCTGATCGTTGCCGTGGCCGAAGCGCTTCACCATCGGAATGGTGAGCCCCTGAACCATGAAGAGGCCGCCGTAGGCGAGCACGAAGCGGTAGCTCGAGACGCTGGTTCGTTCCAGGGAGTTTGGCGAAATCACTCCCATCAGCGCGCTGTAAGGTATATTGATGAACGTGTACGCCAGCATGATCAAGCCGTAGGTCACATAGGCGTATGTCAGCTTGCCCTGCGGTCCCAGGTTGGGAGTCGTACACATCGCCACCCCGACCAACGCCATCGGCAGGCATCCCCACAACAAGTATGGTCGATAATGCCCCCAGCGCGTCTGGGTGCGGTCCGCAATCACACCCATCACCGGGTCAATGCAGGTGTCCGGAATACGGACCACCAGGAACATGGTGCCGGTGGCGGCGGCGCTGAGGCCAAAAACGTCTGTATAGAAGTAGGAGAGAAAGTTCAGAAAGGTTTGCCAGTAGAAGTTCGAGGCCGTGTCGCCGACGCCGTAGCCGACTTTTTCAAGGAAAGAGAGCTTACTGCTTTCAGTTTTCGTTCCTTCCGCCAACCCGCCGCTCGCCCGTACGCTCAAGCTATTCTCCGTTACTGGATGTGGGCTCGTGGCCTCAGATAAGAAACCTGAACCGGTTTAAGAAGCCAGATTTCACTCCAACGCCGCGGCTTTGTCAAGGACTATTTCCATGACCTAGGAGAGGTGCTTGGCGGGGGTGACACGTGCGGGGGCGGTGGAATTGCGGACGACCAACTGTGGGGTCAGTACCCGTTTCTCATCCTTCACGCCATTGGTGATGGCGTCGATGACTTCGCGAGCGGCCATTTGCCCCATCAATTGCAGCGGTTGCCGAACAGTGGTGAGCGCGGGATAAACGATGCGGGCGGCGACCACGTCGTCAAAACCTACCACGGAGAGATCCTGAGGTATGTGCCATCCGAGCTCGCGGAAGCGGTTGATGGCGCCGATGGCGGAGTTATCGTTGAAGGCCATCAGCGCCGTAAAATCGCGCTGACGCGAGAGGAGCTGTTGGGCGCAGGACGCGCCCTCTTCGATGGCGGAGATCTGCTGGGCGCCAAGCCTTTCCAGTTGCACGACCAGTCTGGGGTCCACCTTTATGGAGAGGCTCCCCGCCGCGGTCACGAACGCGTCCCAGCGGTCCTCCGTATCCGCACTGTCCTTGTGGCCTTTGATGAAGGCGATTTTACGGTGGCCGAGGGAGACCAGATGCTCGAGCGCAAGCCGAATTCCCGCATGATTGTCGATGACGATCGAGATGCCTCGTTCAACGGTGTCGGCGTTGCCAATCACCGCCAGCGGAAGATCCACCTCTGAGCTGAGGGGTGTGTTGATGAGGATGAGGCCATCTACGCCCCGCTCGAGAAACATCTGTATGGTTCGTTCGATTCGGGTGTTCGACCATTCGTGAGTCGCCAGAAAGTAGCGGTAGTCGCTCTGGAGGAGGTAATCCTCAATCCCTCCCAGTACGTTGGCGTTGTAACCTTCCGCCAGATCGGGCGAAAGCACACCAATGAGATAGCTGCGCTGGTGGTTCAGATAGCGGGCAAAGTAGTTTGGCTTATATTTATACTCCTCCGCCGCTTTATAGATGCGCTCGCGGGTCTCCGGGGCGAAGCTCCGGGCTAAGGGAGCGTTATTGAGAACGCTGGAGACCGCTGATTTGGAGAGGCCCAGGCGCTCCGCCAGGAACTTCAAAGTCACCTTCTTCGGCATGTTCTCCCCACCTCTGCGTCGTCAGAAGGGCAGTATATCACGAGGCGCGGGTTCCCCTTGGCGAGCTGGCCGTAGGCAACTGCCCTGGCGATTTCGTGAGCTTGGTTCGCCCACTGCAGCGCGGTCCCGCTGTGCCACTCAACCACTTCCTCCGCCGTTATCCGCTTCTCGAGCCGCCGGGCGAGCCCATGGGAATTCCGGCCGAGGCGCTCAGGCAGGCCGGTGTCCCATACCCAATGGAGATTGTCGGGGTGCCCATCGAAGATCACCTGCCGCACGTTACCCCGTCTGTCGCTGTTGTCCTCGTCGAACCGGACGTGCAGGTTTCCCGCATCCGGCTCTCGCAGAGGCTCTCGCCGCAAGCATGCGCCACCCGCGCAGAGGTGCGCCAGCCCGGGCCGACTCGGTCCAAATGTTGTCGAGTGGGGCGCGCGCTGCCTGAAAATGCCACCCCGCCTTTTCCCCCAAAATGCTGGCTGCTTGGCCGAGGCCCTTTCCACGATTGGGCGACTATCGGACCTCGTGGCGGGGAATCGGTAAACAGTAGGCCGCTACAAAGGATCTATCTTAGCCGGCGGTCATTTTCCGGGAGGCCAACTTCACATGTGCAAGCTGGTCCCGGGATCTGGCTGTCGAATGCTTGCTCTCCAGCGTAATTACCGGTAGGATATCTTCAGCATCAGGGCATCCACCGTCAGGGTAGCCGAGGCTTAGCGAGATGACTGGCACAACCGTCTCCCACTACCGCATCCTGGAAAAGCTCGGAGGCGGCGGTATGGGTGTGGTTTACAGGGCCGAAGATACTCGCCTGCACCGGTTTGTTGCACTGAAATTCCTGCCGGAGGCCGTCGCCAATGATCCCCAGGCGTTGGCGCGTTTCCAGCGCGAAGCGCAATCGGCCTCCGCCCTGAATCATCCCAACATCTGCACGATTTACGACATCGGCGAATACCAAGGCCAGGCGTTCATTGCCATGGAGTTTCTGGATGGCGTGACCCTGAAGCACCTGATTCAGGGCCGGCCCATGGAGTTGGAACGACTGCTGGAAATCGCCATCGAGGTCACGGATGCCCTCGATGCGGCTCACAGCCAGGGCATCGTCCATCGGGACATCAAACCGGCAAACATCTTTGTAACCAAACGGGGACACGCCAAAGTGCTGGACTTCGGTTTGGCCAAGCTAACTGTGGCGGCCGTCTCAGACCGCCGTAGCGTCGGCGATGGGGACATCGCCGCTACAGCCATGCCGACCGCCGGAGCGGAGGAGCCGCACCTAACCAGTCCGGGGACAGCAATGGGGACGGTAGCATACATGTCGCCGGAGCAGGTGCGGGCCAAGGAGTTGGATGCGCGCAGTGATTTGTTCTCCCTTGGTGTGGTGCTGTACGAAATGGCGACGGGGGTGTTGCCCTTTCGGGGTGACAGCTCGGGCGTCATCTTTGAGGCGATTCTGAACCGTACACCTGCGGCTCCGGTGCGGCTGAATCCCGATTGTCCCGCCGAACTCGAACGAATTATCAACAAGGCGCTGGAGAAAGACCGCGACGTGCGGTGTCAGTCCGCCGCTGAATTGCGCGCCGACTTGAAGCGTCTGAAGCGGGATACGGATTCGAGGCATGCTGTAGCGGCGATGTCCTCATCGCCGCCTGCGGTGGGGGCACCGCTTGGGCCACCGGCGGCGGTGGGGACACCGCCGCTACAAGCAGACCGCTCCGATTCGCAGATCATTGCGGGAATGGTCAAGCGCCACAAGAAAGCCATGACCGGAGTGACCGCAGCCGTGCTGGTGATCGCCGCCGTCCTGATCTATGCCCTCTATCGCGCTTCGATTCGTGCGCCCGCCCCGCCCGCCGCCCTGGAATTTACACGCGTGACAGGTAGCGGCGACGTCCAGCAGGCGGACATCTCACCTGACGGCAAGTACGTGTCCTACGTGCGGTCGACGGCAGGAAAGCAAAGCCTCTGGCTGAAGCAACTGGCCACCGGCAGCGACGTCCAGATTGCCACCCTGGACGAAGATGTTTGCCCCGGCTTGGCATTCTCTCCTGATGGCAACTATGTCTACTTCGTCCGCAAGGATCGTCTGAAACCCAGCGGCGATCTTTACCAATTGCCGTCCCTGGGCGGAACTCCCAGGAAAGTGCTGGCGGGGATCTCCAGCCCGCCGGCATTTTCACCCGATGGCCAGCGGATAGCCTTTGAGCGGGACAGCTCTAGCGACAACAGTTTGTTGACCGCCTTGCTGGCTGGCTCTAACCAGCGGCTGCTGGCGTCCTACAAGCCGCCCGAGGCCATTAACCCGGACCGCGTCGTGTGGTCTCCAGATGGCAAGACCCTCGCCTTTGTTCACCAGAGTCCGGCGATGGTTTTGACCATCATCCCGGCGGAAGGAGGTCCAGCACAGCCAGTGGCTGGCGCACCTTGGTACCGTATCAATGACCTCACCTGGCTCCCTGGAAGCCGTCACCTGTTGGTTGCGGCCAGCTTGGCGGGGGGAAACTCACAGGTTTACGAGGTCTCATTGGCGGGAGGCGAAGCCCGCCAGATCACCCACGACCTTTCGAGGTACCAGGAAATCCGGGCGAGCGCGGACGCAAAGACGCTACTGGCATTGCAATTCCAGGTTCTTACCACCCTCCAAGTAGCCACGCCTGGAAAGGAATCCGAAACGCGCCCGTTAAGCGCCGGGAACCAGAACTACGACGGCATATTCGGTCTGGCATGGACGCCGGACGGGAAAATGGTCTATACCTCGTATTCTAACGGGCGCTATGATCGCGATGTTTGGGAGATGGGCGCGGACGGCTCGAACCCCCAGCGGCTCACCAGCAACGACGCATCCTCGGCTTCCTCCTTCCCAGCCGTCTCTCCCCAGGGCGGCTTCATTGCCTTCACTCGGTGGGATCGAAATGGCCAATATAAGATCTGGCGCATGGATACGGACGGGAGCAACCTGAAACAGCTTAGCCAGGGTAGGGTGGACTTGTATCCCGCCATATCGCCGGACGCCCGGTGGGTGATTTTCGTCAGCGCCCAGGGCGGCGAGAATGTTCTGATGAAGGTTCCAAGTGAAGGAGGACGAGCGGTCCAGTTGACGGACTACACCATATATTGGCCATCCGTCTCGCCGGACGGCAAGTGGATCGCTTGTCTCTCCATGCCCGGCCAGAATCAGCAACCCAGCCTGGCGATGGTCCCTTTCGCGGGCGGCCAACCCGCCAAGGCGTTCCCCCTGCCCGCGACTGCTATTATTACCACTAATACTGCTACCCCCATTCATTGGACCCCCGATGGCCACGCCATCGCTTTCATCAACACCGTGAATGGGGTGGGTAACATCTGGGAACAACCGGTCGATGGCGGCCCGCCAAAGCCGGTGACGCATTTCACTTCGGACAAGATTTTCTATTTCGATTGGTCGCACGATGGCCGCCTGGCCCTCTCCCGAGGCACGGACACGACCGACGCGGTATTAATCAAGAATTATCAGTAGTACCCGTCCGGCCTCCGTCATGAGACGTCCGGAAACACTCAAGCCAGCATCTTAAGTATAGGCAGAAGGCAGGCGGAGAAGACGAGAATGGAAACGACGGCTGCGGTCCCCGATCCAAAACCCTTCATGCCTCATCCCAACTTCAGTGCGGAGGTGAATCGGAACATCGTGCAGTCGGAGATTGAAGGAGGTGTGTGCCTGGACGATTTATCCGAGGGCGCGCGGTTGGAAGTGGAGACGCAGAATCGTTGGTACACCATCTTAATTGGCGATCGCGGCCAGGAACTGATTTGGGGCCACCCGCAGTACTGTCCCGGGCCCGTCGCGGTGAGAATCGCGGGGTCCACGTGGGGCGGCTCGATGCTGAAGCTACGGTTTATCGGAAGGGGAATGCACCTGGAATTCTGGCATCCCGTATTTCGGACCATCATAACGTCACGGATTGTGGACATCCGGGCCTCGGAGCAGCTCGCGAGCGACGCTTGAGCAGCCAGGAAACAGGCCGTGCGCCGCATGAACTTCCCGCCGTAGTTCGCTTCGCTCCTTTGCCATCTGATTCTGGATAGGAAGTCTGGGCATTTCGGCACAGGTCGAAACACAAGGCAGCCGCGCAAACGGGGATCAAGGAAACAGATGCTGCCTTGCTATCTTCCATAGGGGGTAAGGCTAGAACTTTCCGGCACTTGATTCCTGCGGCATATTAACCAGAGCCTTGATGAGCACCTGCCCCATTTTTGCAGCGGATATTCTCTCAGAGCCTTCCGAGAAGTAAAACTCGGCGCCATCCAATACGGGCATGAAAGTCCCGGAGCTTTCGGTGGATGAAGCAACGGGGGAGGCGGGCTGTCCAAAAAAGCTTCCGCGTTCTATGTGGTAGGTTATCTTGCCTGTTTCCGAGTCAAATTCCGTGTGCAAGATTCGATTGCCGTTTTCCGGAACATCCGCAGCGACTTCCAGGATTTGGTTTCGAGTGACCCTGAGCAGAAAGGTATCCCGACCCTCTTCCCGGTTCGCATCCTCGCAAAATTTCGTCATCCAGTCGCGTAACGAAGACCATTCCTCGAAAGCCCTCGCCTTCTTGATGCCTTCATCTTGAAGAGCTTTCCTGGTGCGTAGATCGACTTCCTGCCTTCGTGACTTCAGGTAGCCTGCTATGAGGTTTACAAAATCATCCGACATATGAGTAATATAGCCCGGATACGGACCTGTTGACCAGTCAAACGACACTGGAAATGTCAGCGACGATAATGAAGCAAAGCGATACGGGTTGTGCTAACATCAGCGCCGGAATCGATCGCGGGTTCCATAAAGAACTACTCTTAGGCAGCGTTGTCTGGGCAAGACCACAATCGAATCGAGGAGGCTCAACCATGAGACGGGCATGGGGAATGGCCCTTCTGCTAGCGGCCGGCGTGGGGCTCTTTCTAGGGCCGGAGCAGGTTCTGGCGCAGGTTTGCAAGGATGAAGCATCCATGGTGGAGGCATCCAAGCAGGCCTTCGTGGAACTCACCGAGGCGGTGAAGAAGGAAAGCCTCTCAGATTTTCAGCGCCTCAACCACCAGAAGAGTGTGTTAAACAAGCTCACCATTAACAACAGTGTGATAGAGGGACTGGTAAGCTGCCTCGAACAGGCCGCACAAGACACCACGGCGCCCAAAGAACAAGTGGAGGCAGCAAAAGCCCAGCACGATTCATACGTCAAATTGCAGGATAAGCTGCAGCACGCACGAGCCGCCATCAAAGCTGCGCCAACGCCGAAGGACGCGAAAGCTCTGATCGAGAAACTGGACTTGGCGCTCTGAAGATCAACACGGCAACCTTGATTTCCGCTGCGGGGAGGTTGAAGATGGCTTGAAGGCGGTGGGCTTAATCAATGAGGCCGGCCCCCCGACGCGAAGGCCGCTCCACATGGAATTATCAAGCAATCGCGGGCTCACGGCGCCTGCCCGCAAGGCTTGGCACGCTTTGCACCTAGATCCCAAGTTCCTCGCGGCGCAGAGGGCCCTGGACGAAATGCGGCGCGGCGAGTAAGCGGCGGAGACAGGGCGGATTTTATCCCGTCGCGGCAGCTTCCTCCGGTTTGGATCCCTCCCAGAGCGTAATCAGTAAAGTGCTGCCCAGAACGAGCAACCCACCTATGATTGCCATGAGGGTAAGCCTCTCCCCCAGCCAAATCGCGGCGATGGGAACCCCGAAGAATGTGATGAGATAGTTCGAAAGGGCCGCCTGAATGGCGTCCAACGCCTTAAGCGCCTTCAGGAAAAGCACCATGGAAAGAAAATTGTGGAAGAAGGTCAGCAAGATGAGGCCAACCCAAGTGCGCAAAGTAAATTGCGTGATGTGGCTGAAAACGCTGCGTTCCTGCGTCAAGACGAGTGGAGTCATCAAGATGAACATGGCGACGTAAGTATAGAAAAGCATCTGCATGGGCGAGTATCGCTCCAGCACTTTTTTCCCGTAAGAGTTGTAAAAAGCGCTCCCCAGCGTGCCGAGAAGAATCAGGATGTTCCCAAAGAAGTAACTCGTCCCGAAATTGAGGCCTCGCAGGTCAACGCCCGAGCACATCAGCACGCCCGCGATGGCCAGCAGAAAGCTCGCCCATCGCACCCACGTCATGTGTTCGTGGAGAAAAATGATGGCCAGGATAGCGGTGGAAACCGGCAGCGTCAGCATCAGGAGCGCCGCGTTGCTGGCCAGCGACATGCGTGTACCCCAGGTGATCAAGACCTGGCCGGGAAAGACACCCACGAGCGCCAGAACGAAAAACAGACCGATGTCTTTTCGCGATCGCGCTTTCCCTTTGTAGGCGTCGCGATTCTCCGCGCGAATGAGCGGATAAAGCATGAGGGTGGCCAAGGTCATCGGTCCCCAGACCGTCATCCAAGGACCCACCTGAGCTTGCACCAATTTGACGCAGGTAAATTGCAGGGCCCACATCAAATTGCAACTGAAGAGCAGCAGCCAAGAACGCATGTGCGGTTTGCCTTTTCAACCTTTCGAATACTTCTGCGCCAGGGCGCGAATGTCGTACGTGAATCTTAGAAAGCGCTTCTCCCAGCGCCGCGCCTCTTGCGGAGTGTACTTGTAAAAACCTTGAGCGTTGGCGACTCCGAGGGCGCCGGAATCTACCACTTTGCGCATCAACTCCGGCACCTCCTTGGTGCAGCATAAATCCGGCAGCAGATGCTCCATCACCCGCATATAGGCGGGCACGCCGGTAAGATCCATAAAGCGGAAGGGCCCGGCGAGTGTGATCCAGTAGCCATAGTCATTCCGCAAGGAACGATCCACGTCCTCGATCGTTGCGTAGCCCGATTCGACCAGGTAAAAGGCCTCGCGCAACATGGCGTACATACAACGGTTGGTCAGGAACCCGCGAACGTCACGCCGCACAACCGAAGGCTCCTTCCCCCAGCGCTCCGCCAGCGCCCTGGCGCGCTCCACTAGGTGCAGGTCAGTCTGGTCGCCGCAGATAATTTCCATGAACCGCAAGACGTGCGCGGGTTCACCCCAGTGGATTCCCATGAATCTCTCGGGATGGCTGGCGCCCTTTTGCAGCAAAGTCACGGGGAGCGCTGAAGTGTTGCTGCCGATGATCGTCTCCGGCGATACTGCGGCCTCAATTTTCCGAAACACCTCATATTTCACCTGCAGGTCTTCCAGCACCGTTTCAATCACCACCTGGCACTGGCGAAGGTCCGCGAAGTCTTCCGTGATGCGCAACTTCGTGAGCACCTGTGCCGGATCGGAGGAGAGTAACTTCTCCCGTTTCATCTGGCGGAGAATCGATTGCAAGTGGCGGCGGGTATTGCGCCGCTTCGAAAGGCTGCGAGTCACGCCGACCACCGGATGTCCGGCAGCTAACAAGCAGGCGATGATACTGTTTCCCATCAACCCCAGACCCACCACCCCGACAGGCATATCCGCCGCTTTCTCGAGTCGGATGCTCGCCCGGGAAGCTGCCCGCTTCGTTTTCACCGATGCCATGTTCATCGCCTCCATTTTCGATACTTATGGGCGTTTTCTGACCACGCTGATGGCCTTCAGCATAACGCCATTATTCGGAATGGTCGGGCCGAAATCATTGATCCAGCCCGGATCGCCGCCGCGGAAACCTGTCGTGCCTCGCAGCCGGACCTCCTTGATCACCTTGCCCAACCTGGGATTGACCCACTCGAACGCGAAGAAAGTGACGCAGCACGGGCACGTCGCCGCGACCCAATCGGCATTCTCCGTGTTCGCTGTGCTTCTAAGAATTGAACGCAGAGACCACGGAGCGCCTCAGCGAGCTCTGTGTTTTGTTCTTTCCCGGCATAGAGGACGCGGAGAAAAATCATTCATGTCAAGACCACATGCCCTCAGGCGGCGTTGGCTCGCGCCATCTTGAAAACCTTCCGGGCGTTATCTCCGTACACTTTCTTGAGGATTTCGTCCGGCAGGCCCAATCCATAAAGCGGCCAATGGTACGAGAAACCTCCGGAGGCCCCGTCGAGTCCCATCTCCCATCCGTAAAAGTGCTCATCGTGGCTTTCGAGTATTCGGAATGTGATGCGGAACATTGGGCGAGTGTAGGCCATATCCGTCCCGTAGAGCACGCGGTCGGGGTAGCGCTGGATGAACTGGCCCGCAGCTCGCGCAATGGGCGACATTTCCCCAAAGCGGGCGGCCACGTCCACATAGAGGTTGGGATTTCGATCCAGCATCTGACCCAGCCGCGTCAAGTCATACTCGAGGTTGGCGATGTGGCACGCAATAAAGGTCGTCCGGGGGTGCTTCGCGACGGCGCGCTCGAGACATTCAATCAATTCGTTGTGCCCCAGGACGCCCGGGCCCACGGTGATGCGCCACGTGTAGCAATTCATGAGTCCGTCATTGGTATTGTCCATCGGCTCATACGCCCAGATTGGATCCGAGACGTGCATGTTGATGGGCATTCCCAGGCGCGCGCATTGGTCGTAGAGAGGGTCCATACGTGCATCGTCCGGGTGCAGGCCCGATCCTTTGGGAGCGCCCCAGATGCCGGTGCCCTTGTCGCCGATCTCACCCACTCCAACGGCGCCCAGGCGATGACACTCCTCGAGCGATTTCACGGCGGCTGGCCCAAATCCCGGCTCATCGCAGCCTTTAAGGTCGAACCCACACCATAGGTCAAAACGTTCCGGGTACTTGGAAAACCGTTTGCTCAACTCTGAGTATTTGTCTGGAGAGCCCGTCCGAACGAAAGTAACAGTCTTCTCGACGCCGGCCTCGTCCATCAGCTTGACCATCTCATCCAGGTCCTCCGGTGACTTGACCCATTCGGCATGATAATGAGCATCGACGACCGGATACTTGGCCTTTGTGATCTCAGTTTTGGGAATTTTATAGAGAGAGCGGGGGCGGAAGTCTTTCAGCAGGAGCTTGCCCGGCAAGGTCTGGGACTCATCCCCAGGCGCCCGTGCCTGTTGTGCGCGCGCCAGCTCGCGCGGGTTTACGGCCGCTGCCCCGGAAAGTATCATCCATTGTCTACGGTTCATTGGTATTCCCTCTCAGTACTCTGCCCGCCCGCTCCATGTAAAGGCCAAAGGAGCGGCCCCTGCCCGCTTATATAGAGCCAACCGTCGATCAAAACACCCGCCGAGTAGGCTCCCGTAGAGACTTTCTTATCGGGATGCAGAATCTCGGTTTTTGGCATCTTAGGATTCCTCGCTGACGGGGGCACGCGCGGGCGTCCGGCGCCCATACTCCGCGTTCAGGATGAGCCGGCGCCTCGCGCTACGGTCGCGTGTTGTACTTTCGTTCCGCGATGCTGTCTGGAGATTTCAACCGCTTTAGCCGTGCGAGGGAAACGCGGCATTTTCAAGCGATCGAGCAACGCTAGTATGTTTGTATTCAGGAAATCGATACGCGCGGCATCGAGTGGGCTTAATTCAAGTCGCGGGTCACGTATAAATGTTTCGTTAATGATGCCGCGCGCGGCGAGCAACCGCTTCTCGGCATGATGATAGAGCTCCATATTCTGCAAGCTAAAGACGATCTGTGGCAGCAGGCCCGTGAACACCTCGTATGCTTGCTGCCGTTGTCCGCCCTCAGCCAGCCGAAAGATGCGCGCCAGCAAATCCGCCAGCGAGAGCGAGGGCATGACGCCACAAATCCCGGCGGCGACCAACTCGAGCAGATACATGCCGCCCCAACCCTCGATTACTCCGACTTTGCCGGAAGTCGCATCCAGAATTGACGCAATTCGCGCGGCCATGAGGGGTTCTTCCAATTTGACCCAACGAAAATGCGGGTGCTGGCGATGAAGTTGGGCGATAAAGCTCGTGCTGACCGTTGGCCCGCCCGGATTGAAGTCCTGCAGCACCAGCGGAATATCGATGGCCGATAAGATCCTGTCGAAATGCCGCAGCAGGTCGTTCTCCGAAATAGCAAACATACGGGGGGCGGCGACGGACACCGCGGCCGCGCCCGCCTCTTGCGCGAATCGCGCCAGTTCCACCGTGTAAAGCGTGGAGCCCGCATTCGCCTGCGCAACGACGGGCACTCGACGGCCGGATTGCTCGACCGCCTTGGCGATGATCTCGCGGCGTTCGTCATCGGAGAGCTTGTAGAATTCGCTTGCGTAGGCTGGGAGGCAAATGGCGCAGACATCGATCCCACAAGCGAAATCCAGCAACGCCTCAAAAGCACTCCAGTCAATCCGCTCCTTTTCGTCAAAGATTGTCGGGATGATCGGAACGATGCCGTCGATCTTGATGTTTCGTGGTGTTACCATGTGGAAAGTTTACCGTAGGCAAGAACTCTGTCAACCCAAATTGCATTGGAGTTGGCGATTGTTTTCCAGTAGGCTGGAAGATTCCTCTCAGCCCCTTCCAGCGGAGATTTGTGCTAGGATTGAACCGCGCAGAAGGCCCTCGATGAATTCAAGAGTGGAAAAGGGTTCTATGAAAGGGGATGTCAAGTGAAAACACTCCTCCTCTTAGAGGAAGGTTTTGTTCTTCTTGGCATCCAGCCCCTCTCGATGATCTCGGCCATCTTGAGTGCACAGGTTCGG
>JBEKMN010000084.1:0-25688 GCA_050008495.1 Terriglobia bacterium | reverse complement strand
TTCACTTCCGACCAGTATTTCATGTCCCAGTAGAGTATGCCCTGCATGCCGTAGCGCCAGGTAATCCATGGCACCATGACTGGATCCATGGCCGGCGCGTCGATGAAGTAGTTGGGCTGGGGGTAAGCCTGGTCGCACGAAATGTACCAGCTCATCTCGCCGCCTTTGGCCTGCTCCTCGCGGATGGCGTCTCTGATATCGGTCCCGTTGAGGTCATTCCCGTGGATGGAAAAGTTATCGACGAATCCGCGCAGGGTACCCCATTCGGCATGCTGCACGACGGGTGTCTTGGTCGCCAGAAACGGCACCCCGGGCGCGGCCTCATGCACCAGCGCAGCCCACTTGCGCGTTTCCTCGAACTCTTCCACGGTGTTCGGTTCGTCGATGGGGCTGTTGAAGACAAGGCGGTTGAGCCAGCCGTTCTTGTCGTAGTAATTGCGCACCTGCTTCAGGTAAGACTTGACGAGTTGCGCGGTCTCCGGGGTTATCTCCGCCGATCGCGCCCTGTGGATCAGTCCTCGCGGCGCCGACTCCAGAATCACACGCTTCGTTTTCCACTGATTCATGTAAAGGTCGTATGCTCCGGCGTCGAAATCGAGAGTGATGTTGTCTCCGGATTCTTTGATTTGCGGTTGCAGTGCCTCGTTGAACCACGGCTCCATGCGGTTGGCATAGAGAAAGGCATGGTACTTCCGAAGCAGCGCTTTGGCTTCCGGTGAAGAAGGGGCGATGTGATGGAAAGCGGCGAGGCCCTCGCTGGAGACTCCCATGTAAGTGATGAGATGGGTCTCCGCAGGAAGGGCGAAGTCGTAGACCTTCAACTTGAGGTTGAGAATATCGACCTCCCGGCCATTCTGCGTGACCCGGACGGTGCCCGCATAGTCGCCGGCGGGAAGGCCGGGGGTGGTGATGACATCAACCCATATGCCGCGGTTACGAACGGTTTCCCGGAAGGGCGCCGCCATGCTGAACGGGTCCGTCAGCGGGGCGAGTGCATCCGGCCAGAAGCCCGTCTCTCCGATCGGGCTGGATTTGCCGGGGCAAAGGATGACGTGTTCGAAATAGAGCTTTACTTGGTCCCGCCCCAAACGGTTGGCGCCGGAAACCAGGTCGCTGGCTTCCACGAAGAACCCGGAAGCGGCGGGATGATGGATATCAGGGGGCGGCGAAACGGTGATCACGATTTGAAAGGGAACGTGTTCGTTTTTCGCCCCGGCTATGGAAATGGTCTTGGTGCTCTTGTCCCACACCAGGTTGTGGCCCCGCACGCGGTCGTCGGGGCGAACCTTGGCGACGCTCGGGACGGCCCAAACCTCGACGGAGGGCGCCTGACCCAGGGCCGAGACGCAACTCATCAAAAAGGCAATAACGAAAGCTGGCTTCATCTGGAGCCTCTCATGCCGGTCGCATTGGCGGCCGGAAAGATCCAACCGCCAGGCGGTGAATGTTGCGGGCGAATTGCGGAGATCCTCCTGCACTTTCCACCTCCGTCCAATCTTCGCCGCGATTCGCAGGAACAATCTCCATTCCACCTTCTTGTCGAAGGTCACAGGGCGGCGAATTGCACAGTCTCGTTCAGCGCGTGAAATCGGTCAAGTAAAACGTGACACTCTGCAAGCGTGGTTCGGCGCCGCGATGGTAGCCCGACTTGGGGGCCAGAAACAGGGCGTTAAGGCTCAAGAGGAAGCTGGCGGTGGCTCCCGGCTAGAGGATCTCATGCTCATCGCGCAGTCCCCCCATCCGCTTGCTGCTTGGGCAGCGATTGCACCGCCGCCGGTTCAGAAACTCGAATCAAATAGCGCGGCCAGAGCTATGAGACTCATGATTGTTTCCCCAAGTTTGCCATGGACGGAGAGGGTTGATATTTGGCCTTGATAATCTGAAACACCTTCTCAAATCGATCGAGCAGAACCTCATTGCGACAAAGTTCTATAGCTCTGGCCTGTCGCAGGTTGTAAATTGTCTGATGCACGGAAAGCGGATCCACCCCCGCTTCGACAAACCTGCTTTCAAGCAGGTTCCTCCAGGTGAACGCGCCAGCGGATACGTACGCCAGCACTTCCTCGAATTCGTTGATGGACATGACAGTCAACGGTTGGATAACAGTGGAAGCCCCTATCTCCAGTTGAAATACTCCGTTGAGGTACTGGTTGAAACAGAAGGCTTCCACAACAGCCTCGTCGCTGACCAGGATGGGATAGATGCGTCGTGGCTGCGCCGTAGTGGAGATCTCCTTGCGTGCGATCGCCTGGCAGGATCTGCCGAGTTGCGCGATCGCTTTTGGCTTGCCCTCTTCGCTCCGGACGAACTTTCGATTGACATCTTCCTCAAAGCTCGCGCGGTTGCCGGCACGCTTGGCCGGCTCGGTGAGGAGTGATGATTTAATTTCAAATACGAACACTTCATCTGCATAGTCCAGCAATGCGTCTATTTGCCCTTCGCCGTACTGTACGTCAGCCCTCAGGATGCCAGAGGCCGGCCGGTAATACTCACGCGGTAATCCCACTGCGTAGAGTTCAAAAAGCCGCCCCCAGAGTTGCTTGAAGGTCTCCCGGTTCTGTGACGGTAGGCGATCAAAAAGGCTCCAGTAAACCCCAGCAGTCAGTAGGTCCACTAGGAACTGAATATCCAAAATCACCGCCCGGTTGCCGTCCAACCTGAGAATCGGAAACTGGCGGTACAGTTTGAGGCTGTCAATCAAGAACGACCGGCGAGCAATCTCATCGTCGAAGTTCTGTCTTGCATTGGAGCCTTTGCCCATTAGGTGAGCCTTAAACTCCGACAGTGTAAGGCTGCGGCTAGCGATAAACGTTTCAAGTATTGGCTGCGGGAACCCCACTTTTTCGAACACCTGCGTGTAATCGAAAACTGCCGACAAGGCCCCTTTCTTCTCGACTTCCCCTGCAAAGGAGTGAATTCCAAAAACGACTGCGATGAAGTCACTTAACGCAAGCCCGTCAATTGTGAGGGTCGAGCTGTCAATTCCGATTTGAAAAGACAGGTCGCGAACTTGAGAGTCGGCTCCCGGAAGGATTTCGTTCAAAATCGTATGCATTCGGGCGAGGGTGTACGCCAGGTCCCTCGGATTGTCGATGTCCCAACTGGGTACGGACTGCGAGGCCACTTCTAGCGCATCGGGCTGTGGAGTTGGTGGGAACCAATCACTCCGGAGGTATTCGTTGCTAAACAAGACTAGCTCCCCCACAGTCTCTATGGGTGCCTCGGCATTTCCCGTCGAGCTACTCCCATTCAGCATCAAATGTCGGATCAGTTGCAAACATCCTATTCGGGTAAAGACCGCAGCAAACGCCGGTCCGCCAGGCCGAAAGTCGGCAACGGCCTTCCGAAGGGTCGGACTCAGAAACTTCTCGTTGAGAATCCTGTGGACTTCAGCGTCTCTGCCTCGTATCGCGAGGAGGTTGTTGATGAACGCGAGGACACCAACGGCATAAATCGCTGGCACTTGTTGGAGAAGATCCCAGTAACGCTGCCCTTCGGCGCCAGCTTCCCCTACAACATCTGAGCACCTCAGGGAAACTTCGAAGGTAGGTCCTGAGACCCGTCTCCTGTTAACGCTGCTCAGGGGCACCAAAAGTCCCGCCCCGAGGCCGACACCCGCAATTCTGGTATAGATCGCGTTTAGCTCGTTTGAGGAGTATGGCTTCATGGAGGATTGCCAACCGTCCATGCGACCGGTGCCGTCGTTCTGGGCCCGTCGCATTCCAGATTTTACTCCGAATCGTCCCCGTCAAGACTGAAGTCGCGCGGCACGCACCCGCGTCTTTTCAATCGAACCGCCACTGGCTTTTGCCGAAACAAGCCCCGTCCATCGGGATAGGTGGGGGCCGGCCGTAAAGGCGGCTTTCCGTTTTCCTTTCCGTAAACTGGTCTGGAAAGGCTACATTTCGGACCAAAACCGGAAGGCCGGGAACGAGGATTTTGTTGGGGTTAGTTGGAGTGGGTTGGCGCGCTTCGCGGGTTACACTGGATTCGGGACCAAGAGGTCCCCAGTTCAAATCTGGGCGCCCCGACTATACCTTCCGCTTGTCAATGCAACAAGTTACGGCGTGAGGCCTCAGAGTCAGTTCATCACGCCGCCCCTGCTGCCTGGTCTTCGAGCTGTGTATTACTCGTACTTGCAACTTAGGAAGTCATGTGGAATCACAAGCAGAATTAACGTGTGTAGTA
Source organism: Terriglobia bacterium (assembly GCA_050008495.1). Lineage (GTDB taxonomy): Bacteria > Acidobacteriota > Terriglobia > UBA7540 > UBA7540 > CAVROP01. The sequence continues at coordinate 21,500 of JBEKMN010000084.1, read as the reverse complement.
GTAACTCGTTCACGCGCTCAACCCAAGGTGTTGGGTCCCGTGTTTCCCGCTACCTCGCCGGCCTTCTGCTTGACGCTGGGCATGCGAACATTCTAAAGTGAGTCGTGCGCTCGGGGCGCCTCCAGTCCGCGGAAAGGGCCGTGCCCACCTACATCGCTAAAAACCTGACGAATCTTCTTTCAGCCTGATTCGGCGGACGCCAGGCGCAACGGAAGGAGACTCGTATGTCCGTCCGCGAATTACCTGCACGTCCGAACCTCGAGCAATACAAGAAACAAGCCAAGGACCTCCTCAAGGCCTCGAAGGCCGGTGCTCCGGAGGCACTGGCGCGAATGCGGAAACTTCGACGGTCGAGCGCCAGGCTCACACTCGCCGGCGCGCAATTCGTGATTGCACGCGAACACGGTTTCGATAGCTGGCTGAAATTCGCAAAGCAGATCACGACGCTTACAGGTGGAGACTCACACGCCGCCGTATGGAAGACAGCGGAGGACGCCGTCGTGGTTGGCGATGTGGAAACGCTCGAGCGTCTGCTGCGCGAACACCAGGAGACGTTTCGTGCCGGGCGGCCGCTGACTTCCTGGCTCGGCGGGCTCGCTCCGGATTACTCGGCTGGGGACGCGCGGTCGATCATTGTGCAGAATCACTGCTTCGAAAATTGGGGTCAATTCGCCTCGTATGCCGCTGCCATGAAGGACGGCCAATCAGCCGTCGCACGATTCGAACGGGCCGTCGACGCAATCGTCGCTGGCGAGGCCCGCACTCTCGAGAAGCTACTCCGGCACGACCCGGATCTGATTCGAGCGCGGTCCACGCGCCAGCATCACTCGATGCTTCTTCACTATCTAGGCGCCAACGGAGTGGAAGGATACCGCCAACGCACTCCTAAGAATGCGGTGCAAATTGCCGAGATGCTGCTCAACGCCGGCGCGGAAGCCGACGCCCTTGCGGACATGTATGGTGGCGGATGCACGACGCTCGGTCTTGTCGCGACGAGCATCCATCCTAAAGCGGCCGGAGTGCTGCACGAACTGATCGACATGTTGCTCGCGCATGGTGCGCGCATGGACGCGCCCGGCAGCGGCGACGCCACCGCTCTCGTGAGCGGTTGCCTCGCCAATGGACGCGCCGATGCCGCAGAGTATCTCGCCGGCCGGGGCGCGCCTCTTGATCTCGAGGGTGCCGCGGGCGTGGGGCGGCTCGATCTCGTCGAGTCGTTTTTCAATTCCGACGGCAGCCTGAAAAATACAGCAACCACTGCGCAAATGAAGGGCGGCTTCACTTGGGCCTGCGAGTACGGGCGCACTGACGTGGTTGAGTACCTTCTCGATCGCGGCATTGAGGTCGGAGAGCAGTTTCCGCGTCCGCATGGGCAGACCGGCCTGCACTGGGCAGCGCACGGCGGGCATGTAGACACAGTGAAGGCGCTCTTGCGGCGCCGCGCACCGGTTGACGTCAAGGACAAAAGGTTTGGCGGGACGCCGCTCCACTGGGCGCTTCACGGATGGAGCGAGCGCAAGACGGATGCTGCCGCGAACGACTCTTACCACGACGTGGTTACGCTGCTGGTCGCCGCCGGGGCTCCTGTGGAGCCGGGATGGCTCAGCGGTGAAAGCGTCCGTGCTAATCCGCGTATGTTCGCGGCGCTCAAGGGCAGGAGGCGCCAATCTTGAGCGTCTAGGCACTCTCCGCCAAGTCACTTAGTGCCTCGCCTGACGTCAGCGAGGCGGTATGGGGCGGCCAGGGAGTTCATGGCAATCGTAGCAGCGGGGCTCGTAGGTTTCCTTGCCGCCGACCTGCACCTGGGGAGCATTGTAAGGCGCGGGCTTTCCGTCGAGGATGCGCTGCGGGAGCGGTGCGGGCCTGCCGCAGCGTGCGCAGAGGGGGTTCAACCACATGCAGTCATGGCCACTCTTGCAAAGTCCAAAAAGCAGCAGCGTGGAGCCGAAGGGCTCGCGCTTGAAGTCCAGCGCCAGGCCGGCTGCGATCACGTCATAGCCGCGATCGAGCAGCTCATCGATCACCAGGAAAAAGCCTGAGTCGGTGGGGAAGAACTGAACCTCGTCCACCGCGATCAGATGGTAACGGCAGCCCATCTCGGATTCCTTCTCCCTCACCACGCGCAGCATCTGCCAGGGATCGCGCGCCGGCACATCCACAGCGTCCATCATTTTGCCGTGATAGTCCTTGATGTAGCCCGTGTCGCTACGCGTATCGATGTCAGGCTTGAAAATCAAGATGCGCTTCCGGCCGAACTGGCGCAGAGTTTCAACCTCCAGCATCAGCCGACCCGTCTTGTTTCCGAACATGTTCCCGATGATTAGTTTGAATTCTCCCCTCGGCATTCGTTCCTCTCTCTCTTGCAGGCTGCGATTCTCAACTACGGCACTCAATGTCTGCTGGCCCCCCATCCTCTCACGAGTTGAGAACACTCTTACCCATCGGAGCTCGAGTGTCAAGATCGGGTCTCCTCTCTCAGCGATAGGTCAGTCGCTCCAGCTCTTCGGGATAGCGCGCCCCTTGCACCGTGATCTTGGATGCAGCCCCGTCGATCTCGCGGAGATCGTCGGGCGTTAGTGCAAGAGCTGCCGCTCGAATGTTCTCCTCCATGCGCGCCGGCTTCGTGGTGCCGGGGATTGGAACAATCCACGGCTTTTTGGCAAGCAGCCACGCGAGCGCGATCTGGGCGGTGGTTGCCTTTTTCCGTTCCGCAAGGGCGGCGAGCAGGTCAACCAAGGCTTGATTCGCTTTCCGGGCCTCCGGTGCAAAACGGGGGATGCGGCTCCGCAGATCAGTGCTGGCGAAGGTCGTCTCCTCGTTGATTTTCCCTGTTAGGAATCCCTTGCCAAGAGGGCTGTACGGAACGAAGCCGATCCCGAGTTCCTCGAGCGTGGGCAACACTTCGGCTTCGGGGCGTTTCCACCAGAGCGAGTATTCACTTTGGACTGCGGTGACGGGCTGCACTGCGTGCGCCCGGCGGATGGTCTGCGCTGCCGCTTCCGACATCCCGAAGTGCTTCACCTTGCCTTCCTGAATCAATTCTTTAACAGCTCCCGCCACCTCTTCGATGGGCACGTTCGGGTCAACGCGATGTTGGTAGAACAGATCGATGGCGTCGACTCCGAGTCTCTTCAAGGAGCCCTCGACTCCTTCTTTGATGTACTCTGGTCGACTGTCGAGACCCACTGAACGCGGAGCTCCATCGTGCTCGAATCTGAACCCGAACTTTGTCGCAATCACCACCTGCCCACGGAAGGGCGCGAGGGCTTCTCCCACGAGTTCTTCGTTGGCGAACGGGCCGTAGACTTGAGCAGTATCGAAGAACGTGACGCCAAGCTCGACCGACTTTCGGATCAGCGATACCATCTCCGGCTTGTCTTTGGAAGGGCCGTAACCGAAGCTCATGCCCATGCAGCCGAGCCCTATCGCCGAAACTTCCAGGTTGCTTTTCCCAAGTTTGCGCTTTTGCATTGCTCCTCCATCGAGATCGCTTCTCGCATCTCCAGATTACGGTCGAGTGCCGTCGGAGTGCAAACGCTTCTTCGGACAACCCCCGATGCGGGATATCAAATCGCGTCGGCTCCCCGGCTCTGCAGCGGTTACCGACCGACGATCGTGCCCAACGTCCTTCGGTCCGGATGCTCACACCGAGTTTACTGACGCACGCACTGACACACTTTTTTGACCCCCATTTCAGCCACAAATCGGGCTTGTTTTCCCACCGTCTCGGTAACGAGACGCCGCCTCCGGCAGCTCGATTCCATCAAGTTCGCCCGCGAGCAACGCGACAATGGCAAATTGGTCATGAATCATCGTCATCACGGCTCAAGGACGCGGAAATGATTCTGCGACAGCACCCTGCGCCTGCCGCCTTCGTTGCCTGAGTCCCGCGGGCGTCTTAGCGGGCCGTTCTGTTCTTTGCGTGGTTGATCGTGTTGTTGACGGGTAAGAGCCTTTCGTGCAGCAACAATTCCGTGGCGCAGATCGCGGGCTCGGAATGGAACAGTTTCTGAATAGCGCCGTCTGTGAGCGAGTTGCAGGCGGCCAGCAAGCTCATGCCTTGATGGTGAGCCATCCAGGACGGCACCACTTTATATTGCTGTCCGGGCTCCACTCGCGCCGGGGCATAATCGATCGAGTCGTAGAAACCCAATTCCCCCAACCAGCCGAGTTCCGTCATGCGCTGAAGGTTGCGCACGGCCTGGCGGGAATCGAAAGGGAGGGCCAGGAAGGATGCGTAGGGAGAAACCACAACGTCGTCTTCGGAATTCGGATTGATGGCCAAAGCGGGGACGCCAAAAGCACGGTATTGGTAATGCCCGGCTGCGTCCTGGACGTTACAAGCGGCTTCCGAAATGCCCCAAGGCATCCCCTTTTCCTTTGCCCAGTCCATCTGGCACTGCACGGCCACGCGCGCGCTTTGCTCGAGCAGCGTGCGCGGGTAGTGCTTGAACCAGAGAGCGGGCATCAGATACTCGAACATGGTGCCGCTCCAGGAGAGCAGGACTCCCTGTCCGCGCCACAGAACCTGCGCCCGCCCCAGATGGAACCAGGCTTCCTGCGGAATGTCGCCCTTGGCAATCGCTGCGAAAATTGCCGACCGCGCTTCTGAGGCAAGCAGATCGTAGCAGCCCGCTACCACGGACTCGCGCCCGGCGTCGCAACCGATGGAGAGCAGCTTCCTTGACCGGTCGTAAAGGAAACGAAAATCCATGGCCTGAACCAGGCGGTCGGCCTCATCGACCACTTCCGTGAGTTTCCTCACCAGTTCGTCGGCCCCGGGCAGTGAAGCGGAAAGCTGCTGGCGCAGGGCGCGGGCCGTTTCGCTCAAGACAGGGTCCGCAGCCGGGTTTTCGAGATAGTTCACGAGCTGCGCGTCGATGTCTGCCGAAGCTGCCCAAAGCGAAGCAAGGGTCAGTTCCGACAAGGCTCTCGGCACTTCGTCGGAGATTTGATTCAGCAAGTTCCGGTTCTCGGGCGACAACCAGGGAGCCAGGCGCTCGATCATTTCGCGAAGGGCCTTTGCCCGGCGCGTGGTCTCGGCCGCCCACCACCGCAATTCGTCGACAGGTCCGGATTGCTCCATGAGGCTGCCCGCGATCTGGCGCAAGTCCTGTTCGAGCCCCGGCAGCGCGTGCGCCCAGGCGGGGCCGTGTTCGCCCAACATCTCGAGCTGCGCGTTCATTCTGCGCAGGGAGTGAGCCGCACTCGAATTGGCCACGGCGCGCGACGCCAGTTCGTCCAGGAGGCTGATGTGGTCATACAAACCTTGCCAGGCCGCGGGGCGAAGCAGAGGGTCCTCGATGGCTTTCAGGCAGCCTTGCTTCAATGTCCACAAACTGCACACCAGATTCCCGCTGTCGACGGTGGAAACAAACCGCGGCTCCAGCGGCTGGAGCGTTTCCGTGTCGTACCAATTCAGGAAATGACCGCGGTACCGCGTCAGCTTCTTCATGGTCTCGAGTATTTTCTCCACTTCGGCCACAAACTCCGGCAAGGTCAGATAGCCGAGTTGGTAGGCGGCGAGCTGTGCGTTCAGCAGCAATCCGAGATTGGTGGGCGAGGTGCGCTGTGCCACGTCCGGCGGGTCCTTTTGAACGTTGTCCGGCGCCAGGCCGTTGCCAGCGTCTTTACTCGCCTGGCGGAAGAACCGCCAGGTGCGCAGAGAGACGCCTCTCAAAAACTCCTCTTCTTTGGCAGTGGCTTTGGTTCTTCGGGCGCGTAACGGCCGATTCAGCAAAAGCGCCAGGGGGCCCGCCGACGCCCACAAAACTAAGAAAGGCGCAGCAATGGGTAAAGCTGAAGGGCGGAGCAGGGCCACCGCGCCGCCGACGACTAAGGAAACCCAGGGAGTCCAGCCCAGGTAGACATCCACCGGGGTCTTTCTCTCCTCAACCTCGGCCTGGGCGGCCGTCTCCCACTCCAGCAGCCGCTTGCGTGTGATGGTCACGCGTACGATGGTGCGGAAAATCGCGTCGAGCGTCACCAGGGTGCGGTGGCTGAGAAACGCCAGCGTAAGGAAGATGTTGATCTGCCCGGTGAGGAAGGCTTCCGCGATCCGTGTCAAGTTGGGCGCGAAGGATTGCCCCGGCTGAAGCCTGAGCAAGGAAAGAAACAGTTGAAGATAGACGGGGATCAGAAGAAGGACAAGGGCGGCGAATGTCCAACGCACCGGACTGCCGGGCAGGGACAACCAACCGGCCAGGAGGAGAACAAAGGTGGAGGCCTCGATGAGGCTGCGCCGGAGGTTGTCAAAGATCTTCCAACGGGAAAGCAGCGACAAAGGGTTGGCGCTCTTGTGACCCGAGGCGTCCGGCACGCGCGGAAGCAGCCACAACATGATCTGCCAGTCACCGCGCACCCAGCGGTACTGGCGCCGGCTGTAAGCGCTGAAGTGAGTGGGGTAATCGTCAATGACTTCGACGTCCGACACAAGTCCGGCCCGCGTGTAAGTTCCTTCGATGAGATCGTGGCTGAGAATCGCATTGCGCGGGAATCTGCGCTTGAGAACCTTGCGGAACACGTCGACCTCGTAGATCCCCTTGCCGGCGAAGTTCCCCTCGCCAAAGAGATCCTGGTAGACGTCCGAGATAGCGTGGGTGTAGAGATCCAGCCCCGTCTGCCCTGAGTAGATACTGGCCAGCAGCGAGCGGCTGGCGGATTGGACGCTGATTCCCACGCGCGGTTGCAGCATGCCGTATCCTTCGGTGACGGTATTGGTCCTGGTGGAGATGACCGCACGGTTCAAAGGATGGGCTAAGGTCCCGACCAGCCGGCGGGCTGTGCCGCGCGGAAGTTGGGTGTCGGAGTCCAGGGTGATGACGTAGTTAATGGCCGGGAGAACCGACAGGTCCCCGACCTTCACCGGAAAATTGTCTTCTCCTCCGCGCAGCAGTTCATTTAAATCCAGGAGCTTTCCCCGCTTCCGCTCCCAACCCATCCACGCCCCCTCGCTGGGATTGAACGATCGAAAGCGGTGAAAGAGGAAGAACGGCGAGGCTCCCTCGCCGCGATACTTCCGGTTCAACTCTTCAATCAGGACTGAACAAAGGGAGACCAGCTCGTCGCTTTGGTCAGAGGGAAATTGTGAGTCGGGAGCATCTGTAAGCAAAGCGAAATAGAGACGCGGGTCGCGATTCGCCAGAAACCGAATCTCGAGCTCCCTGACCATGCGGCGGACGTAAGCCGCATTCAGCACCAGCGTGGGCACCACCACCATGGTGGCGCACTCCGGCGGGAGGCCCTCCGAGAAATCAAGCTTGGGCAGTACGGTAGCGGGCAGGATGAATGAGGTCAGTTGGTTCATTATTCCCCAGGCGGCTTCTGTCGCAGGAAGGACGAGAAGGATAAACCCGGCGATCACCGACACCGGCGAACGCACGCCGACCAGGAGGAAAGCGATAACGACGAAAGTCAGGACTTCGATCCCCACGAAATAGTAGGCTTCGGGCCAGGAAAGGATGGCACGCTGAACGGACTCCGCGAAGCAAGGGCGAAAGCGGAGTTGCTTTTCGAGCAGGGTGCGCCCGTCGCCGACCAGATAGTACCCGACGTGGCTTCGACGATCGCGGATGTGTGGGCGGGAGACCCATTCCTCCCGCGCCGCGCACGCCAGGGCAATCGCTCGGCGGGCGATCTCCGGCTCCTCAACGTCCGAGGAAGCGCCGAGTTTTTGGATAATCTGAAGGTAGAGGTTGCGGCTCTCAACATCCATTCGCGGATAAGCTCCGGACGGATCCTGGCGGAGAATTTTGTCCACGGAGCCAATGCGCTCAAGAATCGCCTTCCAGGTAGCGCCCTCGAGCGCCCGCAGACAACTTAGCGAAGCACTCAGCGCAGCCCTGCTTTGATCTCGACTCCCCTCCTCAGCAGGAGGAGGGGAAGCGGGTGGTGGGTTGCTGCCCTGCTGGTCAACCACCCCTGGCCCCTCCTTGTCAAGGAGGGGAATCGCACCCTGCACATTGGTGGTTTTTGGTTGCGCCGAGAGAAGACGCCCAATCTCCTCCAACAACACAAGCTGCATCAGGGGCTTGAGCACCCACAGTTCTCGAATCCGAAAGGGTTGACTTTCTTGAACGCCGGACATGAAGGTAACGAAAGTCTCCTCGTGGAACCTCCAATCCACGGCGCGCAAGTACGCGGCCACTGCGGCATACGCGCGCGTGATCACCTGGCCATTTCCCGCCTCGACTTCCGGCAATCGCCCCGCCTCCGCGGGCAGTCCGCGGGCATCGAGGATGACTGTTTCCAGCAGCCTTGCGTTGGCCCGCAGGTCGCTCCTGTCGGTCCGGGTCGAGGCGTCGTCTTCTGTGAGTTCCCGCAATTGGTCCAGTGCCGCGTTAATGATCTCAGAGGCTTCGGTCCATTTCCCCTTGAGGGCCTTAGGACTTGCCTTCTCGTTTGTGGGTCGCCAACCGCGAGTTTCGTTTTCGGCGGCGCTTTTCAGCCGGGAAGCGTCCTCCGCGGAATCCAGCCGCTCAACAGGCGCCTGGCGGACATCGAGCATCGAAGCGGCAATTCCGCTTGCCCGCAGCGGAACCTGTGGTTGAGTGTTGTTTGACTGATTTTCCATGCCCTGTTAAGGACAGGGGCCAGCCCCTAGCCCCCAGATCCTACCGATAGTTCGCCGCCTGCAATTCGAACATTTCCGAGTAGCGCCCGCCCCGCGACATCAGCTGATCATGGCTGCCCTGTTCAGCGATGCGCCCCCCCTCGAGAACGAGGATCCGGTCCGCCATCCGCACGGTCGAGAACCGGTGGGAAATGAGCAGCGCCATCTTCCCTGCCGTCAATTCCGCAAACCGCTCGAAGATCTCGCTCTCCGAACGCGCGTCCAGGGAAGCCGTGGGTTCATCCAGAATGAGAAGCTGTGCATCCCGGAGATACGCCCGCGCCAGCGCGATCTTCTGCCACTCGCCGCCCGACAGATCCAGCCCTCCATCGAAGCGCCGCCCCAACATCTGCTTATATCCGCCCGGGAGTTTCTTAATCACCGCGTCCGCGTGACTCTGGGCCGCAGCCAGGGCAATTCGGGCGGGGTTATGGAGTTCATCGATCTTACCGACCGCGATATTCTCTTCGGCGGTCATGTCGTAGCGCATGAAATCCTGAAAGATAACGCCCACCTGGCTATAGAAGTCCTCGAGGTCGTACTCGCGCAGATCGGTTCCGTCCAGTAAAATCCTGCCGGAAGTCGGGTCGTAGAGGCGCGTCAGAAGCTTGACCAAAGTCGTCTTGCCCTGTCCGTTTTCGCCGATCAAGGCGATTCGTTCTCCGGGCTCAATGTTCAGTTCGACGTTGTCCAAAACCAGGTTGGAAGCGCCGGGGTAGGCAAACGAGACCTTATCGAACTGGAACCCTCGCCGGATCGGCCGGGGAGCGGGAACAGCCGATGCGGGAGAAGTGATGGTCGGGCGAACGGCAAAGAAGGCCAGCAAGTCGGTGAGGAAAAGCGCCTGGTCGGCAATCCCTGAAAACGTCGAGAACATCATCTGAATATTGGTGCTGGCTCCCGCGATCGCGCCCGTGAGGAAGGTCAACGTGCCGATGCTGATCGCTCCCTGTAGTGTCCGGAAAATGACATACGCATATGCCGAGTAATAGCCGGCCGTCGTTACTACAGAGAGCACCGTTCCCACCCGCAGTTTGCGGCCCGCCAACTCGACATTCCGCTGGTAAACCTCATCGGAAAGGTGCTTGTAACGCCCCGTGAGAAACGAACTCATTCCAAACAGCTTCAGTTCCTTGGCGCTTTCCTTGCTAGCACCCAGAGTACGCAAGTAGTCGAGCTCGCGGCGCGTGGGAGTAAGTTGGAAGTTCAGCGCGTAGCCAAGGAAAGCGAAGTGGCTGTCTCCGAGGAAGGCCGGAATCACAAATGCAACCAGGATGAGTAGAAGCCAGGGTGAGAAGAAAACAATGCTGGCCGCCAGGGTAGCGGTGACGATCGCCTGCTGGAAGATGTTGCCAATGGCCTGGATCATCACCAGCCGGTCTGTGGCTTGGACTCGCGCCCGCTCCAGGCGGTCATGAAAGGAAGGATCTTCGTACTGGGGGAGGTCCACGCGTGAAGCATGCTCCATCACCTTCACGCTGATGTGACGAATGTACTTGTCGGCCAACAGGCTGTCGCAGTAAACGATAGCGCGCGTCAGCACGGTTCCCAGGCTGGCCAGGCCGAACTCCAATCCCACGTACCACCAAAAAGCATGGGCGAGAGGCAGCTTTCTCTCCACGTGGGCGACCACGGCGTCGATGATCCAGCGCGTCACAGCCAGGGTGGAAAGCGGCACCAGGCCCGCCGCCACGCGCAACGAACACCCCCACACGACCACGGATGGGCCTGAGTCCCAAACGATGCGCAGAACGGGCGGAATGTTCTTCATGGCCCGTATCCGCTCGTTCCACGCGTTATTGGGTTTTTGAGTTGACTGAGTCTCGAGGGCCATCGCTACCCAAACCAGCTTCGCCGTCTGGAGGCGAAGCCGATCACCAAGCTTACCATGAAAGTGGCGGGGACTAACAGGATGGCCGCCGTCGCGATAGGCGTTACGACGCTGAAGAAACCAACGAAACTAACCGCTGCCAAAACTGCCAAGAGAGCTAGAACAATTGGTACCGCACGCATCAGAACCACCTCCCGGACGCCCGCAGTGCAGGGGAGGAGGGCGGACTCCCTCCGACGACTTCCAGAACTGCCGGATTTCAGAGGTCTCGCCCTCCCTGCGACATTTTGTAGCACGTGAGAGTCCACGCTAAATCATCTTTGAATACATAGACTTAGCGCGTACAGCCGCGATCAACCCCTGCAAAACTTACATCAAGGGAGCGGCCTCGTCCCCGAATTTACATTGCGGTGAGGACCGAGGAGACGGTGGAGATTTCAAAAAGCCCGTTCGCAAGTCGGAAGGGAAAAAGCAAACGATGTAATCCTTTGCACCTCACGTGTAAAATCCGCCTCCCTCCAAGAAGAGGCCAATTCTGCGGCAGCCCCTAACCCTCGGCATTTCTTGAAGATATCGAAGTAGTCCAAGCTTGGAAAGTTTGGCGGAGTCATTGCTTGCCTTCTCGTTGGGGCGATGCCAAGAGGGGCGAGAGATGAAGGTCGGGAATGAATTCACATTATCTTCATGGGTCACACGGCTGTCGCTGACGACTATCGTGGCTGGGCTCGTGTACGCCGCCATCCCCAGCGAGCACTCCGATTATGTTTTGCAGGCGACCGCTGCAAATCAACTCGCCGGGACTCCTTCCCGCAGCGCTTCCCCTAGCACAGGTCTCCCGCAGGGCCGGGGGCCTCAAAACCCGAGGCCTGCTCTACATGAAAAAACCCAAAGAGTTCGAAAGTGGACGGGGAACCTAGTCGATGCGGACTGTATGAGCAAAGCCTTGCATCGGGTTTCGGGCACTGAGGAAGGCCTTTTCCCTGACCCCTTATCAGAGTTCTGCCAGACTCTCGAGAGTTCTCAACGTGCCGGGCAAGAACGGAATTCTGGAGCGTGGTCGCCGCAGGGGCAACCGGAAACACCGAGCCATGCCGCCTGGTCGATGGATTCCGACGGAGAGCCGGAAGCCAGCGAGCGGCAAATTGCGTTGCAACGGGCACAACTGAAGAGGGCCAAAATGCTCGAGGACGTGGCCACGACATGCACACCAAGCCGGCCGACGATGCACTATGGGCTGTTGATCTCAGGTGGGCAACTCTTGAAATTCGACGCGGCAGGGGATTTCAAAGCGAAGGAGGCGGTCGATATTTCGCCCGTCGAGCCTGGAAACACCGTTAAGGTGAAGGTGACGGGCATAGTTGAGGCAGAAGACACCGTAAGAGTTGCCTCAATTGAATTGAAAGGCCGGATTCCTCCCCCTCGAGCGTCTTCCGGCCGGTAAGCCGATTCACAGGAGGGAGAGGACATGATTCTACTCGCTACTCGGACGTTCCTTTTTCTGTTGCTGAGCCTCGTGGCAGGTCCGGGAGCCGAGTCGCCGGATGGCGCTCAGCTTTTCCAAGCGCACTGTTACAGTTGCCACCATTCCGGAAGTGGATACGCTGCGCCGACGCTCGATCAGCTTCAGGGAGAAAGGGTGGGAGAAAGGGTGTCGGGAACATGTGAAAAAATTGAATTTGGACCCCTTATCGATCATGTAACTTACTGAAAATGCGTAGTGCTGAAATCGGTAAAACCAATTTTTTCACATGTTCCGGGTACCCTTTCCGGCGTCGTGGGAAGGCTCGAATGGCACGGCGACGCCGTCGAGGAGCAGAGGAAGCTGCGAAATTAGGCCACAGTCCACAGTCGACAGTTCACAGTACGAATCCTGAAAAACCAATTCACAGGCCAGAGTCCACAGCTCGCCGGTAGAATCGAGAACGCCTTGACCGTTAACCGTCGACTGTCAACTGTAGAGTTCGCGGGTCTCATGGTCTGAAACCGGGTATCAAGAGGTCCAAATGAAACTGGAAGTAGAGTTGAAACCGGATGTTGGCGAGGCGCTGCGGGAGCGGGCGCGGGCGCGGGCGGAGGGCCTGTCACTCGATCAGTTTGCCGAGCGGGTCCTGGAGGCGCTCGTCGAGACTGATACCCCGAAGGCCACGGCCCAGGAACGAGCGAAGGCGTTCGAAGAGTTCGTCGCCGGCCTGGAATCCGATGCAGTTCTGCCCGAAGAGACCTTCCAGCGTGAGAACTGGTACTCGGACGGCGCGTAGATCGCATGGACTACCTCATCGATACCAACGTGCTACTGCGCGCCCTCGCGTTGCAAAATCCCCTCAGGCCGGTCGCGCGCAAAGCCATCCACCACGGAGGGCTCGGAGAACACGGAGGCAGACTGGGGAGCTGTTCCCTGTGACGTCTGTATGCTCTGTGGTGAATCTTGGCTTTGCTTTTCCAGCGCCACGCAGTAGTTCAGCACCGAAGAATGTTCCACCTGAGACGTTACTATGTGGCGTTTCGCCGGGTTGGCCCTGAGCGCTGCTAATTGGAGAAGAAGAGTGGGAAAACAAGGGGCTTTTGCTGTAGCCTTCTGGATTGCCACTGCGTTCTCTCCGTCGTATGACCCATGGGAGCGTTTTGGCTTGGCCGCACGTGAGCCATCACCTCACGTGCGGCCATTCCGTTATTCTTCACTTCCCGACGTACGAACAATCCGGAAGTCCATTTCCTCGCCCCTGATCTCCTTTCTTGCAAAGGTCTCACTGTTGTCCGCAAGGCTAGTGCTCGTGTGCGACGCAATAAGAACTAGCCCGCGTGAAAAGGAGCACCGCCACGAGGGGCATACTTTGTCAGAAGACGATCCAATGGCCGAGCCGCAGGCGGAGATTCCATAGTGCCCCTGATGAGGATGTCCCTCGGGCTCACCCTACGTCCGTACAGCCTCCTGTTGTCGTCGTTGTCCTGTTTCAGTACGGCGCCATCGAGCGAAACTCCGGCAAACAAGCCACGGGTGCGCGAGTAACTGAGGATTTCAGCATGCATCTCTGCGTCGGTGGCCCCTTCGGCCGTGCGCCCCACAGGCCCCGCCGCGGCGGATAGGTCGGCGCCCAGCTTGACGTTATCCTGAAGCAGTTTCTTCACTCCCTCCGGGTTCATCACCAGAAAAACAACGTCGGTCGCCTCACCACCAATCTGGAATCCGACGTTGGCGCCACCCAAAGTAAACATCGAAGGCGCGCCCCACGTCCCCATCCCGTGCCTTCGGCAAAGTAGAACGCCGCGGCCGTAGGTACCGCCAAAAATGAAAGCCGCCTTCAGTTCGGATGGAACTACGCCGACACACACCGACTTTCGCAGCAGATCCTGTGGGATGCCTTTATCCGGTGCCCTCATTATTTCGCTGAGAACATTAGCCGCCTTGTGGAGTTGCTGCTCGTTATTGCTTGCGTTGAGGGAGAGCGTCGGCCCACACAGGACCAGTGCCGTCAACAATCCGGTAAGGGTTTTCATCTGTCGCCTCCATGTTAGAGCCTACACTCGTTAGTTCTCGAAACGACCACAAAACGCTAGTACTCCGGCCTTTCGTTCAAACCCAGAATACATTTCCGTTTTTGCCCTGCCATTACAGGAAGCAATCACCCAGCCAAAGAGCCGAGTGGCGTGTAACTCCTTTACATGCAGCGGGCTTTTTGGGTCTTAGGGTTGATCCCTCGCCCCCGAATCCTCCCGGCTGGGAGAGTTTCCCTGTAGATTTTTCACGGTTACAAGCGCTCGAGAACATCTGGTCCTGCGAAAAATGAACCTCTCCGTACGGGGCGGACTTTGTTCGTCCTACACGGTAATTTTTACAGTGGCCGTCCCGTCCTGCGCATTCCCAACGAGCTTGCATGTTGTTGAGGAAAAAGCGAATAACGCCCTGGGGTGCTGCTCATACGCCTTTTGGCAATGACGTTGCGGGTGCATTTATTGCAGGTTATTTCCAGCCTTCGAACAACGGGGCAGGTAACAGAAACGAGGCGCACAATGGGCACCCAACTTGTAGCCCTCCCATGTGTCGAAAGTCAGCTGATCGCTCGAGCAAAAGCCGGTGATGAACAGGCATTCGAGGCCATATTCCATGCCTTCGAGCGCCGTGTTTATTTGCTTTGCGTCCGCATGACAGGTGACTCGAGCGAGGCGGAGGACCTAACCCAGGAGACCTTCCTTCAGATCTTTCGCAAAATCTCGACCTTCCGTAATGAGTCGGCGTTTGCCACCTGGCTCCATCGGGTTACGGTTAACGTTGTACTGATGCATCATCGCAGGAAACGTCTTCAACTCGTTCCCTTCGAACACGCAGATGTGTCACAGGACGAACCCGCTTGGCGGGAGTATGGTGCGGAAGACCGAACGCTGGTCGGCCTGACTGATCGCATACTGATCCGGCGCGCCATCCGACAGCTTCCTGAAGGCCGGCGAGCCGTACTCGTTCTTCATGATCTGGAAGGTTATCGCCATACGGAAATTGCCAAGCTTCAGGACTGTTCCATCGGAAACTCCAAATCTCAGCTCTCCAGGGCACGGTGGAACATGCGCGAGCTGCTCCAGCCCCGGAGAAATGATCTTTCTGCTAACGCCATTGCGAAGAAGGTGAAGACGCGGGGTCATCGAGCGGGTCATCCAGCGATCCAAAAGGAGGGTGTATGCGAACTCATGTAGAGGATGCGCTGAACGGATAACTTTCGCGCCCTGGCGTTGAGGCTCACGCTACACATCGCCTGATTTGGAACGCGAAAATCGAAATTCGAAAATCGGAAATCGCCGAATTTCGATTTTCGCTTTTCGAATTTCGTGCCTATGTCCAGACTGCGCATTCCCTCCGCCACCTACCGCCTGCAATTCAGCGGGCAGTTCCGCTTTGAACAGGCGCGCGCGATGGCGGGCTCCCGCGCTACAACGCCCGGCTCTGCCCCAGCAAGGTAGCGCACACCTGCTCTCCAAGGTCTGCAGCTTTTGACAACCGGGCGTTAACGGACCACGGACCTAAAAGGCAGGTCCGCGCCACTCACCTCGAAGGGCGTCCGGACGGGGCGGCCGAAGGGCGCGACGAAAAGAATAACGAACGATCCGGGAATGTTGATGAAAACGCAGAGCCGTTGCCGGACCCGCCAACACCAGGGAAACCTGCAATAGCCGCTTCACTTCCAAATCTCGATCAGGGCAAGACCGTGCGGAGGAAGAGTTAGCGTGAGCAACCCGGGATCACCCGCACCGAGCTGCCGAATTTCCGGTGCTGGCAAGCGGCCTGCTTCGCGCAGGAGTTGCTGCTGTTCGCGGGATGGAAAGTTGCGCTTGCCCATGGCCTCCCAAGCCGTGAGCGCCGAGCCGTGCTCGTCGTCCAGCCGCAAAATGCTCGCGTAGCGCATTGCGCCGAGGCTCTTGAGCTCGAGCGTCAACTCGCGCGCTGCAAGAGACTCCCTGGGCGGAGCATAATTCCAGGCCGCGATAACCAGCGCGCCGTCTTCGCGTCGAGTGGCCAGCACCGAATCGGAATCGATCGTGATGCGATCCGTTCCCAAGCGATGGAGCAGCGCAAACGCATGGAACGAGGCCTTGGGAATGTTGCCGGCCGCCAGCAGGCCATATCCGCCGTAGAAGGGCTTCTTTACTACTCCCTGCTCTTCAAAAACGTCGGAGAAACTCCAATAGGCGAGCATGTCCACCAGACCGTCGCAGTGGCTGATCGTGTAGGCAAGCCATGGCCCCATGAACGCAGAGTCGGTCACGTCCGGTTCGTTCATATAGCTTGCGTTATACTCACTGAAAACGACCGGCAAATCGGGACGAACCGAGGTTTTGACTTCATCGTGAACTTTCTTGACCGCGCGTACGACCATCTCCAGTCGGGAGACCTGTTCGTGCGAACCTAAAACGTTTTCCGCAGTGTCGTTGGCATAAACGTGCGTGGAAACGAAGTCCAGGGGCACATTCGTATCTACGCAATGGCGAATGAACTCGCTGACCCACGCAGCCTGGGCAGTGGAAGGACCGCCCACTCGAAGTCGAGGGCTGACGCTCTTGAGCGCTCGGGCCGTCCGGTCATAGAGAGTGAAATAACTCGCCTGCCGCGGCTCGCCTGCCCAGAAGTCAAGATTGGGCTCGTTCCAAACTTCGAAATACCACTTCGAGACTTCCTCAATGCCATAGCGAACGACGAGATGACTTGCGAAGTTGCGGATCAGGTCCTGCCAAAGGCCCCAGTCCTTTGGCGGCGCTACATAGGGGTGGTACCAGAATCCTTGCTGCCTGGGAGTGGAGGCCAGCGCTTTGGGCATGAAGCTGATCTCGACGAAGGGTCGAACTCCGTTCGCAAGCAGTCCGTCGTAAATCTGGTCCACGTAAGAGAAGTTGTAGCGGGGATTCGCACCCGGCACGGCATCGTACAATCCCACTTCGTCATGCAGAATGGCGTGGAAGCGGATGTACTCAAAATCGGTGGCGCGCTTGACCGCCCTCAGATCCTCGCGGTAG
This sequence comes from Terriglobia bacterium, assembly GCA_050008495.1. Classification (GTDB taxonomy): domain Bacteria; phylum Acidobacteriota; class Terriglobia; order UBA7540; family UBA7540; genus CAVROP01. The sequence continues at coordinate 4,563 of JBEKMN010000084.1, read as the reverse complement.
CTCTCGCGCAACGAAAGGATGGCCCGCCCCGAGCCAAAGGTCTGCTCCCAAAAATGGGGAAAAGGATGCGCAGGCGCGTGCGCGTCAATGATGACCCTTTGTTGTTCGCCATTCGCGCTTGCGCTTTGTCCCCGCAAATAAGACGGCGCGCCCAAGAAGAGACAGACGGTGCAAGCCGCAAGCAGGCGGCCAGCCCACCCGGAGGCAAATAAATCCGCCGCCCATCTTCCGATCACTTGGAGTCCAGGCGTACTGCCGATGATCATCATGCTGAAGCCTCGCATTCAGGTATTCACTTAAAACCGTACCCCGCTTTCAGTTCGCACTGGTAGACTTCGGTGTGGTCAGGGTTCACGCTCTCACTACACGTGGCCCAGCTCAGGTTGAGCGGCGGCCCCAGCGGAAAGACGATCGGTTGGCGGTCGATTTCCGCCTCAATGCAAAGTCCTTCCGCATTGGCCGGCACGGCGAAATGGAGCGCCTGGCCGAAGATTACAGGATACGATGATCTCACGCTGTCGCTGGTCATCGAACGGAACACCTCCGCTTCGAAAAGAAAGGTCGTCGTATCAGACCAGTCAAGGACCTCCACCCGAACGCGGGGTCCGCCGCGCGAAAAGCCGTCGTACCGTATCTTCGTGAAGGAGCAAGGACCGGCGATGCAGGAAACGCGGGCATTGGAGAAGAAATCGCCCCCCGGAGCCTCGAGGCTGGAATAGCCCACAGCCGCCTGCCACTTCCCGTCGGGCGAACAAGGGTATCGGCCGTTGCACGAAACGTTGCCTGAGTTGACCACGTGAAAGGTTTTGAGCGTGCTCCCGACGTTGAGCACGGTCGAGGTCTTGACGGTATATCTGATCTTGACATTGGACACCGTCGACTGCGGCAGGCTTTTACCCGTGCCGGCGAACTCATCGATCGGCGTCATGTGCGCCACCAAGAGCCGGTCGCTTATAAACGATGTAATATCCAGCGGCATATACTGCATCTCGCGGAATTGCAGGGTCATCGGCTCTTCCAATTTTGCCCGCTTGTTTAAGGTCAGCACAAAATAGCCGGTGGGACTCGTCCGCACGTCCTTTTCCGCCAGACCTCCGGCAACGGAGACCTGGACGCCGGGGATCGGAACCTGCCGATCCACGTTTTCACCTCGAACAAGCACCGCACCCTTTATCGTAACGGGCTGGGCGGCGCGGAAGATAGTCTGCAATAGTCCGACGACGCATACCGCCCCTACCATCAACAAGGGCACGACAATCACTTTTCTCGTATGGCTCATCCCCTTACCATCTTACACCGCTGGCAGCGCGCACCGCGCCCCTGCAATTCCCGGCGTGTCCCTGGGCGAGGACGGTATAATCAGAGAATCATGGCTGATGACGACACGCCTCAGCACCCGTTTTCCAGGAGGACGTGGCTGGCGCAATTAAGCCGCGTAGCCGCAGGCGTGTTCATAGGCGGATCAAGAGCATTTTCTCTTGAGCCCGGATCCCAAGAGGCGCCCGCGCCGACGCCCGGGCCTCCCGGCGTCGCGAACTCGCTTTCGCCGGAAGACGACCTGTTCCTGGAGGAGTTGGAGCAGGCTGCTTTCCGCTTTTTTTGGGAACAGGGGAGCCCCCAGACCGGCCTTGTGAAAGACCGCTGCAACGTCCGAGGAAATGACACCAGCGAAGTGGCCAGCATTGCCGCCACCGGCTTTGGCCTCACGGCTCTCTGCATTGGGGAAAAACGCGGCTGGGTTTCGCACTCCGAGGCCCACGACCGCGTCCTCACCGCGCTGCACTTCCTCTGGCGAAAGCTGCCCAACCACCGAGGCTTCTTTTTCCACTTCGCGGATATGAACACCGGCGCCAGGCTCTGGGATTCCGAGGTTTCTTCCATCGACACGGCGATTCTGCTTTGCGGGGTTCTCACCTGCCGACAGCATTTCATGAGCGAGGAAATCCGCGGGTTGGCGCTCGATGTCTTCAATCGCGTGGAATGGAACTGGCTTGCGGAAGATACCCCTCTCCTTTCGCTAGGGTGGATGCCTGAGATCGGTTTTCTGCCCTACCGCTGGCAAGATTACAGCGAACTGATGATGATGTACTTGCTCGGCATGGGCTCCTCGACGCACCCGTTGAAACCGGACACCTGGACCGCCTGGCGGCGCGTTACCTTCGAATACGACGGACTGCGTTACATTGGTTCTTTTGCTCCGTTGTTTGTGCATCAGTACTCGCAAGCCTGGTTTGATTTCCGGAATAAGCGCGACCAGTTCGCGGATTATTTCCAGAACTCCGCCACCGCCACGGAGGCGCATCGTCTGTTCTGCATTGAATTGGGAAAACAGTTTTCCGATTACAGCCAAGATCTCTGGGGAATAACGGCTTCGGATTCCCCAAAAGGCTACGTCGTTTGGGGTGGACCTCCCGCCACGGGGCCGATCGACGGGACCGTGGTGCCGAGCGCCACCGGAGGTTCGCTCCCCTTTCTGCCCCAGGCCGCGATCTCTGTCCTTCGCAATATCAGGGCTCTCTACGGTGACCAGACCTGGACCAAATATGGATTCGTCAACGCGTTCAACCCGCTTACGAAATGGTTCGATCCCGACGTCATCGGCATCGATACGGGCATCACCATGTTGATGGCAGAAAACCTGCGGACTGGGTTCGTTTGGGACACCTTCATGAAGAATCCTGAAGCGCGGCGTGGCATGCAACTCGCCGGCTTTAAACCTTCCAACCCTCCTCGCAGCTAATTCCAGCGCCAGGCATTACTGGCGTTACTGTCATGTCAAAGCCGCCTGCCAGTTGCTGGAGACTTCAGGCAAAGGACTGGCGTCCGCCCACTCTGCCGTTTCCCGACGCTGGGAAGGTGTAAGAAAATCAACCGCCTGTCATCCTGAGCGCAGCGAAGGATCTCTGCAGTTGTTCTTAAATCGTTCAATGGCCGGAACTGCGGAGATCCTTCGCTGCGCTCAGGATGACATGTTCAGAATTTCTTCACACCTTCCGGGGCCCGGGGCGCCGCGTAAGTTCCACCTCGCGCCTTTGCCTGATTGGCTTGTTAAGTACGCGTATTCTAACCGGAGCCAGACCCTGATGAGTGAACCGGAGTCGCTCCGCAGCCGCCTTTGAAAGGTCGATAGCGCGGCCCGCTACGTGAGGTCCTCGATCCATGATCCGCACCACCACCGAGCGCCCGTTCCGCATGTTGGTCACCCTGACTTCGGTCCCCAGCGGAAGCGTGCGGTGGGCTGCAACCATGGCGTACTCATTGAAGGGTTCCCCGCAGGCCATCGGGCGACCCTGTTCGCGATCTCCATACCAGCTCGCCACGCCGTATTGCACCCGCGGACGTTCCACCTGACCCGGGTCTGCCATTCTCGCCGCACCATAAACCGGAAAGCCCGAGATCATGGCGCAAATACAGCACATCACCCTCAGTTTCATTGGGCCTCCCTCCCCCTTCATTTCGACGCTTACCTCTTTTGCCCCGGAAGGCGAGCGGAATCCACCACAGCACCCAGGTGTACAAATCCTGCCGCAGATAGATGCGTGCCCGCGGTTGTGAGCCGGCTTGGGCGGACACATTGTCTAGGTACGCAAAGACGCTGCCAAACGTGAGAATAGGCGCAGTTTTCTATTTCTTTTCAATGAGATAGTGCCCGACACGAAACGCCTAACGCTTCAGTTGAAGGGGTAGAAATTCTAGTCAGGAAGGAAGAATCTGCACGGATTAAGGTGCCGTAATCTCGGCAGCGCGAATCGACTCTGTCGATGGGCAAGCTTCGTCCTTCGATTCGGCCGTTATGCGCCTTGAAGCTTTATCGAGCAGCGTGGAGGTCAGATGTCTGTAAGTTACTGACTTGGTAGGCCCGTGGGGACTCGAACCCCAGACCTCTACCGTGTCAATCCGCAGCTCATTGATTTTTCAATAACTTACAGGAGCTCACGGGGGCTGCTAACCCAACTTTCGCAGTTGAGGGGTTAGGTAAAGGGTAAGTGCTTTGTTTTTAGCGAAGGGATCTCAAAGGTCGGCACTACATTTTCAATCTCGGTGGCGGGGTTTGGGTAGCCTCCTGGGGGGTCTTGATACGGGGTGGTAGCTGGGAAGGCAAGGTCAGGTTAAGCTGGTGCAGCAGCAACGACTGATCCGGTTCTGGCTGGGTGTAGCGGGGCATGATTAGCCAGCGGCCGTCGGTGGTGGGCAGGCACACATCGAGCATCTGCAGGGTGGCCAGTTTTTCCAGCACCGCGCGGGGCGTCAGGCCCGGCGCTGAGGCGGCCAGGCGTTGCTTGAGGGTCACCGAAAGGGCGTAGGCCAGGAAGGCTACGAAGATGTGGGCTTCCACCCGCTTCTCCACCTGGTGATAAATCGGACGCAGTCCCAGTTCGCTCTTCAAGGATTTGAAGGCCGCTTCAATCTGGGTCAGTTGGATATAGCGTTCCCAAAGTACTTGCGGGTTCTCCCCCACCAGGTTGGAGCGCAACAGATAGTGTCCGTCGCGAAGCTCCGCCTTCTGCAACTTCTCTTGGTGCAACTGAAAGGTGAACGTCTGGGGGGTGACTTCCTCCCCCT
>JBEKMN010000083.1:0-25850 GCA_050008495.1 Terriglobia bacterium | reverse complement strand
GGAGCTGATGTTTTCGTTCATTACTCGGCCATCCAGGGTGAGGGCTTTAAGACCTTGCAAGAAGGCGACACGGTTGAGTTCGAGATTATTCAGGGGCAAAAGGGACCTCAGGCCGACAAGGTTACGAAAGTCGGGTAAACAGCAGCATCCGTTCGTGCATTTTCTGGCCCAACCCCAGTGGTTGGGCCTTTCTATTTCCGCCCTCCATTTGAAGCGCCGAGACACTTGCCGTCCCCATCTGGTCTTGCCATCCCAAGTGTGGCCTCGCTCCAGTTCCACAATAATTGAAACTTAAAGGCCCCATTTTGCGTCTATTAACACATGCTGGAAGTGTCCTAAGTTGAGAGTAGTGCCGACCTTGAGGTCGGCGAGTGCTGGCCTGAAGGCGAGAGCTACGAGTTAAATCAGGACACTGCAATGCGTGCTTGATTTCTGGGCGGTAAAGCGGGACAATAGCGAGTAGCTTGAACAGTGGTTTCTGGAAGACTGCAAGATTTTGGCCGGGGTATGCCTTTGTGGTCAGGGGAAGGGTGCATCCGTAATGCCTTCGGGCGCGGCCTTGGAGGTAAAACTAAATGCGTCGGGTATTTGCAGCAATCACGGTGATAGGCTTCCTCGCAATTGCAGCGTTTGCGCAGGAAAACGAGGTACCCCTGGTGCTGCCTCACCGCAGCGGTCCAGGGCTGACTGGTCCTGTGTCTCCTGGGGGAAGCGTTACAGTCCCCGCCGAAACCCAGGTAAGCATTCAGATGCTTTCCGGTCTTCACACCAAAGTCAATCACGCCAATGATCTGGTTACGGCACGTGTGCTGACAACTGTATACGTCGACGGGCACGTCGCACTGCCCTCCGGTAGCATTCTCGACGGACGGATCACCATGATCCGCAAGTCCGGCCACGTTCACCGTCCCGCGGAGCTGCGCTTGCGCTTTGACGAGATCGTCTTGCCGGACGGCCAAGCCGAGCCGATGGCAGGCGTGCTGTCGTCGCTGGAGAAGTCCAGCAATCCCGATTTGCACCTCGATGCTGAGGGCCATTTGACCGGAGGCCGAGCACGTTCGTGGAAGACGCTCATTGGCGGAGCTGGACTGGGCAGCTTCGGTGCCATCCGAGCCGTGGCCACCGGCGCCGCAGCCGCTTCCGTGGGCCTCTCCGTCGCGGGCGCCGCAGCGGTCGGTTACGAGCTTCTCTGGCCGAAAGGGCACGAGGTGAATCTGCCTCCCGAAACACAATGCCGCGTACGCCTGAACTACCCGCTCACGGTCCGCGTCTCCTGGTAAACCGTCGGCCTCTGGAAGATACGCGCCCTGACCCGGCCCCCGTCGCGGCCGGCGTGCAGCCGTATGCTGCACGTTCCTCAAGCTTATGGACACCTTAATCTTTCATAATGGTCGTATCCTCCCCTTGTCAGAAGCGCGCCTCTCCCCAGGTCAAATGGGATTGCTGATGGGCTGGGGAGTCTTTACGACTTTGCGAATATACGAAGGGAAACCCTTCGCTTTCGATCGCCACTGGGCACGGATGACGCACGACGCCGAGCGGCTTGGCATGAGTCTTGGCTACGAGCAGGCCAGCGTTTGCCAGTTCGTGAGCGAACTGGCAGAAGCTAACAATCGTCTGGAGGGCACGGCCCGGGTGTCGTTTGTGAAAAACCACGGCGGACTTTGGGCGGAGGCGGGAGACTCCCCCGAGACCGATCTGCTGATCTTCACGCGACAACTAGTGCAGTGGCCGGCGGTCCATCGGCTCAAGCTGCAGCAGCACGCCCTCTACTCTGCTGCGCGGCTGGCGGGAGCCAAGATGCTCTCCTGGGTTCAAAACGCCGGGCTGCTGGAAAAGGCTCACTCGGAAGGCTTTGACGACGTCCTGCTTCTCAACGAGAGCGGCCACCTGGCGGAATGCACCTCGGCAAATATCTTTCTGGTTCGCGAGAACCGGGTTCTAACCCCGCCCCTTGCTTCGGGCTGCCTGCCGGGCGTAACGCGCGACGTTTTGCGCGAAGTTGTGCCTCACGCGGGCTTCGAACTCCGGGAGCAAGACCTGACGCCGGATGACCTGGCTTCGGCATCCGAAGTTTTCATCAGCTCCACCACCCGTGAGGTCGCGGCGGTGGGAAGCATTGACGCACAGTGGCGGTTCGATGCGCCGGGCAAGATAACCATGGCGCTTGAACGGTGCTTCAAGGATTACGTCCGGTCGCATCTGAAATCCAGTTAGTCTAGCCCTCCATTCACAGTCGTAGGGGCAACCCTTGTGGTTGACATCGGGCGGCCACAAGGGCCGCCCCTACGCTCAAAGGCGTCTACTCGCTTGAAACTCTCCACATTCAGTGACAAGATTGTAAGGGCGGAAGTCCCTGAGCCCACACCGAATGCACAATGATCCGAGCGGATACTGAACACGATGTACTGAGCGCGATTCCGTCGCCCTCTGCGCGCCTTTGGCTGGGCCTGGGCGTCACTCTCGCCGTCTTCCTGATTTTCGCCGGTTACACGATCCTTGAAATCCGCTGGCTGGAAGACTTTCAGGTGAACGTCGTGCAGAAGAACCGCAAGGCTTCTCTGCAGCTCTTGCGGCTACAGGATGACACCTACCAACTTGCCGTATCCCTCCGAGACATGACGCTGCCCGAGAGCCGCTACCCGATCTTCTATTGGAAAGGCGAATTCACGCGGGTGCGTCAGGACATGGATGAAGCCCTGCGGCTGGAAGGGCAGTATTCCGCCAGCACCTCCGCTGGAGACGAAAAACGCCGGCAGTTGCGCGACGTATTGGACGACTTCTGGCTCAGCTCCGACGAGGCCTTCCAACTGGCCGACCAGGGCCACGAGGAGACGGCGCGCTACATGATCCGGTCCCAACTCGAAAGCAAGCGGGAGATTATTTCCTCGATTATCACGCGCTTGTTGGCGCTCAACGATCAGGCTCAGACCGAGGCTGGGCAACAGGTCAGCCTGACCTACGGCAGAGTCAAGCGCGACATTCTCGTGTTGATCGGTGTTCTATTCCTGGTGGCGCTGGGCACGGGGCTTTATACGCTTCAGGCGAATCGCAAGACCTTCGATCGCCTGCACCACCTCGCGGAGCGGCTGCAAACCCAGTCCGAAGAACTGCGCATGCTTTCCTGGAAATTGATTGACGTGCAGGAGAAGACGCTGCGGCAGGTGGCGCGCGACCTGCACGATGAGTTCGGCCAGATCCTGACGGCCATCGGCGTCACGCTGGGCCGCGCCAGTCAAAAAGCGCTGGACAAGGACCCCGTGTTCGTCGAGGATGTGAAGTACGTCAAGAAGATCGTGGAAGACACTCTCCAGTCCGTTCGCTCCGAGTCGCAGATTTTCCGCCCGGCGATTCTGGACGATTTCGGACTGGGGCAGACTCTCGAGTGGTTTGTGGACCAGTTCTCGCGGCAGACGGGCGTTCTGGTACACTATAAGGGCAAACTTTCAGACGGCTTCTTCCTGCCCGAGGATGCGATTCATCTGTACCGAATTGTTCAGGAGGCGTTGAACAACGTCGCAAAGCACTCCGGAGCCAAAGAAGCCTGGGTGAAGGTGGAAGAGGAAGCGGGCACGTTAAGCCTTGAAATCCGGGACAACGGAGCAGGCTTCGTGACCGGCCCGGAAAACAATCGCGTGGCGGGTCAGGGAATAGGCTTGATGGGAATGCGGGAAAGGGCCGAGCACCTGAAGGGCTCTTTTTCGATTCGCTCCTCGCCCAACAGGGGAACAGTGGTCAGCGTCACGGTTCCCCTGCAAAGGCCCTCGCTAAACCACGCCATCCAAGAGGTGAGTTGAACCGTGACATCCCCCAGCAAGGAAAAACAAATTCGAGTCCTGCTCGCCGAAGATCACACTCTGGTGCGCCAGGGATTCCGCCGCATTCTCGAGGATGATCCTCGTATCACCGTGGTGGGAGAAGCGCGCACCGGAATCGAAGCCATCGAGCAGTGCAAGGAACTCAAGCCGGATGTGGTCGTCATGGATCTCTCCATGCCGGAACTGGGCGGGCTCGAGGCCACCGCGGAAGTGCTGAAGGCCAACCCGCAAATCAAGATCGTCATCCTCAGCATGTATTCGAACGAGGCCTATGTCCGCAAGGCGTTCGAACTGGGCGCCAAAGGTTATATCCTCAAGAACGCCATCGAGGTCGACCTGACGCGCGCTGTCATGGCGCTGGCGGAGGGCCAGGCCTACTTCAGCCCCGGCATTTCCCACATCGTTCTGGAGAGTATGAAGGCGGGCACGTTTCAAGGCACCAGCCAGGATCCGTATGAAAGGCTAACGCTGCGCGAGAAGGAAGTCCTGCAGTTAATAGCCCAGGGAAAATCCAATAAGGAAATTGCTACACTTCTTAATATCAGCGTTAATACCGTCGCCGTGCACCGCGCCCGCGTCATGGAGACCCTCGACCTCCACCGCACGGCGGAGCTGGTTCTGTTCGCGGTGAAGAAGGGGCTCATCCAGCCGTGAGGTGGGGAGATGAGCAGGCGGGCAGGTGGGCAGATCGGCAGATGGGCAGATCGGCAGGTCGGCAGGTCGGCAGGAAAGTAGGCTAGCTCAGAAACTCCAGCCCTCGTCCCCGCTTTTGCGTGAACAGCCCTCTCCCCCTTGGGGGAGAGGGTGGTTCGCGACGGCGTCGTCATCAGCCGCCGCGAGCCGGGTGAGGGGGTCGGCTGTTCCCTGTTCCCTGTTCCCTGTTCCCTGTTCCCTGTTTCCTAATCCCTCTTCCCTCCGTCACTGCCCCGTCGGCGCTGCCGCCGTGCCCGGAATATTCATAGCTTTGGTGACCTGCCCGGTCCTGGCCTCCGAGATTTCAACATTGAACTTCTCCAGGATCGTGCCGGTGGCCGTGGCATACTGGGTTAGCGCCTTGGCGTAGGCGTCACGCGCCTGGGCTTCAGTGGCTTCCTGGGCCGCGAAGTCCCTTTCTGCCTGGATGACGAGGAACGGCGTTGATTCTCCCAGTTGGAATTTCTTCTGTTCTCCGTCCCAGGTTTCCTTGGAAAGCTCCGTCGCCGCCACGGCCGCATCGATCTGGGCCTTCGCTTGGGTAACGGCAATCACGGCGTTGCGCACGTCTTGCTGGGCCAGGTTCGTCTTCCGCTGCAAGTCAACCCGCAATTGACGCTGTTCGATCAGGGCTCTTGCAGCGTCCGCCTGGGCCTGACGATTGCGAATGGGGATCGAGAGGTTAACCCCCAAAGAGTAGTTGGGATAAACGTTTCGGAATACCTGTGAGAGGGAATCGCCGGCGCCTCCGGGTATATAACCGATCCCTCCCGCAGGGCAAGACGGTTCATAGAGAGGATTACCTCCACAAAGGAAATGCCCCGATAGTCCCGAAGGAAAATAGGTGGCAAAAACGCTCAAGTTCGGAAGCAAAGCGTTGCGGTCCCGCTGAATGGTGTACTCCTGGTTGCGCATGTTCAAATTTACTTGTTCGATCTCCGGCCGATTTTTGGCTGCCAGATTAAGAGCGTCTTCGAGAGTAGGAATGTCATTGGCGGCGGGCTCAGGCAGCTTATCCGTGGGCTCGATGGGCACCGCGGCCAGATCGCCATCCACATGCTTCGATAGCTCCGTTTTCAATTTCTCTTGTTGCTGCTGATACTGCGTTTGCGCAAGGATCAGACCCTGCCGTCGGTTGGCGACTTCTGACTTGGCGCGCGTGACCTCGATGGCCGCCATATTCCCGATTTCCACCTGGCGGGCGTTATTATTCAGATCCGCCTGCGCCCATTTGACCGCTTCCTCAGCCACTCGGATGTTCTCGCGGTCGTATAGAAGATCCCAGTAATCGTTCACGACCGTTGCCATTGTCGTCATTACATTCTGGCGGAAAACGCTGTCGGCCACCTTGAGGTCGTTCTTCGCGATGCGCAGGTTCGCCGCATTGGCGCGGTAGCCAAAGCCATTCAAGAGGTTCTGGCTCAAACTGATTCCCAGGTAGGAGGGGATCTCAGGGTTGACGAGCGCCGTCAAAGCGCTGGTGGTGCTGCGGGTTCCGAGTACGCCGGCGACAATGCTGGTGCCAGTCATAAAGCCCTGCCCGTAAAAAGCCGAATAGCTGCCGGTGTGCGTGTCCACGGAGGCAAGGCCGGTGAGGACGGTTGTTTGAAGGGGCGTGACGGCCTGGTTCCAACCCGCAGAGACTTGGAAAAAGGGATCGCAGCAGCCGACCGAACCAAAACTAATCGCCCCGCCGCCGGAATATCCTGCGCCGCCTGCGCCGCTACCCGAGCTGCCGCCTCCACCGCTCGAGGTCGAGCCAATAGCCCCGGAAAACAGCGCCGTCGAGATCGATGCGCCAGTCACGCCACGTGCCGCCGCACCTGCCCTGGTACGGAGATAGTCCGTTTGCGCTATCGGGATCTGGTACCGAGCGTAGTCAACATCCAGATTGTTTTCTAGTGCCAGCGCAATGGCATCCTGAAGGGAGAGCCAGAGCTTCCCATCGCGAATCAGGTCCTTCAGCCTTGGAGAGTTCTGCATGCTCGACAGGGGAACAGGTAGAGACATGAAGGAATCAAAGATATTCGGAAATGAGTGTGTTCTGGTGTAGTCATGGGACATAAAGCTCTCGCCCACGGTCGGGGTTGGCACAGGAGCCTGTTGACCCCAGACTGCACCAGGTTGGACCAACGTGGCCAACACCCCCATCCCCAGGATGAGGACCAGACTGCGAATTGATAGCACCTTCATAACAGTTTGCACTCCTTTCGGGCTTTAATCATCAATACGCTGGCGGCAGGCCAGAAGTTTCGTTCCTCAGTATAACCACAGAAGCTGTCAGCCGTCAGCTATCAGCAAACCACCAAGATGACTGACGAGCGTAAAGCGACAACTTCCGCTGGTTCGTTGGCACATTCTTGAGTTCGTTTTCGCACTTCTCAAAATGCGACTTCCTTTGTTTTCAATGACTTCTTAGCTTCGTTCCCACGATTTTGTGTTTTTCTCGCGGATCTGGGGTTTGCCCATTCCTGGCGGGCCGCATTCGAACGGCCCGAACTCTGGCAGCCTGGCCGTGGGGCGGAGCGGGTGAATCACTGAAGTGTCGTTCGCGGAGCCAAATCTACACGCTTGGCATGCAATATTGGGGGCGTCTTGGGTCTGTTTTCGCATCAACTAAAATACGCCTTCCTGCGTTTTCAATAACATACTGGCTTCGTTCGTAATATTCCGCATCTCTTCTCCGGACTTCCCGGCGCCTCAGTGATCAAGCCCGTGACGCGAACCCAGGACAAATGGTCGATCTGAGGCACCGCTGAGGCGTGGAGACTGGCCCCTTACTGAGCTGCCGCGACCCTGCGCTGATGTCGACTGCGACTTCTTGACCACTCAACTTTTTGACTCCCTCGCGCCTGCGGCCCTCGCCACAGGGTACGCTAGCATTCTAGCATAGAGACAGAGGTATGTCAAGTCGTAAAATTGTCCCCTTTCTTTGTCCGTCGACGGCGCCTTCGTCCCGACGCTTTGAAGCTGTGGAAAAATCGTAGCGGCGGCGATTTTTTCACAGCGTCTTTTTGTCAGACACCTATTCGTAGCGCAGCGCGGTGAGGGGATTGACCTTGGTGGCCCGGCGCGCGTGAAAGTATCCGGCAGCAAGCGCCAGGCCGGGCGCGCCGCCCCCTTTGCTATTCCCTGTTCCCTATTCCCTGTTCCCTGCTCTACTCGTACCGCAGGGCCACCATGGGATCGACTTTCGTCGCTCGGCGGGCGGGCAGGTAGCAGGCCAGCAGCGCCACTGCAATCAGGATCAGCGACACACCCGCGAACGTGACCGGATCGTTTGCCTTGAGGCCAAAAAGCAGGCTGGAGAGGAAACGCGTCACGGCCGCCCCGGCGGCGATGCCGGCTACAACCCCGACAACCGTTACCCGCAGGCCCTGCACCGCGATGGCGCGCAACACGTCAGCCCGCTCCGCTCCCAGCGCCATCCGAATGCCGATTTCGCGCGTGCGCCGTGCCACCTCAAAAGAAAGCAGGCCGTAGAGCCCCACGCAGGCGAGCAGCAGGGCCAAGCCGCCAAAACAACTGCCCAGGCGCGCGATCAGGCGCTCTTGGGTGAGCAATTCGTCGATTCGCTGCGACTGTGTGCGGACGCCGAAAATGGGAACGTTCGAATCCGCATCGTTCACGGTCCTGCGCACGGCTGGAATCAGTGAGGTGGAATTCGACGCGGTGCGCAGCTCGAAGGTGGCGCCGCCGCCCGTTACAGGGACATAAGCAGTGGGGTGAACTTCGCGCCGCAAGTCGTTGTACTTCGTGTCGCCCGCCACGCCGATAATCTCCCAAACCTTGGTGATCTTCGGCTTTTCGGCCCCGTTGCCGGTTGTCTCGGAGTCGTCGCCTTGAGTCAACCTCTTGCCCAGCGGATTTTGGCCCTCAAAATAGTTGCGAACAAAGCTGGCATTCACAAGCACGGGGATCGGCGGACCCGAGGTGGCTGAGGATTTCGCCGCCGATAATACGCCGGAGGGAGTCGCAGTTTGCTGCGGCGATTCCCCGACTGCGGCGGCTTGAGCCGCCTGCGTGAAGTCGGCGCTGGTGAAGGCGCGCCCTCCGAGCAACGGAATGCGCAACGTCTTATAAAAATCCGGCCCTACCGCAAGCATGTCCACTTCCTGTGTCGTTTTCTCCGCCTGCCCTTCTACGTGAAGGTCGCTGGTCCACAGACTCCCGCTCAGGAGCGAGTCCGAGGAATAGCTTACGGAGATCACACCGGGCAGAGCCGCGAGCCGCTCCTGCAAGTCGCGATAGAGACTTTGAATCTTGACGTCCGGGTATTTCTGGAGCGCGGGGTCAAGACTGAAGAGCAGGAGGTTGCGCGTGTCAAAGCCTGGATTGATGCTGCGGAGATTCCGCAGCGTCCGCACCACCAAACCCGCCCCAATCAGCACCAAGATCGAAAGCGCAACCTGGAGGGCCACAAGCGCGTTGCCCATGTGGAACCGCCGGCCGGAGCGCATCTCGCCACCCGGCAGCCCCGTTGCACTCTCTCTCAGCGCGGGCGTCAAGTCCAGTCGAGCGCTGCGCAGTGCCGGCGCCAGGCCGAAAAGGATTCCGGCCAAGAGTGAAATACCAATCGTGAAACCCAGAACGCGCCAGTCCGGCCCGATCACAAAAGGAAACGGGCTGTCACCATTGCTCGACATCAGGGCCGTCAGGGCGGGCACGCCCCAAATCGCCACAAGTACTCCGAGCGCGCCTCCGGCCAGCGACAGCATCACGCTTTCCGTCAGCAATTGCCGCACCATCCGCAGGCGCCCCGCGCCCAACGCCAGGCGAACCGCCATTTCCTTCTGCCGCGCCGCAGCGCGCGAAAGCAGAAGGCCCGCCACGTTGGCGCAAGCAATCAGGAGGACAAGGCCGACCGCGCACATCAGGACGTAGAGTGGCATTGAAATGCCGCTCCGCCTCCCGTCCAGGCCCGATTGTGCAGGCTTAAGAACAATGGCCGGATCGTCCGAAGCCTTCGACAAGGGCTTCTCACCAGTCAGCATTTCATTGCGAAATAGCAGGCTGGCCGCCGCTTGCGCGCTTTCGAGCGTCACTCCAGGCTTCAGCCGCGCCACGACGACCAGCCACCAGGTATTGAGGCTTCGCTCGTCGCGTCCGTTCATCCAAGGAATGCTCAGGCGGGGATCCATGGAAAGCGGAAGGAACATGTCTTGCGTTTTCCCGGGTGTCAAGCTGGTAAAGTTCGGCTCCGTCACGCCGACGATCGTAAACGGAACGGAATTGAGCACGATGGTCCGACCGATGGCAGACCGGTCGCCGCCGAAAGCGTCTTGCCAGAACGCATAGCTCAGGACGACTGCCGGAGGGGCGGACGGCGTATCGTCAGCCGGGCCCAGCGTGCGCCCCAGCAAGGCGTTCACGCCCAGCGTGGAAAAGTAGTCTCCGGTTACAAGCTCGCCCTCGGCCATCCGGGCCGGCCCGTTGCCGCTGAGCACGAGCCGAGCGGGCCCGGCAAACGCCGTCGCACTGGAGAATGCGTCCTTCTCCGAACGAATCAACTCGAAGAAAGGATAAGGCAGCGAGCAGCCCGACGGGTTCTTGTCCCCGCCTTCGTTACGCGCGCAATCACCAAAAGAGCTGGTGCCATTACGGCGAGGCGTTTTGTGCGCTGCCCAGCGCAGCACCACCAGGCTTGACTGGTCGCGCACTGGCAGAGCGCGAAGCATGACGGCGTCAATCAAGCTGAAAATAGCGGTGTTGGCGCCGATGCCGAGCGCCAGCGTGAGCACCGCCACCACCGTGAAGCCGGCATTGGCGGCGAGCATGCGCAAGCCGTAGCGAAGGTCCTGCATGAGAGTTGTCATGATGTTTTTCCCGTTAAAAGAAGTGGCTAGTGGCTAGTGGTTAGTGGCCGGGCTACTACCCACTAGCCACTGACCACTAGCCACTGCCCTATTCGTGCCGCAGCGCCACGATGGGATCAACCCGAGCGGCGCGAAGCGCGGGAATGTAGCAGGCCAGCAGCGCGACTCCCGCGAGCAGCGCCGCTACGGCCGCGAATGTCAATGGGTCGGTGGGACGCACTCCATAGAGCAGACTCGAGAGAAACTGGGTCATGCCGACTGCTCCGGCCAAACCGCACGCGATTCCCACCAAGGTCAGCACGAAACCCTGTCCCACAACCAGCCCCAGAACGTTCCGCCGTTGCGCCCCGAGAGCGATACGCACGCCGATTTCGTGGGTTCGCTGTCCAACGAAGTACGAAATCACGCCGTAGATGCCAACGCTGGCCAGGAGCACGGCGGCCGCGGCGAATGCTCCCAAAAGCATCATGGCGAAACGCTTGGCGGCGAGGGAATCGGAAATTATCTCTTCGATGGTCTCGAAGTCCCAGAGGACCCGGTCCTTACTCATTTCACCGGTCACGCGGCGAATTGCGTCCGCCAAGCCCACAGAGGCCTTCCGGGACCGCACCACGACGCCGATTCCCCGCACGGACAACTTCAACGGCGCATCGTCGAGTTGCATGAAGGAGTGATAGATCTGGGCGCGGAGCGGGTTGGCCTCATCGGAATCGAGCCCCCATTGTTTGACGTGGCCGACCACGCCAATGATCTCAGCAAGTTGATCAAACCCGTTGAGGTGAAGGCGTTTCCCAAGGGGGTCCTGGCCGGGGAAAAACTTCTGCGCCAACACGTCGTCGATAACGATAACCGGTGGCGAGTGCTCGTTGTCCAGTTCCGAGAAGAAGCGGCCGCGCTTGAGCCGAATACCCATCGCCTTTAAATATCCAGGCTCGACCACGTAGCTGAGCGCCCAGTTCATCTCACTCTCGCTCTGCGGTTTTGGCTGGCCGTCGAACCAGAACTGCTCGTCATCCTCGCCGCTGAGCGGAAATCCGCCCCAGGTGAGCGACACCGCCTGGATGCCCGGTATTGACTCGAGTTCATGATCGAGTTGGCGGCAGGCGGCGCGAACCGCGTCGGCGCTAGCTGTGTTCATCGAGGCAGGAAAGCCGTAGTTGAAGGTCAGAATATTGTGCGCGTCGAAGCCGGGATCGACGCTCCAGAGGCGCGCCAGGGTGCGAATCAGCAGGCCGGCGCCGATGAGCAGCACGAAGGCCATCGCCATTTCGGCCACCACAAGGGCGCGCTGGAGGCGATGGCGTGTCCCGCTGGCGCCGCGGCCCCCTTCCTTTAGTTGTTCGTGCAAGTCGGCCCTCGAGAGCTTGAGCGCCGGGGCCAATCCGAATAGAATCCCGGCGAACAGCGAGATGGCCAATGTAAAAAGCAGGGCTTGCCAGTCCACGCTGATTTCCTGGGCGCGCGGCAAAGCCGCGGGGAGCAACTTGAGCGCAGCCCGTGCGCTCCAGGAAGCGAACAAGAGTCCTAGCCCGCCGCCGGCCAGGGCGAGCAGCGAAGTCTCCGCCAAAAGTTGCCGCACAATCCGCCCCTGGCCGCCTCCCAGTGCCGCGCGGATGGCGAATTCCTGCGTCCGTCCAGTGGAGCGCGCCAACAGGAGATTCGCCACGTTCACGCACGAGATCAGAAGCACGAATCCAACGGCACCAAACAGAACCAGCAACAACGGCCGAGCGCGGCCCACGATTTGTTCTTTCAACGGAACCAGCGTCGCGCCGAGGCCCGTGTCGGTGTCGGGATAGGCTCGAGCGAGGTGTTGCGTCACAAGGGCCATGTCGGCCCGGGCCAGCTCCAGCGTTGCTCCGGGTTTGAGTCGGGCGATACCGTGGATTCCAAGCCCCGCTCCACGATGCGAGAGCGCGTTATTGTTCCACTGGCCAATGGGCACGTACACGTCTCGATCCAGCAGGCCGGCCGACACTGTCTCCACGTGGAAAGACGCAGGTATCACGCCCACGATGGTGAAACCACGGCCGTCCAGGGTCAACGTCCGGCCAAAGATTTCACGAGATGAGCCGAGCTTACGCCGCCAGAAACCCTCGCTAACCAGCACAATGGGTGCGGCGCCAATTCGATCTTCGCCTGCCGTGAAGGTGCGGCCCAGAACGGGCTTAACGCCGAGCAAAGAGAAGAAATCGGCGGTGACGAACTCCGCGGCCACTCGCTCAGCTTCTCCCATGCCGGTGAAGGTCATGGCAACGGGCCTGAAGACGGCCATGGCGGTAAAACTTCTGTTGTCCTTTTGCCAATCGAGGAAATTCGGATAGGAGATCGATCCCCGCTCGAAGTTCGGCTTGCTGGCGTGAAGCGAAATCAGCCGGTCAGGATCGGTAAACGGCAGCGAGTTAAGGAGCACCTTATCGACAACCGAAAACATGGCCGTGTTGGCCCCGATACCCAGCGCCAAAGTCAACACCACGACCGTCGTAAACCCCGGCTTCCGCGCCAGCACGCGCAAGCCATAGCGAAAATCCTGGACCAACGTACTCATCCTACTCTCCCTCCAATACAAGTACCGGCGTTTGACATCTTGATGCCGACATGAGATGCTTTTGCATATGAGGCGAACCACTTTGACGATCGACGATCAGCTTCTCCGCGAGCTTAAGAAGAAGGCCTCCGAAGAAGGACGGACCTTGCAGGCCGTGACGAACGATCTTCTTCGGCGGTCCCTGACCCCCGCGCGGGTGAAACCATTCCGCCTGCGACTTCGGGGATGGAAGGCCTCGGAACAACCTGGGGTCGATCTCCTGGACCGCGACGCCCTCTTTAACCTCATGGATGGGCGTTGACCGATGCAAGCTATTGACACGAACATCCTTATTCACGCGGAAGTCGAGTCGAGCCGACACCATGGCTCCGCGATCGAGGTCCTTCGCCAGTTGGCGGAGGGAGCGCTCCCTTGGGCGATTCCGTGGCCATGCCTGTACGAGTTCCTGAGGGTCGTCACTCATCCCCGGGTGTTTCACCCTCCGGTTCCGTTGAAAGTTGCGCTGGAAGATTTGAAGCAGATTCTGGCCTCGCCTTCGCTCTCGCTCCTTACCGAAACAGCACGACACACTTCGGTGCTAGAACAGGTTCTCCGCCAGTCCGGCGCCACTGGCAACTTGGTTCACGACGCTCACATCGCCGCTCTCTGCCTCGAGCACGGGGTGTCGGAGATCATCACTGCAGATCGCGATCTCACACGCTTTGAAGGGCTCAAGATCGTCAACCCTTTTGCCAGCACCTGATCGACGCGATTTCCGGCTGAATCCATCGCTCACTACCAGCCACCTACGGCTAGCCACCATAATTGACCACGTGCTTCTTCTGTGCCTGCCATTCCTCGCTGGAGAAAATACGCGGGCCAACCTGAATCAGTCTCGGGAGCATGTTGTAGACGAGAACGGGCTCCCACTTGGTCCCGCCGCGCGTCCGAAGTCCGCTGCGATTCAACTCTTCGGCGATTTTGGAGAAAGGCAAATCCTGCACGATACCGTCCAACATATGAATGAGGACCTCGGTCTCGGCGGGATTTTCAACCAGGTGCAAGCAGTCATCCCCCACCCGCAGACCGTAAGGTATTTCTTCCAGCGCGTGGCGAGGTTCTTCCTGGGGTTCTTCGACCTCCCGCTCCCACTCAACGGCGACCAGCTTCCATCCCGCCGCTGACTTCAGCTTGAAGTATTCCGGCTCCAACGGCTCTTCCATAACTTCGCGAACTCGCTCGACTTTAGCCATGGCTCCTCCTTTCGAAAGCTGTCAGCTTTCAGCTCTCCGCATTCAGCGAGCGCCATGATTCCATACTCTTGCTGACAACTGACAGCTGATAGCTGACGGCTGATAGCCTCCTTTCATACCTCAAAACCGCCATCCTCCCTTCTATTCGCGATCAAGCACAAGGATGCTCGGCTCGCTTTGACCGGCGGGGCGCACGGTCAGCGTCAAGGTCTTGATATCGGGAGAAAGGCTCATCTGCCAGATGTCCGTCACCTTGCCTTTGATCTTGTCGGTGATTTCCAGAGTGCGTTCGTTCACCCGGAGTCCCGAGGACGTAGAGCCAGGCGCAACATTCGAGCGCATGTCCGGGTAGTCTTTCCCATCGAATTTAAAGTTTCGAGCCTCACGGTCGCCAGAGGTGATTAACGAAAGGCCGTCACCGACATAGGGCTGGATCTGAACCTCGAAAGCCGAGCGTGGCTCGCTGGTGCTTACCCATGTGCCCGCGAAACCTGAGCCTGGCGTCGTTCGGTTATACACATAATCCATTGCGAACGTAGACCCATCAGGCCGGTTAGCCGAAAAGTGATCGCTGAGCGTCTTCCCGTCTTGGGAAAGCGTCCAAATCCCGGTAATGAGAGTGTGCCCATCTTTCTGCCGCACTACCTTCCAGTTGACGGGCCCCTCGATAGTGATGGACAGCGTGGTTTCGTTTACGCCAGGCTGGTACGTGCCGTCCGCCACGATAGTCTCGACAGAGCCGCCGCCGAGGTCGAGGGCGTACTTGTTTGCCCCGAGACTCTCAACTTTCATATAGTCGGTGAGTTTGCTTTTAGAAGGATTAAGCTTCCATTTGCCTACGAACGGGTCGTCCGCTGCCGATAACGTGCCGCCAACCAGGCCGGCAACCAGCAGCAACTGAAAAATACGCTTTGACATGAGGCCCTCCTTAAATGCATTCGGGTTTTCCTGGTCCTCTTGCCTTCTGCTGCCTTGATTCTCTCTCGCATCGCAGCGCGACCTTGAAGGCCATTCTCCCCGCGCGGTGCGCGGGGACAAAGCACGCGACGATTGCCACGCCCGCGCGCGTCCGGCCTATTGCCTCAATTCGCTACGGCTTCCGCGTTGCCGTCCATCGCCCATCGGCCAGGCCTTCCACTCTCATGCGCCCGCCAGCCGAATCGCCATCGAACCAACCGGCGAGCGTCGCGGCACCCTGGCCCTGGAGCTGCGGGAACTTCCATTGCGCATCGAAGCTGAACTCGACGTAGCCATCGCGCCATGTTCCGGAAACGGGGCGAGCATCACCAAGGTCGCCGGACCAAGTTCCAGCCACCTTATTACCCTCGCGTGTGAGCAGCAGAGTACCGTCAAAGTTTCCGGCGTAGCTCGAAAACCTCACCTGCCACGTGCCGCTGGCGTCCGAGCCATTCTTCACAGGAAGCGGGGTCGAGTTCGTGATTCGTACGTTTGAGAAATAGGCCTCCTCGCCGGCATCGCCCCACAGTGCGACGCCACCCCGCAAGTCCTCACCCTTCAGGCCATCCACCACGAGGCTTGGCTGCTCCGATCCGTTTAAATAGAGCTTTGCGGAGCGGCCCTTAACTTCGATCTTAACCTTCGTCCATGTCTCCATCTGTAATTCCGAATAGGCCTCGTAGACCCAAGGCCACTTCTGGCGTAGTTTGTACCAGTCGAAGTCCGGCTCGGAGACGTACTGCACCGAATGGTTCCGCATCTCCTGGTCCTCTGAGCGCGAGTTCCCCGGCCGCAAGTAGAAGAGCTCGTACCGTGATGCGTCCGGTCGCGCTCTGAAGGCGATGCCGACAAAGCCGGGCATTCTTACGCCTGGCGGGGTGGTGATTTTCAGAGCAATATCCCCTTCGATGGTTCCGTCCTGAAAGTCCGTGCCCCGCAGAAGCGCAAAACCGTCCTTTTGCGCGTCGTTTGTGAGGCGCACAGCTCTGCGCCCCTGGTATTCGACGGCGTCCGCCTTTACGTTAACCAGGACCAGACCCTTGGTGTCGCTCAACGCAAACGTTTGAGCGTTAGCCGCGACCTGACCGATACCGGCCCAGGCCAGTAAGATCGCGAAAAATGCAAGAGTCCTGGCTCCTAACCGCGTGACTGGAGACATATTCTCCTGACCCCCAAAGTGAAATACAGCGGACACCTATTGGTACCGCAGCGCCACCAGCGGGTCGACTTTCATGGCGCGGCGGGCGGGTAGGAAGCAGGCGAGCAGCGCGACCAGTATCCATACTATCGACACGACCGCATACGTGAATGGGTCTGTGGTGGTAACTCGAAACAGCAGGCTCGCCATCAACTTGTTCAACACCACCGCTCCCGCCAGGCCCGCCCCCACCCCCGCCAGGGCAAGAAGCATCTCTTTCCCGACAACCAACTTCATGATGTCGTGGTGTGATGCGCCCAAAGCCATACGGACGCCGATTTCGTGGGTGCGTTGGCTGACGGAATAGGACACCACGCCGTAGATGCCAACACATCCCAGAGCCAGCGCCAAACCGGCAAATGCCCCGAGCAAGAGCATGTTCACTCTCTGCGGAGTGAGGTATTGCGCGCGACGGTCTTCCAAGGTCATCAAACCATAAGGCGGCTGCTCTTTATCGACGCTCGCAATCTGGCTACGCACAGCCGCCGCCAGGCGCTTGGGGTCTCCGCTGGTTCGCAGCGCGAGGTCCATAAAAGGCGTGGCGGTTTGCAAGTAGGAAATGTATATCTCCGGCGAGGCTTCAGTCTCCAGCCAAGGCCTGACGTCAGCTACGATGCCCACGATGGTCGTCCAATCGTTCAAGCTCCCGACTCTTTTGCCGACGCCATCCCCATCGGGGAAATAACGCCGGGCAAAGGATTCGTTCACGACGGCTACGCTCGGCGCACCTTCGCGGTCCGCGTCAGTCAGGAATCTCCCCTCGAGGAGAGGGACGCCCAGAGTTCGAAAGTAATCTGAACTTACTGTCCTATACCAGAGGGTGACGGCTTCGGGTCTTCCCTCGATCGTCGCTTGTTCGGAGCCGCCCGCGCTCTCGGAAGGAAGCGTTGTGCCGGCCGCCACCGATTGAACACCCGGCAACCCCCTGAGTCTCTCCATCACCTGCGTGAAGAATAACGCCTGATCCTGCGGCTTCGGGTACTTGGTGATTGTGAGATTGATACTCACAGCCAGGATACGGTCCGATCTGAATCCCGTGTCAAAGCCGCGCAGCCGCAGGAAACTCCGGAACAGCAGGCCGGCGCCGATCAAGAGCACCATGGCAAGCGCGACCTCGAATACCACCAGCAGGCTGCGCAGGCGGTGGCCGGCTCGACCTTCGGCCGCGCTGCGACCTGCTTCCTTGAGGGTCTCATTCAAGGGCACTTTGGCCGCCTGGAGAGCAGGCGGAAAACCGAAGGCAAGGCCGGTGAGAACGGCGAGACCCAGATTAAAGCCCAGGACCCGAAAGTCGAGGCGGATGGGATCAAGAGCCGGAAGGTTCGGGGAGATAAACGCGACCAGGAGGTCTTTTCCCCAGCTTGCCAGCACCAGCCCCGCCGATCCCCCTAACAATGCCATGAGCACGCTTTCTGTGAGGAGTTGCCGGAGGAGCCGGGGCTTGCCTGCCCCAACCGCCAGCCGAACAGCCATTTCCTTTTCGCGGGTAGCTGCACGTGAAAGAGTGAGATTGGCGACGTTGACGCAGGCGATGAGCAGTACAAAGGCAACCGCGGCGAGAAACACGAGCAACGGCAGCCTTGCTTTGCCGGTGATGTCCTCGTGCCAAGCCGCCACTTTAGCGCGTCTCTTCATGCCTTTTCTCAAGGTCGATTGCAGAATCGTATTAAGCTCCGCGCGTGCATGCTCATCGCTCACCCCAGGTTTGAGCCGGCCGATCACTCGCACTACGAAAGGCGGCACTCCCTCGGGGTTAGCCGAAAAAGGCACCCAGAGGTCATAGTCGGCCCCATACTGGTCAGGGACAAGAAATGAGGCAGGCAGGACGCCAACCACGGTGTAACTCTTGCCATCAAGGGTCAATGTCCTCCCGATAACGGAGGGATCGCCACCGAAACGGCGCTGCCAGAAAGGGTGACTAATGACCGCCACGGGGGAAGCGCCGGAAAGGTCTTCCTCAGGAAGAAAGACCCGTCCCATCACGGGCTGAACACCGAGGAGCCGGAAGAAAGACGCGCTGGCCGTGCCGGAGGTAACTCGCTCCGCCCCATCTCCTCCCGAAAGGTTAGCGTGGGATTCGATATAGGCCCCGAGTTGGCTCAGAGTCTGACTGCGGGCTTCCCAGGCCAGATATTCGCGGCCGCTCGAGAAGATACCCCAGGCGTCGGCCGCGATATAAACCAAACGATCCGGATCGGGATAAGGCAAAGGACGGAGGAGTACCGCATAAACAACCGTGAAGATGGCCGTTGTAGCCCCGATGCCAAGGGCAAGAGTGATGATGCCCGTAGCCGTGAAGCCGGGACTCTTGCGGAGCATTCGCAAAGCGTAACGCAAGTCCTGGATGAGAGTCATCGTCAGGTGTCCTCATTGGAGGATCGAAACTCGAAATTCGTAAGTCGGAACCTACCCTGATTTTCGAATCCCCAGTTTCGACTTACTTGACTGCGATAACCACGAGGGTGGCATCGTCCTCGAATCGTCCGCCGCTGAATCTGGCCACTTCAGCCAGGATACTTTCTTGCAACGCGCCCGCGCTGAGGCGGCGGTTCTCCAGTAGAACATTCAGCAGGCGTTCTTCGCCGAATTCTTCCCCGCCTGCGCCGCTCACTTCCGTCACCCCATCCGTGAAAAGTACGAGCCGGTCACCGGCGGCGAGTTGCACCTCGCCCCTTTCGTATTTCCAATCGGGGAAAAGCCCCAGAGGGACACCGCCTTCGCCAAGGCGCTTGCACGAACCGTCTCGACGCGCCAGAATGGGAGAGTTATGTCCCGCATTAGTAAAGACCAAACGATTGCACGTGCTGTCGAGCAAGCCATAGAAGGCAGTAATGAATCTGTCCCGAGAAATGTTGTCGCAAATGATCCGATTGACCTTGCCGCACAGCTCTTCAGGGGAAGCTTGCTCGGACGCCATAGACTTGAGCGCCGCCTGCAAGTTGGACATCAGGAGCGCGGCGGACATCCCTTTGCCTGAGACATCGGCAATGGACATGCCAAGCTTGTTCTCGCTGAAGGCATGGACATCGAAGTAATCTCCACCCACATTACGTGCCGGTAACCAGGCCCCAGAAATTTCAAAGCCCTCCATCTGCGGGATTTCTTTGGGCAGAAATCCGCGCTGCACGGCTTCGACGTCCTCCCGCTCCCGTTCTTCGGCCTGCAACTGCCGCCGGCGTGAGGCGCCCAACTCGATTTGCGTCCGCAAGATATCAAGCAGGTGTGAGTTGTTCCACGGCTTCACGACAAAGTCACCCACGCCCCGGTGCATGGCCTCGACCGCCAACTCAACGCTGCCCCACGCCGTCATAACGACTATAGGCACAATGCTATCCGTCGCCTTGATGCGGGAAAGCAGGTCCAAACCCTCGAGACCCGAAGTCGTGTCGCGGGTATAATTCAGGTCCAACAGCAACAGATCGAAATCCCGGGCTTCAAGCGCCTGCAAGGCAGCAGCCGGTGAGCCCACGCCTTCGGCTTCGTAGCCTTCCGACTTCAGCAGGAGGCGAAGGGCCTCCACCACATCCGGCTGATCATCCGCGATCAGGATTCGCGCCGTGGAAGATGTTCGTGTTTTCTCAGGGTCCAGCACAATCGTCTCCATTGCTCTGCCTCTTCAAAGTACTCAGCACTTAGGTCTTAGCCGTCACCTTAGGCAAAGGCAAGAAATGGACCAATCGCAGAATAAGTCTAACTCATTGTTTAGGAAGGAGTTATCAGTTCTGCCGAGGCCGCTTTCGTAGGTGGAGTGTCCGCTTTTGGGATTCCACTGTCCAATTTCGGACATCCCCAGGGAGCATTGCCGATTGCCGATTTTTGATGGACGTTTAAAAGCGAACCTCCCCCAGTCGAAAATCGGCAATCGACAATCGGCGTACTACTTTATGGCGACAATTTCCCGGCGTGCGGACCGGGTGAGGAAGGTCTTGACATTACCGCCAGGGACCAAGTGCTCGATCTCGCGATTGGTGAGAACCGGGTAGGGGAACGGCAGCTTGCTTTCCGGGTCCGAGCGGAGCGTCATAAGACTGTCGAGCCACCAGCGCGTTCCCGCGCCATTTGGCAGATTGGGTTCGCGAAGCAGGCAAAACACTACCCCGCCGGTCCGCAGATACGACCAGAGCCTCGTTAATAAGCCTGGGATGGCCTCGCGTGGAAGCAGGTCCAAGAGATGCCAGCAGGCAATCACGGATAACGAATCGGGAGGAATGGAAGGAAGGTTCTCGAGAAAAGCGTCGATCAGAAAGGTCGTGGTCTTCCCTAGCCGCCGGATGTATTTGGGGTCGGACTCCCGGGCAAGTGCAATCAGGTCGGAAACGTAAAGCTTGGACCCGCGCTTGAGCAGGACGTCGATCGTGGTGGGATGCGCGGGACCGCAATCAAGAACATGCGGACGTTTGACGTCCCGGAGGTTTTGCCACAACCATTCGAGGGCACGACTGGGTGCTGCCGGGGTAGTTCTGCGAGAGCCGTGAGAGTCGAAGAATGTCGTCGTTGGGAACATCGAAAGCCGAAATCGGCTTATTCTTTCGTTCCCGAGGGGCGGGGCGCGGAGGCGACTCGGGGGCTCTCCTTGGGCTCATCCCGAAGGATCTCGATGCTGCCTTTGAAATAGGCCCCTTCCTCGATGGCTACTGCGCCCGTCGCGAGGTCGCCGACCAGATGCCCGCTGCGGCGAATCTCAACCTTCTCCCGCGCCGCGACTTTGCCCGTCAGGGTGCCCAGGATCACGGCTTGGCGAGCTTTGATTTCAGCCTTGACGTGGCCATTCGCGCCGACGGTCAGGCAATGTTGTTCAAGGGAGACGGTCCCCTCGAATTGGCCTTCGATCAGCAGATCCTCATCGGCCGTTAATTCACCCTTCAGCACCACGCTTGGACCGAGGACGGTCTGGCGCGGTGTGCCGGACGAAGTGCTTGACAACTTTGAAGTCATCTCATTCATAGACGTTTCCTGTCGGGGAGAGGGCGGAGGCGGAAGAGGAGGCGCCGTGCGCTGCACTTCCGGCGGCTCCGTCGGCTGAGTTTTCTTGTCCCGCCACATTGACATTTCGGCTCCATCCTGGTTAATGGCAGCTTAGGTCGTTACTCTCTGGCACATTACCGCCCGATATAGTACATGCTACTTACCAGAAGTGCAATTCAAAAATGATGTCCACCCCTGGCCGCAAGGGCGGCCCTTGTGGCCGCACGGTCGCGCGTCCTTCGTGCAGCCGGCTGAGGACCGAGGGCAACAACAAGGGTCGCCCCTACAATCCCGGCCTGTAGACTACCTTGCCGCCCACAATAGTGACTTCCACACGTACGTCCTTGATTCTTTCTGGCGGTATTTGGAATAAGTCATCAGAAAGAACCACCACATCCGCAAGCTTTCCCGGCGAGATTGTGCCCTTTTCCTTCTCTTGAAAAGCAGCGTAGGCGGCGCCCAGCGTGTAAGCGCGCAAGGCTTCCTCGACCGTCAAACGCTGTTCCGGGAACCAGCCGCCGGGGTTCTTCCCGTCGAGCGTGGCGCGCGTAACCGCGGCGTAAATGCCTAACAATGGGTCCAGGGGCGCCACCGGCCAATCCGAACCGAAAGCCAACTTCGCGCCGGCACCCAGCATGGACTTCCAAGCATAACTCGACCGCGCGCGCTCGTGCCCTATGCGCTTCTCGGCCCAGCGCCCATCATCAACAGCGTGATAAGGCTGCATGGAGGCTACGATTCCGAGCTTCCCAAAGCGCGCAAAGTCCTCCGGCCGGACGTGCTGGGCGTGTTCGACGCGAAACCGGTGCGCGGCCGGATGCTCGCCGCCAATCCGCTCATAAATGTCGAGAAGGCTCGATACGGCACGATCACCAATGGCATGAGTGCAAATCTGAATTACCGCTTTGTCGGCCTGGCGAGCTATTTCTTCCAGCTTTGCGGGAGGAGCCATAATCGGCATGGGCAGTCCGCTGTTCGAAGGATCGTCATCGTAAGGCTTGAACATCCAGGCAGTGCGGGAACCCAGGGAGCCGTCCGCGAAGGCCTTTACCGCTCCCATCTCCAGGAAATCGCTCCCCATGTCATGTGAAATTCCGGCCTGTTCCAGATTCTTCCAGTTGGCGATGGGAGTAATCGCGTAGATGCGGCATGTGAGCCAGCCCTCGAGTTCGGCGCGCCGCAGCAATTCGATTTCACCCGTGAAGTTTCCGTTCCACGCTTCCGGGCCGACCGTGATGTCGTGAATTGACGTCAGCCCGACGCGCGCAGCTTCTTTGAGGGCAGCGCGCAAAGCTTCTTCCATCTCAGCCTGGGAGGGCCGCGGGATCACCTTTGCCACCAGGTCCTGTGCCTCGTCCTTCAGAACTCCCGTGGGCTCGCCCGATTTTGGATCGCGAACGATCACGCCCCCTGGCGGGTCCGGCGTCTCCTTGGTGATGCCGGCGAGTTCGAGCGCCAGTGAGTTTGCCAACACGGCGTGGCCGTCGTAGCGGCTGATGAAAACAGGTGTGCGCGGCGTAACCGGATCAATCAGCCAGCGAGTGGGCAGCTTCTCCGAAGGCCAGGCCTCCTCATCCCAATCGCCGCCTTGCATCCACCTTCCGGGAGGCAGAGTCCGCGCCTTCTCCGCGATTCGGCGCACGAACTCTTCCTCGCTGCGCGAGTCTTTCAGGTCAACCGAGAGAAGTTGGAAGCCACCTTGGATGAAATGCGCGTGGCTATCGGATAATCCTGGAACCGCCAAGCGACCCTTGAGATCGATTACCGTCGTATTGGGGCTCGCGTAGGCGCGGATCTCCTCATCGCTGCCCACGGCTAGAATCCGGCCGTTGGCAATAGCCACAGCTTCGACGATTCTCGTTGCAGATGAGCCGGGAGCGGACTCTCCTGTCCAGACTTTGCCGTGCAGAAGTATCAAATCGACCCCCCGTGGCAAATCGCTCGCCTCCGCCAAATATGCTGGTTTTCCGACGTTTGTTAGCATGGCTATAGAAAGCCAGGAAACTATGAGTGAAACTCTAACTCCTCGATTCACCGATTTTACCGGCCAGGTGAACATTCGACATATATACAGTGGAAGAATCTTCCGGCGCAAGCGTTTTAAGGTGCGGCAGCTTGCTTGCCCGGCTCCTGCGATTCGGGTCTGGAATCAAGATTGTGGTACACTCAGGCTATACGTGAGTTGATAGGCCCGCACTGGGGAGGGTTCCGTGCAGGTTGTGAAGACTAAAGGTGAAGTGGGAAGCGATGGGCGGCTGAGATTGGATGTGCCCGTCGAGCTCCCTGCCGGCACGGTCGAACTCGTCCTGGTGGTGGGTGTCTCGCCCCAGCCAAACGGATCCAAATACAATTTCACGGGCGTCGTGGGAAGACTCGAGTGGCAAGGCGACGCCCTCAAAGAGCAGAGAAAGCTGCGTGATGAGTAACCCCGCGTGGCGCAGAGCTTCGCTCTGCGCCAGCCGGCGTCAACATGTGCCGTTTATCGGTTCTCGTTAGAAACCTTCCTTCGACGGATCAAATGTCGCTATCATTAACAGAGCGTCAGCAAGTTCGTCCAAACCAGCAATCTTGGCGCAAGAGTTTGCGATATGGTCTGACTTACTCCCCCCCTAAAAGCTTCCCATCGGAGCTTGACCGAAGCGTCGGCGCCAATTTGGCGTCTCAAGAAGGCATGCGTAATGACAAGTGACGGCGTGGCTATGATCCCGGCGGAAAGAATCGAAGCCCGTATTCTGCTCATTCGCGGCCAGAAGGTGATGGTGGATTCCGATCTCGCCAGGCTTTACGGCGTTTCGACCAAGCGCTTGAATGAGCAGGTGAAGCGTAACCGTCATCGGTTCCCGCTGGATTTCATGTTTCAGTTGAGCGGGGAAGAGACGGAGAGCTTGAGGTCGCAGTTTGCGACCTCAAGCGCGGGCCACGGTGGGAGGCGTTATCGCCCTTATGCCTTCACCGAGCACGGAGCGGTGATGCTGGCCAGCGTCCTGAACAGCAAAATCGCGGTCGAGGCGAGCGTCCAGGTTGTGCGGGCTTTTGTGCGCTTGCGCCAGATATTGGCAACGCACAAGGAACTCGCCGCGAAACTGGCGGAGCTGGAGACCCGGATCGAAACGCACGACGAGAATATCACCGCGTTGTTCGAAGCGATCCGGCAGTTGATGGAACCCCCCGCCAGACCCAGGAAGCCCATCGGGTTCGCGGCCCAGACCAAGGCATGACGGCGCGAGCGCTCTCGGAATCCATGGGCCGTTTTCACCTGACGGCTTGGGTCTTTCTCCCCCACCAACGGCCGCACAGGCCAAAGTATGCTGCCCGTTACGCGGGCTTATGAGATTTCAGGATCTTCTGCGTAGTTTCAGCGATTAAATCCCCCATGCGGGAGGTCGTGACGGCGCGGGATTTGCCAGGAAGGTCGGGTGTTCGGTGGCCGCGTTTCAGGACTTTTTCAATCGCCGTTTCAATGGCCTGAGCCTCGGTCTCCATGTGGAATGAATATTGGAGCATCATGGCGGCAGAGGCGATTGAGGCGACGGGGTTGGCGCGATTGCGTCCGGCGATGTCCGGCGCGGAACCGTGGATCGGTTCGTACAGGGCATGATGTTCACCCAGGCTGGCCGACGGCAAAAGGCCGATGGATCCCGTCAGCATGGCGGCTTCGTCGCTCAAGATGTCACCGAACATGTTGGTGGTGAGGATCACGTCGAAACTGGTTGGGCGGTCGATGAGCCGCATCGCGCAGTTATCCACGTACAGGTTCTCCAGCTCGACATCCGGATAAGACTGGGCCACGCGCGAAACGACCTCGCGCCAGAGTCGAGAGGACTCCAGCACGTTCGCTTTGTCGACGGAGGTGACTTTGCGCCGGCGAGTCCTCGCGAGCTGGAAGGCCCGGTGCGCCACCCGTTCAATCTCGTGCTCGCGATAGACCTCCGTGTTGATCCCCACTCGCTCCCCATCCTTGGCGAAGATTCCCCGCGGATTGCCGAAGTAGATTCCTCCGGTCAATTCACGGACAATCAGCATGTCCGTGCCCCGAACACGGTCGGGTTTAAGCGCCGAGATTCCCACTAGTGCGTCCAACACCCGGGCGGGACGCAGGTTGAGGTAGAGACCCAAACGCTTCCGGATCTCGAGCAGACCCTGCTCGGGCCGCACTTCCGGCCGCACGAAATCCCACTTTGGACCGCCTACTGCACCGAGCAATATCGCCTGAGAGTTGTTGCAGATGGAGATGGTTTCGGCCGGGAGAGACGAGGCCGTCGCGTCTAGAGCGCAACCCCCGATCAGTCCGGTTTGAAACCTGAAGGTCGGTCCGGTGAGCGCCTCGACGGCCTGCAATACTTTCGTGGCCTCGGCCGTGACCTCCGGCCCTATGCCATCACCCGGCAGAACCGCGACCCTATGGAGACTCTGCATAGCTTTTCTGGTTTATAGTATACAAGATTAACAGGCAGGATTGCAAACTCCAGAGGCTACAAAGGCAAGGATAAAGGGTAAAGGCTAAACCGAAGTTCCAAGAGGCTGCAGAGAGTATTCTACTGATTCACTGAGAGATAGTAGCAAACTCAATTTCCCGTTACTGGGAACGTACGAATCAGTTCGCGCGCCCGCGCTTGTAGGGGT
>JBEKMN010000082.1:0-26273 GCA_050008495.1 Terriglobia bacterium | reverse complement strand
GGGACCGTCCCGACGGCCTACGCGCTGAATCATGCCGTTACGACAAAACAGACGCAGGATTTCGTCGCCATTTCGGAACAAACCGCAGGAGCGCTGGGACGCTATGTGACCTCGGATGCCGTGGTGGGCGACCCCCGCGAGGACGTGACGGAGTACATTCGCACCAGGAACTTTACCCCCAACACCATGCTGGCCATGCGCGATATGGTCAGCTCGATGGGGACCGAGATGGCGATGTACAAAGAACTTAAGGCCGTGCCCCAGGATCGCGTGCGGAACTTCCGCAACGACATGTACGTGGTCAGCGAAGCGCTGCGCTACATGCAGAAGACCGGCGTGCCGAAGTTCACACCGGCCGATGCCGTTATTGTGAAGAACTACAAATCCCATATCGATGGCGCCACGAAGTTCATCCCTCTTTGGGTGAAGGTAGCCGTGGCCCTCGCCCTGGGATTGGGCACCATGATCGGCTGGAAGCGCATTGTGGTGACCGTGGGCGAGAAAATCGGTAAGGACCACTTGACCTATGGACAGGGCGCCGCGGCGGAAGTTACCGCGATGTTCACCATCGGCGCCGCAGACTGGTTTGGCCTCCCGGTGAGTACCACCCACGTGCTCTCTTCGGGCGTCGCCGGCACCATGGCCGCCAACCATACCGGACTCCAGTGGAGCACGGTTCGTAACCTGGCCATGGCCTGGGTGCTGACCCTGCCTGCTTCCATTGTTTTGTCCGCTTCACTCTTCTGGGCGTTCCGCAGCATGGCTCGATAGGTTAGGACCCAATTCATATTCGAGGGTCCCGTCCGGCAGCGTTCTGAAATCTTCACGCTCGAAGAGAAAGCCGCGCGCCGGAGCGTGGCCAGCCGTCCGGGGCTGCGCGACCCATGCTCTCAACTTGCCTCTACTTCAGCGGCTGGCCGTTGGCCGTCAATTCGCTCAGCAGCGCTTGCCCTTGTTTCTGAACCGCATCCGGCAACTTTGCGTACGCAAGTTCTTCCGCCGAATCCTGGCCGGTCGTAATTGCGAATGCCACAAACTCCTTCACGGCGTTCTGCTGGCCCGAATCCGAGCGGTCTTTCGGAATCAGAATGAAGCTCAATCCCGCGATCGGATACGCATCGGGAGCGGACGCGGGAGGGTCGACTATCGGCGTGCGTACGTCTTTTGCCAGTTCTTCATTGAAGCTCGAGATCGCGGCAGCAGCGCTTTCCGGGCTGGGTTGGACGAAGTGGCCAGCCGCGTTCTCGATCGACGCGAACGGAACACCATTCTGCTTGGCGTAGTTCAGCTCCAGATATCCGATTGTTCCCGGCGTCTGTTTGACAATCGCCAGTACACCTTTGCTTCCATCGGCGCCCAAGCCCGTCGGCCACGTTACGGACAGGCCGTGTCCCGATTTCCATGACCAATCCTGGCTGACCTTGGAGAGATATGAAGTGAAGATATTGGTCGTGCCGCTGCCGTCGGAACGATGCACGACAATAATCGCTCCCTTCGGCAAGCTGACCCCCGGGTTATCCTTTGCAATCGCGGCATCCTGCCAGGTATAGATGTTCCCGAGATAAATGCCGCTCAGGGTCTTGGCACTAAGCCGGAGTGGGGCGCTCAGATGAGGCAGATTGTAAACCACGCAGACAGGCCCTGCACTAACGGGAATCTGCACCACGCTGGACATTCCCTTGAGTTGATCGTCATTTAACGGCGCGTCGCTCGCCCCGAAACTAAGGTACCCTTGCTTCAGCTCCTCAATACCGCCGCCGCTGCCAATAGCCCGATAGTTGATCTGCACCGTGGGGTGGCCCTGCTGGTATGCGCCAACCCACTTCGCCATCAGCGGGGCAATGAAGGTGCTGCCGGCAGCACCCAGCACGGCCGTGGGTTCCGCTCCCGATGCGGCGCCGCTACCGGTCTTTGAACTGCATCCAGACAGGAGCAACAAACTGAAAAGCGCCGCAGCGGCAATCAACGCGGCGAAAGCTAGGCGTGGTTTGCGCATATCAAATTCTCCTTTGAAGCTGAGACTGTAGACTGGCCGTCATGCCCCCAGAAGTGGTTGGAGCAGCCCGAACGCTAGAACTGGTGGGAAAACCTGGCCTCTGCGAGCCATGACAACAACGGGAGGATACACGGTCGATGTTACAAGCGTATTACGGGCACAGCATCTTTGTCCGCCCTGGCGGCCGTTGCGCGCTCTACCCTACTCGCTGCGTACCGCAGTCATCGGATCGATGTGTGAAGCCCGGCGCGCCGGCAGGTAGCCGGCGACCAGCGCCACCACGACGAGCAGTAGCGCGACGCCGGCGAGAGTGCCCAAGTCGTGCGGCGAGAGCCCGAAAAGCATGCTGGCCAGGAGGCGGCTGGCGGCCAGCGCGCACGGGACGCCCAGCGCTAATCCCATCAGAACCAGCGCCAGCACTTCTCGCAGGACGCCGCCAAGGACCGTGGCCGGCCTTGCGCCCAGCGTCATGCGAATCCCGATTTCACGCGTACGCCGGGTAACGGTGTAGGACATCAGCCCGTACAAACCTATCGAAGCCAGCAGGAGCGCCAATGCTCCGAAGAAACTCGATAGCATGGCAATAACCCGCTCCTCCACCAGCGTCTGGCTGACCTCCTGCGCGATCGTCTTCGTGCTCTCGGCATACTCGTGTCCAAGCGACTCGATTTCGTGTCCAAGTGACCGAGCTATCGCTTCAGGAGCCTCGCCGGTGCGCACGAACAGATGGCCCCCCTGAGTCCATTGAGGATATTGAAAGCAGGGAACGTAGACAACCGAAGCGGCTGCGTTGTGGAGATCGAAGAGTCGTGAATCAGCGGCGATTCCGACTACTTCAAGATTCTGGTATTGCGGCATGAAGCCGAAGCGAATGCGCTCGCCGAGGACATTGCCCGAGGGGAAAAGCCGCGCCGCAAGACTGCTGCTGATGATGGCAACGTGCGGGTGGTGCTCGTCGTCGGTATCTTCAAAATTGCGGCCACGAATCAGGCTTATTCCGAGGGTCGGGAAGAAACCTGGCGAAACCGTCGCCTCGACGGCCTTGACTCCGGCGTCCGGGCTGGTTGCTCCAGCCATGGTGGATACCATGTCGCCCCAACCTTCCCGCGCAGGAAGGGAAACATCTGCGTACGCGGCTGAAAGGATGCCCCGCCGGCTCGAGACTCGACTGAGAAGCTGCCGGTGGTAGCCTGTCATCTCCAGGTTCTCGTAGCCGCCCGGCCTGGGAGCGAGGCTCAACTCGAGCACGCCTTGCTCGAGTCCCGGATCGATGGCGCACAACTTCCGAAAACTTCGTACCAGCAGGCCCGCCCCCAGCAGGACTACAAGCGAGAGGGCCACCTGCGCAACGATGAGCGCCTTGCCCAGCTTTCCCGTCCCACCTGCCAGGCTGCGCGTAGTCTGCTGAATCACAGAAGCAGGATCTTCGCGCGAGGCGCGCCATGCGGGCGCCAAGCTGAAGAGGATTCCAGTCACCAGGGCCACGAGCGCAGTCACTGAGAGCACGCGCCAGTCAGGCCGGAGATCGAGGACGACCGGTGTAAGGTACCCCTCCGTCAGAAACGTGACGAGTAGGCGGCTTCCCCAGTAGGCAAAGGCAAGCCCCAGCACCGCGCCCAAAGCGGAAAGCGCCAGGCTCTCCGTCAATACCTGGCGGGCAAGCGTCCAGCGATTTGCACCCAGCGCCATGCGCACGCTCATTTCGTGGCTGCGCGTGGCAGCGCGCGCCAACATCAGGCTGGCCAGATTCACGCAGGCGACCAGGAGGATTAGTCCCACAATGCCCATCAGCACGTAGAGCGGACGCGTGAAGTGGGACCTCAGCGAAGCGTTCACACCGGTGGCGGCGGGCGACACATCCAAGCCCATTGAGAAGAAGAGTTGGCGGCGCAGGCCGGGTGTTTCGGTCGAAGCTGTCCTACGCAGCACCTCCGGCCAGAACGATTGCAGTTGGGCTCGCGCCTGCGAAACGGTGACACCGTCCTTCAGACGACCGGTAATGAACACCCACAGCATGGCGCGATTGTCGGTAGCCTTCATCGGGGTCGTAATGTCCGGCGCCTCACCGGTGGTCATTCCTGTAAACCATCTTTTCGATACGCCGATGATGGTGAAGGGCTGCCCGTCAATCGTCATCTGTTTTCCCACAACGTCTGAAGCCCCACCGAAGCGACGTTGCCAATAGTCATAGCTGAGCACAGCCACCGGCGAGGTCCCGGCCCCTGCAAGCTTCACATCTTCCGGCGCCAGCAGTCGTCCCAGAAAAGGTGTCGCGCCTAACTCGGAGTAATAATTCCCGGTGACCGAGCGCACCTCCGCCTGCGCGAGCACGCCATTGATCTCGACATTGGTCGCCGCGCCGAAACTCCAGCCAATCAGACCCGAAAAAACCTTTTGCCCGCGCTCAATCTCGCGGAACATCGGAAACGAGAACATGATTTTGCTGCCTCGGCGGACCACCGAAAGCTCAACAAGACTCTCTGGGTGCCGGACGGGGAGGTCGCGTAAAAGCAGCGCATCGAGGAGTGAGAAGATGGCGGTGTTGGCGCCGATTCCCAGCGCCAGCGACAGCACCGCCACACACAGGAAGCCGGGATTCTTACCCAGCACCCGCAGCGTACGTCGCAGATTGCGGTAGAAACTCACGGGGAAAGTATAACATCGCTGCGAGCGGCTCCGCCGCCGCGACAAGATTCGTCGTAGGGGCACGCCATGGCGTGCCCGTACTGCCATGGCGTATACCTCACGAATCCCCAACGGACGCGCCACGGGGAGTATGATAGACTTCGTTCGCTCGTGCCGCGGGGGACGATGAAAATGGGTCCAACTCAAGCCCGCCCGTTTATTCTCAGACTCGACAGCCCCGATGCGACGCTAGACCTCGTGGGGGGCAAGGGCGCTTCCCTGGCGCGCATGGCGGCGTCCGGCCTGCCCGTGCCACCCGGCTTTCACATTACCACCCACGCTTATCGAAAATTTGTGAGCGAGAACCTTCTCGAGGAAGGCATTCTATCCGCAGTTGCACACGCGCGTGGTTCGTTGGACCTGCCTTCCGCTCCCACTGTCATGCTGAGCGAAGCGAAGCATCTCGGCAGTTCTTTGGACAACGCCAAACAAAAAATCAACTGCGGCGATTCTTCGCCCCGACGAGTCGAGGCTCAGAATGACACTGGAGACGATCCAACAGCATTCGAGCGCGCTTCGGCACAAATCCTGGCCCTCTTTGAGAAAAGCACCATACCCGAGGACATCGCCGTGCTGATCGAGCAATCTTACAACGAACTGGGCAAAGACGATCCGCCGGTTGCCGTGCGCTCCTCCGCGACCGCGGAAGACTTGCCGGGAATGTCCTTTGCCGGGCAAATGGAAACCTATCTCAATGAGCGCGGCGGCGCCGAGGTGCTCGCCGCCGTTAAGCGCTGCTGGGGCTCGCTGTGGACGGCGCGCGCCCTCAGCTACCGCGCGCAGCACGGCATCCGTCCGGAAGACGTCAGCATCGCGGTCGTGGTGCAGCAGTTGGTTCCGGCGGAAGTAGCGGGCATCCTTTTCACGGCCAATCCGCTCACTGGCGCGCGCGACCAGATTATGATCAACGCGGCTTGGGGACTGGGTGAGGCGATCGTGGGCGGTCAAGTCACGCCCGACACGATCACCGTCGCAAAACAGACGGGCGAGATTGTCTCGCAGGAAATCGCCGTGAAAGAAGTCATGACGTCGCGCGTGCCGGGAGGAACCCGCGACGAGCCCGTGCCCGCTGAAAGGCGCCGGCAGGCTGCCTTACAACCGGAGCAAGCCTCTGAATTGGCGCGCCTCGGCCGCCAGATCGAGCAGCTCTACGGACTGCCGATGGACATCGAATGGGCGATCAGCGGCCGGCGCATTTTCATCCTGCAAGCCCGTCCCATCACCGCCCTGCCGGAGCCGTGCCCCACGCTTGAATGGAAGCTGCCGCGAGCCGGGGGCCAGTACGCGCGCAACAGCGTCATTGAGTTGCTGCCCAATCCGCTTTCACCGCTCTTCGCCACGCTCGCGCTGCCCATGTGGAACGAAGCGCTGCAAGCGCTGGTGCAAACGATAGGGTTCGATCGCGGTCTGGCTGAGAAATTCCGTCTGCAGACCATCAACGACTACGCCTATACCGAGTTTGGCTTAAGCGCCTGGCAATCGGTGAAGCTCGCCTTTGCCTTGATAGCGCTGCTCCCCACTTTCGTTCGACTGTTGCGCTCGGGGCGAACCCGTTGGGCCGATGACGCGCGACCGCATTACTCGAACGTCGGCGGAGCGTGGGTGGCGCGCGACCTGGCCGCGACAACGGCAACCGATCTGCTCGCGGGTGCGCGCGAGATTGTGAAGGCGGCAGCCGGCTATTACACGACCATCCAAAGCGGTATTCTGCCTTGCGCGTTCATGAGCGAGCCTGCCTTCGCGACGTTTTACGACCGCCTGGTCAAGCGTCAAGGCGATCCGATGGCGTTGACCTTCCTACTCGGTTTCGACAGCGCACCCATCCAGGCTGAGAAATCGCTCTACGATCTGGCTTCCTGGGCGCGTACGCAGCCGGAGCTTGCCGCCTATCTCGAGCGTGCCTCGAGTAAAGAGATTGCGCAGGCGTTCGCTTCCACTCTCGCGCCCATTACGGATGCAAAAGATTGGCGGGAGTTCGCAGCCCGGTTCGCGCAGCACCTCGAGCGCTTCGGCCATGCGGTCTACGATCTCGATTTCGCCTCGCCCGTCCCCGCGGACGACCCCGCGCCGCTGCTGGAAACCCTCAAGTACTTTCTCTCCGGGCAGGCGCGCAGTCCTTACGAACGGCAGGCGACTGCGACGCGGGCGCGGCAGGACGCAACCGAAGCTACGCTGGCCCGCCTCAGGGGCTTGCGGTTGCGGATCTTCAGCACTTTGGTTCGAACCGCCCAGCGCTATGCGCCGTTGCGCGAGGATGCTCTCGCCGACGTCGGGCTGGGCTGGCCGATCCTGCGCCGCATGTTGCGTGAACTCGGACGGCGCATGGTGGCGGCGGGCGCAATCGCGCGGCCCGAAGATGTATTCTTTTTGGAATGCGATGAGGTTCAAGCGGCTGCCGCCGCCCTCGATGCGGGCCGGTCGCCCGAAAACTACGCTCGCGTGGTGGCCGAGCGGCGAGCCACGCGGGAGACCGAGCGCAAGGTGACCCCGCCCGTCGCTCTGCCTGTCAGGGACCGCACCAAGTTCTTAGGCATTGATGTCAGCCGCTGGATGCCGGCCCACACCGGCCAGGCCGCGGGGGCGATGATCAAAGGGATTGGCGCCAGCCCCGGCCGCGTGAGCGGCATCGCCCGAGTGATTCACGGACCCGACGAGTTCCACGAGATGCACCCGGGCGATATCCTGGTCGCGAAGATCACCACCCCCGCCTGGACGGCGCTTTTCGCGCTTGCCTCTGGCGTGGTCACCGATGTGGGCGGCCCCCTCAGCCACAGCTCGATTGTGGCGCGCGAGTACCACATCCCCGCCGTCCTGGGGACGGGCGTGGCAACAGAACGTCTCCACAGCGCGCAGCGCATCAGCGTGGATGGCGATGCCGGCACCGTCACGATTGTCGATTGACGATTGGAAGACAAGAGTGAAGGCTGAGATCCAGCGCCGGCTCGACCGCTCCGTGTCTCTGGATTGGAGGTTCATGCTACAAAAACTTGTTCTGGTCGCATTCCTTGGGACAAGCGGTGTCGTTGCGGCCTTCGCTCAAACCCTGGAGGTCAATCCCAATAAGGCATTGGTGGACGAATCGCCGGCCGTCCGCGCCACGGGGCTGCAACCCAACCAGCGCGTTTCCATTCAGGCGGAACTCGTGGATGGCGAAAACCATGCCTGGGCGTCCCAGGCGGAGTTTGTCGCGGACGGGCAAGGTGTGGTCGACACCTCGCTTCAAGCTCCCGCGAAGGGCTCGTATCGAGGTGTCTCCGCGATGGGCCTGGTATGGTCCATGAAGCCGGCGGAGAAGCATGTGGCCGCGTATCGGCCTCCACGCAACTGGGATGCCCAGGTCATTGAATTCCGATTGGCCAGCCATGGCCAGGAAGTGGCGAAGGCACAACTCGAGCAGAAGAGGATCGCTGACGGAGTGCAGCGCATAAAGCTCGACGGGCAACTTCACGGCGTCCTTTTTCTGCCCGGCACGAGTGGGCGGCATCCCGGCGTGCTGGTCTTGGGAGGGTCCGAGGGAGGGCTGATGCCGGGCAAAGCCGCCTGGTTGGCCTCGCGG
This sequence comes from Terriglobia bacterium, assembly GCA_050008495.1. Lineage (GTDB taxonomy): Bacteria > Acidobacteriota > Terriglobia > UBA7540 > UBA7540 > CAVROP01. The sequence continues at coordinate 18,036 of JBEKMN010000082.1, read as the reverse complement.
GGCTATGCGGCGCTGGCTCTGGCTTACTTTCGGTACGAGGATCTGCCGCCTCTGCTGGAGGGGATCCCGCTCGAGTATTTCGGCAACGCGCTCGCCTGGATGATGCAACGGCCCGAGATTGCCTCGGACCGCATCGGGGTGATGGGAGCTTCGCGCGGCGGCGAACTGGCGTTGCAACTGGGGTCAATGTACCCGCAGATCCGTGCGGTGGTCGCTTATGTGCCGGCGAACGTGCGCATCGCGGCCTGCTGCGGTAGTACCCGTGTCCCGTATGCCTGGACTTGGAGGGGACAACCGCTCTCGTTTGTGTTTCCGCGCCTTCTGAATAACCCCACGGCCATGATGAGCGCTGCGATCGCCGTCGAGCACACGCGTGGGCCGGTATTGTTGATTTCAGGAGAAGACGACGGGGTATGGCCGTCGTCGATGATGGCCAACGAGGTGGTGACCCGGCTGAAACAATCTCATTTCCCGTATGCGGTCGAACACCTGAAATATGCTCACTCGGGGCACCGGGCGGGCCGGCCGGAGATTGTCCCGACATGGCACGGCAGGGTCGTGAACCCCGCCTCGGGACGAGAGCAGAACCTGGGCGGGAACGTCGAGGGCGACGCGCAATCCTCGCTGGACGCCATTCCCAAGGTGCTCGGGTTCTTGCAGCAGAGCTTGCAAGGCAGCCCGCCGCAGCCCTAAGAATGAAATGAAGGACAAAACACCTCACGCCAAGGCGCAAAGTACGCGAAGAGACGCAAAGTGAATAGTGCTTTCTTCTTTGCGACCTTTGCGCACTTTGCGCCTTGGCGTGAAACCGGTTTCAGCGGTTAGAGGCAATCTCTCCCCGAGGGCCAGGGCTGTACCCTCATCCTCGCAAGTCAATCATTGGAGATTCTGTTTAAAGAACTCCAGCATCCGTTGGGCGAGGTAAAGCCTCGCGGACTCGCTTCCGAATCCGTGTCGCTCTCCCGGCTGGATGTAAAGCTCGAAAGGCGCGCGCGCCTTGACGAGTCCTTCCACGAAGTTCAGAGTGTTCTGCATGTGCACGTTGTCGTCGTCGGTGCCGTGAATCAGCAGGAGCTTAGCCTTCAGCTTATCGGCAACCTCCAGGGGTGAGGCGGTCTTGTACCCCTCCGGATTCTCCCTCGGAGTGCGCATATAGCGCTCGGTGTAAATGCTGTCGTAAAACTTCCAATGGGTCACGGAGCCGCCCGCCGCGCCGCACTTGAACACTTCGGGCGCGTGCGTGAGCGCGTAAAGCGTCATGAAGCCGCCGTATGACCAACCCGTGATTCCGATGCGGGCAGGATCGACGTAGGGCAGAGACTTCAGGTAAGCCACACCGGCGAGCTGGTCCTCGAGCTCGTAGTGTCCAAGGTTCTTAAACACCTTCGATTCCCAGGCGTGTCCTCGTCCCCAGGAGCCGCGGTTATCGAGCGACCAGACGAGGAAGCCCTGTTCCGCATAGAGGTGGTCGCTCAAGGAAGTCAATCCCCAACGGTTCTGGATCACTTGAACGTGCGGGCCGCCGTACACATCAATGATCACCGAGTATTTCTTCGCCGGGTCGAAGTCCGGAGGCTTCACCAGGCGGGCGTAAAGAGTGGCGCCGTCGGAAGCTTTCACTTCCACCAGTTCCGTTTTGCCCAGCGCGTATTCATCGAGATGGGAGGTCTGCCTGTTCAGCGTGGCGACGGGTGAGCCGTCCGCCTTGAGCAGCCGGGTTTCCGGCGGATCGTTGAGAGAGGAGAACTGGTCGAGCAGGTACTTGCCGTCCGGTGAGAGGTCAAGTCCGTGCGAGCCGGGCTGCGGCGTAAGAGGCTGCGAACTGCCGCCCGCGATCCTCACGCGGTAGACATGGCGCTCGCGGGGATCGGGCGTGGTGGCCGCGAAGTAAGCCCAACCGCCCTTCTCATCCACGCCAATCGTGGCAGTGTTTGAAAAGACCGGCCGATCAATCATCCAATCGCCGCCCGTGAGCTGCTTCTGAAGCGTTCCATCGATGCCGTAGAGATAGAGGTGCAGCCAGCCGTCTCGTTCCGAGAGCCAGAGGAACCTCTGGTTGTCCGCGAGGAAGTGCGGCGGATCGAGGGAATTAATCCAGCAGGCGTCCTTCTCCGTGAGCAGTACGCGATCGCTGCCCGCCGCAGCATCCCAAAGGTGGACCTGCAATTCATCCTGGGCGCGATTCAGGGTGAGGAACGCCACGGCCTTCGAGTCCGGCGTCCAGGAAGACGAAGGGCCGAAGTATTCGACGGATTTGGGCACACTCGCTGTCCAGGTCTGGGGCCTGTTGCCCTCCAGGGAAACCACATGGAAAGAGGGAGCAGGATTGGGGTCACCCGATTGAGGGAAGCGCTCTTCGGTGAGGTCCACGTGGTCGGACAAGTAATGCGTGAGCGGGTATTGCGGCACGGGCGCGTCGTCGAGGCGAAGGTAGGCAATCTTCTTCCCATCCGGCGACCACTCGTACGCCTGACCCGTGGCGCGATTGGAGAGCTCTTCCTCATAAACCCAATCGAACTTGCCGTTCATCACATGGTCGTTGCCGTCGTTCGTGAGCCTCTCTCGATGTCCCGTTTTGACGTCGAGCACGAAGAGGTTGTTCTCCTCAACGAATGCCAGGCGCTCGCCGGTGGGAGAAAGCGAGGCGTGCTCGAGGGGCGCGGAGGATTTGAGAAGCGACTTCATTTGAGCCGTCGCGAGGTTATAAATCCAGATTTCCGTTTCACCCTCAAACAGCAACGCGTCGCCGCTCGGCGACCATTGGTATGAATATAGATTGGGCCGTTCGCCGGGCGCTTTTTCGCTGGGAGGCGCCAGCAGCACGCTCTCCTTGCCGCTGGCGATGTCGTAGAGGTAGATGGTGCCGCCCCCGCTGGCGCCTCGTCCAGAACCTTGACGCTTGAGGTAGCTGATCTGATGGCTTCCAGGACGCCATTCCACCCGGGCCAAGCCCGGCCCCATCAGCCCTTGCGGATGGGTTATCAGTTCAACGCTCAGCGGCTTCTTCTGTTGCGCCTGCAGAACAGCCCCGCCCAAGAACACCAGTACAGCCAGGCACCAAAGACGTTTCACAATTCCCTCCCGTCCAAGGCGGACCGACGTCCGAACGCATGAAAAAGTTGACCACCGAGGCACTGAGGCACTGAGAAGGGCTTTCATTTTCGCTTCTCTGTGTCTCTGTGTCTCAGTGGTGAGCCGATTTCTTCGCGCCTCTCGCGCCCGCACTACTCGTCACAAATGGTTCGCGTAGCCCACCACACAGATGGCCAGGATCAGCATGGTCACACCTGCGACCGCAAAGCCGAACGCCTTGCGGCTCGCGCCCTTCCATTCTCCGGTTATGAATCCCAGGACGTTCGCGGTAATAACCATGGTCGACATCATCACCGCCCAGCCCACCGAGGTCCCCAGAGACCCGAGGAGCCGCGCGCCGGGCGCGTAAACGACGAAGCCGCCGATCCACATGAATCCCATTAAAGTCGCCAGAGGCCAATAGTGTCGCGTTCCCTCCAGGACGAGCAGCCTGCCGGTCTGGTTCTTCTTCATCAACCAAACGCAGTAGCCGGCGCTGCAAAAAAAGAGCGGCAAAGTCAGCGGGGCCCAGAGCGCGTTGCCCGCCATGGTCGGCGCCGCGCCCTGCTCGATGGCTCTGCGCTGGTATTCCGCGCCAAAGGTGAAGCCAAGGTTCGCGGAGGCGGAGAGCAGACCTGAGGCGATGCAGATTGCCAGGCCGACGCCAAACGAGCCGTGGACCTCAAGACCCGAGGTGCCGGAGCCTTCGGCGGCCTTTTTCGCCGGCGCACGGAGCTTTCCTCCCCAGGCGCCGAGAGCAAGACCGATCAGAACCAACGCCAAGGAGCAGAGCGTCATTAAGCCTTGCGGCTGGGTCAACTTCTCAGGAGATAGCACGACCATGGGAATCAGCGCTCCGGCAGTTGCCGCGAGGCCAATGATGATCGTAAATCCCAACGCCATACCTAACCGGGACACACCCAGACCAAAGGTGAGAGATCCGACGCCCCATCCGAGCCCAAACACTTCCACCAAGAGCAGAGAGCGCAGGGAGGTGGTGGCCAGTACGGTCAGAGGATGGGGGATGGTCAAGAGCACAAAGAGCCAGGGAAAAACGAGGTAACCTGCCGTGCAATAGACAAACCAGGTGTTCTCCCACACCCATTTCCTCAGGGGCTTCATGGGCAGCATGAAGGCGCCTTGCAGAATCCCCGCGAGCATTACGAGTGCATATCCCATGGTCTGTTCCGTCCTTTCGCACGTCACTCGAGGTAATCGACTAAAGCTTCCGCAATTTCCCCAAGGTTCCGGTCCCCAAAATGAACCGCGAGTCCCAGAACCTCGCGGCGGCTCAGCGGGTTCGTGGGCGCAACCGCCGTGAGCCGAATCTTCCCCTCGGCATGCGGCGGTATTGTAAGGTGACCGGCTTCTCGGATTCTCCATCCGGAGGGGGCGCGCAGTTCCGCAGTCGCTTGGCGCGGAACTGCGCCATGGTTATAGATTCTTGCCTCGATGGTCACCAGTTGGCCCGGGAGGACGAACTGCCGGTACGGGTACGCGCGAATCCAAGAAGGATCCAGGCCGAAATTCGGGTCGTCCCAGGGAAACAACTTGGAAAAGAGCTCCCGGCGTTCCTCGAGCGAATTAAGCCCTTTCTGCATGTACTCGTCCGAATAAGGTTGGGGGCCCCAGTGCGACGCAACCAGCAAGTCCGGCTTCAACTTGAGGAGCAGCCGGAAGCATTGCTCGTAGCCCGGCTCGTCTTTCCCAAGGAAATTGCGGTTGTAGCTACAATAGTCGTCGATGCCGAAGTCGGCAAACGAGTCGCCGGTCATGAAAAGGCGAGTGCCGTCGCGCTCAATAAGCAGCCCGTCATGGTAGATCGTCTGCCCGGGGAAATAGTATCCCGTCATCTTGTAGCCTTTCCAATTGATGACTTCGCCTTCCGCCAGGGCATGATCCACGTGAATGCACTCGGGCGTCAAAGCGGGCATGGAGTAGGCATAGGGATTCTCGAGGACATCCTGGAGTTCCTTCTGCACGTAGAACTTCGCACCGTATTCACGCCGCACTTCATTGATCGATTGATCGTGGTCATCGTGATAATGGGTGATCCAGATGCCGTCGATCCCTTTGATGGTCCCTTCTTTCTTCAGCCGGGCGAGGGTTTCGAGCACCGGCGACTTGAACCCGCAGTCCAGCAGGAAGATAGTTCCATCCCCGGCTTGCACGTACCAGGATGTCGAGGCCGCGTAATGGAACCAGGAAGGCGCTTTGGGCAAAGGGAGGGGAGGCAGCATCGGCACGGCCAGGTCCGCAGGGGGATGCGAGTTGTCGCGTAAAGTGATCTTCTCGGGACTGTCGTGGAAATCTCCGGAGAAATAGAGACGCCAGGCAGCCAGCGTCAGGTAATTGGCCATCGCCGCATGCAGGTTCTGCTTCAACTTCGAAACCGCCCCGGCGGGATCGTGGATGACCACGCCATGCGCCGGAACCAGCATGTCAGGTGCGTGGGAAAGGACCGTATCCAGGCTGTTGAGTAAATCCGGCGCGGCCCCACCGAATCCCCAGTAATCACCTCGCATCCCCGGGAAACGCTTCTGCAACATGTAGAAGTTCCAAAGCTGTCCCGGGCCGAAAATCAGGTCGCCGGTGAACGCAAGCTTCTTGCCATCAACATCCACAAGGTAGGAAACGCTCCCGTCGGTTGGGCCGGGGGTTGGAACAACCTGAAAGTCGAGGCCCTCCCAATGAAACACCTTCCCCCCTTGCAATTCGCGGTCGGGAACAACCGAGCTGCGGAGGATAAACAGGTCGGGGCGGAAATCCATCCGGTCGTAAAGAAGGGTGTCCGCGCCCTCCCAGATTGCCGTGGCGTGCTTGAAGAATTCCGCCTCGGCGGCAGGCACGCCAACCTTCACGCCTGCCTTCTTCAGCAGGGCCGCGCCGGCGCACTGGTCGCGATGATGATCGGTGTAGAGCACCCAGTCAAGGGAGTTGATTCCCAACTGCTTTGCCGCCGCCAGGACCGTACCATCGCCGGACCCAATCAGCAGGCTCTTGCCGTTGCGTTGGATCACCGCCACATTAGTCGCTTCGTGATAGATACTCACATGGGGTGTAACGGGCTCGAGTCGTGGACTCTGAGGTTCCCCGGACGCCCGGCAGAGCAGGGATGAGGCAAGTGAAAAACAGGATATCAGCAAGAAGGCCGTTCGAAGCTTCATGGCGCGCCTCGTCCCAGATGTTTCACAAGTGCATGGTTACAAGTCAGAGCCGCCCATTATAACCTGGGAGCAAGCAAAGCGCGGGGTGAAACGAAAATGAGGGCGTGTAGATTCCGACTCTAGCGCTGGCCTTCACATGTGCCACTAGAAGGTCGGCGCCACGCTTTCAGCCCCGAAGGGGCGACCAATCACAGCCCAGGCCAGCGGCCTGGGTTGAGATACCACGCCGCTGGCGTTTGTAAGCCCTGAAGGGGCGGAACAAGGCCAGAGTTCACGCAGAGGCCTCTGTTCGCAGACATGCGCAAAACTATTTCGCCCCTTCAGGGCTTGCCGCAAGAGAGGGCGTGTTTCCGAACCCAGGCCGTTGGCCTGGGCTGCGATAGGCCGCCCCTTCGGGGCTGAGAGCGGCATCAGCCGGAGCGCGACGGGTGAGGGGACAGTCTCGAGTCATGCCACCTTTTGTGCAATCGACAATCGCCAATCGTCAATCATCAATCCAGTCCGCCTACTCACGCGGCGGAGGCATGGCAGCAGGCATGGGAGCGGAGGGCCCGGGAGTAGTCGCCCTCATCTCAGGTCCGTAATGGAACGTGTTGATCCCCGGAATGTCTCGGAGCTTCTTCCATTGATCCACAGTGAGGACGCGGCGGATCGCCAGCAACATCATCGCATCCGACTTTTCCAGGTTGGCGCGTGCCTGGGCGACCTTATCGATCTGGGCAGCCACTTGCGACTCCACCGGCTGGTCGGCCTCCACCAGCGGCTCCAGGATCGCTTCCTGTTTCTCCAGCTCAGCGTGCAGGTCGATGAGCTGCAGGCGATGATCCTGAAAGATCTTCTCGATCACCCGGATCTGGTCATCGCTCACGCCTATTTTCTTCATCAGGGCCGAGTCTTTCCACCATTTGCCGGGACGATCAATCCGAATAAGAGGGCCGTTTGGCCCGCGAGTAAGCTGGAGCTCCGTGGGCGGGCCCGCCGGCATCCCCTCAGCCGCGGGAGGCATTTCCTGGGCAACGGCGAATCCGCAAAACACGATTGCCAATGCCACGCTTGCGCCAGTTGTTTTCATCTCGTTAATCTCCTTTTGCTCAGGATTTCATTTCGTTCCTCGGCGATCAGGACTGCGGGGGCTAGCGCCTGTGGCACATCGCGGTTGAGGTCTCCTTGAACCGCCTGGAGCAAAGCGTTGTCCGCGTCCTCGCTGGCGTAGCTCTTCGGGACGTTGGGAGTGCGAGCCAGAAGTATGGCCGTAATCAAAACCGCCACCATGGCCACGACCCACCCCCAGTGCAGCGGATACCAATCTTGTGTCGAGAGGCTTTCGCTCACAGCGAGCTGCTGGTTCTTCCAGAAACTCGGATCGCGCTGGGCGGTTGTATGAACGGCTTCCCGAAAACCGGCCAGAGCGCTCCGCAACTCTTCCGCCTCGCGAGAGCACGCAGCGCAGTCCTCGAGGTGGCGAAGGACATTTTCGTCACTCGCGCCAAGCACCCACTCCGTGATTTGATCCTCGCTCAGATGTTTGTTCACGGACGTTCCCTCCCTTACTTTGCACCACTTCGTGTCATGCTGAGCGCAGCGAAGCATCTGCAGTTCCGGCTCAAGACAAACCACATGCAGATTCTTCGCTTCGCTCAGAATGACAGCTCAGGGCGCGATCCCTGTCATGCTGAGCGCAGCGAAGCATCTCGGCAGTTCGTGATGCTCTGACGAACCCCAATAGGCAACTGCAGAGATCCTTCGCCCCGGCGGACAGGGGCTCAGGATGACATGACTGATGAGTCTCTTCATACGTTCCCTCGCTTGCACTGCTGCCGAACCGCATGGACGGCTCGGAACAGATGTGTCTTCACAGTCCCCAGCTTCAAGGAAGTCGCCTCCGCGATTTCTTCCAGGCTCATCTCCTCCACAAAGCGCAGCACAAAGACCGCGCGCTGTTGCGCGGAAAGCTTTTGAACCGCCGCCCAGACGCCGGCCACCTCTTCGCGCCCCAGAATGACACGCTCCGGGGAAGCCTGAGGGTCCGCCAAGCTCTGCCCGAGTTCCCCGACTTCCGCGGATGATGACCTCAACCGATCCCAAAACTCCCTCAGACGGCTGCGCCGGTGATCGCGGGCCAGGTTCACCGCTATTTTCAGCAGCCACACCCCCAGATTCGCTTCGCCCCTGAAACTCGCGCGCTTCTGGTACGCTTTCAGAAAGCACTCCTGCGTCAGAGTCTCGGCCGCGTCGGGGTCGCGAACCATGCCCAGAAGTACTCGATAGATGCGTTGCTGGTGTGCCTGGACAAGGGGCGTAAAGTCGTCCAGTGCGAACATGCCGAGGCCAACCCTTTCTTGAACCGGAATCACCATAGCAGCTTGGCCATTCTGCCCCATCTTTGCTCCTCATTCCACCAAGACGGAATTGAAGTGGGAAGGTTTACAACAGCCACCCCAAAGTCACATTTTCCGCTTGACAGTTTCCCGGAGCTGTGATAGCCTATAATTGTGGTCATTTTCGCGACATAATGTCTAGCCGAGTGCTGGGAATTGCCGAATCCTGAAACAAGTCGCCATGGCCCTCGCAAGCGCGAGAAGCAGTGAGCTACTGAAAATGGAAAATCGTGGGAACGAAGCTAAGAAGTACTTGAAAACAAAGGAAGTCACTGTTTTTAGTGCAGCAAATTCTGCGTGTTTGGCGCGCAAATCAGCACGAATTCGACGCAAAATGGAGCACGTACAGCGTATTTTGCGCAAAACGAATCTAAGGTTCGAGTGCAAAGCCGAGGCCTGACAAGGACAATGTGTCGGCTAGTGGGGGCGGTTCGCGAACCGCCCCGACATCCGTGCCGGACGGCGCAGAACGACGGAATGCCCGGGCCACTTTGCTTGACGAGCCTGCGCTTTCCCCCTAGACTGAAATCATGCCCGCATAATTGGGAGCTGGTTTCAAAGACTATGTCATTACGAAAGACTCTCGTTGCATTCACACTCGCTTTCGCACTGGTTCCGCTCGCTTGGTGCCAGAACGACACGGAACTCTTCCCCCTGGCGGATATCAAGCCTGGACTGAAGGGGGTCGGTCGTACGATTTTTCAGGGTGAGCAGATTGAAGAATTCCAAGTCGAGATTCTAGGCGTGTTGAAAAACGTCCTAGCGCCGAAGCGCGACCTCATCCTGGCTCGGCTATCGGGGGGGCCGCTGGCGAACACCGGAGTCATTGCCGGAATGAGCGGCAGCCCGGTTTACATTGATGGCAAGCTGGTCGGCGCAGTGGCCATTTCGTTCCCATTTTCGAAAGAGCCCCTGGCGGGGATCACGCCCATCCAGCAAATGGTGCAAGTCGTGCCGGAGGAGGGTCAAACGCCAACCCGCGCGGCGCTTCCCCTGGACTTTCGCCTGGCAGGGACCACCAACGACTTTCGCGAGAACGCGCGCTTGATTCCGGGAAAGGATTTCGGCCCTGAAACTCTTCGGCCATACTTCCCGGCGACGGAAGCGGGGGTCTCATACCCCAACGCGGAGATACCACTGCGGTTTGGCGGCTTTGCCGCCGCGGCCGTGGAACCGTACATGGCGCTGTTCCGTCAGATGGGCTTTGAGCCGATGATGGGCGGGGCGCTGGCGGGCGGACAGAGCTCAACCCCGGTGAATACGGAACTGAACCCCGGCTCGATGATCAGCATGCTGCTCGTCCGGGGCGATCTCAACTTGAGTGCGGACTGCACGGTCACCTTCCGGCAGGGGAACAACCTCTACGCGTGCGGGCATCGTTTGCTTGCGGTCGGTCCAATTCAAATTCCTTTTGCGCCCGCCCACGTCCTAGTCACCGTACCGAGCCTCGCGTCGTCCTTCAAGCTGGATGCCTCTGGCGACGCCGTAATGGGAACGATTCGGCAGGACCGTTTTGACGCCGTCTACGGTGTGGTGGGGGAGAAAACACCTCCCATGATCCCGGTCAGTGTAAAAATCCAAACCACCTTGAATACCGAGGAGAATTATAAATTCGAGGTTATTCAGGAACCGTTCCTATCGCCCTTGCTGGTAAACCTGGGTTTTGTTTCAACCCTCGGCAACACGGAAAGAGCCGTAGGCGCCGCCACGTTGGATGTTGAAGGGAAGATCCGCCTGGCGGGGGCCGATTCGGTGAACTTCCAAGACGTCGTGTCGGGCGAGATGGGAATTACTGCGCTGGCGGGTAACCTGGTGGCGACGCCCCTTAACTACCTGTTGGGCAGCGGCTTCCCTGACTTGCGCGTCGAGGGCGTCGAACTCTCGGTGAGGTCGCGAAACGAGCGGAGTGTTGCCACGCTCGAGCAGGTTTGGAGCTCGCGGACAGAGGTTAAGCCGGGTGATCACATCGAGGTCTTTGGTCTCCTGCGAATGCCCGGCGGGCAAGCGGTGACCCAGAGAATTCCTGTGAATATACCGGAAAACATCAGCGATAAAGGATTGATGCTCGCGGTGGGGGGCGGTGCGACGATCAACATGTTGCAATTCCGGCTCACTCAACCCGGAAGCTCGGCGCGCGACATCCAACAATTGGTCAAGGCACTGAACCGCATGAGACGCAACAACCGGCTCTACGCGCTGCTCATGACCCCGCAACGTTCGTTTGTCCTGGAAGGGGATGAATACCCCTCTCCTCCCCCTTCCTTGATACAGACTTTCATGTCCGACCCAGCGGCGGCCTCCAGCGTCAACCTCAGCGGCACTTCGGTGGTCGGAGACTACGAGGGGGCGGCGTCTTCGCTCATGATCCATGGCCAAAAGACGCTCCTTCTGAAGGTCGTGGGGCCAGGCCTCTAGTGCGGTTCGAGTGCCTCCTCCCCTTAGACGAAGCAGGCGGAGGGTGGCAGGGTCTGTATCGCTGCGTCGGCGGATCACCTCATTCCCGCCGTGGCAGAGAGGAAATCACGAAAGGCAAGGCATGAAACCAAATAAGAAGCTCCTGTTCCTGTTCATTCCGTTGCTTTTTTCCTTGCCCGGCACGGGTACGGAAACTGTCTTTTGGCAGGTTGGCTCCTTTGAGGAATTCCTACAGGGGACGCTTTCCAATGTCTCGCTGGATACAGAGGGGGAGCTACACCTCGCTCCCGGGGCACGAGTAGTCTTCAATCCCGAGGAGGCCCTCGCCCTCTCCCTGGCTCACGACCAGAAAGGCAACGTCTACTTCGGCACAGGCCATCAAGGAAAGGTCTTTCGCGTCGATAGCGCGCTACACTCCAAGCTTCTGTTTGCAGCCCGCGAGCCCGACATTTTCGCTTTGGCCGCCGGCCCCGATGGATCGCTGTATGCGGGAAGCTCGCCGGAAGGCAAGGTGTACCGGATCACGCCTGACGGTCAGTCCAAAGTATTCTACGATCCGCACACCAAGTACATCTGGGCCCTGGCTCTGGATCAGGCAGGTCGGCTGTATGTCGCCACCGGGGACAAGGGCCAGATCTTCCAGGTTGACTCGTCAGGAAAGGGCACCCTTTTCTTCGACAGCAAACAGACCCACATCATGTGCCTCGCCTTCGAACGGGACGGAGACCTACTTGCCGGAAGCGTCCCGAACGGCCTGATCTACCGCATAACTCCGAAGGGAAAGGGCTTCGTTTTGTATGAGGCCAACCTGCCTGAAATTCATGACTTGGTGACCGACTCGAGTGGGCGGATCTATGCCGCAGCCTTGGGCGGCGCGGGAGGTAAAGGTTCCCCTGAACTATTTGTCCCACCCCCTACCGGCCCGATTCCCGGCGGAGTCGCCACCGTCACCGTGATGGCCTCCGACCAAGCTCATCTCAGCGGCGGATCTGCGGCTCAAACTCCACCCAATGAGGGAGCAAGCCCGCCTAGCTTTAACCGGCAGACCCCCGTGATAACTGCCCTGCCCAATTTTCAGCTTCCGCAGGGTCGCGGCTCTTTGATCGAAATACTTCCTGACTCAACCACCGAGACGATCTGGAGTTCGAATAGCGAGAGCGTTTTCGGCTTGGCAGTGCGAGGAAACCACATCCTCTTTTCCACGGACTCCAATGGACGCATCTTCGACATGATCCCCGGCCGTAACGCGGAAAGGCTGGACCTGGTCACCGAAACACATGAGTCCCTTGCGACGCGCCTGATGACCGAGGGATCTGACCTTTACGCGGCCACCAGCAATATCGCCCAACTGCTGAGGATTGAACAGGGAGTGTCCGCAGAAGGAAGCTACGAGTCTCCCGTCAAAGACACGAAGTTCATTTCTCACTGGGGTGTACTCGCTTGGCGAGGTCAAACGCCTGCTGGGACGACCCTCGAGTTCTTCACGCGATCCGGCAACTCCGAGCGGCCCGACCAAACCTGGAGCGACTGGGCAGGCCCCTATCGCGGATCCAACGGCAGTCCGGTCGGCAGCCCTCCTGCCCGTTACATTCAGTGGAAGGCGGTCTTCCACGCCTCCGGTGCCGACAGCCCCACGTTGAATGACGTCACAGTGTCCTACTTGAACCAGAATCTACCTCCGCAAATTCGGTCGCTGAATGTGAGCACGGCGGGGGAACGCACCAGTCCGGCCGGGAGTGGCTCGTCGGGTCTATCCGGCGCAGCGGCCATTTCCGTCGGCGCTCCGCCTGGCGGTTTCGGGGGGGCGCCCGGGGCAGGTTCCCCAGCTAAGATGCCGGTGACGCTGACTTGGCAGGCCGACGACCCAAACAACGACCAACTCTTGTACTCGCTCTACGTCAAGGCGACGGATGAACAGGAATGGCACCTCCTGAAAGACAAACTGCGCCAGACGAATTACACCATAGAGCCCGGTTCCCTGCCGGATGGGAAATATGTAGCCAAGCTGGTTGCATCGGATGAAGAGTCCAACCCGCCCGAATTGGCGCGAAAGGCGGAACTGCTGAGCGCCCCATTTTGGGTCGACAACACGCCGCCGGAAGTCCGAGTACTTCGACAGAATGTCAGTAATGGTGAGACAGAAGTCGTGTTCGAGGTCGAGGATAGCACTTCGCCCCTCCGTAGCGCCGAGACCTCGCTGGACGGGAAGGAGTGGCAGGACATTCTGTCTGACGACGGCATCGTCGATTCTCGCAAAGAGACCTTTACGGTGAGGCTTTCCAAGCTAGACGCCGGCGAACACGTCGTATCGCTTCGGGCCTTTGACACGGCTGGCAACCTTGGCGTCGGCAAGGCCGTCCTGCGGGTTGCCCCGCGCTGAGCGAGCACCGGCGTGTCCGCACGTGAGCCTCGGGCGCCGGCAGAGGCGCCGGTGCTATCGAACCGGGCCAGCGTTATTCAGGCAGGCATGAAGACAACTCTCGTATGGGCCACCGCATCTCACCATTCGAGTCTGGATGCGGCTGGAAGTGATATTCCTTGAGCCAACAGAAGACGGCGGCTCCCAAAGCTGCTTCCGAGACTCAACTGGTTGCGCGCGCGCAGCGCGGAGATGAGGAAGCGTTTGCCACGCTCTTCGAGATGCACAAGCGGCGAGTTTACTCGCTCTGTTTGAGGATGACCGGTAATACTGCGGAAGCGGAAGACTTGACACAAGAAGCCTTCCTTCAGCTTTTTCGCAAAATTTCAACCTTTCGCGGTGAGTCCGCTTTTTCCACCTGGCTGCATCGGCTGGCTGTCAACGTCGTGCTGATGCACTTGAGAAAGAAGGGACTGCAACAAGTTTCGCTGGACGAGGTTGACTCCAGTCAGGACGAGCCCGTCAAGCGCGATTACGGCGACTATGACCGGAGGTTGATGGGGTCTGTGGATCGCATCAGCCTGACGCGAGCTATCGCCGAACTTCCACCAGGATATCGGACGGTGTTTGTTTTGCACGATGTCGAGGGTTACGAGCACAACGAAATTGCCGAAATCATGAAATGTTCTGTCGGTAATTCCAAATCCCAGCTTCACAAAGCGCGAATGAAACTGCGCGATTGGTTGCGCCAGAACGAAGGACTGATGACTTCGGGCGAGCCGGTAACCTCCGATCAGGCCCCGACCGAAAGGTAATACCGAGATGGATGAGATTCGACGCCATAGGACCGCAGAGTGCGATCGCTTTGAGTTGGAGCTGGAAGCCTACATGGAAGGCGAAGTCAGGCCCTTTGTGCTGGCTCACCTTGGCGAGTGCGTCTTCTGCAAGGTTGTGTCGGAGGATTTGCTGGCGCTGCGGACGGCGGCCGGCGAACTTCCGCTTGAGGAGCCTTCTCCAGCGGTATGGGCAAATGTGCGGGCTCAACTGTCGGCGGAGGGAGCGTTCGCCGAAAAGGAAGGCGCGTGGAGTTGGCTCTGGCAACTGGATCTATTTCGCCGTCCGGCTCCTGTGGCGGCCTTTGCCTGCATGCTGGCTCTCGGCTGCTGGATGACGGCGCCCCGGAACTATCCGCAACTGGATACCTCCGCTTCCCTCGACGCCTCGGGGGGCCAGCCTGCCGCCGTACGATCCATGGCCTTCGCAAGCGGCGGGACCGGCCTGGAACCGGTGGTCCGCGAGTTGGAGGAAGCCTTCAAAGCGCGGGAGGGATCTCTCGCGCCCGACGTCAAGGCGACCTACGAAAACAGCTTGAGTTCGCTTGATGTTTCAATCCGGGAATGCAACGATTCGTTGCAACGTGAGCCCGACAATTCGCTGGCTCATGAATATTTGTTTGCAGCGTATTCCCAAAAAGCTGAGGTATTATCTTCAGCATTGGAAATTGATGAAGGCCGTTAGGCCAGCCCAAGGGGGGACTTGACAGTGGCTGATCGTCATCAACAAAAAACAATAAAAACAACGGCTTTCCCTTATGGCGTGGGGATATTTCTCTGCTCGCTGGCACTGCCGGGCCTGTTAGTTGCCGCCGAAGGCAACCGGGTTGAGAAGACCTTCGAAGCGGCGCCCAATCCTCGCGTTACGGTCTCGAATGCGCGTGGGCAGATACTTGTCAGAGGATGGGACAAGCAGCAGGTGCACATTGTGTGTTCGGTCATGTCACCCCGTGTGGAAGTGGATAGCGAGGTCATCCCACCCGGCGGACCTGCTGACAAAGTTCACTTCTCCACGCACATCTTGGATCCCTTGGTATCCGGAAAAGATCAGACGGCCGACTATAGCTTGGACGTCCCCATGGGAACCGATCTTGAAATCCGCGATACACAAGGAAGCGTGAAGATTGAAAAGCTTCAAGGCGACGATGCCACCGTGGAGACAGTGGGGGGAGCCATTGTTGTCTCCGATTTCACCGGGCACCTCTTCGTGCGCTCGATCGGGGGGAATATCGAAGTGATCCGGGCCGCTGGACGCGTGGAGGCGTATTCAATCACAGGAGACCTGCATCTCGTCTCTCCGGCAACTTCCAAGCTCCGCGCCACCACAACCTCCGGGAGAATTCTCTTTGAGGGAGATTTTCCGGATGGCGGCGACTACTCGCTTTCCGAATACAGCGGCGATATGGATATAATTTGCCCGCCCTCGGCGTCTTTCGAACTCAATGCCAAAACAGACCGGGGCAAGCTGGAGAACGAAATGCCCATCACCATCCGGCACCAACCCGCTACCCCGCTGTCCTCCGCCAATAGCCTCTTTGGCACTCACCTGACCGGCAAAGCGACGGTAAGTTTGAAGTCCTTCAGCGGGACAATCCGGATTCGGCAACGATAGGGGAAGGGAGGCGAGAGTCGAAGGTAAAAAGCCAGGAATCCGTTCTTTCCCGACTGCGCAATTTCTCGATTCGTTACACCTTGACCGTTCGTCCCTTCGACTCACCGGCCGCTCAGCTGCTTCGCGCTTCCCGTCGTTCATTTCTCGACTTTGGACTCTGCACTTTCGACTTTCGACTCTGAACTTTCGACTCTGTTATAATTCCCTCGAACAATGATCCGCCGCCGGCGCAAACAGGTTTATCTGCTCGGATTCATGGGCAGTGGTAAATCGACTGTCGGAGAACTCCTTTCCAAGGAACTGGACTGGCCTTTCATCGACCTCGATACGGTCATCGAAGCCGGACAAGGCGTGAGCATTCGGGAGATATTTGAAAGATCAGGCGAGGCCTTCTTTCGCCAACTGGAACGCGCTGCCTTGACCGAGGTGTTGAAAAGCGAGCCCGCCGTGATCGCGCTGGGTGGCGGGACGTTCGCGAACGAGGCCAATGTCGAACTGCTTCGCGATACGGGCGGAACCACCATCTGGCTGGATTGCCCGATGGAGATCCTGCTCGAGCGTTGCTCCGGCATGGTGACCCGCCCGCTGTTCCGCGCTCCCGAATCTTTGCAGCGTCTGCTCGATCTGCGGCTTCCGTACTATCGTCTGGCGGAATTCAGAGTCTCCACGGAAGGACGGAGCGCACAGGAAGTCGCCGAGCAAATTCTACGCCTGGGGACCTTCTAAGCGGGACGGATTAAGCCGCTTCTTCGCCTTGAGGGGGAGGAGCAGAGGGAAGTAGATTGAAAAGAACCCGCGGTGCCGCGTTGCTAGCCTATATTACTTCATTGATTCTGCTGTCGCAACTCCTGGCCGCGATGTTTGCCGGCAACCTGGGAGGCTGGCCGCAAGAGGCGGCGGGCGGCCCGACTCCCGTGAACGTGGAGGATGAAGGCGTCTTTGTGATCTCCATGGCGGGACGCCCCATCGGCAGCGAGACCTTCCGGATCCACTCCTCGCCCGGCAGGATCGAGGCGCGGGGCGAAATTCGCCTCAACTTGGAGAAAAACGGCAAGACGGTGAGCGTACAAAGCTTCCCTGACCTGGTCGCCGACTCCCAACTCCGCCCGCTGACTTATACCTGGAGACTCCACGGCCCGCAGTCCTCGCGGCTGGAGGTTGACTTTCGCGCCAGACCTGCCAAAGTTCGCTACCATACCATCAACGGCAACGAAGATGACCGGGACTTCGACCTCACGCCCGACGTGGTAGTTCTGGACGACAACGTAATTCATCATTTCCAGTTGATTGCGGCTCGCCTGCAGGCGATGGGAGGCGGGAAACAAACTCTTCGCGTTTTTGTTCCACAAGAGGCACTGCCCAGCCTTATGACCGTGGAAGACCTGGGAGCCGCTGCAACACCGGATAGCTCGGGGGAAACCGATTTGCGGCATCTCCTCATTACCACCGACCTCGCCCACGTCGATCTCTGGGTCGACGACAAGATGCACGTCCAGCGCGTTTCGGTTCCCGCAGCGCAACTCGAGGCTCTACGGAAAAAGTAGCTCTGGTTCGAATTTGATTGAGGAGAGGCGGCCCCGAAAAAAGGCAAGGGCGGGGCTGGTGTCTGAATCAGCTCCGCCCTTTGTTCACGAACTGTAAACTAGCCGGCCTAAGAACCTGAAGGAGGAACGTATGGGCAGGTCTCACCCGCCGGAGGCGTGTAGGGACTCGGCTCGCCTGCCTGGTTCTCAATTACGTTCAATGCGCAACCTACCTGGTTCGCCGTTGCTTCCGCTGCCGAAGCTGCTGCCTCAGCCGCCGACGCCGTGGAGGTTGCGGCTGCTGCCGCTGCTGCCGCCGCTGCCGCTGCCGAAGCCGCATCAGTCGCACTGGTGTTTGCTTTCCCTGCGCGGGACACTGCTACCCCCGCCAACACCGCTGCCGTGCCTGCGGCGACCGTAGCCACGATGGGCCAAACGCCTGCGCTGCCACCGCAGCAACGCCCCGCTGATCCACCGCCTTGCGGCGCCTTCATCTGCGGAGTCACCGTCAGCGTCTTGCCCTTCGCAACGTTAACCACTTTGCCGTTGCCTTCGTCAACGCGCAACGCACCATCCTTCGCGGTGACGATGACCGTGCCATTCAGCATGGCCACTTCACCCAGCGTTTTGAAACCGGAAACTGGAACCACGGAGACGTCGCCGATCTTCATTCGAAC
>JBEKMN010000081.1:0-26471 GCA_050008495.1 Terriglobia bacterium | reverse complement strand
CAATACAACCGCCCCTCCACGGGCGAGAACTTCAGCGGCCTGCTGGCGCGCTTGCAGGGCTACTTGCAGGGCCGGGACGTCTTCGTGCAGGATTGCCACGCCGGCGCCGACCCGGAATACAGCCTGCCCATCCGCATCATCACGCAGAAAGCCTGGCACAGCCTCTTCGCGCGCTGCATGTTCCTGAAGATCCGCAACCAGGACCAGTTGAAGAAACACGTCCCGGAGTTCACGGTCATCGCCGTGCCCGGCTTTCTCGCCTCGCCGATGATCGACGGCACGCGTACCGAGACGTTCATCGTGCTCAATTTCCGCGAGCGCCTCGCTGTCATCGGCGGCACAAGCTATGCCGGCGAGATTAAGAAGACCATCTTCACGGTGCTCAATTTCCTGCTGCCACTGGACGGCGTGCTCTCCATGCATTGCTCGGCGAACGTCGGCGCGGACGGCGACGTGGCCATCTTCTTCGGCTTGTCGGGCACCGGTAAGACTACCCTTTCCGCCGACCCCAAGCGCCACCTGATCGGCGATGACGAACACGGCTGGAGCGACAACGGCGTGTTCAACTTCGAAGACGGCTGCTACGCCAAAGTTATCCGCCTGTCGCCGGAGGCCGAACCGCAGATCTATGCCTGCACGCGCCGCTTCGGCACCATCCTCGAAAATGTCACTTTCGACCCTGTCTCCCGCCGCCTCGATTTGGATGACTACCGCGTCACCGAAAACACCCGTGCCGCTTATCCTCTTGAGTACATCGAGAACTATCTTCCTCAGAAGCGCGCCGGCCATCCCAAGAACGTCATCTTCCTCACCTGCGACGCCTCCGGCGTCATGCCGCCCATCGCCCGTCTCAGCCCCGACCAATCCATCTACCACTTCATTTCAGGCTACACCAGCAAGATTGCGGGCACTGAAATCGGCCTCGGCGTCGAGCCCGAAATCACCTTCAGCACTTGCTTCGGCGGTCCCTTTATGGTCCACCACCCTTATGCTTATGCCGAACTGCTGAAGAGGAAAGTCCTCAAGCACGGAGCGAGCGTCTGGCTGGTGAATACCGGCTGGACCGGCGGGTCTTTCGGGGTCGGCAGACGCATCAGCATCCACCACACCCGGAGTCTGCTCAACGCTGTCCTCAGCGGAAAGCTAGCCAAGGTCGAGTATAAGAAAGACCCCGTCTTCGGCTTTGAGGTCCCCACCAGTTGCGAAGGCGTGCCCTCAGCCATTCTCGATCCCGCCAGTACCTGGCCCAGCCGCGACGAGTATTTCAAGAAGTATGACGCCCTCGCCGCGCGCTTCATCGAGAATTTCAAGCTGATGATGGCAGAGGCACCCGAACATATCCTCGAGGCCGGCCCCAAACGCCTCACCCTGGTTCCGGCACACTAGCCCGCTGTAGACTTACCGCCCTCTCCCTTGGGGAGAGGGTGGCCCGCGACGGCGCTTTCATCAGCCGTCGCGGGTCGGGTGAGGGGTTGTGTGCGCGAAAAGTACTGCGGACGGCTAATCACATACCGCACCAGGCGCAACCCCTCGTTCTCGAACTCACATTCCAGTTTCAGCCCGAGTTTTTCCATGATCCGAATCGAAGCCCCATTCTCGGGCATGGCAACGGAAATGATTCGCTCCAGCCGTACCCGTTCGAAGGCATCGCGCAACGCGGCAACAGCCGCTTCCGTCGCCAGCCCGCGACCCCAGTAGCGGCGAGCCAGCCACCATCCGATCTCCGGGTCCGGCGCGTCGCGCCAAAATCCCACGCCACAAAAGCCGATCATCTCTCCAGTAGCCTTGGGGAGCAGTTTCCACCGACAGAAACCTCGCTCCGAGTAGAGCTTCACCTGACGTTCCACGAAGCTTCGGATCTGGTCATCCGTCCAAGGCACGCCGCCCGTGATGTAACGCATCACTTCGGGGTCCGTCGCGATGGGCCGAAATGCCGCCCAGTCGGACGTTTGCCACGTGTCAAGAATGAGCCGCTCGGTCTCGAGGAGCATGCGTGTATTATGCAGGCAGCCGGCTTCCAAGCAAAGCCCTTGGCCTAAACTCCGTCGCATGGGTCTGCTACGACCGGGTTGCCCACTTGCAACTGGCCGCTGAGTTATGGTACTATATGGCTAGATTAGCTAGATTGAGGAGTGTTTCTATGTCGTGGCGCCTGGCAGATGCGAAGAATCGCTTTAGCGAACTTGTCAACCGTGCCGTAGCAGGAGACCCCCAAATCGTGTTGCGACGCGGCGATGCCGTGGTTGTCGTCGCGCGCCGCGATTATGAAAAGCTGACCGGCAAGCGCCGCAGCTTCAAGCAATTTCTTCTCGGCAAGGGCCCAAGCTTGAAAGGGCTCGACTTGCGTCGCGACAGGTCCCCAATGCGGGATGTGAAGCTATGAGAGTCTTGCTGGACACCTGCGCGCTGTCAGAATTGCGTCACCCGCAGGGACACCGGGGGGTCCGCCAGGCCGTGGACGCCCTCAGAGAAGAAGAACTCTTCGTGAGCGTCATATCCATCGGCGAAATTCGTAAGGGCATATTCCTTCTGAAGGAAATCCCGAAAAAACGTGCACTCGAAACGTGGCTCGAGACTTTCGAACGCGACTATAGCGAGCGACTCCTCCCGATTGACCTCGAGACTAGTCGCCTCTGGGGCGAACTCACCGCCACGGCACAAAATGCGGGGCGCACCGTGCATGCCGCTGATGGACTCATCGCTGCCACGGCGATTCGCCATGGTCTCCGTCTCATGACCCGGAACACCGCTGACTTCGAATTCACCGGGGCCTTACTCGTTAACCCTTGGGAGGAGTAAACGGTCGGTCTTTGCGCCATGTGGACTTACCTGCTTGGCCCGTTCCTCTCGCTCTTCCCTGAACCCTGGCGCGCCAACCTGCCTTGGGCGGAATCGATTCGCTGGCGGCCCGCGGCCTTTATCTCCGGAGCCCTGGAGGCCATTCTCTCGCTCTGCGCCCTGGTGGTTTGGTATTCGTATTCCGTCACCCACCACACCCCGATCCAGCTTGAGCAGGCCCTGCGAGCCCATCCCAATGTTCACCCCAACGAAATGATGATGGGCTTGTTAGGTTACGTCTTTGTGGCTCTCAATCCGGTGACCTGGATCATCTGCTGGTTCTGGTTTGAAGGCGTCATCCGCGCCTTGGGCGCCGCCTTCACGGAAGAGATCGTGGGAACTCTCCCGCTCTGGATCATCGACAAGTCTCATCGTGCCTTCCGCCAGCGGAGCCAGAATCGCCACCGGCCGCCGCTTGTGCCCGACGAGGTTACGTCGCTCGGCGACGGTCAGGCGGGGGCTCTCATGATCATGTCCTGCCAGCCAAAGCCTACTTGGCAAGACCGGCCCACCATCCGCTTCAAAGACGAGTTCTTCAAAGTCGAGAGGTTAATCTCCGGCACGGGCCTGCGGCCGTACGTCTACCACCTGCGGCGATTGCAACCAGGAGAAATTGTTCGCGCCCCGGAAAATTACGAGCCGGAAGCGGTGCCCCTCGAGCCCCAGCGAGAGGAGAACGTCTGGGTTTCGGTCTACCGTGCCCTGCGAAAAAGGTGAGCTATTGACACCTGTCAGAATTGAGATACAATGTATCTCAGCGAGGTTCTAAGCTCATGGCGACGACGATGGTACACATCCGCGTGGACGAAAAGGTGAAGAAAAGGGCCGCAAAAACACTGGCTGCAATGGGCATGTCGGTTTCCGACGCAGTGCGTATCCTGCTTGTCCGGGTTGCCGCCGAGAAGGCATTGCCCTTTCGCGTAAGAGTACCTAATGCCACCACCGTCAAGGCGATGCAAGCAGCGGACCGGGGAGAGGGGAAGCGGTTCAAAACACCCGAGGCGCTTTTCAAAGACCTGGGAATCTGAGCATGCGAAATGTGGTTGCCGGTGCCCAGTTTCGGCCTGACGCCAAACTGGCGAAGCGGCGTGGCAAGGACATGACGAAACTTCGCGAGGCTATCGCGCACCTGGCCGAGGGCACCGGACTGCCGCCGTGGTACAAAGATCAGCCCCTTGGCGGGCCGTGGAAACACCACCGCGATTGTCATTTGGAGCCCGATTGGCTGCTGATTTATAAAATTGACGGCGACGACTTATACTTGGTCCGGACCGGCACACACTCCGACATCTTCTAATCCTTTTACTTGCCAATAGCTCAACGAGATCCGGCAGCGCCAGATTGTCCTAGGGCCCCCCGCACCTTCTTCTCCACCGTATCCACGAACGTCGTCACCGCCAACCCCTCCTGCCGAAAGACCACATGCCCGTTGCGGTCGAAGATCATCAAGGTGGGAAGCGAGGTGACACCCAAGAGCCGGTCCAGTCCCTGCGCATAGACCACAGGAGTAGTCCAGCGCTCCTCCTTGACGAACGCTGGGACGTTCGCCGGGTTTTCGTCCACGTTCACGGCCAGGAATACGGCGGCGGGCTCCTTGTGGAACTTCTCGATGACGCTTTCGAGCAGCCTCCCCTCCAGGCGGCATGGCCCGCACCAGGTAGCCCAGAACTCCAGCACCAGAATCTTGCCGCGGTAATCGGCGAGGGACAGCGGCGAGCCGTCGGTTCGCTTCAGCACATAAGCGAAGGGGTCTCGCAGCTCGGCGTTGGGCTGCCCGGAGTCCTGGAATCGTGCGGCGAGCGCGCGGCTCAGCTCGTCGTAGCGGGCGAGGATCAAGTCACCCAGGCCTTTCTCGGATCCGTGCAGCACCAGAAAACAACTGCCCAGCTTGCGCCGCACTTCCCGCCGCTGCGCCGGATCGAGGGCCGGACCGGGAAACGCGTACGCCGTAGCGTACTCATCCACGGCGCGGTCGAGTTCGTTCTTCTTCACGGCCAGATCGCCCAACCGCTCGGCAGCCTGTGGCGAAGGGTAGACGGCGTAACTCTTCTCGTAATCCGCCCAGGCCTTGTCCAATTCTCCAGCCTCGGCGTAGAGCTTTCCGCGCGCCAGGCTGGCCTGCGCCAGCAGCATGACGGTCGAATCGGCGGCCTTCCCAGTTCCCGAAGCAGAATGGCCTGGCTCCCGGTATTTCGCTTCCGCTTTTTCGACAAGCCGCGTGGCGTACTCAAGAGCTTTCGCGCGGCGCGGGGCATCTCCCCGCCGATCCAGCATGTCTGCTAATGAAGCGAGCAGCCCAGGATCGTCCGGCTTCTCTGCCAGCAGTTTTTCGCCGTATTCGATGGCGGTTTCAGGGTCGTTAGCGCGCAGGGCGGACGTGTAAATGACGTTGATAACCTGCTCGCGGCGCACACTGGCAGGAAAGCGTTCGAGAAAGCCCTCCAGGTTCTTGATCAGCAATTGCGGGTTGTCCTCGGCGGACCGGACCGCATCTTGAAGCGCCTGAGTTTCCTGCACCTCCGGCGGGGGCTGCGATGGCGGCTTTGCCGGAGCTTGGATGGCCGGCATCGAGAGGGGGCTGAGCAGCAATAAGAAAAAACAGTGACAAGTGACGAGTGGCGAGTGAAGGGCCGGAAGGCGCGACAACTGGGGCCGCGCGAGTGAGTACCAACGACCGGGAACCGCGCCTCGAATGCTGTGCCTTCTCCCCATCCTGCTAAATCTAAAGAGAAGCGGAAGGCGGGTCAAGGCAAAACCGCTGATATAATACTCGCATCACAGGGAGCAGAGATGAGATCAGGACGAATTCGCGCTGTCTTGTTGGATGCCGGCAACACGTTGGTGTTCCCCCAGTTCGAGGTCGTCATCGCCGATTTGAAGGAGCACGGACACGCGGCCACGCCGGAAGACTTCTACGCGGCTGAACGATTGGCCAAGCAAAAACTGGATGAGTGGCTTTGGCCGATGATGCGGGCTGGTACAGTTCCCGAGCAGATTGACTACTACTATTGGACGGAGTACCTGCGCGAATTCACCCGCCGGCTGGGTGTTCCGGAAGAGGGGCGAGGTGAGCTCACTCGGCTGCTGGTGGCGGACTTCCAGAACATCCAACTCTGGTCCCGGGTGATGCCCGATACGCTCGCCTTTCTCGATTGGATGTTGGCCCAAGGCTATCTTCTGGGAGTGGTTTCAAACTCCATCGGTACTCTCGAAGGTCAACTCGTTGGTCTCGGCCTGGCACGTTATTTCAAGGCCATCTTGGATTCAGCGATCGTCGGCATTCAAAAACCCCACTCAGGAATCTTCAAGTTGGCCCTTCAACGCCTGGGCGTGGAGAGCTCAGAAGCTGTGTTCGTGGGTGACACGTATGCAACGGACATCGGTGGCGCGCAACTCGCCGGGATCACGGGTGTGCTGATCGATACCGTGGATGCTTACCCCGGTGCCACTTGTCCAAGAATCTCATCACTGCCGGAGCTGCGAAGCGTTCTCGAGAGCTTGTGAAGGCGTCACCCGCGGGAACGCTACAAGTCCTTCCCGTCTTGGGGGCCGCTCCGATGACATCGGTGCCAGACCCACCTTCATCAACAAGCGTAGGGGGACGGCTTGCCGTCCCCTGAAGGTTACCCGAGTGGGTAGGGCAAGCCCTACCCCTACGGCGCCAAGGAGTGTTACCATGCTCAAGGTGTAAACGTGCCCGTTAAGGGGGTGTGCTATGGAGGTTCGAAAACATCATCGCAAGAAGGAAGACTACAAGCTGCGCACACACATGATCCACGGGAGCTTTGACAGCAAGAAGTGGGACTACGACCATCACGTCGTCCCGCCGGTCTCCCATTCCACGGCGTTTCGCTTGACTTCGCTCGAGCGCGGCGCCAAAGGCTTCGTGCAATTCGCTTCCGCCGACGAAGCGTTAAGCGGCCACATGCCGATCTACATCTACGACCGTCTGGACGAACCCACACGGGCGATGCTGGAGGAAAACCTGGCCTACGCCGAGGGCGGCGACATCTGCGTGACCTTTGCCAGCGGAATGGCGGCGATCAGCGGGGCTCTGGGTTCGGCGCTTCGCCAGGGGCAGGAAGTCCTGGCCCATCACACTCTTTACGGCTGCACGTACAGTCTGATGACCAACTGGCTGCCCAGGTTCGGCATGCAGGCCCGGTTTACGGACTTCCTGAAGATGGAGTCCTTGCAGAAGCAGATAACACCCGCCACCCGCGTTCTCTACTTCGAAACCCCGACCAATCCGACCATGGAGTTGATTGACGTTTCCGCGTTCCGTCACCTTGCTGACGAGGTGAATGCAGGCCGCGAGGAGCGCGATCGAGTCCTGGTGATCGTGGACAACACCTTTGCCACGCCCTACTGCCAGAAGCCTCTGAAACTCGGAGCCGACATCGTCGTGGAAAGCCTCACCAAAGGAATCGGGGGATTCGGAACGGATATGGGCGGAGCCGTGGTTGCGCCGGCGGAGTGGTACAACAAAGTCATGCTCTTCCGCAAGGATTTCGGCGGAGTGCTTTCACCGCGCGCTGCCTGGGGCATCCTGGTATACGGCCTGCCCACGCTGGCCACTCGCATGTCGAATATGCAGAAGACAGCGCAACACGTGGCGGACTTCCTCTCGAAGCATCCCAAGGTCGCCTGCGTCCGATACCCCGGCACGGATTGCTTCCCGCAGAAGGCGTTGGCTCACCGGCAGATGGTCAGTTCAGACGGATCGTTCGCTCCTGGCAGCATGACCTACTTCGTTCTTAAGGGAAGCGATTCGAAGCAGAGCCGGGCCGAGAAACTGGTGGATTACCTCGCCGAGCACGCCTATTCCATCACCCTGGCTGTGAGCCTCGGCCAGGTCAAGACTCTGATCGAACATCCTTTCTCGATGACGCATTCGGCTCTACCCGACGAGCAGAAACGCGCCTTCGGCATGCATCCCGAGGGCATCCGGCTTTCCCTGGGCCTCGAAGACTGGCACGACATCATTCGCGACCTGGAAATTGCGCTGGAGAAGGTGTGAGGCAGGCGTCGGTCGTCAGTTGTCAGTAGTCAGTTGTCAGAATGCTGTGATAGCTTCTAATGGCGGCACTCGCGGGACGAAAGACATGGATAGCGACGCGCGCCTAATAGAGAGCTTCCTGCTCTTGGATTCTCACTTCAAAACAGAGCTTCCCGGACGCCGGAGTAGGATCAAGGTTCGAGCCCAACGGACGACGGACCACGGACAACGGACGTCTTGCTGACTCTATTTCCCCGTCCCCACACTAGCCTGCGTGGCGATTCGCTCGTTCCGAAGCACTTCACGGTAGAAGCGCCCGGCGATTTCCGCGGCGTGCGGACCGAACATCATGCGTCCGCCGCGCAGGAGGACGACGGCCACGTACTTGGGTTGCTGCTCCTGGGCGAAGGAAACGAACCAGCCCAGTCGCGCACCGTCTTCGCTGCACGTCCCGGTCTTTCCGTAGATCTGCACTTCGGGGTAGTAAGCCGAGTGGCCGGTTCCGTACAGCACCGCTGCCTCGAGGCCGGCTTTGACTTGGGGCAGGTACTGGACCAAGTCACTCAACTGGCGCCGGACTTTGGGCTCGAATTCAGAAAGTTCATCTGCGGTGCGTGGGTATTGCAGTTCATACAGCGTGCCCCCGTTGGCGACGGCTGAAATCACCGCGGCCATTTGAAGCGGGGTTACTTCCATACCCATCCCATAGTAAGCCAAATAACCGGCCCCGCCTTCGGGGGACGAGGATGGGAATTTCCCTGGCGACTCAACCGGGATGTCTTCGCTTGTCCTTTCGCCCAAGTTGAACTCATGAGCGTACTGCGCCAGACGCGTATATCCCAGCATCTCACCCAGTTTATGGAAGAATACGTTATTAGAGCGGGCCAGCGCCTCAGTGACGTCCATCCGCTGACGGTTGCCGACGTAGAGTTTTGTGTTTGAGGTGATAATGCCTTCCTTCAGGGCGGCCAATGCTACTACCGGCTTAAAAGTCGAGCAAGGCGTGAAACCGCTTGTAAGCGCCAGCTTTTGATTAACGATGCTGAGCACACGTCCAGTATTGGGGTCCACGACGACCAGGCTGCCGTTCCAGTTGCCCAGAGCCGTAAGAGCCGCCTGGCGCACGGCGGGATCGTCGCCGACCGGGTTGTCTTCCGCCGCCGGCTCGCCGAACGAGCTGAAACGATAGCCGGCGTCACTTCGCATATGGCGCCGGTTGCGCCTGCGACTGGCTGCCAGTCGGCTTGCGGATTCTTGCTTCCGCGCGGTGTGGAGCTTGGAAGCGGAGGGGTTTCTAAGAGCGGATCGCGCGCGTGAGGGCGCCGTCGAGGATGGCGTCCGGGAGTTCAGCGCGACCCCGGAGAGGGTGTTCATTCCAAACAGGAAAAAAGCGGCCACAGCCAGTATGGCTAATCTTTTGCACAAGGTTGTAATCAGGACCTCCTTGGTTTAAGTCGAGTTGGATAAGCTCCCACCCCGGTAGCTGGCGACTGCCGGTGGGAAGAACCTCCGAAATTCCCTAAATTCCTTAAGATAGACCAGCTTTCGCGTCTGCGGCTCGACCCAGATGTCGAGTTGGTGGTGCAGACCTGTTATTAAGATCGGCGGGTGTTCCGGAATGTTCAATCCCGGAGCCGCAGGTCTGCAACACCGCCAGCCTGCACTTACTTCTTACCCTTTGCGGCAGCGGCGCTTTCCGCCGCGGCAGCAGCATCAGGGGACGCCGGCAGGTTGAGCGCCTTACGCACTTCCACGTCAAGCTTCTTGCGGAGGTCGGGATTATCGCGCAAGAATTGCTTGGCGTTTTCGCGGCCCTGCCCGATGCGCTCACCTCCGTAGGAGAACCACGCCCCACTTTTTTCGAGGATATTGCGCTCGGCGGCTACGTCGATCAAATCACCTTCTTTTGAGATCCCCTCGCCATATAGAATATCAAATTCTGCCTCCCGAAAGGGAGCAGCA
The DNA here is from genome assembly GCA_050008495.1 of Terriglobia bacterium. Lineage (GTDB taxonomy): Bacteria > Acidobacteriota > Terriglobia > UBA7540 > UBA7540 > CAVROP01. The sequence goes on along the minus strand of JBEKMN010000081.1, from coordinate 16,672 downwards.
ATTTTATTTTTTACGATTTTTACCTTGGTTCGATTGCCCACCACCCGTTCACCATCCTTGATGGAGGCAATACGCCGGATGTCCACCCGCACGGAGGCGTAGAACTTCAGCGCCCGGCCGCCCGTGGTTGTTTCGGGGTTCCCAAACATGACGCCGATCTTTTCCCGAATCTGGTTGATGAAGACAAGACAAGTCTTGGATTTCGAGACAATGCCGGCAAGCTTTCGCAGGGCCTGTGACATCAATCGCGCCTGAAGACCAGGCAGCGAGTCGCCCATGTCGCCATCCAGTTCGGCCTTAGGAACCAGCGCGGCGACGGAATCAATCACCAGAACGTCAATCGCGTTCGAGCGGACCAAGGCCTCGGCGATTTCCAGCGCCTGCTCACCGTAGTCCGGCTGCGAAACCAGCAAGTTGTCGACGTCCACACCCAGCCTTTTGGCATAAGGCGCGTCCAGGGCGTGCTCGGCATCAACGAAGGCCGCCATTCCGCCGCGTTTCTGCGCTTCGGCCACCAAGTGCAGCGCAATGGTGGTCTTGCCGCTCGACTCCGGGCCGAAAATTTCCACCACCCTGCCGCGCGGCATTCCGCCCACACCCAGCGCGGCGTCAAAGGAAACCGAGCCCGTGGGAATAATTTCCACGGGAACGAAGGCGTCCTTGCTGCCCAGGCGCATAATCGAACCCTTGCCAAACTGTTTCTCAATCTGCGTCAGCGCCAATTCGATGGCCTTGCCCTTTTCGCTTTGCTCTGGAAGCATGTCGCTATCCTTCTTAGTGGCGGATTCCCCTCAGTATGATGCGTATTTCCCAGTCCTCGTCTCGTCAACCCCTCGCAACCTCGAATTCGGCCGAGCTAAGAGCGACCTCCCTGGTGCCTTTGGCGAGCGCAACAGCCACCTGCGGGAATCGCTGCCGCAGGTCTGCGGGCCGAAAAATCGCTCAGTTCACCCACTCCATATACTATTTCGTACCCTTCGTCAATGGTACTATCGCAAAACCCTCGAAAAACTAGCGGTACCCGTAGAACCCCTGTCCCGTCTTGCGTCCCAGGCGTCCGGCGTTCACCATCTTTTCCAGCAATGGGCAAGGGCGGTATTTCGAGTCGCAAAAGCCCTCATAGAGGACTCTCATGATGTCCAGGCAAACGTCGAGGCCGATCAGGTCGGCAAGTTCAAGCGGCCCCATGGGGTGGTTCATACCCAGTTTCATCACGTCATCAATGCCCTTGGCGTCCGCAACGCCTTCCATCAGGCAGTAAACGGCTTCGTTGATCATGGGCATCAGGAGGCGATTGGAGATGAATCCTGGCGCATCATTCACGCGCACCGGCGACTTACCCGCCGACGTGGCCAGGCCCTCGGCGGCTTCCACGGTCTGCGCGGAGGTTGCCAGGCCGGGAACTACTTCGACCAGCTTCATGACCGGCACAGGGTTGAAAAAGTGCAACCCGATAAAGCGATCGGGGCGCTGCGTCGCGGCCGCCAGGCGGGTAATGGAAATGGACGAAGTGTTGGAGGCCAAAATAACGCCTGGCCCGCAGTGAGGCTCAACCGCCCGGAGGACCCCGACCTTGGCCTCGAAGTTCTCGGTTACCGCCTCGATGATGAAGTCGACAGCCTCTAGGTCCGAGACTCGCATTGTGGTCGTCAGCCGGCGGAGCGCCTTCTCGCGTTCTTCTTCGGTCAGACGATTCTTTTCAACGTCGCGGTTGAGGCCCTTGGCGATTCTGGCCGCTCCCGAATCGAGGAATTGCTGCGAGACATCGTTGAGCAACACCGTGTAGCCACTTCGAACCAGGATCTGCGCGATTCCGTGACCCATGGTTCCCGCACCCAATACGCCTAAAGTTTTGATTTCCACTTGATGCTCCGCAAGTCACCGCGTTTGACCTTGCGCATAATGAGTCACTTTCAAGCCAAAAGTCAAGGCGTGAAGGTACTGGGCGTGCAATTCGTGCAGCGGCGTCCGATCCCTAGTTTCGCGAGTATGACAATGATTGGGACTGGTCCCGGCGAAATCGTCATTCCCGCGAAAGCGGGAATCCATCGCCAGGTCGCGAAACCGCTTGACACCGGTTGCGGGTTCGGAAGAAATAGTCGAAACTACACAGCAAGGGGGTGACATGGTCGCCTGGGTCTTGGTGTTCCACCTGATCGGACTGGTTTTTTGGCTCGGCAGCTTGCTGGTCGTTACGCACGTTCTGGCCGTTCATTCGGAAGAACCTTCCCCGGAAGCCCGCGCGGCCTTCGGGCGATTGGAAATGAGGCTTTTCAAAGGCCTGGCTCATCCTGGAGCCGCGCTGATGGTGATTACGGGAGCAATTCTGATCGGTCAGCACCCTCATTATTTGCTGGAGCACTGGCTGCACGCAAAGCTGCTGCTTGTCTTGGTCCTGATCGTCTTAGATTTGAGGGTCTATTTCCGGGCCGCCGCGTTCTTGGCGGGCCGCGTGGAATTGCGGCGCCGCGAGTGCATGGCCCTGCATGGCGCAATTTCGCTGGTGTTTTTCGGAATCCTGATTCTGGTTTTGCTCAAGCCGTTTGGCGCCGGCGGAGCGCCCCGGCCCCACGCCGCATCGAGTTCTGGAGTCCAGGCGAGTCTGCGCCGCTAGATGCCGTGGGGGCAACGCCGGTGGCGGCCCTGGGGTGGACACAAGGGTCAGCCTTACAACTTTCCTTTCGGAGGAACACTTGATGAAGATTACCGTAAACAAGAACGGCTCGCTACGGGTTGAAGGGGAATTCACCATCTGCGATGCCGAGGGCAATGCCTTCGACTTGGCGGGGCGAACCTCGATCTCACTTTGCCGCTGCGGTCAATCCGGAAACAAACCTTTCTGCGACGGGACGCACAAGCAGATTGTGTTCCAATCGGAAGTGAAAGCCCATGCCCTTCCCCCGCCCGTCCCAAAACCCCCAACGGTGTAGGCAATCGCCGATTGTCTTGCTTCTTGAGGGCGCCGAAGTCGGCAATCCACGTTCGTTTCTTCCCGAAAGGAGGGTCCCGTGAAGGTGATTGGCTTGCTTTTCGCGATGTCGGTCGTGGGAGTGAGCGTCCTGCCCGGTCAAGTCCTGTCATACCGCCGCCCGCAACTCCTGTTGGAAACCCAGCAGCTCGCGCAACTGCTTTCAAGCCCCAAACTGCGTCTTTTGGATGCGAGGCCTCCCGCCGAATACCAGCTCGGGCACCTGCCCGGGGCGGTAGACCTTCCCGCCCTCGAAACCGACGACTTGGACGCCAACCGTCTCGGCTTCCCAATACCTCCGGAACGGGCCGCGCGCCTTTTTCGTGCTACAGGGATCACATCAAGCTCTCAGGTGGTCATCTACGACGGCCAAGCCAACCGACTGGCTGCGCGTGTCTTTTACGTTCTGGAGTTTTTTGGGCATCCACACGTGCAAGTCCTGAACGGCGGGTTTAAGAAGTGGCGGGGCGAAGGACGTCCTCTGAGCACGGATTCTCCACGCGTGACTGCCGGCGACTTCGAGCCTCAGCCGAACCCCGCCACAATCGCTACATCCGATTGGGTGAACGCTCACCTCCATGATCCCCACATCAGACTGCTCGATGCGCGGTCTGCACCGGAATTCAGCGGAGAGAGGGTTGAAGGCTCACGTGGCGGCCACATACCCGGCGCCGTCAATCTCGAGTGGACACGAGTTGTTAATCCTGGCGAGTTCAGTACCTTTCTGGACGCTCCTTCGCTGGCAAAGATCTTCTCCGACGCCCAGGTTTCGCCCGGCCAGGATGTGGTGACCTACTGCCAGATCGGAATTCGCGCCGCCGAACTCTATTTCGCCCTGCGCCTGCTTGGGTACGAGCACGTCCGTCTCTACGACGGCTCCTGGGAGGACTGGAGCAGCCGTGCCGATTTGCCGGTAGAGAAGTGAGACCGGCGGCGCCGTTCAGTGTTTGGCCTGATTTGACAACGACCGTTGATGGTGTTAGATGTTCACGGTGCCATCAAGGAGGTCCGGATTCGATGAATAGTCGACGAGAGTTTTTGAAGTCATCTGCGGGACTTGCGGCTGCTGTTGCGGTGCGGCCTTTTCCAGGCGGCTCACAAACGTCCGCAACGGGCAGCCTTCCAAGGGTCCGTTTCGGCCGCTACCAGATCAGCCGCCTGCTGGTTGGCTGCAACCAGTTCTATGGCTACTCCCATTTCAATTCGTTGCTTGACCAACTCATGCGCGAATGGAATACGCCGGAGCGCGTTTGCGAGACTCTCCGCCAGTGCGAACTGAACGGCATCAATGCCTACCAATACGGCCACAACGACCGGGCGCTTTCCGATTTGCAGAAACATCGCGCCGCCGGAGGGGAAATGCTCTTGGTCGCGACCGAGACGACCAGCGATCCCGTAGAAGAATCCGTGAAGCGCATCCAGCCCATCGCTCTTTATCATCACGGAGAAAGAACCGACGTTCTTTTCCGCTCCGGAAAGATGGACCAGGTGCAGGAGTACACGAAGAAAGTGCGCCAGGCGGGAGTGCTGGTGGGGATTGGAACCCACAAGTCAGAGGTCGTCGAATATGTTGAAGAACGCGGGTGGGATGTCGACTTCTACATGCTCTGCGCCTACAACCGCACTCGAACCCCCGAGGAACTCCGCAAGTTGCTGGGCATTGTGCCGGAGCCTCCCTCCGAAGTCTACCTCGAAGCCGATCCTCCCGTGGCGTACCGCGTCGCCCGGCAGACGTCGAAGACCTGCTTCCTCTTCAAAATTCTGGCTGCCGGCCGCAGGACGCGCTCGCCGCAGAGCGTCGATGAGGCGTTTGCGACCGCATTGGCAAACATCAAACCCCAAGACTGCATCGTGGTTGGAATGTACCCCCGCTATAAAGACGAGGTAAAAGAGAATTGCGACCGCGTGCGGCAGATACTGAGCTCCAGCCTACCAGTAGCTCTGCAGGAAGCAGCATGATGCAAATCGCACGAGCCTCCGCAGGGCGGAAGAAGTGGCGAGAAAATCCAAACAGCTCACGCCAAGACGCTAAGGCGCAAAGAAGCGCGAAGGAGAAGTCCCTGCTTTCCTTTGCGAGCTTTGCGTACTTTGCGGCTTTGCGTGAAACCGGGTTGTCGGTTCGTGAATTGCGACGCCAGCCTGGTCAAATGTGTTGGACGCAGTACACTAGGGCGGCAGTAGTTCGTGAAACCGCCCCAGCCAATAGGGCAGAAGGAAAAAAGCCCCGTCGTCCTCAGTGCGTCCTTCTGAGCTGCAATCCATTTGGAAGGGATTCCCGTTCCACTTCATCGTGCAGCGCTCGTCAGGCGGGATTGCCCGCAAGGATTGCTCCTCGCGAAAACGGTCCGGGCCCGCCGCGCGCAGTAGATCGATGCGCTGGGAATTCTTCAGGGTCCAATAAACCGTGTCGAGAGGAATTCGCTCCAGCGTTTCAACTGCCGCGGGCAGGCCGTAGTCTCTCGCGCCCGCTCCTGCGGCATAGATAAAGTTCCACAGCGGGTTCTGTTCCGCTTCGCAGGCGCGCCAATAGCTTTTGAGAGCTGCCTGGAGCTGAGCGCGCACTCCCGGATCGTCCTCGTACCTGAGCAGGGGATAGAAGGAGAGGAAGGCCAGTTCCTCATCGGAGTGATTAATCTCACTTCTCCGGGCGATTCGCATCACGGTTTCAAGATAGCCTTGCTCGCGGATGAGTTGACGATAAGCCGTCAGGAATCGCTCCTCGCCGGTGAGATGGTAAGCGACACGCAGGTGTGAAAGCAGTTCGAGAGAATTCAGCGCCGCGTCCTCCCTGCCATTCGCGGTTCGGAAATAGGCGGGAGAATACTTGCCCCACGTCGTCACCCGGCCGCCGGGTCCCACCAGTTGAAAGCCATGGTCCAGAAGATGTGCCGCGATTCGCCCTGCCGCGCCGCGGATCGCCGCCCGCTGCGGATCGTCGGGCAGCAGATCGTAAGCCACCGCGTAGGCGAAGAAGTGCCCGACCAGTTCGTCTGAACTCGTGTCGCCTTTCCACTCCCACTGGCCGTCGGCGGTCCAATGCCATTCGCCCTCTGGAGCGCGATACTCGCCGCGATGGATCAGCGCTCGGGCCGGGAATCCCGGGATTCCCGTGATCGACTCGAGCCGCAGCAGCGCTTCGAGCGAAGCCCGAGCGTTCCGCAGCGCCTCCGGCGAATGGGTCACGGCAAAACGAAAGCACTCCGAGGCCACATAAATCGCTGTCCAAAGGCCGTCGTTGTCGCTGGGCGCCATCCGAAACGACGAGGTGTCTCCGGGGCGCAGCAATTCGCAATCGGCGGTATACCCGTAGCGATTGTGCCGGCTCTGCAAGCGCTCAATAAACAGGGCGCTCTTGCGTTCGAGGTCGAAGGACTGGAACTCGATTCGGGAAATGCCTGTTTCCGTACGAAGCCAGGCGCCGTCCTTTTCGGCCACAATCTGCAAGACGCGGTTGTCGTTCAGATAGCGCTTGCCCCAGAAATAGAACCATTGTTCGCCGCCAGGCGCGCCGGGCTGGAAGCACACCGCACCCTGGCGTGTGGCGAGCCACAGCCTGCCGTCGGGGCCCAGAGCGATCCCGGTGACTGGTAGGATGGGCAGACCGTCCTTCCCCGTCCAAACCTTCTTCTTGCCGGAAGGGTCTATTTCCACGAGGCCGGTTGTCGAGGCTTGCCACAGCCTTTGCCTTTCGTCTCGAACTTGCATCTTGGGTTGACTGGCGAGGGCTTGGCGAATGGGCGCAGGTATGCTGGCATCGCCGGACGCGAACCGAGTGCAGACGATTTGCTGACATGTGTGCCGGGCCACTGTCTGCCCTGGGCAGTGAGACGCCGCAAGCATTACGACGCAGAGCATGGCCGGCAAATATTGTGCGCAGCGGTCCAAAAGGTCCATGTATGCACGATTTGCGAACAACTACTTCGAGATGATCCCGATCGTCCCCAGCCACGTCTCCACCAATTGAGGCCAACCGGTGATCGGAGACGTGGTTCGCCGCAGCCCGAACGCGTGCCCGCCTTTCGCATACAAATGCATCTCCACGGGAACCCCAGCATTCTTCAGCGCCCGATAGTAAACCAGCGAGTTGTTCACGTTGTCCACATTGTCGTTCTCGGCCTGCAGCAGAAATGTCGGCGGCGTCTCACGGGTCACTGGAACATTCGGATTCAGCTCAAATCTCTTCTCGGAAATCCACAGATGCCCCGGATAAAGGGCCACCGCAAAATCCGGCCGGCAGCTTTCTCTGTCGGCCGCATCGACGGCCGGGTACAATCGTTGCTTGAAATGCGTGCTGATCGCCGCCGACAGGTGTCCGCCTGCCGAAAACCCGAGCACTCCGATTTTGCACGGATCGATATGCCAGTCCGCCGCGTGAAAGCGAACCAGCCCCACCGCCCTCTGCGCATCCTCTAGCGCCATCGAGGATTTCGTATTGAGGTAGCAACCGAATGCCTGATTCCAGGAGGGGCCGGAATTGGGGACGCGGTACTTCAACAGCACACACGTTATCCCCTTGGACACCAGCCAGTCGCAGACCTCCGTTCCTTCCAGATCGATGGCCAGAATCTGATAGCCCCCGCCAGGAAACACAACGATCGCCGCGCCCGTATTGTCCCCCTTTGGCGAAAAGACCGTCATGGTAGGCCGCGAGACGTTGGTCACCGAAATCCACGGCCTCCCGGCCACCAGCGATCCGCCCGGCTCCGTCGCTTCCACGCCCGGCCCCGCGACAGGCCGCAGATGAGGCGCCGGCCCGGGCCATATCGGCAGTTGAGTATGTCCCGGCGGTGGCTGCCAGCCAGGCATCTCCTGGCCGCTCATGCCTCCACACGCAAACATAACAAAGAGAGCAAAGGTCAAAGGCTTCGCCACAATCGAAGCATCTCCTTCCGAAATGTTTCTCAAACCAGTTGATTGTCCGTTGTCCACCCAAGGATATCATAGGCGCTTACGAAACAGCGGGTGGCGCATGGATCACTCTTCATCTATGCCCCCTTCTGCTTCCCCAGGTCAACCATCGCGCATCCATGGAAACCAACCTATGCGCCGCCCGCGATTGCCCCCCTCCCTCGCTGGCAGGTCCGCCGGCGCCGCAAGAATTCCCCAGTCCAGCTCCGTATTGACTCGACCGCACCTCCGGCCTAACATGTGTGCGCAAGGGAGCAGAATCCCATGCCGATGACTCGTTGTGCACAATGCGGCGAAGAGATGGCTGAAGGAGCGCGATTCTGCGCGTCCTGCGGCAGGCCCGCGACCCCGTTCACGGAGCTTCCCACCGAAGCCCCGGCCCATCAGACGCCGCAGCGGGCGGGCTCGCCGCCGCCGGGCAGGCCACGCTCCGGCTCGGCCCCCCTGACGGACACCGGCCGCTTTGCGCCCGGCGAAATGCTGGGCGAGCGTTATCGGATTATCGGCTTGCTGGGCCGCGGCGGCATGGGCGAAGTCTATCGCGCCGACGACCTGAAGCTGGGGCAAGCGGTAGCCCTCAAGTTTCTTCCCGAAAGTCCCGCGGGGCCTGGCCAGTCGGACGCCGACACCACCGCGATGGCAGACCGCTTCCGCGCCGAGGTGCGCAATGCGCGCCAGGTTTCGCATCCCAACGTCTGCCGCGTTTACGACATTGGAGAGATCGAGGGCAGGCTCTTCCTCTCCATGGAATACGTGGATGGCGAGGATTTGGCCACGCTCCTGAAGCGCATCGGGCGGCTGCCGCCCGCCAAGGCGCTCGAAATCGCCCGCCAGCTCTGCGCCGGGCTCGCCGCCGCGCACGACAAAGGCGTGCTGCACCGCGACCTGAAGCCCTCGAACATCATGATTGACGGCCAGGGCCACGCCCGCATCACCGATTTCGGACTCGCCGTGCGCAGCGATGAGCCGGGCGAAGGAAGGATTATCGGCACACCCGCCTACATGTCTCCTGAGCAGCTCGCCGGGCGTGCCGCCACGGTGAAAAGCGATCTCTATGCGCTGGGCCTGGTGCTTTACGAGATTTTTACCGGCAAGAAGGCTTTTGAGGCGGCGACTCTCGCGGAGTTGAAACGCAAGCACGCGCAAGAAACCCCCACCGCGCCCTCCAGCCACATCGCGGACGTTGACCCGGCGGTCGAGCGCGTGATTTTGCGCTGCCTCGAGAAAGACCCGCGCCAGCGGCCGGCTTCGGCGCTGGCCGTCGCCGCGGCGCTGCCGGGCGGAGACCCGCTGGCGGCGGCGCTGGCGGCGGGCGAAACGCCCTCACCTGAGCTTGTGGCGGCAGCGGGCGAAACCGAAGGCTTCCGGCCCCGCGTCGCCGTGGCGTGGCTTGCTTCCGCCCTTATCGGGCTGGCCGCCGTCTGCGCGCTGAGCGACAAGGTCTACATGACCGGGGTTGTGCCCCTGCCAAATCCTCCCGACGCTCTGGCCGGGAAGGCGCACGAACTGGTCCAGCAATTCGGCTACACCGTGCCGCCGCTGGACTCGGCTTCCGGCTTCTTTCGGGACGACGACTATCTGCGATACATCGAAGAGCACGACAAGACCCCCCATCGCTGGGAACAACTGAAGTCGGGCAATCCTTCGGCGATCCAGTTCTGGTATCGCGAGAGCCCGCGTTATCTCCTGGCGCTGGTGTTTTTCAGTGTCGGGTCTGTCCTGCCCAGCGATCCTGCGCGGGATGTTTCCGGGATGACCTACGAAGCGCTCGATCCGAGCGGGCGGCTGGAATATTTCGAGGCGGTGCCCCCCCAACTCGAGCAATCAAGGGGAACGGCTCCGGCGCCTGACTGGCCGGCGCTGTTCAAGGCCGCCGGACTGGACATCGCGCAGTTCAAGCCCGCCGAGCCTGAGTGGGCGCCGCCGGTGGGGAGCGATGCGCGGGCAGCGTGGACGGGTGTAGCGCCCGGTCGGCCTGGCGTGCCGCTGCGCGTCGAAGCGGCAGCTTACCGAGGCAAGCCAGTTTATTTCGATTTGATTTGGCCGTGGACGCGGCCCGAGCGGATACAAGAGTATCGGCTGACGGCGCAGGAAAAGGCCGGCGTCGCAATCTGGCTGGCGCTGTTCCTGGCACTGCTGATGGGGGCCGTTTTCCTGGCTCGCAGGAACCTGCGGCTGGGGCGGGGCGACCGGCGCGGCGCTTTTCGCCTGGCCGTTTTTGTTCTTGTGATTCTCGCGCTTGCCTGGGGGATTGAAGCTCACCACCTTCCCGGCTTTGAAGAGTTCGCGTTGTTTGTAATCATCACCAGCGCCGCGCTATTCTTCGCCGCTTTTGTCTTGCTGCTCTACATCGGCCTCGAACCTTTCGTGCGGCGCCGCTGGCCCAACGCGCTTATCTCCTGGAGCCGCGTGTTGGCCGGGCAGTTCCGTGATCCCCTGGTCGGCCGCAACGTTCTTATGGGAGTCGCCCTGGGTGTCGCCTGGGCGTGCCTCTTGGGCACGCTTCAACATTTTGCCGAAGGCTGGTTCGGAAGGCTCCCGCCCCGCCCGGCGATGACCAGTCTCGAGCCGCTGCTCGGAGCGCGCGGCATGATTGGGCACTTATTGGGGATTATCCCTAACGATCTAGGCTTTGCCCTCGGCCTTTTCTTCTTGTTCGTCCTGCTTCGCCTGTTGCTTCGCAAGGACTGGGTGGCGGCAGCGGCTTTCATTCTCATCTTGGCCGCCACATTCGCCTTGTCTGGGAAATATCCGCTCGTGGACGCCGTGTTCAGCGTGGTATCTGTCGGAATTGTGATATTTGTCCTGAAGCGCTTCGGGCTTTTTTGCCTGATCGTGTTAGCCACGACTGCTGATGTCTTGTCTACTTTCGTCCACAGCATCCAGCTCTCCCAGTGGTACGCCTCCCCAACGATTCTGGGCGTGCTGTATGTTCTCGCTTTGGCGGTTTACGGCTTCCGCGTCTCCCTTGCCGGCCGCCCTATTTTCTCCGGCGCCGCGCTGGATGAGTGATGGAGGGGGCGTCACACTCTTTCGCATTTTTCGCATTTTTCGCTTGACAACCCTCCTGAGCTGTGATAGCCTATTAGCATGGTCATTTTGTGGACATATTGTCGTAGGCAAGCCTGGTGATGCCTCGACCTTTGAGAGAACCTGGAATAGTCCCCGCAAAGCAGGAAACCAGCTTTCTACAAAAAATGGAAAATAGTGGGAACGAAGCTAAGAAGTGGCTGAAAACAAAGGAAGTCGCCCTTTTTAGTGATGCGCAATTTGCGCATTTCGCGTGCAGATTAGCACCAAATAGAGCCCAAAAGGCGCCGAGAAACCACATTCTGTGCAAAACGAAGTCAGGCTTTCCGGTGGGAGGCGAGGTCGCAGCAGTGACAAACAGTCGGCTACAGAGGAGCGCCGCCGGCCTCCACAAAGGCGCTGGCCCAACATGGATTGGTTTGAAAACCCCGAAGTGGGATATAATCCGCCGCGGTTTGCACGCACCCTAGTCCGTCGATGTAGGGGCGAGGCGGCGCCTCGCCCCTACGGTGCCGCGAGTGGGAGAAGAGAACGTGAGCGGATCAAGCAGGCGCAAGTTTCTACGAAACCTCGGCTTGGGGACGGCCGGCGTCGTAAGCCGTGCATCAGGGCTCGGGGCGCGAAGCCATTCCGAGATCGAGTCCGAGGCTGGGACTGATCTTGAGAAAACCCCTGGAAGCGACGAGAGCAACTCCGCGCCGGCTGCCATCGATTTCCGCTACTCGCCCCTTTCCTGGCAAACGGCCTACTGTTTTCCTGACGATCACTACAAGAGCCTGGTTGGCGAGCACGGCGAGCTGCGTTGCGGCCATCCCGGGCAAAGTGGCGGCATCGCTTACTTTCCGGAGATTGTGGAATTCTCACTTCTCGGCATGGAAGCCAACGAGGTGCGCGAACAGCGGCTTGAAGCTCCGGGTGTTCCGATCATCCACACCAGGATTGACCGTCCCGAAGCCTATCTCGAACTCACGATGTTTGCGACCCGCCGCCCCGACGAAGGCCGAGTGGATAACGTGATCCTGCAAGTCGAGGCGCGCTCCGCACACAGCGAAAAGGCAGTTCCGGTGGTGGTGGTCAAAACGAAACGGGAGATCAAGCTGCAACCGTCGGCCGGGATCACGCTTCTGCGCCTCGATCGCGAGGCGGGGCCGCCCTTCCTCCTGGCGGATTCGCCGCTTTCACCTCACGAAGATGGCGCCGTCTTCCGGTCGTATCTGCTCAAAACGGTGACTGCTGTGGAGGGCAGGCCCTGCCGCTGTTTCTTGCGATTTCCGCAAGAGGGGCAGGGGATCGACAAATTAAAGGAGGGGCTGGAAACGCCGGACCGCCTTCTGGCCGAGGCCCGTGACGACTGGCGGAACTGGGCGCCGTTTGAAGCAGGGGTAAGGTGGCAGCTTCCGGGGCGGCGCGGGGAGTTCCTGGTTGCCTGCGCACGCAATCTTCAGCAGGCTCGGGAGGAGAGAGCGGGCCGGACGACGTTTCAGGTGGGGCCGACGGTCTATCGCGGCCTCTGGGTGGTGGATGGGCACTTCATTCTGGAGGCCGCTCGTTATCTAGGCTACAATAAAGAAGCGCAAGAGGGCCTGGAGGCGACCTGGAAGCGCCAGGAGGCCGAGGGTGGCGTCTTCGCCGGGGGAGGGCGGGAGCATTGGAAAGACACCGGCATCGCCCTGTTCACGCTGGTTCGCCAGGCTGAACTCAGCCAGGACTGGACTTACTTCCGCGAGATGCAGCCCAACGTGGCGCGGGCGGCGAGATTTCTCGTGAACCTGCGCGACAGCGCCCGGGACAACGGAAGCTTGAACGGCCACTACGGGCTCCTGGCCCCCGGTTTTGGCGATGGCGGATTGGGCGGCGTCCGTTCCGAGTTCACGAACACCCTGTGGGTGCTGGCCGGGCTCCAGGCGATTGCGGAAGCTCGAGATCGGCTCGGCCTTCCTGACCTGGGCGAGGTCAAGCCGGTCTATAAAGAGTTGCGGGACGCGTTCTTTGCCGCGGCTCATCATGAGATGCGCCGCCATCCCGACGGGTTCGACTACCTGCCCATGCTGCTGAAGGGCGATGCCCAGTGGGCTGCTGAGAATGAGTGGGATCGGCCCAGGCCCCAAACGGCTCAATGGGCGCTTTCGCATGCGATTTATCCCGGCTTGGTGTTTGAGAGGGATGACCCGATCGTCAAGGGACATATCCGGCTGATGCAAGCGTGCTCGCAAGAAGATATTCCCGCCGAAACCGGCTGGCTGCCGCACGGCGGTGTGTGGAATTACAACGCGGGCTTTGTGGCGCACGTCTACCTCTGGGCCGGAATGCCGGATTGGGCGCAGTTGACGTTCAGCGGCTTCCTGAACCACGCCACGCCGCTTTACTGTTGGCGGGAGGAGCAGCCCCTCCGCGGCAGCCTGACGGCGGACTATGTCGGTGATATGCCACACAACTGGGCCAGCGCGGAATGCATTCTGTATTTACGCCACATGCTGGCGCTCGAAGACGGCTCGACGCTGCGCTTGCTCGCGGGCATCGGTGACTCGGAATGGGCGGAGGGCGAAGCTCTGAGCCTTGTCCAATCTCCCACTCGCTTCGGACGCCTCGACATGACCCTCGAACCGCTGGACCGGCATCAAGGCTGGCGCCTGAAGTTCCGGCGCGGCGCCGGCCCGCAGCCGGCGGAGGTCCACCTGCCGGCGAGCCTCGCTTCACGTTTCAACTTCGCTGAAATCCAGGGCGCCCAAGCACAGACGGAAGAAAACACCGTGCTCGTGGCCCCGGACGCGGCTTCCTGGGAGGCAATTTGGAAGAGTGGGTAGCGGCAACTCTTGAGGTTGTCCGAACAGAGCGAGCAATCTGGCTCTGGCTTGGGCGGATCGCGGAGGAAAGATCAGGGCGGGATTCCTTGCTTCGGTCGGGATGACAGGCTATTTCGAATCACAGAAAGGGTCACCTAAACGGCAAGGATTTTGCGGCAGATGCGGATCAGGCGCGTGTGGGGAATCGCTTGTTGCGCGTTCAACATCACCAATTCGCCTTCCCGGAAGCTGCTGTAATACCAGCGCGCCAGCAGGCTCAAGTGCTCCCAGGGCGGAACGGCGGATGGATGGGTCGATTGCGGCGCGTCGCCCGAGAGAGAGTCAAGCAAGCTGTGAAGTTGCCGGTCAAGGGGCAGAGGCGAGGGCACGTTCTCGTCCAGCGAAAGCGCCACGGGCCCGCGCAATTCCCCGCGCCACACGCGGAAGAAACACACGCTCTTCTCTTCCGCGCCTTTCTGCATCACCAGCGCGTGAAGATCGTGCAGGTTCCGAGCCAGCTCGGATTTCTGGCCAATGAGTGCGGTGATTTTCTCGAGCTTTGCGTGGATCTTGGCCGCCTGCTCGAATTCGAGCGCTTCCGACGCCCGAGCGCGCTCCTCGCCCAACGTTCGAAGCACCGCCTTGGCTTGGCCGTCCAGGAATTCCACGACCCTTCCCACTTCAGTTTGGTACTCGGCGTCCGTGCAGCCGGCATAGCAGGGCGCAAGACACATCTTCATTTCCGAGTATATGCAGCCCGGGTGGGAAGGATTGGGCTCCAACTCCTCAACACAGCGGCGGATTTTGAAGAAGTCCAAGAATTCAGCCGCAAAGTGCTCCGCGGCAACTAGCGACGGAAAAGGGCCGTAGTAATAAGACCCGTCTTTCAGCAGGCGGCGCGTGGCGTAACAGCGCGGAAAGCGGTTGCGCAAATTAAGCTTGAGAAGGGGCGGAGGTTTGAGCCGCAGGCGCGCGCGGTACTGGCGTGGGTAGTATTGCTTGTTGAGAAGGTAATTCAGCCATTGACCCTCGAACGTGGACCCAACAATCTGCCATTCAATCCGGCGGGCGAAACCTCGCAGGCTGAACATCCGAGAGTGTTCCCGCCTTGGTGACAATAGCCGGCCCAAACGCCGTCGAAGGTCCCGGCTACGGCCGAGGTACGGCGCGGAGGCAACTTCCGACTCGGCGGGAAAGAGCGCGAAGACAGCCGGGCGGGAGGGGAACGAATCAAAGAACGAGTCCGGCTCGCTCTCTGGATCGAATGGCGCGGTGAATTTAAGCTCCATATCCCCACCGGCTATATTATCCCGCTTCAAATTCGAAACGGAAACAACCCCAAAGAATTCTCACACCACAGAGGCGAAGAGGACGGAGAGCAAGCGGCATTCTCTCGGCGTCTCAGAGACTCTGTAGGAAGGGTTTTGGATGCCAGCTACTTCGTTTGCGGAGCAGGCGCTGCTGCGGCCAGCCGATTGAGCACTTCGCCTAGTTTCTTCACTTCCGCGCCATAGCCTGCCCAATCGCCTTGCCGTTCGAGTTCGAGGGCGCGTTGGTAGTGCTGGTTGGCCTCACGAATGAGCGATTGAATATCGACCGCGGCGGCGCCCGGGGCCTTCGAAGGCGCCGGGGTGGCCGCACCCGCCGGCGCAGGCGCTGCCTCGCTGGTGGTGACCGCGCCGCTGAAGATCTTACTCAACGCCGCGTCCAGCGTATCTTCCATCAGCACGTGGTCCGAGTAAGAGACGATGACGCGCTTCAATTGCGGCAGCCCGCCTCCGGCTTCCGCGGCAAGGTAGAGCGGTTCAACGTACAGGACCGAATTCAGAACCGGGACGACGAGCAAGGTGCCGCGGATTACCGTCGACCCGCCCTGGCCCCAAAGGGTAAGGGCCTGAGAGATTCCAGGGTCCTGATCGATCCGCGACTCGATCTGCTGCGGGCCGTAAACGAGCTTCTGCTTGGGGAAAGTGAAGACCAGAACCTTGCCGTAGTCGTCGCCATCGCACCGGGCGGCCATCCAGGAAATCATGTTGTCTTTGCGGGCGGGAGTGAAAGGCACCATCAGGATAAACTCTTCGTGCTCGCCCACCTCCGCCAGCTTCATGATGGTGTAGTAAGGTGTCATCGGCGTAGCCGTGCCGCGCGCGGCACTTTGCGCCACGCGCCACAAGTCTTCCTTGTTATAGAACACGCGCGGGTCGGTCATGTGGAACAAGGCGTACTTGGCGGCTTGGATCGAAAAGAACTCCTCAGGATAGCGGATGTGGGCGCGCAGGTCGCTGGGCATGGCCGAAAGCGGAGCGAAGACTCCGGGGAATATCCGCGCGTAAGTCTGGATGAGAGGGTCGGAAGGATCGCTGATGTAAAAGCGAACCTGCCCGCTGTAGGCGTTGATCGTGGCCTTGACGGCATTTCGGATATAATTCCCCACCTCTTCCGTGGGCTCTGAATAGGGATACATCTCAGAGGTGGTATAGCCGTCCAACAACCAGTAGAGCGACCCGTCGTTCGCGATGACCATGTAGGGGTCGTGGTCGAAGCTAAGAAAAGGCGCGAGGCGCTGGGCGCGATCCAAAATGCGGCGGTAGATCATCAAGCGGCTTTCGGGCTGGATACCACCTGAGAAGAGAATGTTCTTTTCGCCGAAAGCCAGCGCGAAAAGTAGCCTGCCCCAGAAGCCCTCGACGGGGATTCCACCCGTGCCCTCGTAATTAGAGTAGACGTCATGATCTCCCTGGGGATAGTCGAACTCCTGCGCCCGGGTTTTCACGAAGCAGTAGTCGTTCTGTAGCTCGCCGTAATAAATCTCTGGGCGGGTGATTTTGAGGGAGGTGGTGGAGACGGGGGGGATGTTTTTGATAAATAGAACCGGCAGGCCTTCGCTGGTGAATTCGTTCACCGGGCCGAGGCAAAGGCCGTAGCCATGGGTGTACGCCAAGTGCTCGTTGATCCAACTGCGGCTCGGCAGGCTGGCCACGGA